>CAZJYZ010000046.1:0-26681 GCA_964550345.1 uncultured Aliiroseovarius sp. | reverse complement strand
CCTCATTCCTCCTGTGCCAGACAAATAGTGGCACAGTTTTAGGGGGCTAAGACACGCCCTTTGCAGGCGAAGCAAATCGGCCCAAACTGGACTTTCACCAGACATTGGAGTTGCGCGCAGCGGCATGATTAGCCGCCGTTCAGATCAAATGCGGTGAAACCATATGCCGAAAGGTTCGCATAAAGGGACTTTTCTGACCTTCGCCAGTTAATCCCAACTGGCGTGAACCTCCCAAGCTAAACCGTCTCCATCGGTTCAAGTTGCCGCGATGCTGCCTGTCATTCCAGACTTTCGTGTACCGCACTTTTTTGGACAGGATTGCCCAAAAAAGCTGGGCGACCTTGACAGTAATGGACATTTTTTCCGGGAAGCCGGGTAATTTCACCGGTAGAGGTAATATCAATTTACACAAAAAAATAGCTGGGTTATCCGGTGAAAGTCCGTCGCGGGAGCAGAAAGTGGCAAAATCTGACGATCCAAGCTACCTTATTTCCCCATCGCTTGCGGTGACTGGATTAAGCCGGAATGTGGAAAGCACCGACCACCTTGGCAAGGTGGTCGAAATTGAGGTGATAGAAGAGCGGCCACTGACAATTTTTCTGAACAGCCAGGAAATTGTCACCGCTATGACCATCGGCGATTATCCGGAATACCTGGCGCTGGGGTTTTTGCGAAATCAGGGCATGTTAGCCTCGAATGAGGTTATTACCGGCATAGACTTCGACAAAGAACTGGAAACCGTGATTGTACGCACCGAAGTCGAGACTGATTTTGAGGAAAAGCTGGCCAGAAAAACCCGTACCTCGGGTTGCGCGGTAGGCACGGTATTCGGAGACATGATGGAAGGACTGGAGGGGGTGATGCTACCCAAAGCCGCTTTACGTACCTCGTGGCTTTATGCGCTTGCCGACAAGATCAATCGAACCCCCAGCCTGTATCTCAACGCTGGGGCCATTCACGGCACGGTACTTTGTCGTGAGGATCAACCGCTGATCTATATGGAAGACGTTGGGCGGCATAATGCGGTCGACAAGGTGGCCGGCTGGATGTTGTCTCAACAGGAAACCGGTGCGGACAAGATCCTGTATACGACCGGGCGGCTGACTTCTGAAATTGTCGTTAAGACCGCTATGATGGGTATTCCGGTTTTGGCCTCGCGCTCGGGTTTTACCGCATGGGGGGTCGAAATAGCCCGGAAAGTCGGGCTGACCCTGATAGGGCGCATGCGCGGCCAACGGTTTCAGTGCCTGTCAGGACAGGGTCGGCTAGTGTGGGATGCTGATATTACATCTGTCCGGGGCGAGGATCGAAAGCATCGACGCAAGAGCGCGGATGCCTGACAGGTGGACGATATGTTTACCGGTATACTTGACGCTTTCTGGCTGATCCTGACCCTGGACGCGGATTTGCTGGAGATCATATTCCTGTCGCTCCGGGTAACGCTGACCGCAACATGGATTGCTTCCCTGATCGGACTGCCTTTGGGAGCATGGCTGGTGGTGAACCGGTTCCGGTACCGACGTCAGACGATCTCGTTTCTGAATGCGCTGATGGGTTTACCACCGGTTGTAGTAGGGCTGTTTGTTTACATGATGTTGTCGCGTGCTGGGCCGTTTGGGGTATTTGGCTTGCTGTTCACCCCGACCGCGATGATCATCGCCCAGGTGATTATCATCACGCCGTTGGTCGCCTCGGTCGCACACCAAGCCTTGCGGGACCTATGGGCGGAATACCACGACCTGCTTCTGTCCCTGAACGCATCACGCAATCAGAGGATCAAGGCGCTGTTGTGGGATGGACGCCGCGCACTGCTGACGGCCGTGCTGGCTGGTTTTGGCCGAGCGATTGGCGAGGTCGGCGCGATCATGATCGTCGGCGGAAATATCGACCATTCCACCCGCGTGCTGACCACCGCGATAGCGCTTGAAACCGGCAAGGGCAATTTTGCCTTTGCCATGGGGCTTGGCATCGTTCTGATCGTTCTGGCGGTGATGATCAATCTGTTAACCCATACCTTGTCCAAAACCGAAAGTGCCAGCATTTGGTAGAACTCGATACCCCACCTCTACCTCTACCTCTACCTCTACCTCTACCTCTACCTCTGCCTTCGCTGCTGTAGGTAACCCTGAGCGTAGCCGGATTAAGGTGGTCGCCTTGTTTGTGGAAACCTAAAAGGTTATCGGGATGCAGGCTATCGCACTTGATCCCCCAAGTTTTTCAACACATCATCAAGCGCCAATGCGCGCTCTTCGAAACCTCCAAATCCAGGCCTGGCCCAGCCAAGGGGGGCGTTGATGGATAGGAGAGCTACGTTGCAGGTTACGTGGCTTCATTGGGACAAGTTCGATAGAGCATGTGCGGATTGCGTACTTTAAAGCGTTTCAACCTGCTTTTGATTCGAGCAAAGTGGCAAACCGCCCGGAACCTTTCAATGTTGCGGATGTTTCTCATTCAAATGTGAGTCACATCAAACGCGACATGCGTTAATCCAGCATCCCATGCACCGCAAGCATTTGCAAATTCGCGTCCGGGCTTTCAATCTTGCGATAGGCCTCACCAACACCGGCATCTGTCAACTCACGCGCCACACAAAGCAGGGTGTTTGCGTCAAATCCCTCGCATAGCTCGGCCATGTGGTGTAGCTCATCCAGCGCCACGGGCAGGGCGTCTTTGAGCGATGGGGCACCATAAATATCGACGAAATGCTGGGCCAGTTGATTGGCTATTGTATCGAACTCGGCGGTTTCAATCCGCGCTGTGGCGACGAAAGTTACCCGGCCGAAGCTTTCCAGCCCCAGCCAGCCATTGGCAAAAGCCTGGCGCGCTTTGCCGGTCAAGTCGCCCTCGCCCCAGTTTGAAAATTCAAATCCACCCGAAATCGCCCACTCGCCGGATGCGGCGGGTTTGTGAAAAACCTGTTGGTCGCTGTCGTCAAAGTGGATTGCCCTGGCAAGGTTCATGACGTCGCCTCCGTTTCCAGGCAGCCGGTCAGGGGCAGCAGGCTGGTGTCGTCACCGCTACGCAACAGCATGCTGAAGTTTTCGTCCACCCCCATGAAAGTACCGCGCAACTCCTTGCTGTCCAATTGCAGGGTGACCTCTTCGCCCAAACCCTTTGCCAGCCCGCGCCAGAGCTCGTGCAGGGAGCGCTTTCCGCCCGTTTCCAACTCGTTGAGCCAAAGAAGGGTGTGGCGTGACCAGCTTTCCAGCAAGCGAATTGGTGAAACATCGCCACAGCCTTCCATTACCAGCGAGGTATGGTCAGGGGCTGCCCCGGCTTCGCCATCAGATTGAGGGATCAGGTCAAGTTCAAGCCCGACCACCAGCCAGTCGGGCACGCCTGCCGGATCGGGGTCCGACGCTGCCACCCGAAACCGTCCGGCCCGCCCGCCATTCACATAAATCTCGCCCAGCCAACCCAGATGCACCGCAACCTCGGGCGGGGCCA
Source organism: uncultured Aliiroseovarius sp. (assembly GCA_964550345.1). Classification (GTDB taxonomy): domain Bacteria; phylum Pseudomonadota; class Alphaproteobacteria; order Rhodobacterales; family Rhodobacteraceae; genus JAAEUB01. The sequence continues at coordinate 23,234 of CAZJYZ010000046.1, read as the reverse complement.
ACGCGCCCAGCGCATTTTGAAAGCCAACGCCACAGGCAATCATCGCCGTCATAGCTTGTTCCAGCACTGTCTCAGGCGTGAATACGATGGCAGCGCGCAGCTGGTCCGGCGTGACGTTATGCACCAATAATCCAGCATCACAGCCGATCAGTGCCTGGGAGCAGGCCTTATCAAACGGGTCGGTTTTGCCGCTGACCGCCTCGCCGTGGAACAAGGGGGGGAAGCGGGCTGGTTCGTTGGCTTCAAAGATGTTTTCGATCATAGCGTCCCGTCTGAGATAAGCTTGCGCGCCAACGTGCGAAACGCCTGCGCTTGCGGTGATGTCGGCTTGCTGACCACGATAGGCGCACCGCTATCGGATGCAACACGAATATCCACGTGCAAAGGAAGCTCGGCTAATAGCGGAACCCCCAGCTTTTCGGCCTCAATCGCGACACCGCCATGACCAAACGGGTGTTCGGTCTCACCACAATGGCTGCAGATCTGGAACGACATGTTCTCGACCATGCCAAGAATCGGAGTGCCAAGTTTTTGGAACATGTCTATGGCTTTGCGTGCGTCTAGCAATGCCACGTCCTGTGGCGTCGATACGATAATCGCACCGCTGATCTCGGCCTTTTGGGCAAGTGACATTTGTACGTCCCCCGTTCCCGGCGGAAGGTCGACGATCAACACGTCCAGCGCGCCCCATTGCACCTGGCCAAGCATCTGCTGTAATGCCCCGATCAGCATCGGACCGCGCCAAATCACCGCCTCGTCCTCATTGGTCATCAAGCCGATGGACATCATGGTAACCCCGTGATTTCGCAAAGGTAATATGATATTCCCATCCGGCGAGGCAGGGCGACCAGAAACCCCGAGCATGCGCGGTTGCGAAGGGCCGAAAACGTCAGCGTCCAGCAGGCCGACACGCTTGCCTTCCGCCGCCAAAGCCACCGCCAGATTAACCGACAGGGTCGATTTCCCAACCCCGCCCTTACCCGAGGCTATGGCGATAATCCGCTCGACGCCGGGGATCTTTTGCGGGCCTTTCGGGCCGGCGGATGCGGCAGGTTTCAGATCAGGCGGCGGGGCCGGGTTGCTGTGCGCGGTCATCACCACGGATACGCTGGTGACACCGGAGACCGATTTCGCAGCCCTTTCAGCCGTCGCCTGTAAAGGCTCCGTCACCGCTGCATCAACGGTTGAAACTTCCAGCACAAAGCGAACGATCCCTTCATCAACAGTCAACGCCTTGACCATCCCCGCACTGACAATGTCGCCTCCTGTCGGCGCATTTACTTTATTCAACGCCCTTAGAACGTTGTCGCGTAATGTCATATTACCCTCCCGACTATTCGCTATTCAGCGCCGACTATTGTGCCCTCAACGATATGCTCCAGCTCGATCCCATCTATGGTCAGGACGATTCTCGCGGCATATTCTCGACCAGCGGTGTCATCAGCGTCGCGCATTGCCGCCTCTATCGCCTGTTGCGAGGTAACCCCCACCTGTTTCAGAAATTTTCGCATACTCATGTTGAAGGAATCGCTCATGTATTGTCCTTTCATTGGCTGGGTCATTTACCGGGATTGACAGATGGGAATCGCGCCACCTACATTTTGCGCGAATTCACTAACGCCGGAAATCATGCCTTGTTTCGCCTTGCCCTTTTCGCATTTTTGATCTCCGTCAGCGCTCCGATGCTTGCGTCGGCACAGCAAAAGGAGTTCACCCTGTCCAGCCCGCAAGCTTTGTCCGACAGCGGTTTCCTGCGTTTTTTGGTGCCGCGCTATTCGTTGAAAACCGGGGTTCGGATAAATGTACAGATTTCGGGACAGACAGGTGCGGACGGGGCCGAGGCCCGGTTCACCACATATGCGGGAGGGCGACTGGTAATGCAGGGGCTGGGGCAGCGTTTTTCCCTTGTTCTGCCCGCTGGAACTAGTAAGCGTCATGACCATGCCCAGCGTTTCGCCGACTGGTTGTTTTCCGAAATCGGCAAGCGCACGATCATACAATTCGCACCTGACGGTGATCCGGTCTTCAGCCTTGTCGCGGCGGTTTCGGCGCAGCAGGACGCGCCGGATTTTGACGGTGACATTGTGATGGGCGAAGCGCTTTCGTTCACCAATTGCGGTCGCTGTCACGTCATTGGTAAAAGAAATCGGATGCAGGGCATCGGCTCGACCCCTTCGTTCGGGGTATTGCGCAGCCTTGCCAATTGGCAAGAGCGTTTTGCCACATTCTACCAGCGCCGCCCGCATCCGGCGATCACCCAGATTGAGGATTTGACAGCGCCGTTTGACCCGGCCCGCCCGCCCTCGGCCTATCCTCTTTATCTTAGCGTTGACGATTTCAACAATATCCTGGCCTATGTCAGCACCGTCGCGCCTGCAGACCTTGGAGCCCCCCTTGTCGAGCATCAGTGATCACGCCGCTTGAGGTAATCGTCGGTGGTGCGCGTTCGCGGGCGCGGGCTGGATTTGAACGGGCTTTCTTCCGTGAGGTACTGCATCTCAACCCGGCATTTTTCGCACATCTGAATCAGTTGACCGGATTCAGACGTGGCAAACATCGGGTGTTTCCCGGCCAGTTGTTCCATGATCCGGTCAATAGTTGATTTTACGCCGAACAGCGCCCCGCAGGAAATGCAGGCGAACGGTTCTTCCTCATGCAGGACAATTTGCGCCAGCGCCGTGTCGTTCAGGTTTAGTTGCGGGCTCAGCGATATCGAGTTTTCCGGGCAGGCATGGACACATATCCCACATTGCAGGCAAGCCTCTTCCTGAAATCGCAATTGCGGCATGTCCGGGTTGTCCAGCAAAGCACCGCTGGGACACAGCGACACGCAGGACAGGCACAGGGTACAGCTATTCTGATCGACCACCACCGCGCCGTAGGGGGCACCTTCGGGCAGGGTCAGAGGCGTGTCAGGTTTGCCGGTAAGGGCCATCGCAGCAAGGCGTGTGATCTGGCGGCGATTTCCAATCGGCAGGATCGGCGTCAGCGGTTTTGCCTTGGGCCGGGCTGCATAAAGCGTTTCACAAAGAGCCTCCGGGTCGTTCTGGTCAAGCAGCCGCAGTTGCGCCCCCTCGTTGATCGTCAGCGCCAGCGTCATTTCATTCTGCAAAGGTTCACGTTCAGTTTTCGGGGCCAGCAGGATATCGACACCGGCAAAACCAAGCGCCAGTGCGGCTAGCATTTCGGCGTGGCCGAACGCGGTCAGGGCCTCAACATCAAGCGGGATCACATCACATGGCAGGCCGCGATCATGGCGGGCCGCCAGCGCGAACATCTCGCTCCCAAACACGGTATCATGAACCAGCAGGCGCGGCGATTTCCCGCCAGCAGCCCGGTAGGTTTCAGCCATGATCTGAAGCCGGTTCAGCAAGAAAGACGCCGGTGGCGCCTGAAAGGTGATGGCGCCCGACGGGCACAGCATGGCGCAGGTCCCACAACCAGCGCAGACCATCGGATCAATGCTGACATGTTCGCCGTCCGGCGAAATTGCACCGGTCTGGCAGGCGTTGATACAGGCTGAACAGCCGGTGACCCCGGCACGGGAATGGGCGCAGACATGCGGGTCGAGGTCAACGTAAATCGGCTTCTCAAACTCTCCCTCAAGTTGAGCGGCGTCAAAAATGGCGCTGGCAACTCCGGCAGGGTTTTGCGGGTCGGCGCGCAGGTACCCATCGCGCTTGTCCGGGGCGTTGAACAGCGCGGGATTGCCGCTGAGATCAAGAATGATATCGCATTCAGACAAGCCGCCGTCGCGCGGCAGACCAAACCCCGGCGCACCGCGACCACCAGGAATGGCCAATTGCAATGCGTCCAGCCGAAGCGTGAAATTTCCAAGCGTTCCGGTTGCCGATTTCAACCGCCCAAGAATGACGTCAATTCGCGGTTTCGACAGCAGACCGGGGGGGTTTTCCAGTAAGACCGTGACGCTTAAAACCTCGCAAAGCTGCTCTGCAGCCGGCATCGCGATATCGGCAGGTCCGATGATCAGACAGCGCCCGTCCGAGCTGACATCCCGCGCCTTCACACTGGGCAGAGGCAGTTGGGAATCCCGGATCAGAGCAGCCATTTTTGGGGTTGCTTTCGCACCTTCATCTGACCATCCGGCCCGGTCGCGGATATCTACAAAACTGGGCAGATCAGCACCGATTTCGTCCGCCAACTCTTCGAACAAAACCTGTTCCTGAGCGCAGGCAATGACCGCTTCGCCTTTCTTGATCAAGTTGACGGCATTGCCGATCTGGTCGGTGCAGAGAGACGTGTAAACCTTCGAACATTCCAGACCGCTGGCTTTTGACAACGACTTGGAGTCCAGTGATTGTGTCCCCATACAATCACATAATATCAATTGTTTAGGCAATTCTATTCTCCCCGGTTCCTACTGCAATCCGTGGCTGCAAACACCGAATCGCCCCCTCACTTACTCTGCAAATTATTCTCAGGTAAAGCCCCTTTGCGCCTCAGCGCGAGTCGGCGCGGGCGCGAATTCAGGCCACGAAAAAATAGCTAGAAAAGTGGTTCGGAATTCATAACTTAGCCAAATTGTCCGCGCCTTACCGCAAGGCACAAAACCCACGGTCAGAATGTCCATAAACCCGAAATATTCCCGATTTCCGAAAATTCGTTCTTGGAGATTAAACCCTGATCGCCCAGACTTGTGGCAGGACGAGTGCCTGACCCTCCGGTCTGGCAAACAAAAAATAGCCACGCGGACGCATTCATGCAAGAAAGATGCTTAACCTTGCCGCTCGGGATTATCCTGAGAAAATCTCCGGGCGTGACCCGGTGGGCAAAGTGGGCCTGGAAAGCGGTCGCGGTTTTGCCCGGCGCAGGGCAAGAAACCTGGCGTGAGCTGCGCCGCGATGGTGACGCGGTCGAATACCACGCCGCGACGGTCCCGCTAGAGCTTTGGCGCACCGATACCGAGGCATATTTGACCGAGCTGTCCACCCGGACCCCGTCGATCTATGTGGTCATGCGCGTCCCAGTGGACAAAGACTCGGAACATCCACTGGAAATTGTTTTGGCCACGGCTTCGCCTTATGACGCGCAGGATTACGCCGATAACGGCGAGGATATTGTTGAGCTTGTACCAATGCCGGATAGCCTGATCGCCCTTGTGCAGGGTTTCATCACTGAACACCACAAGGAAGAGAAATTCGTCAAGCGCAAGCGTGATAACCGGCGCATCGATCTGGTTGAGGACGGCGTTGGCGACACCCGTATAAATCAACTTACAGATGTTTACCGCGCGCCGCGCGCCAAATCTGAGGTGATCCATTGAGTGGCGCTGAACAAACCCGGCCGGACGCATGGACGCGCCGCCGCGCTGCGGTTCAGGCCGAGGCTGACATGGCTGCGCGCCAAGAGCAAAAGGCCGTTCTTGCCGAGCACCATGAACAACTGGCGGAATTGTCCGAGGCCGAGGTTCTGGCCGAACTTGACCTGCCCGCGCCGGAAAGCCTTGAGGCAGGTGACGATTTTTCGGCCTTCATGAAATCAACGGTCCCGGCAGCCATTCGCAACCGGGCGCTGCGCAAATTGTGGTTAAGCAACCCGGTTTTGGCAAATGTTGATAATCTGGTGGATTATGGCGAAGATTTTGCTGCCGAGGGTAAGATCGCCGGGGTGATCAAAACTGCATACCGCGTCGGCAAGGGTTTGTTGGCAGACGAACCTGAGGGGACGCCAGACGAGGTGGTCGAGGACGAAGTCGTCACAGCCAACAATGATGACGGCGCGCCGGCATTCGAACCGGTGGCTGAAGCTGAGGTTGCAGATGTGCAACCCGAAACGGCTGAGATACCGCAAGCGGCGGAAACGATCCGGCCCGCGATCAGACCAAGAATGAGATTTGAGTTCGCAACAACAGAACAGGGACGGGGATGAACGCCACGGCACCACACCACCAGATAGCACCAGAAGACCTTTTGCGTGCGCAGATGTATGACTTCCTTGGCTTACTTCTGGCGCGGGCGCCAAGCGCCGATGTGCTGGTCCAGACCCGCGCTTTAACCGGCGATACCAGCGAGCTTGGTGAGGCGATCAATGCTATGGCACGTGTCGCCAAGGTAACCAAGCCGGGTGCGGTGGAAAGCGAGTTTACCGCGCTGTTCATCGGTCTCGGGCGCGGCGAATTGCTGCCCTATACAAGCTTTTACCTAACCGGGTTCCTGAACGAAAAACCGCTGGCTCAGCTGCGCAAGGACATGATGGGACTTCGCATAACCCGGTCACCGAATGTGTTTGAACCGGAAGACAATATCGCGAGCCTGATGGAGATGATGGCGGGGATGATCATGGGTCGTTTTGGCGAGCCGGCCTCGTTGAATACCCAATCGACGTTTTTCAACAAACATATCGGCTCCTGGGCGCCGCATTTTTTTGCGGACCTCGAGGCGGCGAAAAACTCGGTTTTCTATGCGTCCGTCGGGACCATCGGAAAAGCGTTTATCGAGATCGAGCGCGAAGCGTTTCGAATGAAAGTGGATTGACCACACAAAAGCCTGCCTCGGCGGGCTAACAAGGGAGGAGCACAGATGGATAAAAATGACCAAAGCGAGGCGCAAAGCCGCCGCAGCTTTCTGAAGCTGGCGGCGACCACGGCCCCGGCCGCGCTTGCCGCGACCACGCTTGTCGGTACCAGTGCCGAGGCCGGAATGGCCGAGCTACAGGACGCTGCCGGGCTGCAGGATACCGCACATACGCGCGCGTATCTGGAAAGCACGAAGTTTTAAGGGGTTTTCCTGACGAAGGCCAATGGTTGCGAGACGCCCGACGGCCGGAACTGAAAATCTGAAACCCAATCTCAGGGAGATAAACATGCTGAGGAAAAAGACCAACGGGGTTGCGAGACGCCCCCAGCGGACAAGCCTCTTGTCAAATATCGCCGAAACATCGGTGGATCGGCGCGGATTTCTGCGTGGATCAGGCCTGGCCATTGGCGGCCTTGCCGCAATCGGTGCAACCGGCGGGATGGTTACGCAAGCCGCCGCACAGGATGCAGTTGCGGGCGCAGTAGACAGCGTCAAATCCATTTGCTGCAATTGTTCGGTTGGCTGCACGGTGGTTGCCGAAGTGGATAACGGCGTATGGATCGGGCAGGAGCCTGGTTTTGACAGCCCGTTCAATCTGGGCGCACATTGCGCCAAAGGCGCCTCAGCCCGGGACGCCGCCCATGGTGAGCGTCGGCTGAAATACCCAATGAAAAAAGTAAACGGTGAATGGCAGCGCATTTCCTGGGAACAAGCGATTGATGAAATCGGCGACCAGATGGGCACCATTCGCGATGAAAGCGGTCCCGATTCAGTCTATTGGCTGGGGTCGGCCAAGTTCAATAACGAACAATCCTACCTGTTCCGCAAATTTGCCGCCTATTGGGGGTCGAACAACGTCGATCATCAGGCGCGGATCTGTCACTCGACCACGGTTGCGGGTGTAGCGAACACGTGGGGCTACGGCGCCATGACCAACAGCTACAATGACATCCACAGCTCAAAATCGATGCTGGTGATTGGTGGCAACCCCGCCGAGGCGCACCCGGTGTCACTTTTACATATCATGAAGGCCAAGGAGCAAAATAACGCACCCCTGATCGTCATGGACCCGCGCTTCACCCGTACCGCAGCCCATGCGGACGAATATGTACGTATTCGTCCCGGTTCTGACGTCGCGGTGATCTGGGGTGTTCTCTGGCATATCTTTGAAAACGGCTGGGAGGATAAAGAGTTTATCCGCACACGCGTTTACGGCATGGACGAGATCCGCGCCGAGGTGAAAAGCTGGACCCCGGACGAAGTTGAGCGTGTCACCGGTGTACCCGGTAGTCAAATGGAACGCGTTGCGCGTACGCTTGCCAATAACCGCCCCGGTACCCTGATCTGGTGCATGGGCGGCACCCAACACACCACTGGCAACAACAACACCCGCGCTTATTGCATCCTGCAACTTGCACTGGGCAACATGGGCACCGCCGGTGGCGGCACCAACATTTTCCGTGGCCACGACAATGTGCAGGGTGCCACTGATATGTGCATCCTTAGCCACTCTCTGCCCGGCTATTATGGTCTATCAGGTGGTGCCTGGGCGCATTGGGCACGGGTCTGGGGTGAAGACCTTGACTGGCTCAAGGGTCGCTTTGACAGCATCAAGGCAGCCGACGGTTCCGACAAGTCGCTGATGAACCTGAAAGGTATTCCGGTCAGTCGCTGGATCGACGGGGTTCTTGAAGACAAGGACAACATTGATCAGCCCGACAATGTGCGCGCTATGGTTTTGTGGGGCCATGCGCCCAACAGCCAAACCCGTGGGCCGGAAATGAAAACGGCAATGGAAAAGCTGGACATGCTGGTCGTGATTGACCCGTATCCCACTGTTTCCGCCGTGTTGCACGACCGCACCGATGGCGTTTATCTGCTACCGGCCTCGACCCAGTATGAAGGTCGCGGATCGGTGACCGCTTCGAACCGTTCGGTTCAATGGCGTGATCAGGTGGTTGATCCGCTGTTTGAAAGCAAACCCGACCATGAGATTATGGCGATGTTTGCCAACAAGTTCGGCTGGGCGGATCGTTTTTTCCGCAACATATCCATGGATGGTGAAAACCAGCCCAACGTCGAAGACATCACTCGTGAGTTTAATGGCGGGATGTGGACGATCGGGTACACAGGTTGGGCGCCCGAGCGTATTAAGGCGCACATGGCCAACCAGCACACCTTTGACCGCACCACTTTGCAAGCCATTGGCGGTCCGGTGGACGGCGAATATTACGGCCTCCCGTGGCCATGTTGGGGCACCGCTGAAATGGGCCATCCAGGCACACCAAACCTCTACGACATGTCCAAACCTGTCTCAAAAGGTGGTCTGACTTTCCGCGCCCGCTTTGGCGTTGAACGCGACGGCGTCAACCTTCTGGCCGAGGGCGTGTATAGCCAGGGCTCGGACATTCAGGACGGTTATCCTGAATTTACCATGGCGATGTTGAAGGAACTTGGCTGGGACAGCGAGCTGACGGCAGAAGAATTGGCCAGTATCGAGGCTGTGGCCGGGGATGCGACCAACTGGAAAACCGACCTTTCGGGCGGTATTCAGCGGGTGGCAATCGCGCATGAATGTGCGCCTTTCGGTAACGCCAAGGCGCGTGCCGTGGTCTGGACCTTTCCTGATCCGGTGCCGGTGCATCGTGAGCCACTTTACACCAACCGCCGCGATCTGGTCGAAGACTATCCGACCTATGCAGACAAACAGTCCTATCGACTGCCCACCCTGTACGAAAGCATCCAGAAGAACGACTTCAGCAAGGATTATCCATTGATCCTGACCTCGGGCCGGCTGGTTGAATACGAAGGCGGTGGTGATGAAAGTCGATCAAACCCATGGCTGGCTGAATTGCAGCAGGAAATGTTTGTCGAGATCAACTTGCGCGACGCCAACAACCTGGGCATTCGCGATGGTCAGCAGGTCTGGGTTGAAGGGCCGGAAGGCGGCAAGGTTCTGGTTGCGGCACAGGTCACCGAAAGGGTCGGCGAAGGCGTAGCCTTTATGCCGTTCCACTTTGGCGGCGTGTTCCAGGGCAAGGATCTGCGCGATAAATATCCTGACGGCGCAGACCCGATTGTGCTGGGAGAAAGCGCAAACACCGCGCTGACTTATGGTTATGACAGCGTCACCCAGATGCAGGAGACCAAAGCGTCTCTGTGCAAAATCACTGCAGCTTGAAAGGAGAATTGAGAAATGGCACGAGTAAAATTTCTCTGCGACGCAGAACGCTGCATTGAATGCAACGGCTGTGTAACCGCCTGTAAGAACGAGCACGAGGTGCCGTGGGGCATCAACCGGCGCCGGGTAGTCACCATCAACGATGGCAAACCCGGTGAACGCTCGGTCTCGATGGCGTGTATGCATTGTTCGGATGCGCCCTGCATGGCGGTCTGTCCAACCGACTGTTTCTATCAGACGGCGGACGGCATTGTGCTGCATAATAAAGACCTGTGCATCGGCTGTGGCTATTGCTTCTTCGCCTGCCCCTTCGGAGCGCCGCAATATCCGCAGGCTGGCAATTTCGGCTCTCGCGGCAAGATGGACAAGTGTACCTTCTGCGCCGGTGGCCCTGAAGAGGACCATTCCCTGGATGAGTTCCAGAAATACGGGCGCAACCGGATTGCGGAAGGCAAGTTGCCGATCTGCGCCGAGATGTGTGCGACCAAGGCGTTGCTGGCAGGTGATGGTGACATCGTGGCCGGTATTTACCGCGAACGGGTCGTGGCACGCGGTTTCGGTTCCGGTGCCTGGGGCTGGGGTACAGCCTACAGCCAGAAGGGCGGCTAAGCTGCATAACTAAAAAATGGGCGTCGCGCACTATTCGTGCGCGCCGTCGCACCACGCCTCTCTGACAGAAAGGTCATGGCTTGCTGAGCTTTTTCCACATATCCCGCACCCTGTTCCTGTCCCTGCTTCTTGGTCTGATGGTGATATTCGGTGCATCCGACGTTTCGGCCCAAAACATCCGCCCGCCAGGGGATGCAGTTAATCTGGAGACAGAACCTGGCCCCTCAAATGCGCTGGGAGATCTGTCTGACAGCGACTTTTGGCGCAATTTTCGCGGCGGGGACCCTAATGATGTCAATCAGATCATCTCGGCTTTACCCGAAGGTGCGGTGATGACGACCACGGGCCAGCACTGGCGCATGATCCGTGAAGAATATATTCGCAAATATTCAGGTTGGTTTCCGCTTGGAGTGATCGGGCTGCTTTTGCTTTACTACCTGATCAGGGGCAGGATGCGCATCCCCGGCGGGTTTTCCGGCAGGACCCTTCCGCGTTTCGACACCAATCAGCGTGTGGCGCACTGGTTCATGGCTTGTGTTTTCATTCTGCTTGCGGTCAGTGGGCTGATCATCCTTTTGGGAAGAGCACTGATTGCACCTTTTCTGGGAAAAGGTGCAAATTCGCTTCTGACAAGCGCGGCCATGCAGGGGCACAACCTGTTTGGGCCGCTCTTCATTCTGGCTTTGCTGTGGATGTTCATCAAGTTCGTGCGCGGCAATTTCCTACAACTGGTCGATTTCAAGTGGATGCTGAAACTTGGAGGGCTGTTCGGAGGCCATGCAAGTTCGCACCAATTTAACTTTGGGGAAAAAAGCTGGTTCTGGATTGTGATCCTTGTGGGCATCGTGATGAGCGTGACCGGCATATTGCTGCTGTTTCCGTGGCTGGTCGCTGATCTGCGCTGGCTCCAATTATCCACCATCCTGCATGCTGTGGGCGCGATAGTGCTGATCTCGGTAGCCATAGGGCATATCTACATCGGGACAATCGGTATGGAGGGCTCACTTTCATCCATGCTGAAAGGAGAGGTGGATGAGAACTGGGCAAAGGAACACCACGATCTGTGGTATGAGGAAGTAACTGGAAAATCGGCCCGGGCGACGACCTCGGAGGAAACGAATGGGACGCCAAAACCCACCACGACGCCCGAAGAAGAGGCTGCATCATGAGTTTTATTGAACTGGTTGAAGGCCCGCTTTTCTATATTTCGTTCGCCATCTTCGTGTTGGCGGGTTTGTGGCGCATCATCGGCGTGATCCGCATTGGTCGCAAACCCGATATTTCACCGCCAAAAGGCTCAGCCATTGGTGGCTTTATCAAGGGCAATCTGCGCCACTTTTTTCCGCGCGGCATGTTCGCGAGGCGCACATGGGTGCATATCGTTGGTGGCTACAGCTTTCATCTGGGCCTGTTTGTCCTGATGCTTTTTGCCGTGCCGCATATCAAGTTCCTTGACGAACGCCTGCTTGGTTTTTCTTGGCCCGGTTTGCCGCGCTGGGCTTTTATTTTAGTGGCGGAAATCTCCTTTGCTGGTTTAATCATGTTGTGGGTACGGCGGATATCAGACCCGGTGATGCGGCAAATCTCAGATCGCAATGACCATGTGAGCTCCTGGCTAACATTTCTGGTGATGTTGACGGGCTGTCTGTCCATGCAGGAAAGCCACGAAGGCCTGCGCCTTACCCACATGCTGGTTGTGGACATCTGGCTGATCTATTTTCCATTCAGTCGTTTGATGCATGCCTTTACGTTTGTTCTGGCACGCGGCCATACCGGTGCCACCTATGGCCGCAAGGGGATGAACCTATGAACGATCAGACAAAAGTTGATACAGCGGTCGAGAAGTTCCTGCAATTTACGGACGGCGAGGTTGCTTCCTTTTTTGAAGCTTGCGTGCATTGCGGTGAATGTGCCGAGGCGTGCCATTTCTACATGGCAACGGGGGATGCGAAATATACACCGACCTACAAGCTGTTCCCGATGGTGAAAGCGTATAATCGAGAAAAAGCCCCGCTGCGGTCGATCCGCAAAATGTTTGGCTTGCTCCCACCGGCAGTGACCGAAGAAGAACTACGTGAATGGGAAACACTCGTTTACGACAGCTGCACCATGTGCGGACGCTGTACCATGGTGTGCCCGATGGGCATCGACATTGCAGGGACGATCCGCAAGATGCGCGAAGGTTATGCCGCAGCGGGCATCGTGCCGGATGGGTTGGCGCGTTCAGTTGAGTTCGTGAAGAAAACCAGCAGCCCGATGGGCGTAACTGCGAAGGCCCTTCTTGCCCAGATCAAACACCAGGAAAAGGAATGCGGTATTCCCATCCCGGTAGATCAGGAAGGGGCTGACTATATGGTGATCCTCTCGGCGATGGAGGTTATGGGCTATCCGGAAATTCTTGCGGCCTATGCCAAATTGTTCAAGGTCGCCGGGCTTAGTTGGACCATTTCCACCAAGGCGTATGAGGCCACCAATGTTGGCGTGCAGATCGGCTCGGGTCCGTTGGCCAAGGAAATTGTTGAACTGGTCGTGAATACGGCCGAAGAACTGAAGGTGAAATATCTGATCAGCCCGGAATGCGGCCATGCTTACGGTGCGATCCGCTGGGCCGGGCCAAATATGCTTGGCCGCCCCTTTAAGTTCGAAGTGGTGCATATCATCGAACTGCTTGACCAGCTTCGCCGCGAGGGGCGCATCCCTGCAGGGCCCAAAGACGGGCGAAAAATGACCCTGCATGACCCATGCCAGATCATCCGGCGTGGTGGTCTTTTGAATGAGCCTCGCAAACTGCTTGATGAAAGCTGTTCGGACTTCGTCGAGATGGAGAATGCCGGGCTTGGAAACCTGTGTTGTGGCGGTGGGGGCGGGGTATCTGCCAATCCACGGGCGCATGAGCTCCAGAACGCCGCCTTCGGCTGCAAGGCAGATCAGTTGAACGAGATTGACGGGCTTGAAGTGGTGCTTGTGCCTTGCGCCAATTGTCGTACCGTATTCGAAGAGGGTCTTGAGGAGCGTGAAATGTACGACCTTGAGGTGCTGGGGCTGGGCGAGCTTGTCGCAAAAACGCTCGCCGATGAGCAGGATAGCCAAACTTGAAACCACCTCAGCTTTGGCGTAGGTCAGGGACATGAATAAATCCGACACTCCGGTTTCTGGAATGCCGTCTGAATTCGGGGTCTCTCTGGCTCTGGCATCTGTCCTCGTGGTGGATGACGAGCCGGGTATGCGGAATTTCCTGGTCAAAATTCTTGCCCCACGCTGCAAACGGGTTGAGCAGGCCGCCAACGTTGTTGATGCGTCGAAATTATTGGATGAAAAGCATTTCGACATCGTTATTCTCGACAATATCATGCCCAATACCAATGGTTTGGACTGGCTAAAGGAACAACGCAAGCGCGGGTTTTTCGCGGATGCAATCCTGATTACCGCCTTCGCCGATCTCGACACCGCAATCGAGGCTTTGCGTGCCGGAGTTGCCGATTTTGTCCTGAAACCGTTTCGGTCAAACCAGATCCTGAACGCCATTGCGCGGTGTCTGGACAGGCAGGAACTCAGGCGCGAAAATTACCTGCTGAAATACGAGCTTTCGGTTGAAAACATGTGTGTGCGGGGACGGCTGATCGGGCGTTCCGAAGAGATTTCGAAAATCCGCGATACGCTCAACCGAATTGCACCCCTGCCTACATCCGTTCTGTTTACAGGCCATAGTGGTACCGGCAAGGAGGTTGCAGCGCGTACGCTGCACAGCTTGTCGGAACATGCCAACAAACCCTTCGTTGCCGTGAACTGTGCCGCCATTTCTGCAGAGGCGATTGCAAATGAGTTGTTCGGAGAGCTGACAAGCTCTGCCGAAGGCCAGGCAACCCACCGCAATGGTCTGCTGTTTCACGCCCGCGGCGGCACGCTTTTCCTTGATGAAATAGCCGAAATGCCATTGCCGGTTCAGGGGGCTTTGCTTCGGGTGATCGAAGACCTCCGCATCCGTCCAATCGGCTCGATGCGCGAAGTACCGCTAAATTTGAGGTTCATGTTCGCCACCAATGCCGATCTTGAACAGGCGGTCGCAGAAGGCCGGTTCCGCGCCGATCTTTATCACCGGATCAATGTCGTTAACGTGCGCATGCCCCGGCTGATCAAACGCAAGGGCGACATACTAGAGCTTTCCAGTATGTTCATGCGCAAGTTTTCCGAAAGCCTTGGTGTTCCACCCTTGCCACTGACCGAAGGTGTCTTGTTGAAACTATCTTCCTACGGCTGGCCCGGTAATGTTCGCGAGCTTCGCAACCTGATTGAACGTTCGTTGATCCTTGGTGCGTTTCCACCAGAGTTTAACGACGCGGTACATGCCGAGCCGGGACTAGTGGATTCACTTGAAGCAGTTGAACGTCGTCACATCCTGACCGTATTGTCTGAATGCAAAGGTAATCGGGCCGAGGCTGCCCGCCGACTTGGGGTGTCGCGCAAGACAGTCGACCGCAAATGCGCCATGTGGGATGCCTGAGGGTGCTGCCAGTACCGTGACCCTGAAGGGTGTGCGCTGGTTCCAATCCGTCCGCCTGCGCCTCTTGGCCATTGCACTTTTACCCATGCTGGTGATTTTGCCACTGTTTGGAGGCGCGGTAATTGTTAACTGGTCGAAGCGTTTCGACAATCTGCTGATCGCCAAAGTCAACGGCGAGTTGACCATTGCCCGGCAATATCTAACCGGGCTGGAGGAACGATCAGGCGAAAACCTGCAGGCGCTTGGCGGCTCGGTAGCATTTGCTCAGGCGACGGCAAAAACGCTACCTGGATTTCTGGAAGCCCAACGCGTGAAGTATGGGTTTGACTTTCTGTATCTTATTGACAGCAACGGAAACACCACCGCTTCGACCTCGCACCTTGCGCCTGAAAACCCTAAGGTTTGGCCGGTGGTAAAAAATGCCTTCGCTGGTCGTGTTCGAACAGAAATGGACATTTTCACCCAGGAGGACCTGCTTGGGCTTTCCCCGGGACTTGCCCGGCGCGCGACTATTCCGCTGGTGCCCACCAAGGCTGCTTTGCCCACAACGCGCACGGTTGAAAACCGTGGGATGGTCGTACATTCCGCTGTTCCGGTTGGCAACGGTGGCGCATTGGTGGCGGGTGTCCTTTTAAACCAAAACCTTGAATTCATAGATACAATTAATGATTTGGTTTATCCCGCCGCCAGTCTGACCGAAGGTAGTCGCGGCACCGCAACCCTTTTTTTAGAGGATGTTCGTGTTTCGACTAATGTGCGGTTGTTTGAAAATACCAGGGCGTTAGGAACACGGGTTTCAGTCGCCGTACGCTCGCAGGTGCTGGATGAGGGCAAGGTCTGGTTGGACCGGGCTTTCGTGGTGAATGACTGGTATATCTCGGCCTATACGCCGATCATTGACAGCTATGGCAGCCGGGTCGGCATGTTGTATGTCGGGTTTCTCGACAGCCCCTTTCGTGCCGCCAAAACCCGTTCTCTGGCGATTATTGTTGGCGGCTTCTTGTTGCTCATCGGCCTGTCTGTGCCGCTTTTTCTGCGCATTGCCAGGGGGGTTTTCAAGCCCCTGGAAAGGATGGTTTCAACCATTGCACGGGTAGAAGGGGGTGACCTTGGCGCGCGCAGTAATGTTCAGACGGGCCAAAATGAAGTCGCACTTGTGTCCACAAAACTGGACACGTTGTTGGAACAGGTTCAGGAGCGTGATCGCCAGTTGCGTGACTGGGCTGATGAACTGAACCTGCGTGTCGAGGAACGCACGAAAGAGCTGAAAGAGGCCAGCGCGCGGCTGGAGGCGACAACAAAACAGCTGATCATCGCGGAAAAACTTGCCTCGATTGGTGAAATTACCGCCAGCATTGCGCATGAAATAAACAACCCGATTTCGGTGATCCAGGGGAATATTGAGGTTATTCAACAAGAGCTGGGGCAGGTCTGTGAGCCGTTGAAAACAGAATTTACCCTGGTTGAAGAGCAAATCCACAGCATTCACATTTTGGTCAGTAAGCTTCTGCAATTCGCCCGACCCGAGGAATATGCAGGGGTAATAGATTATACCCACGTAAACGAGGTGATCCACGACACATTGCCTCTGATCCAGCATCTTCTAAGCAAAGGCCATATCGAACTTGCCATGGATCTTCGGGCCGATCATGTCATTTCCATGAACCGGACTGAATTGCAGCAGGTGTTGATCAATCTTATTGTCAACGCCATTCACGCTATGCCGAATGGCGGCGACCTACGGATCAAGACTGAACACCATAAAAGGCAGGGGATCGAGGGTATTTTGATCACCGTTTCTGACACCGGCACCGGAATATCGAAAGAAGTCATCAAACGGGTGTTTGACCCGTTTTTCACGACCAAGGCGAAGGAGGGAACCGGACTTGGCTTGTCAATCAGCCAAAAACTAGTGGTGAGAAGCGGCGGCAATATACAGGTGGAAAGCAAAGCCGGGGGCGGCACGAAGTTCTCTGTGTTTTTTGCATCTGCGTCACCTTGACCCAAGCTTGAAAGACTTTCACCCTACTTCCAAAATCCTGGAATGCGGCAAAGCGTTCAGAACCCAAATGAACTAGCATCGATGTGATCTAGCATAGCCCCCCTAAGAATCTGGCGGAGTGCTTTGGACCTGACCTAGTTTAGTACAGTCTCATTCGAACAATTCATCTCTATCTCGTTCACCTGCCATTGCTAACCTAATTTCAAATCTCCTGACTGATCGGCCGTTTTGCGGAACTAGCTCGTGTTATTTCGCATTCGTAGCGATTGACCGCATTCCGCCATTTTTGCGGGCCGGCGCTCTCGGCCCAAAGCCGACCTTGGTCACCAAGACCAACGCTGCAGCGCAGCTTCCGCAAACTGGTCGTTCATGCATCCCGCAGCATTTGAAGAACATCAATGACGTCTGATGGGACAAAGTTGCCACTCGACTAGCTGGTACTCTCTATCGTGTGACCTCATGAAACGCTCTGATTAGCTTTGGAATGTCTTTGTTACCCAGCCTCGCGACATTAACTCGTCCGCCTTTGACGACATGGATGCCATGGCCCTTCGTGAGATCCGTCTCCTGTGCCTCTGTCAATGGCAGGAGCGAGAACATACCTGATTGGCGGGCCAAAAAGCCCAGATCGTCCCGACCGAATTCACGCCGCTCGGTGTCGGCGATCTCTTTGCGCACCAGTGACACACGTTGGCGCATTTGATCCAGTTCATCCAACCAGAGCTTCTTTAGGTCCGTATTTTGAAGGATCGTGCGAACCACGGAAGATCCGTGGTCGGGGGCATGCGAGGCACCGGAACGGACGATGGCGGAAACTGCGCGATGCACACGATCGCGATCCGCGAGCTTCGTTTTGATGAACAGAGCGCCCGCTCGATCGCGGTAGATGCCAAAAGATTTTGACAGGGTGATGCAGATCACGCATTCGGGGAAACGGGCGGCGATGAGGCGGGCCATGTGGCAATCCGCTTCGAAACTCTGTGCAAACCCGAGATAGGCCAGATCTATCCAGGGCACGATCCCGCGCGCCTCCAACAGGTCCAACAGCGCGTCGAACTGCTCAGGTGTCATGTCAGCCCCCGTCGGGTTGTGACAGACGCCCTGCATTAAAAAGACATCCCCCGGCTGTGCCGCTTTCAGGCCATCCAACATCTGCTCAAAGACGATGTCACGCCCGATATGATCGTAGTACGGCACTGCCTTGAATGGTGCCCCCGCAGCGGAAAGGATCGGGATATAGTTCCCATAACTTGGTGTTTGCAACCAGACAGTGGGTCGGTTTGGCATCTGCGCCAGCAAATCCGCCATAACTCTAAGTGCCACCGCCCCACCCGAAGTCTGCGCAGCGATGTACGCATCATCATATAGACCTGCACCCAGGATTTCCTGGCCCAGAATTCGGCAGTACTCCGCGTCACCGGTTAGTGCCAGATAGGATTTGCTCCTTTGGGTCTCGACCAAATGCAGCTCCGCCTGTTTGACAGCGCTCAGGACCGGCGTGTCGCCTTTTTCATCCTGATAAATTCCCACCGTCAGGTTGAGCTTGTCCACCCGTGGGTCCAGCGCAAATAACTCGGTGCCGATCATGATAGGATCGACCGGATATTCCTCTACGTTTTCAAACATGGCCCTGATCTTCCCCAAATTATTCCCCAGAACTCAAACAAGCTCTTATCGCGCTCCAATCGCAATTGCGAGGTCAAGGCCGGCTTTGAGCCGAAAGCCACACTCATTAGTTTGGGGCGAGGATACACGCAGAAAGCGGACACTCACTGCAGAGGGGGCCAATGACCGAAGAGCGCGCAATGCCGAAGTTGCAGCAGGTAATCACGGCCCAAATGGATGTTCGTTCGCAATCCAGAGAAAGTCCGGTTCGCCAATGGAAGCACATTCAACGTTCTACTCCGAGCCCTACAGAAAAAGACAATATGGGCTGCCGGAGAACCAACAACCCAAATTGGTCAATAGAGTTGGAGTTTTTACTCAGACGGCGGCACGAATTGAGGTGCCAGCATCAAAACCGAGGTTTCAATGTCGGTTGCAGCGTGGCGATGACCAATCACTCCCTGGTAGGTTTCGGAGGTATAAAAACCCATCGCGACCTCCTCAGACGGGAATTTCACTACAACCGTCCAGTTATGCGGATAGGTGCCTTCGGCGACAGTGGTCTCCTTTGCAGCGACCAGGAATTCGCCTCCTGCCTCGACGATCGCCGGGATCGCAACCGATCCGTAGTCGCCCATGTATTTGTCCCAGTCATTCACCGAGATCGTTGCGATCAGATAGACGGGATCGGCAAAAGCTGTACCTGCGAACAGGGTGGAAGCGGCAAGAGTGGCGGCCGTCAGAGTTTTCTTTAACATTTTCATTTTCATTATCCTTATCGAGATGAGTTTGGTTTGTGTGTTTCAGTTGAATTTTGCAGCCAGCAGGCCCAGAAGGCCGGCATAGAGCGGGTCGCAGAAGCCTTTGACGTCGCCCTTGGCGCTGGTCCAGTCCGAGGACCATTCAACAAAGCTCTGGCCCGTTGCGGTGATCGGGGCGACTCGGGCCTTGCCGATGTAGCCGGACACTTGATCGCTGGCCAACACGTCGGGGCCTTCGTCGATCGAGTAGCTGAAGGCCATCGATTCGTCGTCAAAGCTTTGCAGGGTTTCGCGGATTGCGCTGTTCACGACGCGCACTGCGCCAACCTCGGTGCCGCCCTTGCCGTTTGCGCTTTCCACGCTTTCGACAATCCCTTCACCCCAGGACATGTCGTTGAAATTGCGCAGGGTCGACCAAACCTGATCTGCTGATGCGTCGATGATGATTGAGTTGTAGGTAGTCATGTTTCGTTTCTTTCTTCACTGTCGGCCGGGGCGTTTTGCCCTCGGTCGAGAAGAAGTTGCCGAAAACGGACTCCCCAATGTATCGGGAAGATTCCCTATTTTTTCACGAAAACTCTCAGTCGACCACGATTCCGTGTTCTAGCGCGAATAGGGCGAGAGCCGGGCGTGCGCGGATATCGGTCTTGTTATATATATTTTGGATGTGGTGATCAGCCGTCTTCGGCGAGATTCCCAGTGCCTCGGCCACCTCGGCAGTGGTTTCGGATTTTGCCAGGCGTGAAAGCACCTGGGCTTCACGTCGGGTCAAGTCAAAGGGTAGTGCTTGTTTCACCTCTTTCACCTTGTGCCCCGCAGCCTGAAGAACAGCCGTAACGGCGAGTGGTAAGAATTTCTTAGTCTGCGCAGCCTGTTGCAGCAATTCAGCCGCATTCTCTGGTTTCATAGCAGGCCGGACCGGTGTGGAATGAGTCAGTTCGTCATATTCATTGGCTGCTGCGAGAACATTCGACGCAAGGCAGGAAATCGGGATTCGACGATGATATCCGCTGCCATCGGCACGTTCCTGCACCGCAGCCGAGATTTCCGACCATTCACGAAAGGGCTGACCATGGGAAAGGATGAACTGGGTCTGGAAAGTGTGCCCCTCCATCTCCAGACGCTCCGAGACTGACAGGCCTGTCGTTTTGTACCAAATCCGGTTCGAAATAGCGCATTTGCCAATATCATGCACAAGGGAGGCAAGGCGCAGCTTTTCCACCTCGTCCGCAGGCAGTCTAGCGATCTGACCCGCCTGCGCCGCCAGGCCCGCCACACGCCGGGAATGGCTGCGGAAATAGGTGGCCTTATGATCGGTCATATCTGCGCCGACCTCGGCAAGTATCTGGCGGCAGGTCGGCGTCATCTGGATCGGCTCGCCGGGTTCAGCAGCTATGAATGCTTCAAACTCCGGCGTCTTGCTGGCCGCCTTGAAAAACTCGTCGGCATGGTCGAGGAACTTCTGTCCCAATTCCGGATCTATCTCATGACCAAGCTTGGCGGTAATGACCTCTTTCGCTCGGCTCGCATTTTCAAGCCGGCGCACCAGTTCGGCCATTTCGGTGATACGCACAAGGCGCGACAGGAACGGCACGTCGGGGCCGCCGAAGGGTAATACCTTACCGTCCCAGCGGGCATAGTAGAAGGGGATGCATTCCAACACTTCCTCAGATACCGGCAGGCGCTTGGCCAGTAGATAAGATTGACGACAATGGGCGGCGGTGAAATCAGGCGCGGCCTCGGGCAGGATGTCACAAATATAGTCGAATGCTGCATCGCGTTCTTCCGCAGGTGCTTCGTGCGCGATGAAATGGTCGAGGTGTTTCTTCAGATCTTCCCGGTCAGCCCAGTCGCCTAGCATGGTGGCAACGGCAAATCCCTGGTCGTCGCCAATCGACAGCATTCCGGTCTCGTGGCTGGTGATTGTGCAACCGATGAACCTGACCGTGGCCAAATAATAGGCGTCCTTCTGTGTCTTGAGATCCAACCCAAGGGCTTTTGCAAACTCCGTGGCCACAATCGCCGCTGTCAGGCCAGAGCCCTTGGGGCGGCCCGTCGCCATGTCTGCCGCCAGAGACAGAGCGCCAAGCCCTTCTGTGATAGTTGCCATGAGGCTCCTCCTCCCGAATTTTCTTACTAAGAAGGGCTGGATTGGCCTTCTATCTCTATAAAACCAGACACAAAAATCCGCTCACGAATGCGTGCTCGATACTATTAGGATCAATGCCGCTGTCAATTTTTTACGCATAAACACAGGAAATGGGAGCTTTGCCCGGTGCCGCTTTTGTGGTTTGGAATGTTGGTGTGGATCCTACATTCGCACCTGAATATACCGCAAGACGAGACTAGTGGCATCCTACAAAACAGGTGAATGTTCGAATAGCAGTCGTTGGTACAAGGCGTAACGAATGGCAGCTCACCGTCCATTCTGGTTCTCGCCGTTGACGTTATGTGCAGAAAGCGACCGTACAAACGGATTCTCTGAAGGTCAGAAAAGTTGCGCATTCCGGACCTTGATGCGTCGTGTGGCGAATGACCGAAGATGGGACTTTGCAGTCGTTTGCTTACGCGGAAAGTTTGCGCTGCGAGTGCAAATACGATTGGACCTACATTTGCTCGTATTTTTCGCCGCCGCAGAAAATTTCCCCAGAGCGGTCATTCCCGACCGAGGAATTTCTCAAAAATCAGTCCGGTCATTCGCTGCACAGACAATGAACAGGGAAGATGCGGGACTCTTCTGTCCTTCACTCGCGTCAGCCCAATTGATGCTTCCGACCCAAAGCCGGCCTCCGACCACTGATAGCAAGGCTGTGGTGCGGCTCGTCATTCCTGCCATTTGATTCAAGCATGAAATCAGGCAATCGGCGAATTCACTCAACGCGGTAGCAAACAGTTGTTCGTAGCGAGTACACCAATGTCAGCTTTCTACGCATCGCAGGTTCGTGATTGGGCAGCGTGGGGTCCACCGCCGCACACCGCAGAAAGCTTCAAAAGGGGTTGGTGGAGGTGCGGGTGTTTCGAGACTTTCTCCGCCCGGGATCGCCGTTCTCAGTAACCTGACCTGTCGGGTGATTGTCCTTCTAAAAACGCCATTGAGCGGACAGCGTCCTTTTTAATCGCCGCATATTGCCAACTATCAGAAAATAATCCCATATCCCGGTAATTAGTAACCTGGAGGGGATCATGCCCACAGACAAGTATGCGAAATACATCACCGGCAGCGATTTGCTGACGGGCGAAGTGGTTTTCCGCGCCGCCGACGGCACCTGGATGGATCAGCTGTCGAGTGCAGAGCTGATCATCGATCCCGAGCTGGGGGCTTTGAAGTTGCGTGATGCCGAGCAGAATGCTCCCCGGGTGGTTGGTCCCTATCTCGCCGACGCGGCTCCCGATGCCCCGAACCCGACCCCGGTGCATTACCGCGAGCGGTTCCGCGCTACTGGCCCGTCCAACTACCCACACGGCAAACAGGAGCGCCATCGCCATGTATGAATATGCCGATTTCGATGCGGCTTTCATCGAAAACCGTGCCAGCCAGTTCCGTGCGCAAGTCGCGCGCCGGATCGATGGCAGCTTGACGGAAGATGAATTTCGCCCGTTGCGCCTGATGAATGGGCTCTATCTGGAAATGCATGCTTATATGCTGCGCGTGGCCATTCCTTACGGTACACTTGCACCCGATCAATTGCGCCAGATCGCCAAAATCGCAGACCGCTGGGACAAAGGCTACGGCCACTTCACCACCCGCCAGAACATCCAGTACAACTGGCCCAAGCTACGTGACGTACCCGACATGCTGGACGCGCTGGCCGAGGTTGGCATGCATGCGATCCAGACCTCCGGCAATACGATCCGCAACGTGACAGCCGACCATTTTGCGGGCGCTGCGGCGGATGAAATTGCTGATCCGCGACCGGTGGCCGAGTTGCTGCGCCAGTGGTCGACCGACCACCCGGAATTCCAGTTCATGCCGCGTAAGTTCAAGATCGCAATCACCGGTGCGCCCAACGACCGCGCGGTTACGGCGGCCCATGACATC
>CAZJYZ010000045.1:10687-26794 GCA_964550345.1 uncultured Aliiroseovarius sp. | reverse complement strand
AATCGGTATTCTGGATCAGGGTCTCGTATTGGGTCCAGTTTTCTTCCGGGCCTGATTTCGAAAACACAACGCGCCTGTTGGAATCAAGAATATATGTTGTCGGAAAGACACCAGCTACATAGCGGTCGCCAACTTCGTCACCGTTGGACATTCTGATCCTATCATCTGTTCTGCTTTTCTGACCGGAATCATGCAGCGGAACAGTGAGGTTCTGCATAGACATCCACCTTTTGGACACGGAGAATGGTTCGCGAACCTGCAGCAGGATGAACTCGATTTGGTCATCATCTGCCAATGTCGAATGAAGCTCGTTTATGTCGGGAAGTTCACTTTTACATAGCGGGCACCAGCTTCCCCAGAAATGCAGGAACACGGTTTTACCCATGTAGTCTGACAGCACGACCGGTTTTCCGTCTGCCGTTAAGAAGGCGAGGTCGGGAAAAACATCGCCTCGGTTCAGACCTGTGTGCGGCGTGTCCCCGGCGATTGGCACTTCCAACCTCCATGAATTGTTCCATTCTGCCAGGTCGAAGACAATTTGGTTGTTAACCGCGAAAATATGGCATGGCTGATCTGTGTATTGGCTGCAATTGTTCAGGGCTTCTTTTTCTGCCACCCCTGTCGCCGCACTTCCCGCCACCCAAGCCCAGGCCCCCCCGGGAGCAACCGCAAAGGCGCGGTTTTCACCCGCCTTCAGGTAGTTTTCAAAGTCCTCGGAGGCTGCCGACGACAGATATGGTGAATGTGACGTGTCGGCAATCGCAGGGCTTATCATGGCTGCCACCACCAGCATTAAGCTAACTGAACTGGTGATTGTATTCAGAGCCTTTAAAAAAGAGCGTGATACAGGCACCAGGGCACAGAAAGTTTTCAGTTCTTTGTCATATGTCATATTCTAAAAATACACATATTATAGAATGTATCCAATAGTGATTCCGAAGTCATGTGGAGCGGTTGTGAATTCGTCTCTGCAGTGAAAAATGGAGAGAAAAAATGTTACGGGTCATATCGGGAATTGTCATAGGGTTGGTCTTGGCATTCGGTCTTGCATGGCAGTACGGTGGCGGCCTGATGGTCAAGGAATATCCCAGCCCATATGGCCTTGAAGAGACCGTAGCACGTATTCAGCACAATATCGAGGATGCCGGTAACGGCTGGGAATTGTCTGGTCTTCGCAGCCCATCCAATGCCATTCGTGCCAAGGGGGCGACGGTTGCGAACACATTATTGATTGAAGCCTGCAGTACGGATTATTCGAAACCGATCATAAAAGACCGTGATACGCGGATTCTTTCGATCCTGATGCCATGCACGATCACCGTATATGAGGACGAAGAGGGCAAGGTTTTCATTGGTATGTTGAACACCGCTCTGATGGGTCGCCTGTTTGGCAGTATGGTCACGGAAGTCATGGATAATGTGGCGGCGGACCAGGCGCGATTTATCCAATTCGATCCCGATAAACCAGCACCTGACATCATTCCGCCGGCATCGGCGGCACCGACCTCGGGTGGAGGCGGTATCCAGGACCTTGGGGGCTGCTGATACACGACCACTTGGACATAAACCCACCTATTGAAGGAGCGGGGGAGAAAACAATGACCCTAGAGCGATATATTAGGAAAACGGGACGTAGCTTCGCGCTGGTTTGGCTGATCGCAATTGGAACACTCACTGTCAGTGGTACGCAGGCCATCGGTCAGGATGTCACGCAAGTGCCGGATTCAACAGCGGATCACTCAAAGTTTGAAGAACTGGAGGGGCCTTTTGCCACCGGTCCCGAGGTTACCAAAGTCTGTTTGAGCTGCCACACCGAGGCATCCACGCAGATTCACCAAACTAAACACTGGAACTGGAGTGTGGTGAACCCTGAAACCGGGCGTGAGCTTGGTAAAAGCAATGTTATCAATAATTTCTGTGGTTCCATTGTCTCTAACGAACCACGCTGCACCTCTTGCCATATCGGCTATGGCTGGGAAGATGACAGTTTTGATTTTGCGTCCCAGGAAAATGTTGACTGCCTCGTTTGTCATGACCAGTCGGCAACCTATCGCAAGCTACCAGCAGGGGCGGGTCATCCAGCCTACGAGCCAACCGAATGGCCCGCAGGCAGTGATCGTTTCATCGAGCCCGTTAACCTTTCCCTGGTGGCGCAGAGCGTGGGTCCGACCTCACGGCGCACCTGTGGGACCTGCCATTTCTTCGGTGGCGGTGGCAACGCCGTCAAACATGGCGATCTTGACATGTCGCTGTTGGAACCGGGCAAATATCTGGATGTGCATATGAGTCCGGAGCGCCTTGATTTCAGCTGTTCCGAATGCCACAGCGGCGATAACCATCAGGTTCAGGGCAGCCGGTATACTCCCACGGCTATGGATACTTCGGGGATCGACATTCCCGGCCGTAGCGATGGCAGCCGGGCGACCTGCGAATCGTGCCACGGCTCGACCCCGCACCCGGACAGTGCCAATGTGAAGCTGAACGATCACACAGATATTCTGGCCTGTCAGACCTGCCATATCCCGGCATTCGCCCGTGGCGGCTATGCGACCAAGATGTGGTGGGACTGGTCAACCGCCGGCGAAACAACGCCAGAGGGGGCCCCAGTCAAACGATATAACGAAGACGGTCAGGAAATTTACAGCGGTATGAAAGGCGATTTCGCCTGGGGCGACCATGTCATCCCTGAATACCGCTGGTTCGACGGCACCGTAGAATACACCATGTTTGGTGACGAGGTGACCGGGGATGAGGTTATCGAGATCAATAATTACGGTGGATCGGAAGGGGACGAGGCCTCGCGTATCTGGCCGTTCAAGGTCATGCGTGGACGTCAGGCCTATGACGCGGAGCTGAATACGTTGGCCGTTGTCCACACTTTCGGCCAGGACGACAGTGCTTTCTGGACCAATTACGATTGGGACAAGGCGGTAGAGGCAGGCATGGAGGCCGTTGGCAGCACCTATAGCGGCAATCTGGGCTTCGTCGATACCGAGATGGCCTGGCCAATCAGCCACATGACAGCGCCCAAAGAAGATGCGGTGCAGTGCGAAGCCTGTCACAGCGCGGACAGCCGGCTCGCTAATGTCGAGGGGCTGTATATTCCGGGCTATACCCGGTTTGGCTGGCTGGACACTATGGCCTGGCTGGTGGCTGCATTGACGCTGGCCGCCGTATTGGGACACGGCGCTCTGCGCTACTTGATGAGCCGGAAGGAGGGCTGAACAATGAAACGTGTATATATCTTCAAACGGTTTGAACGTTTCTGGCACTGGTCGCAGGCTTTGCTGATCCTTACCATGGCGGGCACGGGCTTTGAGGTCCATGGCACCTATAGCTGGCTTGGGTATGAGACCGCGCAAGAGGTTCACACAACGGCCGCGTGGGCGCTAATCACGCTGTGGGTTTTTGCGATCTTCTGGCATTTCACAACGGGTGAGTGGAAGCAGTACATCCCAACGACTGAGAACCTTCTGGCGATGATGCGCTATTACCTGACCGGGATCTTTTCGCACGCGCCGCACCCGTTTCGCCAGACACAGCTGAAAAAGCACAACCCTCTTCAACGGCTGGCCTATCTTTTTGTCAAGCTGCTGATCAATCCACTGATCTGGATTAGCGGGTTGTTGTATCTGTACTACCCGCAATGGGATTCATTGGGTCTTGGATGGCTTTCTTTGCCGGACGTAGCCTTCGTTCATCTCGTTGCCGCTTTCCTGATGGTGATATTCTTCATTGTTCACGTGTATTTTGCCACCACCGGGCACACGGTCACCTCACATATCAAGGCGATGATGACCGGTTACGAGGAGGTCGAAGACGAGACTGAATGACGTTGCGGAGAGGCCGTAAGCGGCCTTTCCTTCCTAATTTCACAATCAAGCCTGGTCGTATGACTTCGTGCACCACAGGACCGATGACAGGCAGGCACTCCGAACGCTGAACATTCTGGACGAACATATGCAATTGAGCTGTTTGAGTTTCTAGTCTGAGTATTGAGAGCTGGAGGGTAAGAAGGGCGCGCGCGTCATGGGCGCCGCTTTGGACCCCGGAATTTGGACTAACCTGAGGAATGGTCCGGGAAGTTACCAGGTGCCCCGAAAGCGGGGTGGCCAATCTTGCGGGCATTGTTGAGCGCGTTGTCGCCATTCCCAAGGGTAAGGCAGACCACACATTTAGTGGAACCGGTTTGACCGACGCGGATTGCTTAGGAATAGTGCCCGAGCGTATCTGCAAGATTTGCGAGACCGGCCAGCTTTGCGACAAACGAATGCCGGGCTGAATGGTGGGTTACGTAGCGCAGGCCTGCCGATTTGAGGGCAGGGCGCCAGTAACGTTTGAGGAAGTTGCTGTATAAAATTGGCCTGTCACTGCCCAGCGGGGGCAGGGGCCATTGCTGCGGCACGCCTGGCCCGGTTTTAGTCTGGTCAGACGTGGGGTCATCGCGCTACTGCACCCGGCGAATGGTAATGGTTCGCTGTCTGAGGTCGAAATCTTCCCGTAGCAGGCCCAGTTGCTCAGATACGCGTACGCCGGTCAGAAACGGAAAAGCGTAGAAGATGCCGTGCTGTTTGTTTTCCCGGGCAGGGGCAATCAGTTTCGCCACCTCTTCGGGTCCCAGTTCTTTTAGCTTAGCATTCAGACTTTGAGGCACATAGTAGTGCTCCGCTGTTAATGAATTGGCTTGGCTTCGTCGTGACCGCCATTCAGGGCTTCAGCCTCGAAGGCGATAAACTCTATCGTGACTTCCGCGAATTGTCGGTAGAATGGGCTGTTTGAATTATCCACGACTTTGGTAGAGAAGTTTGCAACCCATTGGGATAAATGATCTTCAAAGAACCGCTTTTCGATATTCTGGATATTACCTCCAAGCTCTTTGTCACCATCACTCCAGGCCTGGGCTTCTTTCACCGCCATCTTCTGCATGAATTCGAACTCGGCACTTATGTGATCAGGCATGCCGCCGAAACTTTCGGAAATTTCCAGCCCTGTTGCTTCAATAAACTTTTTCGCGGCAACGGTGGCGGCTCCCCATAACGAGTTCGGCTCACCAAAACGTGCCGTGACATGCATAGATTCATGGGGGGAGATGTGAGAGCCCGGGCCAATAAATAATCGGGCATATTCAAGTGCCAGAACCTCGACGAGTTCTGACAGTGATGCATCTTCAAACAATTCGTCCAAAGACAGATCAAGGGCATTCAGGGCACCGGAAAACTCCGGAGCCCTGAGGTTTT
Source organism: uncultured Aliiroseovarius sp. (assembly GCA_964550345.1). Taxonomy (GTDB): domain Bacteria; phylum Pseudomonadota; class Alphaproteobacteria; order Rhodobacterales; family Rhodobacteraceae; genus JAAEUB01. Next base: position 21,557 of record CAZJYZ010000045.1, on the reverse strand, counting down.
TGAGAAAAGCTTCAGATGGCTCTCCCCGGTAGACATCGGCCAGCAATCCATAGACATTTGCCCGCGCATTAGCCATTTCGGCGTTGTCATTTCCGGGATTAACCATCTTCCACTCTCCTTTTTCTAACACTTCTAGGCTTTTGCGACCCGTACGACCGTATCCATCCAGCGCTGTGTCCCACTGATCGGGTCCGAGCTGTTGGGGATGATCGCGTTAGGGTGAACACCGTGCGTGGACCAATTCATGTTGGCTGCATCCGGGTCAGGCGAAGCGCCGCCATCGATCGGATTACCTTTGCCAGAAGCATAGATGCCCGAGTGCTGGCGGCCAAAGTGGTGGGATATAGCGATGACCCCGGGGACGATACCCTCGGTGACATAGGCCGTTGTGGTGATATCCCCCAATTCATTGGACACCGTGATCGGATCCCCATCGCTGATACCACGTGCTGCAGCAGTCTGCGAGTTGATCCAGGCCGGGTTCTCGTGCTTGATCTCGGCCAACCACTTGCAGTGCGTGGTCCGTGAGTGGGAATGCACTGCAACCTTGTAAGTGGTCATCACCAGTTCATCATCCGCCATGGCTTCGTGTTCAGGGACCGGCGTGTAAGTTGGGAACGCCGGAAGGCCCGCATCTTTGAAGTTGTCGGAATAGAAGTCCAGCAGCCCGGACTTGGTGAAGCTGGTATTGGGTGCGTAAGCTGAACGCGCCTGACCATCTATGTTCTGGGCCACATAGGCGCCCTTGGCCCCTTTGGTTCCCAAATACCCGGCGGCTATTGCATCCGCTTCGGTGGCTACGCCTGCTTTGGCCCAATCCCAGTAAACACCAGTTGCCTCGTCAAGGATCACACTGTCCCCGCTGACATCGACCTCTTTGGCGTAGAAGCCATAATTGCCGGTATCTTCAGGATCATGCCAAACGCCTTCTTTCACCATGAAGTCAAAACCGCCTGCTTCTCTGACGCCAGGCGTCATTTCACAAGACTGACGGACAAAGTCCTTTTTGTCTTCCCAGGCCAGTTCAAACCCGATGCGCTTGGCCAGATCAGGCCAGACATCACCCTGACAGCGTGCTTCACCCAAAGGCGTAACAAGAGGCTGGCGAATATAGTATTCAGCGATCTGGTTGGCCGAAACCATATCTTCCCAGTCCCAACGCTCAAGATAGGTTACGTCAGGCAGGATCAGGTCGGCGTATTGTGATGATTCATCATAGGTGATTGTCGACGTGATCAGGAATGGCATTATTTCCTCATCCTGCAGGATCGACGCCCATTCATTGTTGTCACCGTTGATGAAGGCGGGGTTGTAACAGCTCCACCAGTAGACCTTGGGTCTGCCGTGGCTGCCATCCTTGATCACAGGGCCCACCTGGTGGGACACGTGGTGCGTCGGGAAGACCGCCTCGCCGTCAAAGCCATCCTTGATATGCAGGCCTTTGTGAACATCGGCCGCGCCGGAAGAGGGTGCATTCCAGCCCGCGCCCACACCCATGACACGCCCACCGGGGGTATCAAGGTTGTTGGTGATCGCTGCCAAGAGCATCGCTGCGCGTTCCTGATCGGCGCCGTGATAATGCATCACCGTGCCGCGATAGGTTACCAGGCAAGCTGCATTCGCACCGGCAAAGCCGCGTGCAATCTCGGTAATCTTTGCTGCTGGAACACCGCTTCTTGCTTCGGCATATTCAGGCGTATACTCGGCCACTTCAGCCTTAATCGCTGCAATTTTGTCAGCTGTTGAAGCATGATAATCCGCTGTAACGCGCATATATTTGAAGTGGTCTTCACGGTAGAGGCCTTCGTTCATGATCACGTTGATCATTGCCAACATCACCAGCCCGTCATGGCCCGGATTGATCGGCACCCACTCGGTCGATTTCGCGGCTGTATTGGAAAGCCGGACATCGAAAGTATAAAGTGGTACATCCCGCTCAACCATCGCCCGGATCAGACGCTGTGAGGTCGGGATATGGTTGGTATGAGTTTCGAACTGGTTAGACCCGAAATTCACGACAAAGTCGGTCTTGTCATAATCCCAGTTGTCATACATTCCGCCCCAAAGGCTTTCCTGACCTACCCATTTTGCGGCTTCGCAAACCGAGGTGTGGTTGCCAATGGTTTTTGTACCGTAGGCCGCCATAAAGTCATACATGGTTGCGGCCTGCGACGCCTTGTGACGTCCATACTGGTACATGAACAATTCAGGCGTTCCTGCATCCCGCAATGGTTTAAGCTTGGAGGCTATCAGATCAAGCGCATCATCCCAAGAAATACGCTTCCACTGATGCTCACCGCGTTTGCCTACGCGCTGCATCGGATAAAGGATACGGTCCGGGAAGTAGACCTGGTTGACCCCGGCCTGACCTTTGGCGCAGAGCTTACCAAGTGTCCTGATCGAACCCGGATGACCCTCGAGTTTTTTCAGGCGCCCGTCTTCGACGTAACCCATCATCGAGTCGCGCGTCACGCATTGCCAACAGGCGGTTGGGATGGCTTGGCGTTCAACTCCGGTTACAGGTGAAAAATCACGTCCTCCGTTCTGGAAGGTCACATTCCCAGCCAAGGCCGGTGTGGTTGTTCCTGCACCGGCCGCAAGCGCAGCAGAACTGGCCCCGGCTAGCGTCAGAAAATTACGACGATTCAGTTTTTGCATTTTCTTCTTCCTTATCTATTGATGATCCTGAGGATTGGGTCCGGCAGGACCTTAAGGAATCTCATCCACATAGTGATCCAGGTTGCCCTCTTCACGTTTCTGGTAGACATCATTCATGACGCCATCAGGGTCGATATAGAAAACGTGAGGATCGGTGCCCTCTTCGGGAAGCAGAACGTTCTCGGCCAGATTGAACTCTGCAACCAGCATCGCAACTTCGCTGGTCGGATCATTCAGATCACCAAAGATACGGGCGCGGCCCTGGCAGGTGTTCACGCAGGATGGGTCGACACCGTTTGCAACGCGTTCCTTGCACATGTCACACTTATCTGCAGCCATTTTACCGGGGGCTTTGCCAGCCTCTACAAACGGGTTGAAAGACCGCACGCCGTACGGGCAGGCGTCAATACATTTACCGCAACCGATACATTGTTCAGCGTCGATCAGAACCAGCCCGTCAGGGCGTTTATACGTTGCTCCACCACGATACCGGATGGTTTCCCCATCTGCTGTGGTGAATTTCATGCGCTTGCCGGGGTATTCAGGGCAGACCTTGACGCAGGGAGGCACTCCATCCTCTTTGTTACCCTCGCAATGGTTACACATGATCGGCAAAAACTCTTTCCGTGTATTCGGGAAAGAGCCCATAGTTTTTTCTTGGACAACGGTGCGGAACCGTCCAAGGGAGACATCATTTTCTGCCTTACAGGCAACGGTACAGGCACGGCAACCGATACACCTACGAAGATCCATGACCATCGCCCAGCGTGGCGGCGTGCCCGCGGCCTGAGCGGTCGAAGTGCCTGCCGCGACCGCGGTAACACCGGCAACTGACGCCCCGGCACCTTTCAGCACCTCGCGACGACCGAACTTTGCTTTCTCAAATTTGCTCATCGTATCCAGCTCCTTTTCATCTTATTTCCTTCCCTGTCTTTCCTTTGTCACAGTCATTGGCATCCGTTCCGGCAAGAGCCTTCCTTATTGATCCAGAAGATCAATTGCGTCCTCGAACTTCACGAAGGCTTCATCCAGAATGGTGATCGCGTATTTCTTGTTATGAACGCCGTTACCGACCCGGACGATGTCCAGGAAACGTTGGCCCTCAACGATCATCCCGCCCGCTTCCAGACGGATCTCATCGCTGATGCCGGCATCGGCAGCGGCCGCCAGTGCGTCCATGGCCTCTTGCTCAAGCTCGCCAGCCATCTCGACTTCTTCGTCAAGCTGTTCACGCCAGTTCTCCAGCATTTTGGCATGATCCGGCGTGTGGCAGGCAGCACAGGTTTCCGGCGCTCCGGTCCGTACTATATGCCCATTGCTGACCTCACGCTTCAGGTGGCAGCCCATGCAATTGGTGTTGACGTTGAACATCAGATGCGGTGTCGCTTGAACGCCATCTGCAACAGGGGTGCCAGCCAGCAACAACTTTTGGTATTGGTGCTCGTTTTCGTGACACAAGGTACAATCCTCGCGAACAAAATCGAGATGGTCGGTGCGGTTGCGGTGTTCAATCACGGTGTGGCAATCGAAACAGTCGGCTGAACTTGTCGCGACGTGTTGATCATGCATCAGTCGGCCATCGGTGGCTGTAGCCAACAATTCATCACTGCGGTTGTGGCAGCGAAGACAACCATTTGAGGCGACATCACCAGTTTGAACTTCACCGTGGCCGGAAACGACTTCAAAATGGCAGCTTTCACAAGCTACGCCTGTTTCTTGAATTGTCTGGTGTGTTATCGCCCTCACGTTCGAGTCACTGGCGCTTAGCTGACCCTGCAAAGAACGCGTTGGAATAACGTGGCAGGTCTCACATTTGGACAAGCCTTCGTTAAAGTTGATTGTCGGCCGATCGCCAAAGCTGATACGTTCCACAACCTCACCGCCGATCACGACACTTTCATTGGTGGCGATATCAAGCGTAGGTTGTTCCAGCTTCAGGTGACACAGAGCACAGATTTCCGTGGGAACTTCAAAGTGCTTTTCCTCTGTGACTTTGAAGTGGCAGGTGTCGCAGGCGATATCCTGTCCCTCTAACGCACCCGTTTCAAAATGCGGTTCGTGCAAGAACCTGACATTCTCAGCAAACTGAATTTCTTCTACCGCAAGCTCTGCTTGCGCGTGGCATCCTGACTGAAGACAGGACCCGTCTTTTATTACAGGCCGGATCGGCAGGGGGGCCGCCGGGTTATACAAGTAGGCTGCCAGGTGGCGTAACCCTTCCATTTTCGCATTAAAGCTACTTTTTTCACCGGGTAGGAAATGACAATCAACACATTCAGCCTGCGTACCATGTGCACTGTTGTCGGCGTGGTGCGTTGAACTTTGCCAAGCTGTATATTGTTCCGTCATTGTGTGGCAGGAAGCACCGCAAAACTCTGACGTAGACGTGTACTTCTCAAACGCAACATAGGTTCCCGACAACAATATCACCGCGATGACTGCGACGACGGCCACGGTTCCCCAGGTTACTGACCAAATGACTTTCATGATGGCCTCCTGAAAATCCCGCACCCGACTGGAACTGCGTAATTTCGACCAGAGCAAAGCGAAGTGCATTCGCTTGAACGCCAAAACTCATCCAGTTCCTCATGGGAGTACCCAAGCTTTGTACAAACTGGCTTTTGTGTTCTTTCCATTCGGATCCGGCCCATGAGCAGCAGCGCAGGATCTGCACTGCGCTTGGATCCAGACTAAGTGAAGTCCAGTTTTTGGATGAGTCTGGGCAAGTTCAGAAACTGTTCGGATATCCGAAAAGCCGGGATAAACCTGTTCGGAAATCCGAACGAAGTGGAGGGAGAAAAAGATTTAGGTGAAGTTGGTGCGTACTTATTCGGGCAAGCTCCTAACTGGACTGCCCTAGTCTTCTTTACTACTGATTTCGTGTTTCAGCATTTTTTCCCACATCGTCGTCCTGGAAACCCCAAGGGTTTTTGCGGCTTGAGAAACATTGCCACCTGTTGCGTTCAAAGCCAGTTTTATCTGCCTTTTTTCCGCCAGGTCCCGCACCTCGGATAATTTCGCGATCCTGTTGTCAAAGTCGCTATCCTCGGGCCGCCCGGTAAAAAGGTCTTCGGGTAGAATACGTTTTGTCTGTGTTAAGGAGTTTGCCCGTTCGATCCGGTTTCGCAACTCACGTACATTCCCCGGCCAGGAATGGTTCAGCAGCCGATCACTGGCTTCCGAGCTCAAGAGTTTTGGTTCATGCCCGGTGAAAGATGCGATGTCGTTTAAAAACCGATCGGCCAACCAAATAATATCGTCTGGTCGCTGACGTAGTGGGGGGATTTCAATAGAAACGGTGTTAATACGAAAAAACAAATCTTCGCGAAATTCGCCGCGATTTTGCATCTCCTTCAGATCAATAGTGGTAGTGCAGACTACCTTGGCATCAAAATGCACCGGGATAACTCCACCTTGGCGGAAAAAGGTTTCATCCTCCAGCAATCTTAGAAGCTTTGGCTGCAACCCAAGTGATAGGTTTGAAATTCCATCCAGATAAAGTGTGCCACGCTTGGCCCTTTCAGCGTAACCCCTGTAGAGTTCCGGTCGCTCGGCACCAAACAGATCCATTTCCACAGTGCTTTCTGATATCGCCGCGCAATTGACTGCCAAGAAGGGCGATGCGTCCTCGGTCGACAAATCATGCAAGAACCGGGCGCATACTTCCTTTCCAACCCCAGTTTCCCCACTCAGAAGAACCGGCATCCTTGTTGCTGATACCCGCTTCAGGGTTTGCTCGATCTCAAGCATAGCTTCAGAGGGGCCAAGCGCCCCTTTGGTCAGTCTGGTTTCGCGCGTCGGAACCAAGGTCAGCACACGGCCCAACATATCCTCAAAATCAAAAGGCTTGGTGAGGTAGTCGCCACCGCCCTTTTTCATTAAGGCTACGGCTTGTTCAACATCTCCAAAAGCCGTCATAAACAGAAATGGGGCTGCTGATCGATACAGGCTAGCTGTGGCGAATATTTCCTCACCGTTCATATCCGGCAGACGGATATCACAAATGTAAATATCACGGTTCGCATGGGTGAGAGCTTCAAGCGCTTGCGCTCCGGTGCTCCACCACAGCACATCAGCCCCTTCAAGCTCAAGCGCCTGAGTCAGAGATTCACCCACGATCGAATCATCTTCGATCACGCCGATCTTTAACCCCTCAAGCCGCATTCTGTGCTTCCCCAAGCCCAAACGGTAACATGACCGTAACTCGCGCCCTATCTTCCGAGGATATGGCTTTGATCTGCCCATTCATTTCATCAACCAAACGACAGATTACCCAAAGCCCAATTCCAGTACTATCCTCAAGTGGAATTTTCTTTTCCCCTTTGGTATTCAGGCAATGCAGCAAATCGTTGGGTATACCCGCACCGTCATTTTCGATGATCATCGTGAGCCCGGTTTCCGAAATGCTGGAATAAAAAGAAATCCTGCCACCCTGACCAGCTGCCGAGGATGCATTCAACAGAAGGTTAAGGCCGATCTGGCGGACTGCTGTTCCGTCTAAAGGAACTTCTCCGTTCCAGTCCATATCCCACACGAGCTTTTGTGCACGACGACTGATCTGTGGGCGCAGCAGGTGGCGGAGGTCCGAGAAATCACGCCCCCGGAGCAAGCGTTTTTCCGACCGAGTCCGGTAAGCCATCAAAGATGATTGGACCACGTCGCCAATGCTTTTTAATCCACGTTCCAGCAAACCCAGAGTTTTTATTTTTATATCCGGATTGTCGCCGTGCCGCTTCAACGTATCCAATGCCGTCAGCATTCCGCCCAACGGATTGTTGATCTCGTGTGCCATAGCGGCGGCTAGTCGGCCAAGACCCGCCAGTTTTTCCTCTTCATGCAAACTCGCCGCCAGTTGATCACGCTCGTTTTTAGCGCGAACCATTGAATTATAGCTCTCAAATAATGTTGCCGCTTCCGTGCTTGATTCGCTTAGTTCCGGCGCTGTTATTTCCAGGAATTGGCCGTCTAGACTCTGATCCAGATGCTCGGTCAAAACCTGCATTGGTCGTGTCATACGCCTAACAACAAGATAACCAAACCCTGCTAAAAAGAGGGTAAAGGCCGCGCTGATCCCTATCAGGGTTCGGGCAATTTCACCGCGTTCGGCAAGTTGCGGAGCAACATCCAGCGCAACGATTAGCTTGCCGATTGTTCTGTCCTGAAAAACAATCGGCCTGAATATCCGTACCTGAGGCTGATCCGCCATGATCTCCAGCCTGTTTTCCGGGATTACCGTATCCTGATAGGAACCTTGTATTTTGGTTCCGGAGGGAAATACCACAGGGTCAGAAGCGGCGATAATATCTCCCTGAGCATCAACAACAATCGTTGAAAGGACGGAAATGCGCTCATACTGCGCTCGTGAACGCTCGATTGCGTCGAACACCTCCCAGATGTCGTCGCGCAAAACATGAGGCAGGACAAGCGAGGATAATCCGTCCAGATAGGCCCCCGAGAGCTCTTTCAGATTCTCATCCTGAATGTCGGAAAGCTTGGCTAGAACACGCTCGGTCACAAATGAACCAATAGCCAGCATTAAAAACGCCACAACAAGTGGGATTTTTAGGGAAATTGGCCAGCTTGCTGGTCGAGATAAAGTTCGCCTCATCCGAACTCCTGCACTTTTTGGATCATTGCTGCAATTTTTGCGTAGTCCGAGCCGCTTGGGTGGCCGAACCTCTCAAGTTGCAAAAGGTTCAGAATTTTCTGGCCAAGTGGAACGGTGTGCATGTTCATCAATGCTTGCTGGACCGCGATAAACTTAGGAGTACCTGCGGCGGACTTCGGGGCAGCCAGTGGCGGGAACCCCAACCATTCAGACTTTGAAATCACTTCTGTTTTCTTTGTCAACGCAGGTTCGATCCGACTGAGGACTTCCCAGACATACCCATCGACGCTCCCACTTTGGGCCAGCCCCGAGGCTACAGCACGCACAACGTTGCGATGCCCATAGGCAAAAAAGGATTTTTTGAAAAACTCGCTAGGTTGTGTATTGCGTTCAGCAAGAAGAGCAGATGTTACGAGATAGCCCGAGTTGGAATCCGGGTCCGAGAAGCAATGAAGGTCACCTCGCAGGTCGTCAATCTGAGCAGCTTCACGCCCGTTCGCCGTAATCAGATAGGCTTGGTATTCCGGGCGCCCCCGCCATATGGGTACACTTAAAAGCTCAAGCGAAGTCCGGAACCGTATATAGGGGTATCCGCAAATCCATGCAGCATCCAGCTGCCCAGCAACCAACAGGGTCGTGATCTCCTGATAAGTTCGCTTTTGAACCAGCTCGACCGGAAAACCAGTAACTTGAGAAAGAAAGTCCTTGAGGCTGTTAAGCAGGTCAAGATCGTTCGAAAGGAAAACGGGTGTAAGACCGAAACGAACGGTGCTGGTGCGGGCCAGCATTGGGGTAGATAAAGTGGTCAGGCATGCTGCTGTCGCAACAGATTGACTCAGGAAATTCCTTCGCCTCATGACCCGCTCCTCTATTGCAGAATCCTAGCTTCCAAAATGGTAGCGGGGATGAGGTGATAAGTGAAACGTTTCCTAAAAAGTTGCTGGTGTAAGTCACAAGTTATTGGTATATAACAAGAAAATGGTTTTAGTGAGGGGGAAGTTTCTCCGCGACACTAGCTTTCTTGACAGTAATTTAAGCTAAGATAGTCTGACTATGATGCGCGCTTAAAGGAACCAAATCCATGCTAAACAAGAAAGCTATAGCCATCGCATCATTCACCCTTGTTATGGTTTTAACCCATGCAACCGTCAGTCACGCGTGCGGTTGGTGGGGAGATGGAGAGGTAAGCCTGAGCAGCAGTGATACTGATTTTTTTGTCCCATATTTGGGCGGTGAACCTCGTGACCCGTCTAACATGGCCCGGCTTTCAACCGCTTACAGAACCGGTGACGGGGTTGAGCAAAACAACGAATTGGCACTGACATGGGCGCGGCGCGCAGCGGCTGCAGGACATGCGGGCGCAATGAATGATCTCGGCTATATGTACGAGATAGGTTTTGCCGGTGAGATGAACGAAGCAGCCGCAGTGTTCTGGTATCAAAAGGCCGCTGATCAGGAATTTGCAGCCGCACAGCATAGCCTTGCTACCATGTTGCGATCAGGACGAGGCATAGAAGCTGACATCCCGGCTGCAAACATCTGGTTGCGCCGTGCTGCGCAAAACAGCCACCCTTCCGCTGCCGCCGAACTTGCCACAATAATTTGGCGCCAGGAAACAAGTTCAGCATTTCCTGAGGAGGCGTGTTTTTGGTGGTTAATTGCAATTAGGCTGAAGCTTGATGTATCGCCCGAACGTTGTTTTTCTGAATCTCCCGAGCTTACTGAAACTGAATTCTCCAGGCTCAAGGATTTGGTGAATAATTGGTGACGGTCCTAGGCTGAGAAATGGCGACAATGGCCAAATGACCTACAAAGTTGACCTCCACAAAACAAACCCGAGCTTCTCCGGCTCTTTGGGCACTGGAATGGGGTGGCACTAGGTGCCCAGCCTTGATCCACACAACGAACATGACTTCAAAATCAGGGGTAGTGCAAAGCACTTGCGGATGATCGATTACTTCAGTCTGATAGTGGAGGCGCTTTCACCCACGCCCATTCTGACGAGATGTGCTGAAAGTAGCTGTTAGATCAAGTTCCATGAAGGGCAAAAAAGGCCCCGAGTTGCGTCCAACTTCAAAGACGCCGTTTCCTTTGGCGAGTGCGCCATGATACGCTCTGGGTTGAGAGGCTGGAAAGGTAAAGTGTGATGAATCAGGAATTGGAAAACCGGATCTTTCACACTGAAAACGTGACCAAGGTCTATCACACCGGGTCGATCGATGTGCATGCTTTGAGAGGTGTAAACGCTGAGGTATTCAAAGGCGAATTCACCGTGTTGTTGGGTGCCTCCGGTAGCGGTAAATCAACGTTTCTCAACATCCTTGGCGGGCTTGATAGCGCCACCGATGGCAGGGCCTGGTTCAGGGATCAGGAACTGACATCAATGAGCGAGCGCGGGCTTACCCGCTACCGGCGCGATCATGTTGGGTTTGTCTTTCAGTTCTATAACCTTGTCCCTTCTCTGACCGCACGTGAAAACGTAGCACTGGTGACCGAGATATCGCGCGATCCAATGTCGCCGGAGGAGGCGCTGGAGCGGGTCGGGCTTGCCCACCGAATGGATCATTTTCCCGCCGAGATGTCGGGTGGCGAACAGCAGCGGGT
>CAZJYZ010000045.1:0-10677 GCA_964550345.1 uncultured Aliiroseovarius sp. | reverse complement strand
CAAACGACCCGAGGTTCTTTTATGTGACGAGCCGACCGGGGCGCTGGACAGTAAGACAGGCGTTCAGGTTCTCGAGGCGCTGGAGCGGGTCAATGAGGATCTGGGCACAACGACTGTGGTCATTACCCACAATGCCGGGATCCGGGAAATGGCGCACCGGGTGATATATTTCGCCGACGGAAATATAAGCGATACAGTGGTGAATAAGCACCGCGTTGAGCCCGCAGATATCGAGTGGTGACAATGCGGGCGCTGAACAGAAAACTGTCTCGTGACATTTGGCGGCTCTGGGCGCAAAGCCTGGCGATCGCGGCGGTTCTGGCCTGCGGTGTCATGATCATGGTGATGTCCTTCGGCACCGAGCGGTCGCTTTCGGAAACCCGCGCCACCTATTACGAACGCTCGCGATTTGGCGATATCTTCTCGTCGGCTGCCCGGGCGCCAAAGTCATTGATAGAAGAAATCGCTGCGATCGAAGGCGTTGCCCGAGTCGAAGCGCGAATTTCGCAAAACGCCATACTTGACATTGAGGGCATGGTTGAACCTGCCATGGGGCAGCTTTTATCTGTCCCAACAACCGGGCAGCCCCTGCTGAACGTACCGGGCCCGACCCTTGGTCGCCTACCCGAGGCCGGGCGCGAGGGCGAGGTTATGGTGAATGAGACCTTTGCCCTGGCGCATGGTTTCAAACCCGGTGACAGTTTCAACCTGACCCTCAACGGGCAGCGGCGCGAGGTAACGATTGTAGGCACGGCGCTAAGCCCTGAATTCATCTACACGATCGCGCCGGGTTCGATCATGCCCGATGACCGGCGCTTTGGAATCCTGTGGATGGCCGAAGATGTATTGGCGGCTGCGTTCAACCTGTCAGGAGCATTCAACTCGGTCAGCCTGAAAGTCACACACGGCACCGATATTGGACCTGTGAAGGAAGAGCTCGAGGCGCTGCTTAAGCCATATGGCGGCACTGGGCCCTATGGGCGCAAAGAGCAGATTTCAAACGCTTTTCTTGAAGGGGAACTTGATCAGCTTGACGTGATGAAACGCATCATCCCGCCGATATTTCTGGTGATCTCGGCCTTTCTGGTAAACATGGTTTTGGGGCGTCTGATAACGCTTGAACGCGAGCAAATCGGGTTGTTGAAGGCACTGGGTTACACCGAGTGGGAAATCGCCTGGCACTATATTAAGCTTGCCATGCTGATCGGTGCTGTAGGGGTGGCGCTGGGCTGGAGCTTTGGCCTGTGGTTGGGGCATGGAACCGCTGTACTCTATGCTGAGTTTTTCCACTTTCCGTATCTGGTTTTTGTGCAATACCCCTCGGCCTATGCAATTTCGGGGCTCGCAGGATTATCTGCCGCCGTATTGGGCGCAATTGGTGCGGTACGTAAAATAGTGACACTGAAGCCTGCTGTGGCGATGTCTCCGCCTGCACCAACACGTTTCCGTCGCGGCATTCTGGACAGGATTATCCGCATCTTCCGACCCCGCCAGCCAACCATGATGATCCTGCGGGCAATCGGGCGTTGGCCAGTCCGTGCCGGCTTGACCTCGCTTGGTATTGCAACCTCGGCTGCGGTGATGGTTGCGGCAATGTTCATGTTCGATGCCATGGACGAATTGCTTGATGTCTCGTTCGTTCAGATTAACCGGCAAGACGCAATTCTCAGTTTTGCGATTCCGCGACCGGAGAGCGTGCTGGAGAATATCGAAAACCTGCCGGGCGTAATGTCTGCTGAGGGTGCGCTGAACATGGCAGCCAGATTGCACCACGGGCATTTGACCCGCACCATCGGCGTCGAGGGGCGGCGGACCGAGGATACTCTATCGCGTGTCTATGACGCTCAGACCAGGGTTCAGGTGGCACCTGAGCACGGTATCGTGTTGGCCAGGCGGTTGGCGACGCATCTGGATGTGCGTGTGGGCGATGTTATCGAAGTTGAGTTTCTACAGGTCTCGGATACCCGCCACCGGGTCGTTGTCAGTGGGGTCGCTGGCCAGTATTTCGGGCTGGGTGCGTATATGGATATTGATACCCTTTCAAAGCTCCTGAACCGTGGGCCACAAATCAATATGGTCAATATTCTGGTTGATGAGGGACAAGAGGAAGCGCTGTATGCGGCCGTCAAGGATGCTCCGGTTATTGCCGGTATCACCTTGTTGGCCCAAGTGCGGCGGTCGTTCGACGAAACCATTGCCGAGAATGCGGGGATGACGACCACTATAAATTCCTTCATCGCTGCATTGATTGCTGTGGGGGTGGTGTATAATTCGGCGCGAATTCAGCTTTCCGAGCGGGGTCGGGAACTGGCGTCACTCCGCATACTCGGCTTTACCCGTGGTGAGGTGAGTTATATTCTTCTGGGCGAACTTTTCATTCTGACAGTAGTGGCAATTCCGCTGGGTTGGGTTATGGGTTATGGCATGGCATCGAGCATGGTAACCGCATTTGAAAGTGACCTGTATGCAATCCCCATGGTTATCACGCGCGCAACTTACGTAAGGGCGGCGCTGGTCGTGGCGGGAGCATCATTCGTTTCAGCCCTGATTGTTCGGCGTCGTATTGACCGAATGGATCTGGTCGCAGTGATGAAAACGAGGGAGTAGGCGATGTCTGGTGTATGGCGTAAAACGCTGATCGGAGCGGTCTTAATCTCTGTTGTTGGCGGTCTGGCCTGGGTTGCTACACGCCCTGAGATCATCCCGGTGGATTTGGCGCGGATTGACCGCGGGCCTTTGGAAGTAACGATCAATACCGACGGCGAAACCCGGGTACGTGAGGTTTTTGAGGTTTCGGCGCCGGTCACCGGTCGCCTGTTGCGCAGCCCGGTCAAAATTGGTGATCCCGTCATTGCCGGGGAAACTGTCGTGGCAAGGATCGAACCCGGTGCGCCCGCATTTCTTGACACAAGGTCCCGCAGCCAAGCCGAGGCAAGTGTGGCTCAAGCCGAGGCTGCACTGGCATTGGCAGGGGTTCAGGTCACGATGGCCGAGCTTGATCTGGGGCATGCCCAGTTACAGCTTAACCGGCTGCACGATCTGCATTCTCGTGGTACGATCCCGCAAGCACAGCTTGAGGATGCGGAACTTGCGTTAGATATCGCTGCCGCCATGCTGGACAGCGCCCATGCATCCTATGACATGCGCGTGAGCGAGCTGGCAGTCCAACAGGCGCTGCTGATCGGACCCGAAGAAGAAAACGGCGGGCAAGAGGCAAGTGCCTGCTGCATCGACATAAAAGCTCCGGTCAGCGGACAGGTGCTCGGCGTGGTGAACGAAAGCACCCGCGTTATCGCATCAGGTACGCCGATCCTGACCATCGGTCAGATGCAAGACCTTGAAATTGCAGTGGATCTGCTCTCATCCGACGCAATGCGCCTTACGCCAGGCGCTCAGGCATATGTTGAGCGTTGGGGTGGGGGACTGGTGCTGATGGCACAATTGCGCGAGATTGAGCCCGCTGCCTTCACCAAGATTTCTGCTCTTGGGATTGAAGAGCAACGGGTCAAGGTTCTACTGGACTTCATCATGCAAGGCACCGAGCTGCCGGCGCTGGGGCATGGATTTCGGGTGTTTCTGCGCATTGTCGAATGGCGCGGTGAAGATGTTGCGCGCGTGCCAATAAGTGCTTTGTTCCGACAGAATGGAGATTGGGCGGTCTTTGTGGTCGAAAATGGCACCGCACTGCTCAGGAATGTCGAAATTGGTCAACGGAACACGGAATTTGCGGAAATTCTGGATGGGCTGGAGCCGGGAGAGTATGTGATCACCCACCCAAGCGACCGGGTCGGTGATCGCGTACTGGTTTTAGACCGCGAAACCCTATGAGTGCACTCTTCTCCGAATGGCCATGCTGTCTTGCCCTCCTTTGAACCTAAAAACGGATGTTACAAATTGCGCCTCCGATACTCAGTATTGGGCGAGCAAAGCCTGGTCGTATTCAACAAATTCTGCCTTAAACACGCACTGGAAGACGCGCGAAAGCGTGACTGGTCAACGGTGGCCGGGGGGGGAGGCGGATTATGAGTGAGACATTATGAGCTTTGATTTTGTAATTGTTGGCGGTGGCTCGGCTGGTGCGACACTGGCGGCTCGGCTTAGTGAAGATCCCGAAATAAGGGTGTGCCTTCTCGAGGCTGGTAGCGGTCGAAACAGCGTTCTGGTGCGTGCGCCGGCAGGTGCGGTTGCCATCTTGCCTGGCTATGGAAAGCTGTTCAACTGGGCTTTCAACACGGTTCCCCAGCCAGGCCTGAACGGCCGCCGGGGCTATCAGCCGCGTGGCCGGGCGCTGGGTGGGTCGAGCGCGATCAATGCCATGCTCTACATTCGTGGGCACAAATCCGACTATGATGACTGGGCCGAAATGGGGTGTGAAGGCTGGTCTTGGAAGGACTGCCTGCCATATTTCAAGAAGTCCGAGAATAATGAGTGCGGTGGTGACGAGTTTCATGGCGAAAGTGGCCCGCTACAGGTGTCGGATCAGAAAAGTCCCCGGCCAATTTCCAAAGCTTTTGTTGAGGCAGCGGCGAACCTTCAGCATCGTCGTCGCGACGATTTCAATACCGGCGACAACGAAGGGGTTGGACTTTACCAGGTCACTCAGTTCCATTCGGTAGAGAAGAATGGTGAACGCTGCTCGGCAGCCGCTGGTTACCTGTTTCCGGTGATGGACCGACCGAACCTCACGATAATCACCAAAGCACGTGCCACGAAAATCATCTTTGAAGGTAAACGCGCTGTTGGTGTTGCCTATCGCCACGGCAAAATGGACAAGGAGGTTTATGCCAGCAAAGAGGTAATTCTGTCTGGTGGCACTTTCCAGTCTCCGCAGCTTCTGATGCTTTCGGGCGTGGGCCGCCCTCAGGGCATTACAAAGCATGGTATCGACATGGTGCATGAATTGCCCGGGGTCGGGCAAAACCTGCAGGACCATCTGGATTTCATCCTGGCTTTTAAAACTCGTGATACTGACAATTTTGGGATTGGAGTTCGCGCAGCCTTACGGCTGACTTCAGCTATTTGGCAGTGGGCGCGCAAAGGCACTGGATTGATTTCCACGCCCTTTGCCGAGGGCGCGGCATTCTTAAAAACTGATCCATCGCTGGATCGTCCGGACATTCAATTACATTTTGTCATTTCGGTCGTCGACAACCACGCCAGGCGTCTGCATGCCGGTTATGGCTACAGCTGCCACGTTTGCGTTCTGCGGCCACATAGCCGTGGTGAGGTTATTCTGCAAAGCGCCGATCCGCTGGCCGACCCAGGCATTGATCCAAAATTCCTGTCAGATGAGCGCGACCTGAATCTCACAATCAAGGGTGCCAGGATGTCCCGCGAAATATTGAAAACGGAACCATTGGCCAGCTATCGCAAGCGTGAGCTGTTCGGCGTCAGGGACAATATGACCGACGCCGAGTGGAAAGAGCATATCCGCGCCCGCGCCGACACGATATATCACCCGGTCGGCACCTGTAAGATGGGTATGGACGACATGGCGGTGGTTGATCCAGCGCTGAAGGTGCACGGGCTTGATGGCCTGCGCGTTGTTGATGCTTCGGTTATGCCGACCCTGATTGGGGGTAACACCAATGCGCCAACGATCATGATTGCCGAAAAGTGCGCTGACATGATCAGGGCCGAATACGCATCTTAGGCTCTTGAACATGTTCAAACCCTACAAGTCAACGGACCGAAAATTCCCCTTCTGCTTGTCGTCAGTAGCGTAACCGAAGGAAAGGTTGCTAAGTAACAGATTACCGATACGGTGGTCCCGCCTATGCGATCCCAAGCAACGGCATCGTCAAGCTGCACGAGCGGCACTGCACACCTAAACCGAGAGAGGAGCCTGACATGCCGGAAGACACACAAGTGTATATCACGGATCACGAGGATCTGTTTGGAGAGTATCAGACCGCCTTAGATGATCTTAATTTGACCAAGGACAAATGGGCCCGCACCTCGGTTGCTGAACGACTGCAGCTTTTGGCCGCGATGAAGGACGGGATCATGAAGGTGGCTGAAGGCTGGGCCGAGGCATCGGCCCGCCACAAGGGACTTTCTCCCGGCACCCCCATTGCTGGTGAGGAATGGATTGCTGGCCCGTATGCCACCATGTCCGGGGTTAACGGGCTGATCGGTACGCTTTCACACATGGAGGGAAAGACCTTTATTGACCGTCTTCCCACGCGTCAGCTGGTAACGGGCCAGCTTGCCGTGCAGGTGCAGCCGCACTCGATATGGGATCATCTGCTCCTGTCCGGCGTTTCAGCCGAGGTGTGGATGCAGAAAGGCGTGAACGTGTCCAACCTCAAAGAGCATGTCGCGGTCGCCTACGACATTCCGGTGAAGGATCGCAAAGGGAAGGTTGCACTCGTGTTGGGTGCGGGCAATATAGCTGCGATCACGCCGCTGGACGTGCTGCAAAAGCTTATTCTGGAAAATCAGGTGGTTATCCTGAAAATGAACCCGGTCAATGACTTCCTGATCGACTATTATGAGATCGCCATGAAGCCATTTATCGACGGGGGTTTTCTGCGCATCGTCAAGGGCGATGCAAAGGGTGGGGCTTATCTGTGCGAACACCCGATTGTCGACGAATTGCATATTACCGGATCGGACTCGACCCATGATGCAATTGTCTGGGGTTCCGGCAAAGAGGGCGAGAAAAATCGCAAGGCTGGCAAACCCAAAAACAGTAAGCACTTTACCTCTGAACTTGGTTCGGTCAGTCCGACCATCGTGGTGCCGGGTCCATGGTCTGCAGCAGACATCCGTTTTCAGGCAGAAAGCATCGCCACGATGAAGCTTCACAATTCAGGCCATAACTGCATCGCCTGCCAGGCCCTGATCATGCCCAGGGGTTGGGAATTGGGCCCGAAACTGCTTGAGGCAGTCAAGAACGTTGCGGCCGGATCGACCCGTCCGGCCTGGTATCCCGGGGCAGAACAGCGGCTTGAAGCGCATAAGAACCATGGTGGTGATTCCGATACGGTTGATCGCGGCGAGACAGCGCTTCCGCTGGTGATCAGCGATCTGGCTGAACACGTACACAATCGCAAGAACGAAGTTTTCGGCCCGGCACTGGGCACAATTGAGTTTGACGCACCTGACCCGGAAACCTACCTTCGTGCCGCTGTCAAATTTGCCAATGAAGAACTTTGGGGAACGTTAGGGGCCAATATCCTTATCCATCCAAAGACGATCAGGAAAATTGGCAAGGAAAGGTTCGAAGAAATCCTGTCCGAGCTACGCTACGGTACCATCGCAATCAATGGCTGGTGCGGTCTGGGCTTTCTGATAACCGCTTGCCCTTGGGGTGCCTTTCCCGGGCATACGCTTGAGGATATCGGTTCGGGCATTGGCAAAGTGCACAACTCCTTCATGTTGGAGAATACCGAGCGCGTCGTGGTAAAAGCACCCTGGCGACCATTTCCGCGGGGGTTATTATCGATGCAATTTACCCTGCTGCCTCGCCCACCCTTCTTCATTACAAACAAACGCCAGCACAAAATAGGAGAAGCGCTGACGAAGTTTCAGTACAAGCCGAATTGGTTGAAGCTTCCGGGCATCTTCCTCGATGCCTTACGGGGATAGCCAACGGTAGAAGCTCAAAGCGGGCTTTCTTGGTGCGTGACAGAATGATCGCTGGCCGACTGCCGAGCTTGCCTGTAAATGTGGAACACATTGAGACAACTGAACCGGAGGGCAAATGCATGGAAATGGTTAAGGTCGGGGATCGCATTCCCTCTGTAACGCTTCCCTGTCAGATTGGTGATGAGGTAACGCAGGTCGACATTTCCCAACGTATTGCAGGGAAGAAGGCCGTGATTTTTGGCATGCCCGGGGCCTACACATCGATTTGTTCTTCAGCCCACCTCCCAAGCCTGATCCGCACCGCAGATGCCTTTCGTGCAAAAGGGGTCGAGGAGCTGATCGTCGTGGTAGTCAATGACGTACGTGTTACTGAACACTGGGGCCGCACCTCTGGGGCCACGGAAAAGGGTATCACGATTCTGGCTGATTGGAATTCCGAACTGACCCTGGCGCTTGGCCTTGAATTTAGCAATCCGACTGTTGGGTTCAAGGATCGCACGCAGCGCTGCGCGATCTACGTGGATGATGGCGTGGTAAAGGTCCTTCAGATGGAAACCGAGAAGGGGGTTTGTCAAATGACCAGCGGTGAAACACTCCTCGCTGCCCTCTAGGTTGCCTGATGTGGGCTTTAACCGGGCCTGGTATGAGTATGGGGCGGTTTTGTTTCACTTGAATATGCGCAAATCTCGAGGGCTATCTTGGTTGCGATATGATGGAGGTCGAAAATATGGGAAAACGTATTCTATTCACCGGTGGTTCCGGCAAAGCTGGTAAACACGCTGTTGAGTATCTGATGGCTCAGGGCCACCGCGTGTTGAACGTTGATCTGCACCCGCTTGAGCTTGACGGTGTTGAAACATTGATTGCCGATATCACGGATTCTGGCCAGATGTTCAATGTGATGACCAGTTATGCCGGTTGGGACGAAATGGAGCCGGGCACAGGTGTGCCGCCGTTCGACGCTGTAGTGCATTTCGCCGCTGTTCCCCGCATTCTTATCAATCCGGACAATGAGACGTTTCGGGTGAATACGATGGGAACCTATAACGTGATTGAGGCGGCGGTGAAGCTTGGCATTAAAAAGGTCGTCATTGCGTCCTCCGAGACCACCTATGGAATCTGTTTTTCAGATGGGCGGGTGAACCCAAAATCATTCCCCTTGGAAGAAGATTACGATGTTGATCCGATGGATAGTTATGGCCTGTCCAAAGTGGTGAATGAACAAACTGCGCGCGCATTCCAAAGGCGATCCGGGATAGACATCTATGCCCTTCGGATTGGCAATGTGATTGAACCGCACGAATATAACCGTTTTCCTGATTTCTTTGAAAACCCGGAGCAGCGGAGGCGCAATGCATTTTGCTATATTGATGCGCGTGATCTTGGTCAGATCGTTGATCTTTGTCTTGAGAAAGATGGGTTGGGTTATCAGGTGTTCAACGCAGGCAACGACACCAACTCAGCAATCATTCCTTCTGCAGACCTAATTGACCAGTTTTTCCCGGGTACCCCGGTAACGCGCAGTCTTGGTGAGCATGAAGCCCTGTTTTCTAACCGCAAGATACGAGAGATGCTTGGCTTTGTTGAGCAACATAACTGGCGAAAGTATGTGAAACACTGATGGTCGGTAAACGCTACAAAAAGACGTGACACCGCCCGAGATTGCCGCCCTGGTTCTGGAGAGGATCAGGCTTCCTCCAACCTGTCGGTAGCCGGTGCCGGCTGGCGTGAAAGGGCCGTAATCCTTTGGAAAAGGTCGTCAGGTAGCTGGTAGTCAAGTGCCGCCAGTGAAGGTAGCAACTGCTCTTCAGAACGTGCGCTGATGATTGGGTGCGTAACCCCGGCATGACGCGCCACCCAACTGACTGCCAGCGTAATGGCGCTGATACCAACCTCGGCGGCAACATCCGAAAGATTGGCTGCTGTTTCGTGCATCCAATCGACGCCATATCGCTTGTTGTACATCTTGTTTTCCAATATCCGGCCTCCGCCGCCAGCAATATATTTTCCCGTCAACAACCCCCCGCCCAGTGGCGAGTAGGGCGCTACATTGAAGCCTTCGCTGATGGCCATCGGTAAAATTTCAACTTCGATTTGACGTTTAACCAAATTGTACATTGGTTGCAGGATGTCTATCCTGATGCCCAATTTTTCAGCAATGCAGGCAGCCTTCATCGTTTGCCATGCAGAGTAGTTCGAAACACCAATGTAACGAAACAATCCAGCCTCGCGTAGTTCAGCAAGGGTCGAGAAGGTTTCATCCAGTGAGGTGTCCCCATCCCATTGGTGCAGGTAAAAAACATCGACAACATCCATCCCCAGCCGTTTCCGGCTTTCATCCAGCTGGGCGCGAATATTCGCAGCACCCGCCCCGCCGACCGATGCACATTTGGTTGCGATAATCAGTCGCTCGCGCTCGGATGCCGCGAATTGCCCCAGAAATTTTTCGGAATGACCTTCGGTGTATGAATAAGCCGTATCAAAAAAGTTGATCCCGGCCGTGCGACTGGCATCATACATCTTGCGGCTTTCGGCTTCATCGGCCTTCCCGCCAAACTGCATTGTGCCAAATGAAAATGCCGATGCGGGAACGCCACTTGTGGTTGTGAGCTGGTTAACTTTCATGGGGTATCTCCTAAGATTAACGGGCAACGGGGACGTATGCTCTTTTTGGCAGTGAGACCACTAATGTGAGCCCTAATGCTGCTAACAACGCCAGTGCCAGAAACGCATATTGATAGCTGCCGGTGCTGTCAAAAACCCACCCCGCCATAATAGGCCCAACAGCACCTCCGATTGTACCGAAAAACAGGATAGTGCCGAAAATCGCGCCGTGCGCGCGCATCCCGTAATATTCGGCGACAAGTGGAGAAACGACAGTGAACAGCCCGCCATGGCTGAACCCGTAAAACGTGACAACAACAAACAACAGGCCATGGGACGAAGCCCCAATGAATGCAATCAAACTGCCCAGCAGAATAACGAAGCACATCAGGAATGCCCGCTTTCCGCCAATCCGGTCTGATAGTGTGCCCACCGTCAAACGTCCAAAAATACTGGCAGCCCCAAGCACTGACAGCAATG
>CAZJYZ010000044.1:0-27313 GCA_964550345.1 uncultured Aliiroseovarius sp. | reverse complement strand
CAGGCCAATCATGCACTAACATTCAAACTGGACCACTCAAGGGGGGCTGATCACCTGTTTGGTGTTACTCTCCCATCTATATGCGTGTTGCCTGGGGCTGTTTATGACCATCCTGCTGCTCTTTTTGGGCCTTTTACCTATGCTTTTCCTGCCCGATATTTTCGGTGGGGAGGATGCATATGACTCTGGGAATGGCACGGGCGGATTGGAAGATGACGGTTACTCTGATGATCAGGGGGGAGGTGCTGATCAAGGCTTTCCGGATGAAGTTTTTGAAGGACTCGTTGTGCAACCGGATGACAGCGACGACCAGCCACCTGTCAACCCGGCCCCCATAGACGAAGGGTCCGTTGTGCAACCGGATGATGGCGATGACAGCCCGGATGACTTTGACTACCCGATTGGGGATGGGGGCGTACTTGACCCCGTCGACACCCCGGAGGAAGAATACTCCTTTGACGGTGACGGTACCCTTCTCCAACGATTGTTGGGCGAGCAATCTGATGCTGCGACAGGTATCGGATATATCGGTACGCAAATTTCTGATACCCTGGGCAGCGAACTCGGCACGGCCAACGACACGTTCGAAATGGAAGATGATGGCACCGCCGGAAATGGTGAGGGTCAGCTTGGCTCGTGGGACGGTACGCCGTTAATTGACACCGAGGGGAACCTGAATGTTGTCAGCGGGGGGGAAGGAAACGATTCCATCACCGCAGGCGATGAAGCCGCATACATCTTCGGCGGGGTCGGCGATGATACGCTGGCAGCCGGGGACGGTGCCGTCGCTGTTTTTGGCGGCATTGGTGAGGATACCATTACCGGGTCGGACGTGGTGAACAGCGATGGTACAGCCTCGGCCCATCTGGATGGCGGCGCTGGGGATGACATTATCACCGGCGGCGAGGGCCACGAAATCATTCAGGGCGGCGAACACGGCGACCAGCGCGCGTCTGGCAATGACGTTCTGTCAGGTGGCGGCGGGAATGATTTCGTCAGTGGTGGTTATGGAGCAGACACCATTGCCGGAGGTGCAGGCGACGATGTGCTCGACCATTTTGGCCAGGCCGACGAACGGGTTGTCGCCGAACGCCGCGAATATTCCTGGCATATTGATAACAACGCAGACACACTCGATGGCGGTGAGGGCAATGATACAATCATTTTTGACCGCACGGATACTGCGACTGGCGGCGAGGGCAACGACACGTTCTGGCTGTATAATGATACTTCGTCAGGTACTGGACATGCAGATATTACCGATTTTCGGGTTGGAGAAGACTTTTTGCGCATCAGCCTGAATCCGGATGTAACCGCTGGCACGCCGGAAGTTGTTGTGGAACCTTCCGACGACGGTAGCGATGGCATCGTCTTCATAAACGGTGCAGTAGTTGCCATATTGCAAGGCTCTCCGGGAGCCAGTGCGGCCGACATCTATGTTGACGTTCCTGAAAACATTTTCCGCTGATCCCAGACCTTGTGCGCTGACATGCCTATTCGGGCACAAGCAACCTGCTTTGCCACACAAATGCAACTTTCAGCTTACTACGGCCAGACCTCTGGCTGTTGGCTATAGGCAATGTAAAGGGGATGCTTAGGGTGTCCTGCTTTTGTCAGACCCAGGTGGAATAGCGGCAGATCTGTTGCCCTTAATAACGCCTCCACCGCCCGGCCCCGGTTCAGATGCTCGCCATGGGCACCCCAGGCGCATATAATCCGGTCAGCCCAATGGCACCCGTCAACGATCACGGCATCATTTTGCGGCCCCACAGGGTCACCTGCCGCCCGCATCATGCGTGGATCCGTGTCACGCCAGGCAAAAATGTTGGTAACCTGAAAGGCTCCAAAACCAAGGGCACGGGCGCGCCGCTCACAGCGCTCGACGGTTGGGTCGTTCTGCACCTCTGTTGCCGTTGAAGGGTTAAGCATGACAAACAATGCCTTGTCCCCGTGCGGGTCCCAAACACGAGTCAGTTGATACCGATACCTTTCGCAATCCGAGTAGGTTGCGGTTGAATGGGCATCGCCTTTTTGTGCATTTCGGGTAATCATGGCCATGTTTTGAGCGCAGAGAGGGGGAAAGGCAAGCAGGTTGAGCTTGTGATTTTTTCTCAAATGGTCAAAAATGCTTTTTTTCGGAGGATACGCCATGCTGATTGCAGAAATTATTCGCCACAAACGCGATGGGCTGGAATTGTCGAAAGAAGAAGTCGAGGCGATGGTTGCCGGTATCTCGGATGGTTCCGCCAGCGAGGGGCAGGTTGCAGCCTTTGCCATGGCCGTTTTCTTCCAAGGCATGCAGCCCGACGAAGCCGCTGCTTTAACTCTGGCCATGCGTGACAGCGGCGACGTGTTCAACTGGTCGCATCTGCCCGGTCCGGTGGTGGACAAACACTCGACTGGTGGCGTCGGAGACAATATCAGCCTGATGCTGGCACCGATCGTGGCCGCCGCCGGGGGTTATGTTCCCATGATCTCGGGCCGCGGGTTGGGGCATACCGGCGGAACTTTGGACAAGATGGAGAGCATTCCGGGCTATCAGGCTCAGCCGGGCAATGATTTGTTTGACAAAGTGGTGTCCGAAGTGGGTTGCGCCATCATTGGCCAAACCGGAAACTTGGCACCCGCAGATAAAAGATTTTATGCCACCCGCGATGTTACGGCGACGGTGGAAAGTGTGCCGCTGATCACAGCATCAATCCTGTCAAAGAAACTGGCAGCCGGGCTGGGCGGGCTGGTTATGGACGTCAAATGCGGCAATGGCGCCTTTATGGACAGCCCGGACCGCGCGCGCGAACTGGCAGACAGCCTGACGCGGGTGGCCCGCGCGGCTGGCCTGCCGTGTAACGCCCTCATTACGGATATGAACCAACCACTGGCCTCGGCGGCAGGAAACGCAGTCGAAGTTTCAAACGCGGTGGATTTCCTGACCGGTAAGCATAAGGACGCGCGGTTGGAAGAGGTAACGCTGGGCCTGTGTGGTGAAATGTTGGCACTCAGTGGCATAGCTGCAACCCGCGAGGAGGGTCGTGAAAAAGCCTCTGAAGTACTTGAAAATGGTCGAGCCGCTGAAGTTTTCGGCCGCATGGTTACCGCTCTGGGCGGGCCCGCGGAATTCGTCGATAAACCAGATGCCTATTTGACCAAGGCTAAAATTACACGCGCGGTGGCTGCACCGGTTGCAGGCTATGTGAACGCCATCGCCACGCGGGACGTCGGGTTGGCGGTGGTAGAGCTTGGCGGTGGCAGACGCAAAGCTGCCGACGATGTCGACCCCGCTGTCGGTTTGACCGGACTTCTGGATCTGGGCGTTAACGTCGACAAGGGCACGCCGCTTTGCCTGATTCATGCGAATAGTGAGGATGCTGCCGACAAGGCCGAGGCACAGGTGCTCTCAGCATATAAAATTGGCGGCGCGCCCGAAATTCCCGATGCGATATTGGAGATAATCGACTAGCTTCCGGAACGAGTTCAGCTTTGGTTGAACACCCGGCTCGGGTGAAGTTCGCCGGAACGATAGGTCCCTACGGCGACGGCCTTGCCATCCAGCGAGGCCCAGGCTTCGTCGCCATATTCTGCATCTGAGCTCAGGACCATGCCCGGATTACCATGACGCATACGATTGGCGGCATCCGCTGTACAGCGCAGTTCCGGCAGGTCGACTAATCCCTCCTCCAAGGGGTGCAGATAGGCGTCCAAATCACCGGTCTGAGCCAGTTCTTCGATCAGCTCGATGCTCACGCCATCCTCAACATCAAACGGCCCGGACCAAATGCGGCGCAGATGATCCACATGGCCGCAGCAGCCCAGAACCTCGCCCAGATCACGGGCGATGGAGCGCACGTAACCGCCTTTGCCACAGACCATTTCAAGTTCAACATGGTCTGCATCCGGCCGTGAGAGCATGGTCAGCTCTTCGACCCAAAGCGGGCGTGCGGCAATCTCCACATCTTCGCCATCGCGGGCCAGTTTATACGCGCGCTCACCATCTATTTTGACGGCCGAGAATTTCGGCGGCACCTGCATGATATCGCCGGTAAATTGCGGCAGGGCCGCTTCAATCTCGCCGTCTGATGGCCGGATCTCGCTGGTCTGGATAACTTCACCTTCCGTGTCGTCCGTGTTGGTCGCCTGCCCCAGCCGGACCCTGAACCGATAGGCCTTAAGCGCATCTGTAATGTAAGGCACGGTCTTGGTTGCTTCACCCAGAGCCACGGCCAGTACACCGGTCGCCTCTGGGTCGAGCGTGCCCGCATGCCCGGCTTTTTTAGCCTGCATCGCCCAGCGCACCTTGCCAACCACGGCATTCGAGCTCCAGCCAGCGGGCTTGTCCACCACTAGCCAGCCGGAAATATCGCGCCCTTTGCGTTTACGTGCCATGTTGTCCTCGTTTTGGGTCAGAAATTCACGGCCCGCGCATCATTCTTCATCGTCGTTGCCGTCAATATCACGGCGCACGTCGCCTTGCGCAAACAACCGGCGGCTTTCATCCATCTGATCAAAGGTCTCGTCTATCACGAACCGCAAATCGGGCGTGAATTTCAGGTTCACTGCTTTACCGATGGCGCGGCGCAATTCGTGTTTGTTACGCGCCAGGGCCTCGATCGCTTCACGCCGACCTTTCCCGCCCAGGGGCAAAACATATGCCGTGGCGATTTTCAGATCGGGTGAGGTCCGCACCTCGCCAACAGTAATCGACATGCGATTAAGGTCGGGATCATGCACATCGCCCTGTGCCAGCACCTCACTCAGGGTACGCCGAATCAATTCACCAACCCTAAGCTGTCGTTGGGTCGGGCCATTCGAGTTATGAAAGCGTTTGGATGCCATCCGGTGCATGTATGCCCGATTGCACGTCCTTGCAACAGGGGCTTTGCCAAGGTCGCCGGTTATGGTTAAACCGGGGACCAAATCAGGAGAGCGAAGATGAGCGAACTTCCCGGAATTGTTGTGATGGGTGCCTCGGGCCGCATGGGGCAAATGCTGGTGCGGGCTGTGGATGCCTCCCCGGCCGCACGGCTGGTTGGGGCACTTGAACGCCCCGGCCATGAATGGCTCGGCCGCGACGTTGGTGAGGTTTCGGGCCTGGGTATTCTGGGTGTCGAAGTTTCCGACGACCCGCTGGAGGCAATGACACGCGCTCAGGCCGTGCTGGATTTCACCGCACCTGCTGCCACTGTCGCCATGGCCGATCTGGCCGCACAGGCACGCGCCGTACATGTGATCGGCACCACCGGAATGGACGAAAGCGACCAAGAGCGGCTTTCCCTTGCGGCGCGCCACGCAACCATCGTGCAGGCGGGAAATATGAGCCTTGGGGTCAACCTGCTGGTACAGCTTACCCAAAAAGTTGCTGCAGCTCTGGACGAAGACTTTGATATCGAAATCGTCGAAGCCCACCACCGCCATAAGGTCGACGCACCGTCAGGTACAGCCCTGATGCTGGGTGAAGCCGCCGCTGCGGGCCGGGGCGTTAAGCTGGCACGGGTTGCAGACCGGGGCCGTGATGGAATGACCGGAGCACGGGTACAGGGGCATATCGGCTTTAGCGCCATTCGTGGTGGCGACGTGGTCGGTGAACACGATGTTATATTCGCCGCTGACGGCGAACGTATCACCCTGCGTCATGTTGCAACCGACCGTGCCATTTTTGCGCGCGGCGCTCTCAAGGCAGCCCTCTGGGGTCAGGGGCAAAAGCCTGGAAAATATGATATGATGGACGTTCTTGGCCTGTAACGGAAACTGGCCTAAAATTGGAAATTAGCTTTTTTGGGTCAATCTTTGCCCGTTCACCTTGGCGCAAATACCTCCGCCGGAGGCCTCAAATCTACCTTCGATTCGTCCCAACTACCGGGGTGTTCTCAGAAATCTACCGCGATCCCGTTCTTTTCCCAATCGCCATAACGCACCGGTTCCGGGCCATCGCGCCCGCCCAGTTCTTCGGGTAATGCTTTACCTTTGGCTTTTCGCCTGCGTTCCTCGGCTTCGGCAAGGGCGCGTTTGGCCGCTGCAGGCAATTCTTTGGTTTCGTCTGACATGTGGCTGTCCTTGAAGGCGTTCAGGCAATCATATAAGCCCGCAGCCGGGCAAGCAAAAGGGTTTCTGCATGCAAAACAAGGTAAGTGACGCGCGCAAGGTGGCATCAGAGCTGTTGGGCGATGTTACGATACATGGCCGTTTACTGGCAGAGGTCCTTCCACGCCGGTTGGCCCCGCTTGCTGCTGAAGACCGGGCCAGAGCTCAGCGCCTAGCCATCACAACCCTCAGAGCGATGGATCGGGCTGACAGAATGTTGGGGCCATTTTTAAAACGGCGCCCGTCAGACCGGATTATGAATATACTGCGTCTTGGCGTGGTCGAAATGTGCGAAGATGCTTCTGCCCCACATGGGGTGGTCAACGCCATGGTCGAACTTACGCGACTGGATAAACGCGAGGTCCGGATGGCCGGGCTGGTAAATGCCGTTTTGCGAAAAGTCGCGGATAACGTTGCAAAGTGGCAGGATCTGCCCGTGCCGCGCCTGCCTAAATGGCTTCGAAAACCATTGCTGGCGGATTATGGCAAAGAGGTTGTCGCCGCGATGGAAGCAGCTCATTACGCGGGTGCACCGCTTGATCTGACACCAAAGGGTGACAGCGCTATTGTGGCCAAGTCGCTGAATGGCGAAGTTGTTCCCTTGGGGTCGATCCGGTTACAGAGCTTCGGCCAAGTATCGACACTTGCTGGCTTTGAAACCGGCGACTGGTGGGTGCAGGATGCCGCAGCGGCAATGCCCGCACGAATTCTGAATGCGCAGCCGGGCGAAATTATTCTGGACCTCTGTGCCGCGCCTGGTGGGAAAACCATGCAAATGGCCGCGACAGGCGCCAGTGTCACAGCGCTGGATATCTCCAAGGTCAGAATGGAAAGACTATCCGAAAACCTCAAGCGCTGTAATCTGCAGGCCGATATCGTGGTTGCAGATGCGTTGGAGTACACCACCCCTGCCCCCGGTTTTGACGCGATCTTGCTGGATGCCCCCTGTTCCGCAACCGGCACGATCAGACGCCACCCGGATTTGCCCTATGCCAAGGACGGATCAGATTTTCCGGACCTGTTTGAATTACAGGCACGCCTTATCGACAAAGCGCTGGACTTGCTCAAACCCGGCGGTCGGCTGGTATATTGCACCTGTTCCCTGCTGATCGACGAAGGCGAAGAACAGTTACGCGATGCGATCGACCGCCACAACGATTTGAAAGTGAACCGTAAAGCCCTGCGCCAGCCCGGCATTTCCCCCGAATGGATAGGGAAAGAAGGTGGTTTGCGGCTGCGCCCGGATTATCAGTCCGAGTTGGGCGGCATGGATGGTTTTTACATCGCGATGCTGCAAAAACCTGCCTGACATTTTTCGCCGATGACAGACGCAGCTTTGCACTCTATGCTTGTGGTCAAAGACTGACCTCAAGGCAGCATACACGAGCGAGGCAGAACCCGTGTCAACGAATGAGACCTGGTCCGGACGCAAAACGCGCCTTATGAACTGGTGGCACGCCCATCAGGCTGTCCGCGCACAACCTGCCACCGGCTTTGTTTCACAGCCTGAACCCCGTACAATCGGTTCTTACGCACGCGGCAAGCAATTGGTTGCGGGAAACCTCCTGTTTGCGGGACATCTGGTTAACCAGCCTGATGGTAATCTGTGGGACATTAAGGTGCCGAATGACGCCTTTGCCTGTGAACTGCACGGCTTTGCCTGGCTTGATGATCTGGTTGCCCTGGGGGATCGTGACGCTAGGATTTTGGCGCAAAAATGGCTGATCGGCTGGATCAACCGGTATGGGCGCGGGCGCGGCCCGGGCTGGACACCGGACCTCACTGGCAGGCGTCTTATCCGTTGGATCAATCACGCATTATTCGTACTGTCCGGGCAAGAAAGCGATGAAACACTGGCCTTTTACCGGTCATTGGCGCATCAGACGATATTCCTGTCACGACGCTGGCAGGCAGCCTCGCCCGGACTTGCGCGCTTTGAGGCTCTGACCGGGTTGATTTATGCCGGTTTGGCGCTGACCGGTATGGAAAAACATGTGGAGCCCGCGATGAAGGCATTGGCACGTGAATGTGCCAGCCAGATTGATGCGGAAGGCGGTATCCCGACCCGAAACCCTGAAGAACTGCTGGAAGTATTCACCTTACTGAACTGGGCTGCATCCGCGCTGAGTGAAGCCGGGCGCATGGCCGCTGGTGAACATCTGGCTGCCATTGAACGTATTGCCCCAACCCTGCGTGCTTTGCGTCATTCAGACGGTGGGCTAGCACGGTTTCACGGTGGTGGGAGGGGAATCGAGGGACGTTTGGACCACGCACTTGCCAGTTCTGGCGTACGCGCGGCCGCCATGGTGGGGCTGGCAATGGGCTATGCGCGTCTGTCGGCCGGACGTACGAATATCATTATGGATGCAAGCAAACCTTCGACGGGTCCGGCCTCGGCCAATGCCCATGCCTCAACACTGGCCATCGAAGTCACCTCGGGCCGGCGACCATTGGTAGTCAATTGTGGATCGGGGGCACATTTCGGCGAAGAATGGCGCCGCGCCGGACGGGCGACCCCATCGCATTCCGTACTTGGCATTGATGGCCTGTCATCTTCACGCCTTGGCCCCGCACGCAAAGTCGCCGGTGTCGAGCGTGCTTTGCTGATCGAAACACCGCGCGATGTGCGTCTGCAAAAACTGGCGGAAGAAAGCTCAACCGGGCTGGTGGGCAGCCATGACGGGTACGACCCCAGCCACGGGCTAACCCATATTCGCCGCATTGACTTGTCATTTGATGGACGCAGCCTTAGCGGAGAGGACACGCTGGCCGCCATCAGTGAAGGCCAGCAACGCCGTTTCGACCGGGCACTAGACAAAACCAAGCTTCAGGGTATTGCATGGTCGCTGCATTTTCACCTGCACCCGGACGTGGATTGCGAAGTTGATATGGGCGGCACAGCCGTATCCCTGGCACTAAAAAGCGGCGAGATCTGGGTGTTCCGCTATGATGGCCCCGCTAAACTGGCCCTTGAACCCAGCGTTTATCTGGAAAAAAACCGCCTGAAGCCAAGAAGTGCCAAACAAGTGGTTCTATCTGGCAAGGCTTTGGATTATGCGACGCGTATCCGCTGGTCATTCGCCAAGGCACAGGACACCCCCTCTGCCATTCGCGATCTGGAAGTTGACGATGAAGCGGTGTTGAAAAACTGACGCCTCAAAGGAACGACAATGGCCCAAAGTAATCCAATCCGCCGCGCCCTCATATCAGTATCAGACAAGACCGGACTGATTGACCTTGGTAAGGCGCTTGAAGCGCGCGGGGTCGAAATCCTGTCAACCGGTGGCTCGGCACGAGCATTGCGTGACGCCGGAGTGACCGTGATTGATGTGGCCGAGGTTACCGGTTTTCCGGAAATGATGGACGGCCGTGTGAAAACACTACACCCGATGGTGCATGGTGGCCTTTTGGCGCTACGCGATAGCCCCTCGCATCAGGCCGCGATGGACGAACACGGCATCGGCGCAATCGACCTTCTGGTGGTCAACCTTTATCCGTTTGAGGAAACCGTTGCCAAGGGTGCCGATTATGACACCTGTGTTGAAAACATCGACATTGGCGGCCCTGCCATGATCCGGGCGGCCGCGAAAAACCACGCCTTCGTCACCACCGTCGTGGACATAGAAGATTACGACAAATTGCTGGGCGATATGGACAAGCACGACAACGCCACATGCGCGAAATTCCGCAAACGCCGCGCCCAGATTGCCTATGCACGCACCGCTGCTTATGACGCGGCTGTCAGCACCTGGGTGGCAGATGCGATCGGTTTTGAAACCCCGCGCCGCCGTGCCTTTGCAGGAACCATTGCCCAGCGCCTGCGCTACGGTGAAAACCCGCATCAAACGGCGTCGTTCTATACCGATGGCTCGGCCCGCGAAGGGGTTGCCACAGCACGACAATTGCAAGGCAAAGAACTCAGCTACAATAACATCAATGACACAGATGCGGCGTTCGAACTGGTCGCAGAATTCCCACCAGAGGACGGTCCGGCCTGCGCCATCATCAAACACGCCAACCCAAGCGGCGTGGCACGTGGCGCAAGCATCCTTGATGCCTACAAGGCCGCGTTCGACTGCGACCGCACCTCGGCCTTTGGCGGTATTGTGGCGCTTAACCAGCCGCTGGATGGTGACACGGCCCGCGAAATTGCCGGAATTTTCACAGAAGTGGTGATCGCACCGGGCGCCAGCGACGAAGCGCGCGAGGTCTTTGCCGCCAAGAAAAACCTGCGCCTTCTGGTGACAAATGGCCTGCCCGATCCGCGTGCGGGCGCTCTGACTGTGCGTCAGGTTTCCGGCGGGATGCTGTTGCAGGACAAAGATAACGGGTTTGTTGGTTTGGATGACCTGAAAGTAGTCACGAAATTGGCCCCAACCGAGGACCAGATGCGCGACCTGTTGTTTGCCTGGAAGGTTGCGAAACATGTAAAGTCAAATGCCATTGTCTACGCCAAAAATGGGGCAACCGTAGGCGTGGGCGCCGGACAGATGAGTCGGCTGGACAGCGCCATCATTGCAGCCACCAAGGCCGAACGCATGGCCGAAAGCCTTGGGCTAAGCGAAAGTCCCGCTAAAGGCGCGGCAGTCGCATCAGACGCCTTCTTTCCTTTTGCTGACGGGCTGTTAGAAGCCGCAGCAGCCGGGGCGTCCTGCGTTATCCAGCCGGGTGGATCGATGCGCGATGACGAAGTTATCGCGGCGGCGGACGAGGCCGGTCTGGCCATGGTGCTGACCGGCATGCGGCATTTCAGGCATTAAAATATGAAGTACCTCACCCGCGCAGCCATCGCAGTGTTCCTGCTGGATCAACTCACCAAATATCTGGTGGTCCACGTGCTGGCCTTGCGCGAAGTGGGGGAAATCGACGTGTTGCCTCCCTTTCTGAACCTGCGCATGGCGTGGAATCGCGGCATTAACTTTGGGCTTCTAAGTGATAATGGCGATCTGATGCGTTGGGTGCTGATCGCCGTGGCTCTTTTAATTTCCGCCTGGGTCGTTATTTGGATCAGACGTGAACAGCCAGGAATTATCGCACAAATTTCGGCCGGTATATTGGTTGGTGGTGCCTTGGGAAATGTGGTCGACAGGCTGATTTACGGTGCGGTTGCGGACTTTTTGAACATGTCTTGTTGCGGTTTCGAAAACCCTTTTGCCTTCAATATTGCCGATATCGGTGTCTTTGTCGGAGCGGTGGGGCTGATCCTTTTCACAGGGCAAAAGAAGACCCCGTGACGTCCCTGAAAAGATGCGTTACACACTGGGGGAAAGATTTGCGTATCGGAGGCTTGAATGCGGGGCATTCTGGGGAAATTTGCGGTTGTTGCGACGTTATTGGTTGCTCTGGGCGCATGTTCGCAAAAAGAACCACAATTAATGAACCTGCGCTCAGACGATTCCGGGCCGGATGAGTTTGTGATTCTTCCGACCAAACCACTGGAAGAACCGGCAGATTTCAACTCGTTGCCTGCTCCGACACCGGGTGGAAGCAATCTGACCGACCCGACGCCAGTGGCCGACGCAGTTGAAGCGCTTGGCGGATCAGGCGCGCAGGCCATACATTCTGGCATGAGAGCCAGCGAACAGGCCGTGGTGGCCCATGCCAGCCGTTTTGGGGTATCCGCAAGCATTCGTTCGGATCTGGCAGCGGCCGATCTGGAATGGCGCCGCAAAAATAATGGCCGGCTACTGGAGCGGTTGTTCAATGTCAGCGTCTACTTCCGGGCATACGAAAAAATGTCGCTGGATCAGTATCTTGAGCTTGCCAGACTGCGGCAGTTAGGTGTCTGGACACCAGCCGTACCACCAGACGGTGCACAATAAGCGCCTGCACCGCACGCTTGATTAACTTCCTTCACATCCTTGTTGGTAAGGCTTGTCTCGCGCGTCATTGCGCGTAAATTGGACGGGTCATTCAGGGAGTTTCTCATGCGCTTCATCCTCGCTTTCTTCGGATCACTTCCTCTGTTGTTCTCAGCAGCCTTCGCCGGGCCGGTAGCCGATTTCCGGCTAGATAACGGCATGCAGGTCGTAGTGGTTGAAGATCACCGCGCGCCGGTGGTTATGCACATGGTCTGGTACCGGGCAGGCGCTGCGGACGAGCCCCCGGGCAGTTCCGGCGTTGCGCATTTTCTGGAACACCTCCTGTTCAAAGCCACGGATAACCTGGAAGCTGGTGAATTCAGCCAGATCGTGGCGGATAATGGCGGGTCCGACAACGCTTTCACATCACATGATTACACCGCCTATTTTCAGCGTGTTGCTGCCGACCGTCTTGGCCTGATGATGTCAATGGAAGCGGACCGGATGCGGAATTTGCTTCTGAGCGAAGACGACATTGTAACCGAACGCAATGTAATCCTGGAAGAACGCAACCAGCGTACCGATAATGAACCCGGCGCCCTGTTTCGCGAACAGATGAATGCCGCTTTATTCATGAACCATCCATACGGTATTCCGGTGATCGGCTGGCGTCATGAAATGGAAAAGCTTTCACGAGATAGCGCGCTGGCATTCTACCGCCGCTATTACGCGCCGGATAATGCGATATTGGTGGTTGCTGGCGATGTTGTACCACACGAAGTGTTGGCCTTGGCGCAAGAGCATTATGGACCACTCAGGCCGACCGGTGACTTACCTTTGCGTGCCAGACCTTCGGAGCCACCGCAACTGGCAGAGCGACGAATGGTATTTGCAGATGCGCGAGTCTCGCAGCCATATGTCCGACGTATATATCTCGCGCCTGAGCGCAATCCCGCCGCGCAGGAGGAAGCCGCGGCTTTAGTTTATCTTGCCGAGATACTTGGGGGCAGTGGCGCGACATCGGTGCTTGGCCGCGCCTTGCAGTTTGACCAGCAAGTGGCCGTCTATACCGGGGCAGGCTATTTTGCGACTTCGCTCGACCCCGACACCTTCTCGCTCGTGATCGTGCCCGCAGCTGGTGTCAGCCTGGGCGAGGCCGAACAGGCAATGGACGACGTGATTGCGCAATTTCTAGAGGATGGCGTGGACAGAGCGCAGTTTGAACGCATCAAGATGCAAATACGCGCCTCAGAAATTTACGCGCTGGACGATGTCAGCGATGTGGCCGAGCGCTATGGGCGCGCCCTCACCAGCGGGCTTACCATCGCGGACGTGAAGGCCTGGCCTGACATTCTCCAGGCGGTCACGCCAGAGGATGTGATGGCAGCGGCAGAAACCGTTTTCAACCGCGACCGCGCCGTTACCGGCTGGCTGACAAACGACAATGGGGAGGTCATGCAATGATCCGGTTCCTGACGTTTTTCTTTTTTCTCATCGCCGCCCCGTTGCGCGCAGAAATCGCCATTCAGGAAGTAACATCAGCCGGAGGCATCACTGCTTGGTTGGTAGAGGAACATTCTCTGCCCTTCATGGCGCTTGAAATTCGTTTTCGCGGTGGAACATCCCTTGAAGCACCGGGCAAGCGAGGCGCCATTAACCTGATGGTGGGCCTTCTGGAAGAGGGCGCGGGTGAACTGGACGCACGTGGGTTTGCAGAAGCGCGCGAAACGCTGGCGGCCTCGTACAGGTTTGACGCAAATGATGACGCAATCAGCATTTCCGCCAAGTTCCTCAGCGAAAACCGGGATGACGCTGTTGCCTTGTTGCGCAACGCGCTGACGACCCCGAGATTTGACACGGACGCGGTTGAACGGGTCCGAGGGCAGGTGTTGTCTCATCTCACATCCCGTCAAACAGACCCCGATGCCATTTCCGGCGAGACATTTGACCGGCTGGCATATGGTGACCACCCGTATGGTTCCTATAACAGCGGCACGATTGAGAGCGTCACAGCCCTGACGCGGGATGACATCCTTGATGCTTTCACCGGCACCATTGCCCGTGATCGTATCTATGTGGGTGCGGTCGGCGACATCAGCGCGGACGAACTTGGCGCTTTGCTGGACACTTTGTTTGACGGCCTGCCTGCCGAAGGTGCGCCACAGGCTGCGCGGGTTGAGTTTGGGCTTGGTGCCGGTGTCACCGTGGTCGATTTCAAAACCCCGCAATCGGTTGCGCAATTTGGCCATGTGGGTATCACCCGCGACGACCCGGACTTTTTTGCAGCTCATATCGTGAACCAGATCTTTGGCGGCGGTAATTTCAGCTCTCGTCTGATGGACGAGCTACGCGAAAAACGTGGGCTGACATACGGGGTGCGTACTTATCTGGTGCCTGCATTCCTGAGTGAAAGCCTGCTGGGCTTTTTCTCAAGCTCAAACGACCGAATGGCAGAGGGCATCGAGCTTGTACGCAAAGAATGGCAGCGCATGGCCTCCGAAGGGATAACCGCTGAGGAATTGCAGGCAGCCCAAACCTATTTGACAGGCGCCTATCCGCTTCGGTTTGACGGCAATGGGCCAATTGCGCGGATCATGGTCGGGATGCAGATGATCGAACTGCCGATTGACTATATTGCCACCCGAAACGACCGGATTAACGCCGTAACTCTGGAAGAGGCTAACCGGGTCGCCGCCCGTATATATCAGCCAGATGCTCTGCATTTTGTAATAGTCGGGCAGCCAGAGGGCGTTGTAAGCAGTCAGTAGACTGCCAGAACAGCGCCAAAACAGCTTTCCTGCTAGTTGGTTTTCCATGGGCGAATCGGGCTGTGACATGCTAACCCTTGTGGTATGTCTGAACCCTACCCCAAGATAGCCCCCAACCAACCGGTTATTCGTCAGCTAGACGATGCCGCGATCAACCGCATAGCCGCTGGCGAAGTGGTCGAGCGTCCGGCCTCTGCCGTGAAAGAACTGGTTGAGAACGCCCTGGATGCTGGAGCCAGCCGGGTTGAGGTGGCTTTCGCCGATGGTGGGAAAAGCCTGATCCGGGTTACCGATGATGGTTGTGGCATTGCAGGAGGCGACCTTTCCTTGGCCTTATCCAGACACGCCACATCAAAAATTGACGGAAGCGACCTTCTGGATATTCACACTTTTGGTTTTCGTGGTGAGGCCCTGCCATCCCTTGGTGCCGTCGGAAGACTGACCATAACCAGCCGGACCGAAGGGCATGACGCGGCACAGATTAGCGTGGCTGGCGGCAAGACGGGCCCGGTAAAACCAGCCGCCCTATCACGTGGCACAATCGTCGAGCTCCGCGACCTCTTTCACGCCACGCCCGCAAGGCTGAAATTCATGCGCAGCGACCGGGCAGAGGCGCAAGCCATCCGTGATGTTGTACGACGTCTGGCAATGGCCGAGCCAAATGTGGGGTTTACGCTGCGAGATGTAACCGGCGGGGGTGAGGGCCGGGTGATTTTACGAGCCGATCCACAAACAGGCGATATGTTCAGCGCCCTGAACGGGCGGCTTGCAACGATCCTGGGGCGGGATTTCAGTGAAAATGCACTGGCGATTGATGCAAACCGCGAAGGGCTACGTCTGACCGGGTTTGCTGCCTTGCCAACCTATTCGCGAGGCGCCGCAGTAGCGCAGTTCCTTTTCGTCAACGGCCGTCCGGTAAAGGACAAGTTGCTGACCGGAGCCTTACGCGCAGCCTATTTCGACTTTCTCAGCCGGGATCGCCATCCGGCGGCCTGCTTATTCATTACCTGTGACCCACATCTGGTTGATGTGAACGTGCACCCAGCCAAGTCGGAGGTACGTTTTCGGGAACCGGGCATTGCGCGTGGGCTTATCGTTTCAGGCCTGAGGCACGCACTGGCCGAAGCCGGACACCGAGCATCTTCGACGGTGGCGAATGCCACTTTAGGCGCTATGCAACCTGAGCCAACGGGGCCGGCAAGGGTGTATCAGATGGAGCGGCAAACCTTTGCTGCAAATCCGGGCTTTGCAGAAACCGCAACCCCCTCGGCCCGGTTCGAGGCGGCACCTGTCGATGATGCGCCCGCCCATGCCGAAAGCCTGCCATTGGGTGCTGCGCGCGCGCAGCTGCATGAAAATTACATCATAGCGCAGACCGAAAACGGCATGGTGATCGTTGATCAACACGCAGCCCATGAACGGCTTGTCTATGAGAAAATGAAACGCCAGATGGCAGAAAACGGCGTTGCGGCTCAGGCCCTTTTGATCCCGGAGATCGTTGAATTATCCGCAGGGGATGCGGGGCGTTTGATGGAAATCGCAGATGAACTGGCGCGTCTTGGGCTGGTCATCGAACCATTTGGCGGCAATGCGGTAGCTGTGCGTGAAACCCCTGCCATTCTGGGGCAGGTAAATGCCACGGCGATGATAGCTGATATTCTCGACGAACTCACAGATCAGGGCGAAAGCCTGAACCTGCAGGCCCGCATTGAAGCGGTGTTGAGCCGGGTGGCCTGCCACGGCTCGATCCGTTCCGGGCGCCGCATGCTGGCAGAAGAAATGAACGCGCTGTTGCGTGAAATGGAGGCAACCCCCCATAGTGGCCAATGCAATCACGGCAGACCAACCTATGTTGAACTGCAACTGAAGGATATCGAAAGGTTGTTTGGGCGAACATGATTACCATCGGGGAACAGCAATATATGTGGAACGACCCACTCATCCTAGCTGCTCTGGCCGGCATAGCGATCCTTATTTTCGTGTTGGTACTTCTGGTTTTGTCGGTGCGTCGTGCCGGGCGTTCCGCCATGCTGGCCGAAAACCTCGCCCAACAAATGAACGGACTTGGACAGGCCGTGCAGGTGCTGGGCACCGGGCAGGACCAGCTTTCGGGTGGGCTGCGCACGGTATCAGATGCTCAGGCCACCGCACAGGCACAGATGATTGGCACGGTCGAAGCCCGCCTGACGGCCGTACAAAGCCAGATGCAGGACCGGTTGCATGACAATGCGGCACGTACCGCGCAGGCACTGGCTGAAATGCAGGAACGGATGAAAGACAGCCTGCAGGGAAGTGCGGTCAAAACCACGCAGTCCCTGACCCAGTTGCAGGAACGGCTGGCAACCATTGATAAGGCACAGACCAACATCGAAAAACTTTCAGGCGACGTGCTGAGCCTGCAGGACATTCTGTCAAACAAACAAACCCGCGGTGCTTTTGGTGAAATTCAACTTAATGACATTGTTTCAAAAGCACTGCCAAAAGACAGCTACACGATGCAGGCAACGCTTTCCAACGGCAAGCGCGCCGATTGTCTGATCCACCTACCCAACCCGCCAGGACCGATCGTGATCGACAGCAAATTCCCGCTGGAAGCGTATGAAGCCCTGCGCAAGGCTTCTAGTGATCGAGAGGTTGCAGAGGCTGCCCGCGCCATGAAGATCGCCATCCGCGCCCATATCAAAGCAATCAGCACCAAGTATATTCTGGAAGGTGAAACTGCAGACGGGGCGCTGATGTTTTTGCCATCAGAAGCAGTCTACGCCGAATTACATGCAAACTTCGCCGAGGTTGTACGCGAGGGGTTTACTGCCCGGGTGTGGATCGTTTCTCCGACGACCTGCATGGCAACACTGAACACCATGCGCGCCATCCTCAAGGACGCGCGCATGCGCGAACAGGCAGGGGCGATACGCAAAGAGCTTGCCTATTTGCATGGAGACGTGGACCGGTTAGGCACACGGGTCGAAAACCTTGACCGGCATTTCCATCAGGCATCAAAAGACATCACGGAAATTAAAATTTCCGCTGAAAAAGCCGGGCGACGCGCCAAGAGACTGGATGAGTTTGATTTCGAGGAGCTTGAATCTGAAAAAAGCGGCGAAATTGTTTCTCTGGTTCAGCCAAAAGATGAATAAACTCCAGTGGATAAATCCCGGTTAATGTTTCCAGTTTTCCGGAAAACTGGAAAGGTAGATATATAAATGTCCCACTGTATTTGGACCCGACAAAGCTTTGGTTTCGTGAAAATCACAAAGTAGAATTGCGGCAAAAAACCCTCGGCTTCGAATAGTCCTTTTATATGGTTCGAAGGTTTGGCAAGATGCTTCGGAAGGAGAATCCTATGTTGGACATCAGCCCGAGAAAAGTTGCACGTGTGATTATGCGCGCCCGTGAGCTTGGTACAAAAGTCGGTCGTTGGGACACTCCCGGTGATGATGCGGATGCGGATAGCATTCTCGAGAGCCGCCCGTCAGACGGAACAACGGCAGAGTTGCGCTCCTATATCTCGGATATGAACCGGGATGAGCAAGCCAGCCTTGTCGCTATTGCCTGGATAGGGCGTGACACCTTCGATGCAGCGGAACTGGAAGAGGCTATCGCAACCGCGCGAGCGGAACGCACCACACCAACAGAAGATTACCTGATGGGTATGCCACTTTTGTCCGACTATCTTGAATCCGGACTGGACGCATTAGGCATTTCACTGGAAGAGGCGGGCGAAGGCATCCTTTAGTGGGTTTCGTTTAGCTCCATATGCCCACCAGCATTTGAAAAGACACGCCGCAACATCGGCTCAAAAAACTCCAGCGGTTTTGTCGGATAGTCCGGGTCAAAGGCGCTCTGGTCGTATTTATGGCAGAAATCTTTGCAGGCCTCATAATAGGGGCTGTCCTTGTATTTCTCGCGCGCATGACGGTCGCCGCCAAGGAAATGATTGTAGTAGTAGCCCTGAAAAACACAGTGGTGTTTCAGTATCCAGTGAACTTTTTCTGACATGTAAGGCTTGGCAATAGCTGCGGCGAGTTCCCCGTGGTTAAAGGGCGCCAGCGTGTCACCCATATCGTGGATAAGCGCGGCGATGACCAATTCTTCGTCTTCGCCTGCCTCATAGGCGCGCGTAGCGGCCTGAAGCGAATGCTGATAGCGATTTAGCGGATAGGCAGTCCATTCTTCATCAAGATCCCTAATGGCCACCAGAAGGCGATCAAGAAGTGCATCGTTAAACGCGGTATCGTATTCCATGACCGCCTTGAAGTCGTCTTCGGTGGCATTCTCAAAGCTGGTCCAGGTGGGTTTACGCTGCATGTCATTCATCGTGGGTCTCCCAATTTGGGTTCAGCCTGGCCTGAAACCATGCTGCCAACTCGGCTAAAACCGACATTCGCGCGCCGAAACCGCCACCAGATTGCTTGAAGAAGTCGGGCCGGAACACGGTATTTCCCGCGGCTCAGGCCAAATGATCAACGATTTGCAGATGTTGCGCCAACCGGTCAACTTCATCCATCCAGCGATCAACCAGTTTGGGGTCGCTTGGGGCGGCAGATACGCCCGGTTTGATCTCCCGGTTCAAAACGGCTTCAATAGCTAGTGATACGGGTACAGATACCAATCGTGCCATTGCCGTACCACGCGCATCTCCCCATGCATCCATGGAGTATGTTTTGTGCCAGACCGGCGTGCCGTCTTTTTCGGCCATAAGGGCGACAAACAGAACCACACGGTCAGGTTCTTCCGGTTCATAGGCATGGTCGTTCCAGAACTGGTCTGACATCTCTTTCAGCCTGGCCTCACCTGCATCTCCTTCCAGCGTCTCAATTTCTTCAAACACATCCGCCCAGGCATCGGTCCAGCCGTTCAGGCGCAGGGTTCCTCGCACAAACTCTTTGACCGGCCAACTTTCTTCAAAGCCATACTCAGCCATGAACGGCAGGCTATCGCGGTTCGGGTAAACCTCAAAACTTTCCGGTTGCGGCAAAGGCGCATCGTAGCTTGAAATGGCGTCCCAGGGTCTGGCGACGTCCAGAACAGAATGCGCACGGATAGAGCGGGAGGGTGACCTGAGCGCCTTCAGCACACCTAGCGGAGACCAGCTGAATTTATACCTGAAGGCATTTGTAATTTTTGGAATGCCGCCACAATAGGATGTGAAGGAGATGGCATTTTTCTCGTCGAATGCGTCACTCGCCTTGTAGTCGGCCATCAGTTCGTGCGCCATGACATGGTCGATGCCAGGGTCCAAACCAACCTCATTCACCAACGCCACGCCGGCCTCTTTTGCCGCCCCGTCCAGAGCCTGCATTTCAGGGGCGATATAGCTGGAGGAGACAAAGTTCGCCTTCTTTGAGATTGCAAGCTCGGCCAATGGCACATGCCAATCGCCGGGTAACATCGATACAACAACATCGCCGGCTTCCAACACTGCCCCAAGCGCGTCAATGTCAAAGGCACGGATATCATCCGTGAGGTCACCAACCGCTTCACGTGCTTTTTCAGTTGTTCTGTTCCACACTGTTACAGAATGTTCTGCTTCGATCAGCCTGCGCAGGCCGGGAATGGCCGAAAGGCCGGTGCCGCACCAATGGATTGTCATGGTCAAACTTCCTTTACGTAGGTTTCAAAAGTGGCTTTGGCCCGTGCCCAGACGCCTACTTTCAGATTGTCGAGCGTTTCAAGTGAAGGCAAGAGCTGTGCAGCAAAATCTTCACTGGACTCAGCGGGCAAGAGCGAAGGCAAGTTGTCAATCGCCATCACGTCCAGCACCGGGTTATCCTGCGCTCGAAAAGCGGGGGCGTCCCAACTCGTGGCCTCGTTATATACCGGCACAGGATTATAATCGCTGTCAGGATCACAGGCGATATCCCCGATTGCTGTCAAAGTGCGTTGTGCGGTCAGGGCCGATTTTGGCACAAAAACCGGCGTGTCGGGACGCGCCAGAATACAGTTCAGGAAAATGTCATGGTCGAGGATTTCCGGGAACGGACCACCAGAGGCAGTTTCGGCCATGTCCCATTTAGTTACTTTTACGCCCATTGCCTCGCACAGATCAGAGGCACCGGTTCCAACCCGTCCCAATGCTCCGATAACTATTACGCTTGGGCGGGTGTCGTTCCCTAAATCCTTATTTAGATCATCCAAAAGGGCATCCTTGCCCTTGTAGGCATTCACAGGGCCGCAGGTTTCCCCGCGCTGCTGTGCTGCCCAGGTTTTCAGGGTGATAGCCGCGCCGGCATACCCTGCCCAATAGCCAAACGCGGCAACCCGGCGGCCATCCCGATCCACCAGGTATTCAAGGTCATAGAGCATCCCACCACCAGCCTTGAACCGCTGTAAAAGTGTGCGACCGGAGAACTGGCCCTTATAAGCATGGCCGAACATAATGTGGCGGTGCACCAGCGCTGTGCCATCTTCGGGCAATTCCTTGAGGCCAAAAATTATTGCGTCCTTTGGCGCGGTGGGCCAGGAGTTTTCCGGTGCAATCGCGCAGCCTGCCTGACGGTAGCCATCGATAGGAATTGCGCGACAGCTACTTTCCTCAACGGTTACCTCCATTCCCTTTTGAATAAGGGCGGCGGCACCCTCAGGTGTCAGCCCCACCCGGTCTTCATTTTCGCGTTGTTCGGCGCGCACCCACAAATGTGTCGGCATTTTCACCCCCTGTTTTGCGGAACAGAACTTTAGCGTCGCCGGGGCCAAGCGCAATGCAGAAATCATGTTTGCCATTGCTTTTGTACGATATCGTACCATATTGTACGATATCGTATTAATTGGAGATCTAAATGACAGTTTCACGACGCAAAGCATTGGCAATTATTGGCGGTGGCTCAGTTTTGGCGGCTGGTTCTGGCGCAGGGGCCTTTCTGGCAACCAGAACTCCGACCGAGGCACTGAAACCATGGGCACTGGCTGGAACCTATGACGAGCTGCGTCGACGCGCACTTTCTTACGCTATTCTGGCGCCAAACCCACATAACCTTCAGCCATGGCTAGTGGATCTGTCGCAAGAAGGGAGGATAACGCTATTTGTCGATACCGCAAAAGACCTGCCAGAGACTGACCCCTTCGACCGGCAAATTACCATTGGATTGGGCTGCTTTCTGGAGATTTTGCGCATGGCCGCCGCTCAAGACGGTTACCGCGCCGACATTACACCATTTCCGGAGGGTTATGACGACCTGACGCTCGATGCCCGCCCGGTTGCAACAGTGGATATGATCAGGGATGCAAGCGTGGTCAGGGATACTCTGTTTACCCACGTTCTAATGCGCAGTTCATTAAAAGCCTCGTATGACACGGCGCAACCCGTATCATCCAAAACACTGGATCACCTAAAGTCGGTCGTTGACCCCGCCATTTTTGTTGGCTCCAACAACCAAACTGAGCTGCGCAACGGTTTACGTGATCTAACCTACGCGGCCATGGAAACTGAGCTGACCACACCCGCCCCGTACAAGGAAAGTGTTGATTTATTTCGGATTGGCAAGGCTGAGATCAATGCTAACCCCGATGGATTAGAGCTTGGCGGACCCATGATTGACACAATGGCCAAGCTTGGCCTGTTTTCACGGAAAATCGCTATGGATCCAGACCATTTCACCTATCAGATGGCGATTGAGGGTACCCTCGCGCCTTTCCGGGCGGCCATGGCCCATATTTGGCTGGTGACGGAGGGGAATACCAGACTGGACCAGCTTGCTGCCGGACGGGCATATGTGCGGATTAATCTTGCTGCGACAGCGCAGGGCGTCGGGATACACCCGCATAGCCAGGCATTACAGGAATATCCCGAAATGCGATCCCTGTATGCGCAGGCACATGATTTGCTGGCTCCGGAAGGTGGCAGGGTTCAAATGCTGGCTGCACTTGGCTATGCTGACCCGGTCTCAAAAACCCCGCGCTGGCCAATTGAAGCCAAGATACTGGAGAGTTGAAATTTCGGAAAACCCTAATCCACCCTCTGCCTTTGGGCTGTTTAACGAAATTGGCATCATTGCGCAGCTTTCACGGGCGTATTTTGAAGCCCGGTTGCCGGATGGCCTGCTGTTGCCGCATTTTGGCGTTTTAAACCATCTGACGCGGGTTGGTAACGGGCGCACCCCGCTGATGCTGGCGCGTGCTTTTCAGGTGCCAAAAACCACCATGACCCATACGCTGATAGGCTTGGAGAAGCGCGGCTTGGTTGACATGCGGCCCAACCCTGAGGACGGACGTTCCAAACTGGTCTGGATGACGGAAGCAGGCCGTAAATACCGGGACGAGGCGATCGCACAAATATCACCTGACGTTGTTACCATACTGGATCAGTTGGAGGGTATCGACATTGCGGCTCTGACCGGGCAATTGATGGAAATTCGCGAAGTATTGGACAGAAACCGCGACTAAAACTCTAGGCCCGCGGCCAGATCAAATATAGGTTTGTGCCTCTTGCCGGTCACGTGCCTCAAGATGCGGGATGGCATTGAACTGGGTCAGGGTCAGACCCGCACCAACCGGATGCAGACGATGCACCGACGTGTTCATGATAGTCAGACAAAGTCGGGCAAAAGCACCAAGTTCCAGACCCATTGCAACCCGCACAACCATCC
This sequence comes from uncultured Aliiroseovarius sp., assembly GCA_964550345.1. Classification (GTDB taxonomy): domain Bacteria; phylum Pseudomonadota; class Alphaproteobacteria; order Rhodobacterales; family Rhodobacteraceae; genus JAAEUB01. Next base: position 4,084 of record CAZJYZ010000044.1, on the reverse strand, counting down.
CGATCAGCCCCCCGGAGGTGACAACAAGCGCCCGGCCCTCACCTTCAGCAATCTCGTGCAACACCTCATCTACACGGGATTGAAAGTCGTGAAAACTTTCAGGCGCGTCCGCAATCTGCCCGTCCTGCCATGCGGTGAACACAAGCGGCAAGTGGGTTAGAAACTCATCTCGGTTAGTTGGCAGGGCAAGGCCAAACTGACTGTGCATTTTGTTGGAAAGGTCGAAGTAAGCCACTTCATCCAATCGCGGATCAGTAACAATTTCAGCATGTGCTGCCGCCCCCATTGCGCTGGCAGTTTGCTGGTGCCGGACAAGTGTGCCGGCGAAGACCCGGTCAAAACCCTCGCCGATCTGGCTAAAATGCGCACCCAACCAAGCCGCCTGCTGGTGCCCTAGGGGTGACAGGCTGTCATACGATGCTTCGTCTGTGGCACCTGTCTGGGCCTGACCGTGGCGGATAAGGGTGATTTGGGACATGTGCGCTCCTGTTCACTGGCATGAATAGGCGAGCTTGTATTCGGTGTGAAGGGCGTATGAACCGTCAAGAGGCATTACGCTAAAATATCAGACGTGATGTTCCGGCTACATGCCGAGAATTGCACGAATACTGGGCAGGAGCGCCGCCCCCAGGATGCCAACAACCGCACCGACCGCTAAACGCGAAAAAGGGCGCCCCAGCCACGGGGCTGCAAGGCTGAGAATACCGCAGATCACGGCATAAAAGGTTAAAACGACGGGGTCCATTCCGGCAGGGTAACATTTTTTGGCTCCCCCAGCGAGGCCTGATTTCCCTTGGTCGAGCACGCCCTGAAACCTTTGTTCAGCCCTATTGTTTCAAATGGGTGCACCCCTTGTCCCGAAACTTTTTAAAGTTGAATACTGGCCGGTGCTGCCCCGGGCGCTTACTGCGTTAAAACACCACGGTGAAAAAGCCTTCGGATATACTATCTATTGTCGGAACCAGCCGATCATCCGGGAAACAGCCACGCTTAACTTCCTGATCGACGACCAACAAACAAAGGTGAATAACAATGCGAACCAGGGCGGACGTTATTACCGAAATTGATTTGGACAGTGGGAAAGCAAAGGTAGACGAAGCCGGATACCTGATAGACCCCGACGACTGGAGCGAAGATTTAGTCCATCATCTTGCAAAAGAGAATGAGATCGAGTTGAACGATCTACACTGGGAAATTCTTGCGCAAATGCGTGCGTATTATGATGAAAACGGTATTGCCATGGACCAGCGCTTTATCCTGAAATTCCTGTCAAAGAGATTTGACTGCAACAAAACTGCGGCCAAAGCAAAACTGTTCGAACTCTTCCCCTACGGTTATATTAAGCAAGCCGTGAAAATGGCAGGTATGCGCCAGCCTCGCGGCTGGAGCACCGGTTAATCGGAAAACCGCGACACCAGTTCACGCAAAGTCACAAATCCCAAAATGCCCCCATCCCCGGTTACCAAGGCACGCCTGCGGTCGAGCTGAGCCAGTAACCGTATGGCGTATTTGATATTCATGGTGGGATCCAGAATCAGGGTTGGCTTGTCCATAATTTCGTAGACACTTGTCCGCTCTAGCGAACGGTTTATGGCTATTGCCCGCGCCGCAATATGCTCGACACTTATGAAGCCGTACTCGTCCCCTTCATCACGCCGCTCTATGACCAGAGAACTGACACCGTGGCGGTTCATCAATTCAACCGCATCCCGCAAGTGCGCCAGCCCGTCAATCATATGCACTTCCTGGTGCATCACGTCCGCTACTCTGACAATTTCGGTTCCTTGTTCGACCTCCATCACAGATCCTCCTTACAGATATTTTGCTCAATACTCATGATTTGCCCCTTCAACCCAATGGCGTCTTCAATATCGATCTGAAATGCAACCCCGGTACCGGGTTTTTCCTCAAACTCGCAAGCGCCACCGATCGCTTCCAAAATAGCCCGGCAATGGTGCTCTTCGACCATTAAAAGGATAACATCCCGTTGTCCTGCCATGGTCAGGCCCAAAAAGGTTTTACTGGGAATCAGCCCCTCGCCGCGGGCGCTGGTAATTACGGTGCACCCCGTTGCACCAAGCGACCGGGCCGTTTCAAGCACCTTTTCGGTCAATTCATCTCCGGTCATGACGACAATCAGTTTGAATTTCATGGCGTATCTCCTTTGGAGGGTTTGTGTCGGCGGCGGTTGAGCAACACGCTGAGCTGAGAATAGCCCATGACTGTAATCATCGGGAACAGGCTGGCCAAAGCGATAAGGCCAAAGCCATCTAGAAGCGGGCTGCGCCCAGGTACAGATGAAGCCAGGCCAAGGCCAAGGGCTGCAACAATCGGCACTGTAACGGTCGATGTTGTTACCCCGCCACTGTCATAGGCCAGCGGAATAATCATTTTCGGGGCAAAGAAGGTCTGCACCACCACTATCGCATAGCCCACCATCATAAACATATGAAGCGGCGCCCCGGTGACGATGCGGAAAGTGCCAACAGACAAGCTGATGGCAACGCCCAGCGCCACGGCAATTCGCAATCCCCAAGCGCCAACAGCCCCACCCGAGACATCGCGCGCTTTCATGGCAACGGCTATTAGCGAGGGTTCAGCGATGGTGGTGGCAAAGCCAATGGCGAAGGCAAACAGATAGGTCCAGTAATAGTCGTACCATTGCAATAGGCCCTCGGCCCCGCCACTGATGAACGAAGGCTCCGTTAGCTGCCGCGCCATTTCTTTGCCAAGCGGGAACAGGGCCTTTTCCAACCCGAACAGGAAAAACGCCAGCCCAAGCACCACATAGACAAGCCCTATCAGGACCTTTTTCAGATGTGGGATGCGTTGCCTCAAGATACCCAATTGAAAGCCCAGCAGAACCGCCACAATGGGTGCCACATCGCGTAGGGTCGCGACCAAAGTCTGGCTGAGTTCAACAAGCAGGTTCACAGGCTCACCACCAATCCGAATATGAGGACAAAAATGATAGGCATCAGGCTGGCAAACGCGATCAGACCAAATCCATCCACCATGGGGTTACGCCCCTTAATGACACTTGCCAGACCGACCCCGAGCGCCGTGACCAAAGGCACGGTGATAGTCGAGGTTGTGACCCCGCCGCTGTCATAGGCAATGCCGATAATCTCCCGCGGCGCAATTGCCGTCAGGGCAAGCACCATCACATAGCCGACAATAATCAGCCACTGGATCGGCCAACCTTTCAATATCCGGATAACGCCTATCACAAGCGACAGGCCGACCGCACCCGCAACCGTCAGACGTAAAGCGTCGGCGTAGTACGCGATACTCTCTTCGCCCGGCGCGACCACTCCTGCTGCCGCCATGACCCGCGTGGCTTCCTGAGAGACCGCAATCAAGGCGGGCTCAGCCACGGTAGTGCCAAAACCCAGAGAAAAAGCAAATACAATCAACAATGTCAGTGAACCACGTTTTGCCAGCGCATTGGCCAGTATTTCGCCCAATGGGAAAAGGGCCATTTCCAGACCGCGAATAAAGATAGCAAGACCGAGAAGGACAAAAATAAAACCAACCGCAAGGTCGGCAAGACCGGTGACGGGCTGGCGTATTACAACAAGTTGAAAAAACGTCACGATCAGCAGGATCGGCGTTAGGTCCCGGGCCGTTCCACCCAGCATTTTCCCTATTGCCTGGACAGTCCCACTCATCAGCTATTTCAACTCCTGTTCCCGCATGTGGTTGTTAGCATCAGGACGCGTAAAACGTGAAGACAAATCATGTCGCACCTGTCATAGGCATTCGTGTCAGGAGGCGGCAAAGATGAACGACCCGATTGAACGCGCGCAAAACCTCGATGCTTTACGCGGCACGTTTGGCAATGAACAGGTAGCCGAAAGTGAGCGGCGGGCGGAAGTGCGGGCCCTCTTTGATAGAATAGCTCCGCGTTATGACATCATGAATGATCTGATGAGTTTTGGCCTACACCGGTTATGGAAACGTACGATGGTGCGCGTGGCAGTGGAACAACTTGCGCTCCAAACAGGACCATTGATCGACCTGGCGGGGGTGTCTTAGCCCCCTAAAACTGTGCCACTATTTGTCTGGCACAGGAGGAATGAGG
>CAZJYZ010000043.1:0-27327 GCA_964550345.1 uncultured Aliiroseovarius sp. | reverse complement strand
CATGCACTAACATTCAAACTGGACCACTCAAGGGGGGCTGATCACTCTGAGGTTGTGAGCTGGAAAAATTCCAAGTCCATTTTCATTTCATAATGGGTACCCTTGCAGAATGCGATTCTCATGGAGATGTGATTGATTGATCACTAGTCTGTGGCTTTGTTAACACGAATATAATGGGTTTCCTGTCCTCCGGTTTGGGAATCGCTGTCGGAATAATTGTAAGCCTCCCAGCGAGGGCGTTTTGGTCTGCTTGGAAATCGTGGACTGGTTAAGCGAATTTCTCATAGATGTGACATCACTTCACAGTTTTGGGACTGGTCAATTCCGGTCAAATCCTTAATGTCAGGCCATGATTACAGAACTTGGACATTTCGCGCTGATACTGGCGCTGGGCGTGGCGCTGGTGCAAACCGTGGTGCCGCTGATTGGGGCACAAAAGGGCTGGCAGGGCTGGATGGCGGTGGCGGTGCCGGCAGCCGTTTTGCAGTTTTTACTGGTCGCGGGAGCCTTTGCTGCTCTTACGCATGCCTTTGTTACCTCGGATTTCTCATTGCGGCTGGTGGTGCTGAATTCACATTCGCTCAAACCGGTGCTCTATAAAGTCACCGGGGTCTGGGGCAATCACGAAGGCTCGATGTTGCTTTGGGTGCTGATCGTGGCCCTGTTTGGCGCAACAGCTGCAGTTTTTGGCAGTGGGTTGCCACCGTCTCTGCGCGCGCGGGTACTGGCAGTACAGGCGGCGATTGGCGCTGCATTTCTGGGTTTTACACTTTTCACGTCAAACCCGTTCCTGCGGCTGGCACAGCCGCCATTTGACGGGCAGGGGCTAAACCCGCTGTTGCAGGATGTGGGCCTGGCCTTCCATCCGCCGTTTTTGTACCTGGGCTATGTGGGCCTTTCCATGGCCTTCTCTTTTGCCGTTGCCGCCCTGATCGAGGGTCGGGTTGATGCTGCCTGGGCGCGCTGGGTGCGTCCATGGACACTGGCCGCCTGGGTTTTTCTGACCATCGGCATCGCGCTGGGGTCGTGGTGGGCATATTATGAACTTGGCTGGGGCGGTTTCTGGTTCTGGGATCCGGTGGAAAATGCCAGCTTCATGCCATGGCTATTCTCAGCCGCATTGCTGCATTCCGCCATCGTGGTGGAGAAACGTGAAAGCCTGAAAAGCTGGACTATATTGCTGGCAATCCTTGGCTTTGGCTTCTCGCTGATCGGCACGTTCATTACCCGCTCGGGCATTGTCACTTCGGTACATGCCTTTTCCACCGACCCAACACGCGGGGTATTCATTCTGGGCATTCTGGCGGCTTTTGTTGGCGGGGCGCTGGTGCTTTACGCCATGCGTGGCCGCTCGATGGAGGCGCGTGGGATCTTCGCCATGGTCAGCCGGGAAAGCGCGATTCTTCTCAACAATATCCTGTTGGCAGTGTCGTCTTTGGTGGTCTTTATCGGCACGCTCTGGCCTTTGATGGCTGAGATGTTCTTTGACCGTAAATTGTCGGTGGGTGCTCCGTTTTTTGAAGCCGCCTTTACCCCCTTCATGGTGGTTCTGGCCATTGTTCTGCCCATCGGTGCCATGTTGCCGTGGAAACGGGCGCGCCTTGGCAGAGCCATGCGCCCCTTATGGGGTGCGATGGTGCTGGCCGTGGCAGTTGGGGCGCTGATCTGGGCCATAGGCTCAGGGCGTTCGGCGCTGGCACCGATTGGCATGATGCTGGGTACATGGCTTGTGGCCGGTGCATTTGTTGACCTGTGGAAACGCACAGGGCGCGGAGCGCTGGCAGGCAGGGGCGGACGCCTGATGCGCCTGCCACGCGCTGACTGGGGCAAAGCTTTGGCCCATGCGGGGCTGGGCATCACCTTTATCGGCATTTCGGGTCTGATGGCCTGGCAGGTTGAGGATATCCGCGTTGCCAATATCGGTGAAACCTTCACGGTAGAAGGGTTTGATGTGACATTGCAGGATGTCCGGCAGGTAGAGGGGCCGAATTATTTCGCAACCCGCGCCGAGATCGTCGTGGAGCGAAGTGGCCGTGAACTCGCCCGGCTTTTCCCTGAAAAACGGGTCTATCCGGTGCAAGGTATGCCCACCACCGAAGCAGCAATTGGCAACGGCTTGTGGCGCGATCTCTATCTGGTGATCGGGGACCGGCAAGAGAACGGCGGCTGGGTTGTGCGTACCTTTATCAAGCCTTTCGCCAACTGGATCTGGGCCGGGACGATCATCATGTCTCTGGGCGGTTTTATCAGCCTGTCCGACCGGCGTTACCGGGTCGCGGCGGGGGCTGCGCGCGCCCGACGGATCGTGACCAAAGAGGTGCCTGCGGAATGAAGCGCTTTGCCCTGATATTCATGCTGATAGCGGCCGGGTTTACCGGGCCGCTATTCGCAGTCAACCCGGACGAGCTGCTGGATGACCCGGCGTTAGAAGCGCGCGCCCGGGAAATTTCGCAGGAACTACGTTGCGTGGTGTGCCGTGGGGAAACCATTGACGAAAGCAATGCTGGCATTGCCCGTGACCTGCGGCTGTTGGTGCGCGAACGCTTGCTGGAGGGCGACAGCGACACCGAGGTGCTGGACTTTGTGGTCGAACGCTACGGCGAATACGTGCTGATGACCCCGCAACGCGACGGGGCTAACGTGATCCTTTGGGCAGCCGGGCCTGTCCTGTTTCTGATCGCCGCGTTGAGTGGCCTTGTCTACACACGCCGCCGGGCAAAAGCGGGCGAGGGTTCAGATGGGCTGAGCGAAGACGAGCAGGCGCGGCTGGATGAGATCATGAAGGGCTGACTTGCCCTGCCGCAGCGGGCACGTTATGCCTGCGGGACGGTCTGCAGTTCACCGAGGCGTCGCCACCCCATGAAGGGGGCTGAACCTGCTTTTTCCTTTTCGGGTGTCTAACTTCACACCCCCGTATCACGCGCAAGGGCGGCCACGTATCCCGGTTATGGGCGATACGGGCGGAGGATATCATGACACGCGACCCCCTTTCTGTCACCATTGCCGACGTCTCGGTTTTTGCCCGCACTTTGCGCCGCGAGGTCGGGGATGATGCTGGCCACCAGATATGGTTAAACCGAATTGCCCGCGCGGCGGGATTTCGTAATTTTCAACATCTGAGTGCCACCCGCAAAGGCGCGGAACCACCGGCGGACAGCCAAAAAGTGGCGCGCGCCCGGCGCTATTTTGACGATGCGGGTCGTATGGCCAGTTGGCCGGCCAAGACGGCCGTTCAACATTTATGTCTGTGGGTCATATGGGCCGGTATGCCCGCCGGACAAGCCTTGTCTGAGCGCGAAGTTTCTGACCGGATTGATCAGCTGACCGGTTTTCAGGACGCAGCAATAGTTCGGCGCACATTGATCGAGCTGGGGTTGTTTTCACGCACCCGCGATGGCGCGGTTTACCAACGTGTCGAACAGCGCCCGCATCCCGAGGCCCGCGCCCTGATCCGGGCACTGCGTGAAAGCGTTGAAAGTGAAAGCTGACCCAGCGTTGTGCTTTCCTTCTGCGCCGCGTGCGCTAGATTGTGTGAAACACCGGCGGAGGCAAAATGGATTATTCAACAATCACCTATAGTGTGGAAGACGGGCTGGCCGTCCTGAGCCTGAACCGGCCGGAAGTAATGAACGCCCTTAACACCCAAATGCGGGCCGAAATCTTTGACGCGGTCAAAACTGCGGGCGAAGAAGCGCGGGTGCTGGTGATCACCGGCGAGGGCCGTGCCTTTTGCTCAGGCCAGGATCTGGGCGACCGCGCCTCTGCCGCCACGGCCAATCTGGAACGCACCCTGCGTGATGAATACGAACCGATGCTGCGCGCCATCTATGACAGCCCGATCCCCACGATCAGCGCCGTCAATGGCATGGCCGCAGGCGCAGGCGCCAATCTGGCACTGGCGGCGGATGTGGTGATTGCCAGCGAAAGTGCCGCCTTCATGCAGGCCTTTACCCGTATTGGCCTCATGCCCGATGCCGGGGGCACCTATTGGCTGCCGCGCCAGATGGGGTTTGCCAAGGCCATGGGGGCGGCCCTGTTTGCCGATAGCATTTCGGCGCAGCAGGCCGCGGATTGGGGCATGATATGGGAAGCGGTGGCGGATGATGAATTTGCCGACCACTGGCGCGCGCGGGCCACGACGCTGGCAAAAGGGCCTACCGCAGCCTATGCGCGGGTCAAACAGGCTTTGCGCGCGACCTATAACAATGATCTGAACGCACAGCTGAAGCTTGAGGCACATTTGCAGGGTGAATGCGGTAAAACGCGTGACTTTCAGGAAGGCGTCATGGCATTTCTGGAAAAACGCAATGCGGATTTCGAAGGGCGCTGAGTTTCGGCTTGTTCAGGGGCCGGCGGCACGACACTCGCAGTCGGGTGTGGGGGCCAGCCCCCTACGTCGTAAATGCCTGCATTTACGACGCCACCCCCGAGGTATTTCTGCCAAGATGAAAGAGGGTTCTTCCTCTTGCCCAAAATATCCCCGCCGGTGGCTTCCAACCCTTGTTGGTTGCGTTGGTATTTCAATTGAAACGACCGGCTAAATATCGACCTTGTTGCCGCCTTCGGGTTACAGGGAATATCCTTTTCATTTTTAAATTCCATTTTTTCGGCTTCTTTGGGCAGACCGGCCATGCGAGCTGTTCCATGCCTTCGTGCCCGGAGCAAATACAAGAAAGCCGCCCGGTCTGGGCGGCTTTTCATGATTAAGCAATGAGGCCGGGTCTTACCGGTTTTCCACATCCACGTAATTACGTGAAGGTTCACCCATATACAGCTGACGGGGCCGGCCGATACGCTGGCTGGGGTCGCCAAGCATCTCTTTCCATTGAGAAATCCAGCCCACCGTGCGGCTGAGCGCAAAGATCGGCGTAAACATCGAAGTTGGGAAACCCATCGCGTCCAGAATGATGCCCGAGTAGAAATCGACGTTAGGATAGAGCTTTTTGGAGACGAAGTATTCATCTTCAAGGGCGATTTTTTCCAGTTCTTTCGCCACTTTTAGGGTCTCGTTGTTTTCAATACCCAGAAGGTCCAGCACCTCGTCGGCGGATTGTTTCATCACCTTGGCGCGCGGGTCGAAGTTTTTGTAAACCCGGTGGCCAAAACCCATCAGGCGGAACGGGTCATCGCGGTCCTTGGCGCGCGCGACATATTCGGGGATGCGGTCGACTGTGCCTATTTCGCGCAGCATATCGAGGGCGGCCTCATTCGCGCCACCATGGGCCGGGCCCCAGAGACAGGCGATGCCAGCAGCGATACAGGCAAAGGGATTGGCGCCCGAGGACCCTGCCAGCCGTACGGTCGAGGTCGAGGCGTTTTGTTCGTGGTCCGCGTGCAAGGTGAAAATGCGGTCCATGGCGCGGCTGAGGATCGGGTTAACTTCGTAATCTTCGGCTGGTACCTTGAAACACATGCGCAGGAAGTTCGACGAATAATCCAGCGCATTTTTCGGGTAAATGAAGGGCTGTCCGATGGAATATTTATAGGCCATCGCCGCAATGGTTGGGATTTTTGCGATCATGCGGATGGCAGCAATTTCGCGCTGGTCAGTGTCGTTGATATCAAGGCTGTCATGGTAAAATGCCGACATGGCGCCCATGACGCCGGTGATGATGGCCATGGGATGGGCGTCACGCCGGAAGCCCTGGAAGAAGCTGGTCATCTGTTCATGCACCATCGTGTGATGGGTCACGATCTCTTCAAAATCTTCCAGCTCATTAGCGGAAGGCAGCTCACCATATAGCAGCAGGTAGCAAACTTCGAGGATATGGGATTTTTCAGCCAGCTGGTCGATCGGGTAGCCACGATACAGGAGTTCGCCCGCATCACCATCGATATATGTAATGGTCGAATCGCAGGATGCGGTCGAGGTATAGCCGGGGTCATAGGTGAAGACCCCACCTTGTTTATAGAGCGAGGTGACGTCGATGACATCAGGGCCAACCGTGGGGCTGTACATTGGCAATTCAATATTATTGTTGCCAAAGCTCAGAGTTGCGGTGCCGGTCTTGTTGGCCATGTATTCTTCCTTTTCATCGCGCCGGCATTTGCCCGTCAGGTCGGGGCGACCGGATTCAGTTTGCCTGCATCCTCCAGTCGCGCGAGTGTTTCTTCGCGCCCGAGGACAAGCATCATATCAAAAACGCTGGGGGTCGCCGTGCGCCCGGCAAGTGCCGCCCGCAATGGTGCCGCAAGTTTACCGAATGACAGGTCATGGGCAGCGGCAAGGGTGTTCAGAACACCCTCCAACGTATCGCGGTCCCAGCTAACATTTTGCAGCTGCGGCGTCAATTCATTCAGTATACCAATGGATACATTATTAAGGTTCACCAACGCCTTCTCTTCTATCTCAAGGGGGCGTTCTGTTAGGATAAAGTGAGCTTTATCAAGTACCTGTCCGAGTTTCTTAGCCCCTCCACGCAAGCAGAATGCAGCAGCCTCCAAATCCAGTTTTTTCTGCGTCTGCAAAGGCGGCTGGCCGGTTGCGGCCAGAAAATCCTCAATTGCCGCTACCAGATCACGGTCCTCCATCGCCGCGATATGCTTGCCCGAGATATTGTCGAGCTTTTTGAAGTCGAACCGGGCCGGGGATTTACCACAGCCCGTAAGGTCGAACCATTCCAGCGCCTGGGCATCCGAGAAGAATTCGTCATCCCCATGGCTCCAGCCCAGCCGCGCCAGATAATTGCGCATGGCTGCGGCCGGATAGCCCATTTCACGGTATTCCGAAACGCCAAGCGCGCCGTGCCGTTTGCTAAGCTTCTTGCCATCAGGTCCGTGGATCAGCGGGATATGGGCGTAGACCGGCAGCGCCCAGCCCATGGCGTTATAAACCAGCATCTGGCGCGCCGCATTGGTCAGGTGGTCATCCCCCCGGATGACATGGGTGACGCCCATGTCATGATCATCAACAACAACGGCCAACATATAGGTGGGGGTACCATCAGAACGTAAACAAATCATGTCATCAAGCTGATCGTTTCGCACCGTGACCCGGCCCTGCACTTGATCCTCGATCACAGTTTCACCGTCTCGGGGGGCTTTTAAGCGAATCGCGTAGGGCGTATCCGGGTAATCTGCCGGGTCAGCATCGCGCCACGGGCTCTGAAACAGGGTTGAACGCTTTTCCGCTCGCGCTGTTTCGCGAAAATCGGCGATTTCCTCCTGCGTGGAGAAACACTTATAGGCATGGCCATTTGCCAGCATTTCTCGTGCCACTTCGGCGTGACGGTCTGCGCGCTCGAACTGGCTGATCGCTTCGCCGTCATAATCCAGCCCCAACCAGGCCATGCCGCCCAGGATGGCTGCGGTTGCCTCAGGGGTTGAACGCGCGCGGTCCGTATCTTCGATCCGCAAAAGGAATTTGCCCCCGCGTCCACGGGCAAAGAGCCAATTGAATAAAGCGGTGCGGGCCGTACCCACATGCATATAGCCGGTGGGCGATGGCGCGATACGGGTGACGATATCGGGATTGCTGGACATAGGGCGTTAACCTTTTGGAAACCATGTTGGAGCTAGCTTGAGACGTGGTCTATTCAATGGTGAGGCAGAGGACAAGTCTGGCCCCGGTTCGTCGGGCCTTCGTGCATGTGGAAGCGATGCGCGGCCAGTTGTTTGTCTGGTCGCCGGTATTTCTCGGGGCAGGTATCGGGGTGTATTTTCTGCTACCTGTGGAGCCCGCGCCTACGACCCTTGCGGGCCTGGCCCTTGTCGCGGCTGTTCTTGGTTGGTTTGGGTGGCGTTTCAGGGGTGGGGCCGGGCCGGTGTTATATGCTTTGGCATTGCTCATGGCCGGGCTGGCCCTTGCCGGCACCCGCGCGTGCATGGTTGGTGCTCCGGTGCTGGATTTTCGTTTTTATGGCGCAGTTGAGGGCCGGGTGGTGGTCATTGACCGCTCGGGATCGGATGCGGTGCGTTTGACATTGGATCAGGTGCGTCTGGACAGGGTGGACCCCGCAGATACCCCGGCACGCGTGCGCATTTCGTTGCATGGGCAGCAGGGCTTCATAACGCCCAAGCCAGGTTTGCGCATTCTGGCAACAGCGCATCTTTCGGCCCCTTCCGGTCCGGTTGAGCCGGGTGGGTTTGATTTCCAGCGCATGGCTTGGTTTCGCCAAATTGGCGCAGTTGGCTATACGCGCGTGCCGGTTCTGACGCTTGCCCCGGCCTATGAGGGCCGGGCCGGGCTGATGATCCACCGGCTACGCATGCGGATTTCCAGCGCGGTGCAACAGCGTTTGCCCGGCGAGGCTGGTGCTTTTGCCGCCGCCATAACAACCGGGGACCGCGCGGCGATGGGGCAGGCATCGCTTGCGGCGCTGCGCGGCTCAAATCTGGCGCATCTGCTGGCCATTTCCGGCCTGCATATGGGGCTTTTGACCGGGTTTGTCTTTGCAGCACTTCGATATGTAATGGCGTTGGTGCCATGGCTTTCGCTACGCTATCCAACCAAAAAAATCGCGGCGGTGCTGGCGTTGATGGCAGGGGTGTTTTATCTGGCCTTATCGGGTGGAAATGTCGCCACGCAAAGGGCATTTATCATGGTGGCGGCGATGTTCATCGCCGTGCTTTTCGACCGGCGGGCGTTGAGCCTGCGTTCGGTCGCGATGGCGGCCCTTGCTGTGCTGATCCTGCGGCCCGAGGAATTGGTAGGGCCGGGCTTTCAGATGTCCTTTGCAGCAACTACGGCGCTGGTTGCGGTTTTTGGCTGGTTGCGCGACTGGCCGGGCTGGCGCGCCCCGCGCTGGCTCAGGCCGGTTTTTGCCGTGGTGATTTCTTCCGCCGTGGCAGGGGCGGCAACCGCGCCCTTTGCCGCAGCGCATTTCAACCAGGTTTCCTATTACGGTCTGGCGGCGAACCTGCTGGCGGTGCCGGTGATGGGAACCATCGTGATGCCCGGTGCTGTTCTGGCGGGGCTTTTGGCGCCCTTGGGTCTTTCATGGCTGGTGCTGATCTTTATGCGCCCGGCATTGGAGTGGATCCTTGGAGTGGCGCATTATGTTTCGTCCATGGAGGGGGCGCTTGGCCATGTGGTGACGCCGGGGTCTGCAGTATTACCGCTGATCGCATTGGGGGGATTGGTGGGTATTTTACTGCGGGGAAGGGCAAGAATTGCCGGGTTATTGCCGATTTTATTAGGTTTTGTGCTGTGGTCAGGAACAACCCGGCCTGATCTGTTGATTTCACCATCAGGGGGATTGGTCGGGTTGTTGACCGAAGAGGGGCGAGCCCTGAACAAACCACGCGGAGAGGGGTTCATGGCCACGAACTGGTTGGAGAATGACGGAGATATGGTGGCGCAGGAGGTGGCTTTTGCCCGTGCGGGGTTTTCAGGCGAAAAAGGCTGGCTACTTTTTGAATTGGACGGAAAACAGGTGGCGCAACTCAGCGGGAGGGGCGCCGCAGACCGGGTTGAAAGTGCCTGCGGAAGCGCGGACGTGGTCATCCTGTCAGGGGTGCTTGAACAGCCAGTGCCAGGCTGCCGGGTATTGGACAGGGCCTTCCTGCAGGAAAAAGGCACTCTGGCGATCTTTTCCGGGCCGGATGGCTGGCGGATGGTCGATGCCGTGGGGACAGCGGGTAAACGTTTGTGGAACACACCCGCGCCGTGACTTGAAACCCTGTTACGCAGGCATTGATGTCGGCTTGGGCTGACTTAATACGTCCGGATCAGGCCCACGAGTTTCCCTTGCACTTTAACCTGCTCGTCGCGCAGCAGCCTTGTTTCATAGGCGGGATTCGCCGCCTCCAGCGCGATCATGTCGCCTTGTTGGCGAAACCTTTTCAACGTTGCCTCATACCCATCCACCTGAGCCACCACGATATCGCCATTGTCAGCAACTTCGGTTTCGCGGATCACGACGATGTCGCCATCATTGATCCCGGCGTCGATCATCGAATCCCCTTTGACCTCAAGCGCGTAGTGGTTGCCCTGACCGGCAACCATCTGGCCGGGGACGGCAACATTCAGGCTGCCATCGGTGATCGCCTCGATCGGTTGACCAGCGGCGATACGGCCCAATAGCGGCAACTCGGTCGACGAGGCGCTTTCGGTACCCATGGCCGCTTGCGGCGGGTCCACTTTGTCGCCCTGTATGACCCGGGGCTCAAAGCCCGCATGTCCGGAATGTTCCATCATTTCAGGTAGTTTGACGATCTCAATGGCGCGGGCGCGGTGGGCAAGGCGGCGGATGAAACCACGTTCTTCCAGTGCGGTGATCAGACGGTGAATGCCGGACTTGGAGCGCAGCGACAGCGCATCTTTCATTTCGTCAAAGGAGGGCGGAACCCCGTCACGCTGTATGCGTTTATGAATAAATCCCAGTAATTCCATTTGTTTACGGGTTAACATGGTTGCGTCCTTCCGTCCTGTATGCGGTCCCTTTTTCAGACCGTTCAGGGTATGTTCTAGCGCTGTTCTTGTTTTGTGTCAACGAATCCGCTGCGAAAAGCAGGGAATTAACAGCCTATGCGGGAAGATACTCAACCGGATCACCTGCCTGACGGGCGCTGTCGCCCGCCGGTCGGTGTAATAGCGCGTTGCCACGTGCATTGGCTGCGGCAAGCGGCCCGGTGCCTTTGTTCTGCACAGCGATGCCGTCCGGGCTGACCTGTGCATTCAGGTATTGTTCAAATTTGCCGCCGGGGGGCAGATCTGTGGTCAGCTGCGCGCGCAGATGCGGCGCCGGGTTCTCACCCAGCCCCAGCATGGCATGAATAGCTGGCACCAAAAACACACGGCCAAGCACCATCACGGCCGAGGGATTGCCCGGCAGCCCGATAAAGGCAGCTTTATTCATCTGCCCCGCCATCATCGGCTTGCCGGGGCGCAGATCAATGCCCGCAAAGCTGAGTTTCATCCCAAGTTCACCAGCCACTTTTGCGACGATGTCATGTTCCCCCACCGAAGCACCGCCGGTGCTCCCAATCACATCGGCCCCTTCGGACAGCGCAAAGGCCTGTGCAAGGGTGGCCTCATTGTCGCGGGCAATGGGCAACATACGCGCCTTGCCCCCAGCTGCCTCGATCAGGCCTTTCAGGCCGAAACCATTAGAGGCAATGATCTGATCCGGGCGCGGGTCTTCGCCGGGCATCACCAGCTCATCCCCGGTGGGCAGGATGGCCACAATCGGGCGGCGCGCAACAGTGACCTTGGCGATATTCATCGAAGCCAGAAGCGACAGATCTTCCGGGGCCAGTTGGCGCGGGGCCTCCAGCCGGTCACCCGCCGCAAAATCCGAGCCCGGCGCGCGTACGAATGCGCGGGCATCCAGATTGCGGTCCAGCGTGATCAGATCGCCCTGACGCGTCACCTGTTCTTGCATAATCACCCGGTCAGTGCCTTCGGGCAGGGGCGCGCCGGTGAAAATGCGCACGCATTGCCCGGCGCCAACGCGACCATCAAATCCGTGCCCGGCCGCCGCCTCGCCAATAACGCGAAACATTGCCTCGGGGTCGGCCTCAACCCCGTTCAGGGCATAGCCATCCATCGAGGAAGCGGCAAACGGGGGCAGGGCGCGCGTAGCAATCGCAGGGGCCGCCAATACCCGCCCGGCAGCTTCGCCTAAAGCGACGATCTCGGTTGTTGGTGGCGGTAATAGATCAAAGATCAGGGCAAGAGCTTCGGCGGCTGAGGTCATGTATTGGCCTCGTAGACCCCTGATTTACCGCCGCTTTTGCGCGCAAGGTGGATATTCTCGATACGCATGCCTTTTTCGACCGCTTTCAGCATGTCGTAAACTGTCAGGGCGGCGACCGAGACCGCTGTGAGGGCTTCCATTTCGACCCCGGTCTGTCCGGAATTGCGCACGGTCGCGGTTATTTCAACCCCCGGCAGGGCCTCATTCGGTGTCAGCTCGACCGAGACCTTGGTCAATGCCAGCGGGTGGCAGAGCGGGATAAGGTCCGAGGTTTTTTTCGCCGCCATGATGCCTGCCAGACGCGCCACGCCCAGCACGTCGCCCTTTTTAGCGCTGCCTTCCAGCACGCGCGCCAAAGTTTCAGGGGTCATCACCACACGGCCACGCGCCACCGCTTCGCGTGAAGTGACATTTTTGGCGGAGACGTCCACCATATGCGCCTGTCCGGCATCGTCGAAATGGGTAAGCTCGTCGCTCATGCTGGTACCGGGTCTTTCAATAGGTTGCGGGTTGCGGCCTCGACATCATCTTGCCGCATCAGGCTTTCGCCTATCAGGAATGTACGCGCGCCCACCGCAGCCATTTCAGCCAGATCGGCGGGGGTGGAAAGCCCGCTTTCACAGACCAGCAGGCGATCAGGCGGAGCCAGTTTTGACAGGCGTCTGGTTGTGTCGAGGCTGGTTTCAAAGGTTTTGAGGTTGCGGTTATTGACGCCCAGCAGGGGGGATTTCAGCGCCGTTGCACGCTCCAGCTCTTCTTCGTCATGTACTTCGACCAGCACATCCATGCCCCAGCCAAAGGCCGCATCTTCCAGTTCGGCGGCTTGTGTGTCGGAAACCGAGGCCATGATGATTAGGATGCAGTCCGCGCCAAGGCTGCGCGCCTCAGCCACCTGCCAGGTGTCATACATGAAATCCTTGCGCAAAGCGGGCAGGGCGGTGGCGGCGCGTGCGGCCACCAGAAATTCATCGGCCCCCTGAAAGCTGGGCGTATCCGTCAGCACGGACAGGCAGGTGGCCCCCCCGGCCTCATAGGCGCGCGCCAGTGACGGCGGGTCAAAATCGGCGCGGATCAGACCCTTGGAGGGGCTGGCCTTTTTAACTTCGGCAATCAGGCCGTAACCAGTGAGCGAGGCCCCCCTCAGGGCGCGGGCAAAGCCGCGTACGGGCAGGGCGGTATTTGCCTCGGTCGCGGCTGCTTCGATTTCCACCAGTGGCGTCGCTGCCTTGCGCGCCGCCACATCTTCAAGCTTATAGGCTTTTATCTTGTCTAATACGGTAACCATGGCGCAGGTTTACGCGGAGCTTTAGCCGGGGGCAATGGGGCGGATGCGGATGCGGCACTTTTGCTGGCTTACCTACCGCCGGGTGCTGAATGCAGGTGGCAGGAATTGCCGGGCTTGACCCCAGCGGCATTCGGGGATTTGGTGGCGTTATGAAACTTGATCTGAACTTTGTACGCGCGCAGTTTCCCGCCTTTGACGAGCCGGGACTGGGAGAGATGGCCTTCTTTGAAAACGCTGGTGGTTCTTACACCAGTCGTTTTGTTATCGACCGGCTGATGCGGTTTTATACAGCGCGCAAAGTGCAGCCCTATGCGCCCTATGAGGCAAGCATGCTGGCCGGGCGTGAAATGGATGAGGCGCGTATACGTCTGGCGGCAATGCTGGGGGTGGAGACAGAAGAGTTGAGCTTTGGCCCCTCAACGACACAAAACACCTATGTTCTGGAGCAGGCTTTTCGTGGTTTTTTGCAACCGGGCGAGGCGATTATCGTTACAAATCAGGACCATGAGGCAAATACCGGCCCGTGGCGGCGTCTGGCGGACAGCGGCATAGAAGTGCGTGAATGGCAGATTGACCCTGATACCGGCCATCTGAACCCGGATGATCTGGATAATCTGCTGGACGACAAGGTGCGGTTGGTGTGTTTCCCCCATGTCTCGAACGTGGTGGGCGAGGTGAATGACGTGGCTGCCATTTGTGCTAAAGCGCAGGCCGCCGGGGCTTATACCTGCGTTGACGGTGTCAGCTACGCGCCGCATGGGTTTCCGGATGTAGGCGCGCTGGGGGCGGATATCTATTTGTTTTCAGCCTATAAAACCTGTGGGCCACATCAGGGCATCATGACCATCCGTCGCGCAATTGGGGAAAAACTGCCCAATCAGGGGCATTATTTTAACGCGGACGTTCTCTATAAACGCTTCACGCCCGCCGGGCCGGATCACGCGCAGGTCGCGGCTTCAGCCGGGATCGTCGATTATGTCGAGGCATTGGCGGCCCATCACGGGGTTGAGGGCGGGCCGCGTGCGCGTTCAGCCGGGGTCAGCACCCTGATGCAGGATCATGAGGAAAGGTTGCTGCAACCGCTCTTGGATTACCTTTCTGCCCGCAATGATGTGCGTTTGATCGGTCCGGCTTCGGCCGTGGGCCGTGCACCAACGGTGGCGGTTGAATTGTCGGGTTCCGGCGAGGCTACTGCGGCAAAGCTGGCGCCGTTGGGGATTATGGCCGGCGGGGGTGACTTTTACGCCAACCGGGCACTTGAGGCGATGGGCGTGGATGTTGAAAAAGGTGTGCTACGTCTGAGCTTTGTTCATTATACCACTGAAAGAGAAGTGAAATTCCTGATCCGGGCGCTGGATCAGGTGTTGTGATTTTGCCTATAAACCCAAAAGAGTAATATCTGTGGAAATCGTCACCTTTGACGGGTTAAGATAGGTGAACCCTTCCAAAGACCGCAATAACGGGAAGAGAAAACATGCCAACCACCGCCCGACTGGTCGCCGCTATCATTTTTGCTGCTATCGGCTGGTATTCCGCCGATTTGGTCAAACCGCTGTTGCCTGAGGGTATGGCGGTAGGAAAGTTTTCGCCGGTCTCGGCAGGTTTCGGCATTCTGGTTGGCTGGTTCTTTACCGGCAAGCGGCTGCACCGCGGGAGGGAAAATGGCATCGCGATCGGGCTGGCGTCGTCCTTTTTGCTGGTTTTTTGGGTGCTTCTTGCCTTTAGCGGCCAGCAAATGCTGCGACGGTCCGTGCGCAAACTGTATGACGGGCCAGTTGAAGCATTGCAGGACATGTTTGGCCTGGCGGCTGAGTACCTGATACTTGCGGCCATCCCGTCAGTGATCGCGACTTTGGTGATCGGCGGTATGGTCGGTGGTTGGATAACAGAACAGGTAGCAAAGCGCTGGTCATAGATTTGAGTGATATTTTTATTTACGGAACATTGTGTTACCCGCCACTGTTAAAGTTGGTTTCGGGTGAGGTTGTTATGCCCGATATGCAGCCTGCCAGCCTGCATGGCTACGAAGTGCGCTGGGCAGCCGGAGGAAATTACCCGCTTATCCGTGAACAAACTGCTGCGCATGCAAATGGGTTCCTGCTGCGCGACCTGTCTGACGAGGCAGAGGCGCGGCTTGATTTTTATGAAGCGGGTTTTGGCTATGATCTGCGCAATATCACCGTGATGCTGGATGGCGAGTCCACCCCAGCGCGGGCATATTTTCCCACGAGTGATCTGGCGCCCGGACCTGAATGGTCACTGGATGACTGGGCGCGTGACCACTGGCCGTTAACTCAGTTCTCCGCAGCCGAAATCATGGGGTATTTTGGCAGGGTGCCAGCCAGCAATATGGCAGCACGTTTCCCAATGATCTTGACCCGCGCCGCCAGTCGGCTCAGGGCCCAAAACAACCCTGCGCCGGCACGCCTGCGATCGGGGCAAGCGCGTGATCAGGTGGATGAAAAACAGCGGCGCATCCCCCATGAGGGGTTCTTTTTGAGCGCGGAAAGTAACCTTTCCTTTCGCCGCTTTAATGGCGCGATGAGTGCGGATGTGACCCGGATGGGTTTTATCGGGGCAGATGCGGCCATGGTACTGCCTTACGACCCCGTTACCGACCTTATTCTGGTGATTGAACAGTTTCGTTACGGGCCGTTTCTCAGGGGGGATCCACGCCCCTGGACTTTGGAGCCTGTGGCCGGTCTGATCGACCCCGGCGAAACCCCGCAAGAATGCGCGAGGCGCGAAGCGTTGGAGGAAGCAGGGTTAACCTTGAACGCTCTTGAGCCTGTGGCTGATTATTATCCCAGCCCCGGCGCGAATTCTGATTTCTTTTATAGTTACATAGGCTTGGCAGATTTAAGTCTGGAAATGGCAGGAATTGGCGGGGTGGAGGCAGAGGCCGAGGATATCCGCAGCCATATCCTGCCTTTTGATGAATTAATGGAACTGGTGTCCTCTGGCGAGGCCGGTTGTGGGCCACTTGTTCTATGCGCCCTGTGGCTTGCGGCAAACCGTTCCCGATTGCGCGCAGCCGCTTGAGTTTGGCCGCCCGCGTGCATACACATATACCGGTGCATATCAAAGGGGCTGAAAATGGATATCAAAAGCGATCTGGCCGCAAGTATTGGCAACACGCCTCTGATCCGCTTGCACGGCGCCAGCGAGGCGATGGGCTGCGAAATTCTGGGCAAGGCCGAGTTCATGAACCCCGGCCAGTCGGTCAAGGACCGTGCGGCGCTTTATATTATCAATGATGCGGTAGCGCGCGGTGATCTGCGCCCCGGTGGCACAATAGTTGAGGGCACGGCAGGTAATACCGGCATTGGCCTGTCTTTGATCGGGGCATCAATGGGCTTTCGCTCGGTTATTGTCATCCCGGATACGCAAAGTCAGGAAAAGAAAGACATGCTGCGGCTTGCCGGGGCTGAACTTATCGAGGTGCCGGCCGCACCTTACCGGAACCCGAACAATTTCGTGCGATATTCAGGCCGGTTGGCGCAAGAGCTGGCGAAAAGTGAACCAAACGGTGCCATCTGGGCCAACCAGTTTGACAATGTCGCCAACCGGCAGGCGCATATCGAGACGACGGGCCCGGAAATCTGGGAGCAGACGGGCGGCAAGGTTGACGGATTTGTCTGCGCTGTTGGCTCGGGCGGCACGCTGGTTGGGGTGGCCATGGCGCTGCAACCCAAAGGCGTTAAAATCGGGCTGGCAGACCCGATGGGAGCGGGGCTTTATTCTTATTACAAAACTGGTGAGTTTGTCATGGAGGGCGGCTCGATCGCGGAAGGCATCGGGCAGGTGCGCATCACCGCCAACCTTGAGGGTTTTACCCCCGATATGGTTTGGCAGGTGCCTGACGAGGAAGGCCTGCCGCTGATCTTTGATCTAGTGGAGCATGAAGGGCTGGTATTGGGCGGATCCTCCGGCATCAACATTGCCGGGGCGATCCGAATGGCGCGTGAAATGGGTCCCGGCCATACGATCGTGACGGTGCTGGCGGATTATGGCACGCGGTATCAATCCAAGCTGTTCAACCCGGAGTTTCTGGCCTCAAAAGAACTGCCGCAACCGGGCTGGCTGACGAAAACGCCGCGTCAATTGCCCGAAATGTTTGAGGCGTAAATCCGGTGCAATTTTTCCTTCGCATATTCGTGTTGCTGGCATTTTGGGTGCCTTGCATGGGCGTGGCGCAGGAAAATACGGCCCCAGTGGCGGTCGAGGAGGTCGTGCCGTCCCATGTGGTGCGTCTGGAAGACGGTCAGCTTGACCTGCAGGTCTGGCAAAGTACCGCAGACCGCATAGAAACGGCGCTGGGCGTAGGCCGGGCATCGGATTCAGTGTTTCAGCTACTGCGGGAACAATTGGTGGAATGGCGGGCCGCCTTTTCAGAGGCGGTTAGCGAAAACAACATACATATCAATACGTTAGAAACGCAGATTTCCACCCTTGGACCGCCGCCCGCTGAAGGAGACACCGAGCCGGCGATTCTGACACAGCGGCGAAGCGAGCTGAATGTGCTCCTGAGTGAAGCCCGCGCGCCCGTACAGGCTGCCGAAGAGGGGTTCAGCCGGGCAGACGTCCTGATTAGTGAGATTGATGCCCTGATCCGTGCGCGTGAGACAGATGCGCTGATTTCGCTTGGACCACTGCCGGTCAATCCTGCCAGTTGGCCCGCGGCGCTCAGAAGTTTGCACAACACGTTTGACCTTGCGGCAAGTGCCATGGCTGCTTCCTGGGGTACCGAGATCCAGCGCGCCGAAATGCAGCGCGGCCTGCCAATGACGGTATTGTTGTTGGTGGTGGGTGCCGTTTTGCTGGTGCGTGGTCGCGTCTGGATCATGCGCCTGGGTGCCCGGGTTTTCAGGCGGGCGAATGGTGCGGTGCAGGGCGTTTTGGGCTTTGTGATCTCGCTGGGGCAGGTGGCGGCGCCGCTATTCGGTATTTTCGCCCTGCTTGAAGCGCTGAACCGGGCTGGTATTCTTGACCTGCGGGCGCAGGCAATAGCGGACACACTGCCATGGCTGGGCCTGACCTTTTTCGCAGGCTTGTGGCTGGGTAACAGGGTGTTTGGAGCGCCAACAACTGCCCATGTTGTTGTTTCCCTGCCGGAAGGGGCAAGGCCAACGCAAGGGCGGCTGGCACTGGCCGTGCTGGGGTTAATCTATGGCCTGAACCTGCTGCTGCAAAGTATTGCTTCTCATGATAATTACAGCGCCGAGACCCAGTCAGTTCTGGGCTTCGTACTCGTGGTTGCGGCCGGGCTTATACTTATCCGGCTGGGCCTGATCCTGCGCGCAACCGAACTGGTTTCGGGCGTAAGCACCGGTCTGCGCCATTATCTGGTACGCAAATTGGGGCAGGTTTTGATCGTGTTGGGCGTGGTGGCGCCTTTGGCCGGGGCTATCGGATATATGGCGCTGGCCGAGCGTATGATATATCCGGCGATCCTGACCCTTGGCCTGCTGGCCTTTCTTGAGGTCGCACACCTGTTTTTCACCGATCTTTACTGGTTGATATCCGGGCGCAAGGAGGGCGAGGCACGCGAGGCTCTGACGCCAATTCTGGCAAGTTTTGCGCTGGTCATCGCCTCGTTGCCGGTCGCTGCGCTGATCTGGGGCGCGCGGGTCACGGACCTGACCGAGCTTTGGGCCACATTCGGGCAAGGCTTTCAGTTGGGGGATACGCGGGTAACGCCCGGTACTTTCCTGACCTTTGCGATCATATTTGCCATCGGCTATGTGGCGACACGACTGGTGCAATCGACGCTTAAAAACTCGATCCTGCCGAAAACGCGCATGGACAAGGGTGGCCAGAACGCAGTCATTTCAGGCTTGGGGTATGTAGGGATATTCCTCGCTGCGGTCATTGCCATCACCGGTGCAGGCGTTGACCTCTCCTCGCTCGCTATTGTTGCAGGTGCATTATCTGTGGGTATCGGTTTTGGCTTGCAGAATGTGGTGTCGAACTTTGTTTCCGGCATCATTTTGCTGGTTGAGCGCCCGATAAGTGAAGGGGACTGGATCGAGGTTGGCGGGCAGATGGGATATGTGCGCGATATTTCGGTGCGCTCGACCCGGATCGAAACCTTCGACCGAACCGATGTTGTCGTGCCAAACTCTGATCTGATTTCCGGCGTCGTGACCAACTTCACCCGCGGCAACCTGATTGGCAGGGTGATCGTGCCGGTTGGCGTGGCCTATGGCACAGATACGCGCGAGGTTGAGAAAATCCTGCGCGAAGTGGCACAGGCCCATCCGTTGGTGACGGTTGATCCCGCACCGTCGGTTGTTTTTCAGGGGTTTGGCGCGGATGCGTTGGAATTCGAGATACGGGCGATCCTGAAGGATGTGAACTTTGTCTTAAGTGTCAAAAGTGATCTCAACCATGAAATTGCCCGCCGCTTTGGCGAGGCCGGGATCGAAATCCCGTTCGCGCAGCGCGACATCTGGTTACGTAACCCCGAGGCTTTGGCTGGCAGGGGCCAGGGCGAGGGCGGAGCGATTGATCCGGGCGAAGTGGGAAATGATCCCGACAAGGCCCGGGCGGCCCTGTCTGAAAGTGATCTGGATACGGGTTCCGCAGAAGGGGGACAGGATGGCGACAGATAGTTTGATGTTTCGCGAAGATGCTTACCGGCGTAAAGCTCCCGGGCAAGTTGCAGAGCTGACCGACCGCGGCGGTGTCGTGCTTGATCAAAGCCTGTTTTACCCGACCGGTGGCGGCCAGCCCGGTGACAAGGGAGTTTTACGCTGGCAAGGGGGCGAAATGGCGGTTGCCACCAGCGT
This sequence comes from uncultured Aliiroseovarius sp., assembly GCA_964550345.1. Taxonomy (GTDB): domain Bacteria; phylum Pseudomonadota; class Alphaproteobacteria; order Rhodobacterales; family Rhodobacteraceae; genus JAAEUB01. The sequence continues at coordinate 7,612 of CAZJYZ010000043.1, read as the reverse complement.
GAAGGGCGAAGGGGACGCGGTCATTTTAGTGCCTGAGGAAGGTGTTAACTTGCCGCCGGAAGGCATTGAAGTTGAACAGGAAATAGACTGGGATACCCGCCTGCGCTACATGCGCATTCACACGGCGTTACATCTTCTATCTGTTGTGATACCTCTCCCGGTCACGGGTGGCGCTATTTCTGCTGAAAAGGGCCGGGTTGACTTTGCCATGCAGGACCCGCCCGAGGACAAACAAGCGCTTGAGGATGCTCTGAATGCGCTGATTTCCCGTGATCTGGAAGTGACTGAAAGCTGGATCACCGACGCGGAGCTGGAGGCCAGTCCGGAACTGGTAAAAACCATGTCTGTGCAGCCCCCCAAAGGGGCCGGAATGGTGCGTCTTGTGCGCATAGGCACCAAGGACGAACAGATTGATCTGCAACCTTGCGGCGGCACGCACGTGGCACGCACCGGTGAAATCGGGTCTGTTCGCATTGGTAAGGTGGAAAAGAAAAGCCGGCTGAACCGCCGCTTTAATATACATCTGGAAACCTGAAGCCGGCTCAGTTTCAGGCTGGTTTTACCCAGACTGACAATAGCGAACCTTTTATGAATTCTTGACAGCCGCTGCCAGATTAGGCCGCGGTTTTTCGACATTTAAGAACTTTTCAGAAATTGGCCCGACATTATTGATCGGATTAAGCGAATTTTCATCCCTGACTGCGAAGAACATGGAAATGCGGCGGAAGTGATGACTTTGCCGTCGTGGTTTTCTGACCGATCCCGGGATTTCCGGCAGGCAGGATTGTGAATGAATTACTCTTGGCCCGCGCGAGCCCGATAGGAGAATACGAATGCGACTTCCGATGAATGCCAACATTTCTTTCAAACTTCCGGCCCTGATCACAATCATAGTGGTCGTAGCCGTGGGTTTTGCCAGTGGGCTGGCATTCTATGGACAGCGAAGCACCGTACAAAAAGGGGCACAGGCGCTGTTGACTGAATTGGCAACCTCACGCGGTGAACATATTGAGCTTGATCTGCAGGGAAATGGCGAAGATCTGATACTTACCGCAAACAGTTCCCTAACTTCGCGTGCGATCAATGAATTCTCGCAGGCCTGGGATATTTTGGAGATGGGCCAGACGGAAATGCTCCAACAAGCGTACATTACCGACAACCCATACCCAATTGGGGAAAGGCACATGTTGGACGTGGCGCAAGACGGATCAATCTGGTCAAGTGTTCACGCGCAGATACATCCGGAGTTTCGCGCCATCCAGCAGCGATATGGGTACTACGATATCTTTTTGTTCGATCTGGACGGCAACCTGATTTATTCGGTTTTTAAAGAAAGCGACTTTGCTACGAATATGAAAGAAGGTGAGTGGAAAAACAGTGGTTTAGCCGCTGTTTTTGATGCGGCTTCGAAGCTTCCTAAAAATGAAATCGCTTTTGAGGATTACTCTTCATATGGTCCAAGCAACGGTGCGCAAGCCAGTTTTATCGCCGGACCCGTATTCACGGCTGTGGGCGAACGAGTGGGCGTGATTGCTTACCAGCTGCCAAGTGAACATATTTCTAATATTGCCAATGACGCCGATGGTTTGGGTGAAACCGGAGAAATAATCGTGGTCGGCGCAGGTTTCCTGCTGCGAACGAACTCGCGTTTTTCGGATGAAGAAATGATAATGAAACGTGAGCTGTCCAACGCCGCGGTACGTGCGGCACTGGAGGGGGAAACCGGCGTGGTTGAGACGGTAGGACCCAGTGGGAAAGCTGTCTATTCCGCCTACATGCCGTTGAATGTGTTCGGTCAGCAACTGGCCCTTGTCGCTGAACAAGACAAGGCCGAGATTTATGCGAGTTCAAATTTTCTGGGCATGTTGTTGCTCGCCAGCTCTACATTGGTCGTTTTGGTAGTGTCAGGTCTTGGGGTGTTGCTTGCCCGGTCTCTGACACAGCCCCTAAAACGCGCAGCGGCTTCGATGGAGTTCATTTCCAATGGATCTTACGATCAGGACATCTCCGATACAGCCCGTGGGGATGAAATCGGAATTATCGCAAACACATTAGAAAAGCTTAAGCTCAGACTGGTGCGGGGCGAAATGGAGGAGGCTCAAAACCACTTCAGCGCCGTTGCGTTCGCCTCTTCTTCATCCGCGATCATGATGGCTGATAAGGATATGAAAATAACGTCCCTTAATCCGGCTCTGGAGAAGACTTTGCAGCATCATTGCATTGAATTTTGCAAACTCTACCCGGATTTTGAGCCTAAAAATGTCCTCAATACCGAGATGGACTTTTATCACCCCCCAGAAATTCGTGAACGTGTTCGCGAAATGCTGCGCGATCCTGACAACCTGCCATACACTGCTTCGATTAACGTCGGCGACAGCCGTTTTACGCTCTCTATCTCTATGGTCCAGGATGAAGACAGGGAATGTATGGGGTATGTCGTCGAATGGATTGACGTCACGGAAGAGTATCTCAGGGACGCTGTTCTCAATGCAATAAACATCAACCAGGTAAAAGCCGAGTTTGCTATGGACAATACTTTGCTCACATCGAATGAACTTTTTTGCACCTTGGTTGGGCAGGATCTGCAATCTCTCGTTGGGAAAAGTGCCGATGAGATATTTAGTTTTAATCGTGAACTTGCCTCAGAACGAGGTAATGTTTTTGATCGACTTAAAACCGGGGAAACAATTTTCGGCCGCTTCGATTTACCTCTTTCTGACGGAAGAACAGCGGTTGTTGAAGGTGGATTTTCTCTGGTAACCGACGCCTCAGGCAAGCCCATCAGGGTGCTTTTGCTTGGGCTGGATGTGACGGAGGCACGTCGTTCAATTGAGGAGGCGGAACTTAATCGGACGCAAATGGTCGCGGCTCAGGGACTTGTGGTCGAAAACCTCCGAAATGGCCTGCGCCTGTTGTCCGAAGGAGACCTGACGGCCAATATCGATGTTGAATTTGATGAAGAACACGAACAATTGCGCCATGATTTTAACACGACTGGCGTGCAATTGCTCGGAGCCATGCAGGGTGTTGTGGAAAATGCCGACCTGATCCGGGGGGAAGCTTCTGAGATTGCCACTGCAGCCGAAGACCTGTCTGCCCGCACAGAACGGCAGGCCGCAACACTGGAAGAGACGGCTTCGGCGCTCGATGAGTTGACATCTTCGGTGCGGTCTGCGGCAGACGGTGCAACACGTGCGAACGAAATTGTAGAAAACGCGCGGGACAACGCAGAAGCTTCTGGTGAGGTGGTTCGTGAAGCTGTGGGCGCGATGAGTGAAATCGAGAATTCATCAAAACAAATTTCTAAGATTACCGGTGTGATTGATGACATTGCCTTCCAGACCAATTTATTGGCTCTTAATGCCGGGGTGGAAGCCGCCCGGGCGGGGGAAGCGGGCAGGGGATTTGCGGTGGTTGCGTCTGAAGTGCGGGCGTTGGCGCAGCGCTCTTCAGATGCGGCACGCGAGATCAATGAATTGATTTCTGCATCTGGCGGGCAGGTTAAGCGCGGTGTCGAACTCGTGGACCAAACTGGCAAGGCTTTGGCCGAAATTGTTAAAAGTGTAAGCGAGATTAACCAATCTGTTAGCGAGATTGCGGTTTCGTCCCGAGAACAGAGTTCGGGTCTTGCTGAAATTAACGAGGCGGTGAATCAACTCGACCAGGTGACACAGCAAAATGCAGCAATGTTTGAGGAAACAACCGCCGCTAGTCACGCTTTGACCCGTGAAGCCGAAACTCTGACTGAAACAATGGGGCAATTCAAGACCGGTTCGGAAAATGTAAATAAGCAACACGAAGGCAATGTTGTTTCATCCGAAGCTTTTACAACGCGCCGTCAAACTTCCCCTCAGACGAAAGTATCTATTGCGGCGAACACAGACACTGCTTTGGCTTTGGATCAAAATCAACGCGTGGAGGCTGAGTTTGAAGATGATTGGGATGATTTTTGACCAAAGCCGGCGTGGCAAACAAGACCGGGATTGATGGGATGCTTTCGTCAGGAACCTCTGAGATAAAAACTCTCATAGTTGACGATTCCGCATCGATGCGAAAACTTATCCGTCTGAGCTTGTCTCGTTATCCGGCTATCAACGTGATTGCCGAAGCCGAAAGTGCACGTGAAGCCCGAGACGCGGTAAACAGGTACAACCCGGACCTAATGACGCTGGATGTGGAAATGCCGGAAATGAATGGGTTGGATTTTCTTGAACGTCTGATGCGATTTAGACCTATGCCTGTGGTGATGGTCTCGTCTTTGACCGAACGGGGAAGTGAAGCTGCGGTAAGAGCTTTGTCACTAGGTGCCGTGGAATGTGTAGCAAAACCAAAGGGGAACGATCTGAATGGGTTGTTTTCTGGGTTGGGTGACATTGTACAAATGGCGGCTAAGGCAAAAATACGTCCCCTCCAAACCCGCCCCAAAAGGAAGCAAGCAATTGTGCAAACAGGCGCCTGGAATGGGAAGATTGTTCTTGTTGGGGCTTCAACTGGTGGCGTTGAAGCCCTTGAGACGTTACTGTCGGAATTTCCCCCGAACTGCCCCCCAACATTGATCACACAACACATGCCAAAGCAATTTTTAACCAGTTTTGCCTCTAGGCTGAACCGGATTTGCCCTCCTGAGATCTGTCTTGCCGAGGAAGGTGCTGAGCTTCGAGAGGGTCGGGTTATGATAGCGCCTGGTGGAGATTCACATCTTGTTTTAGCCTGTGCCGATCGCCCGCAAACGGCACTGTTGCGCGGGGCGAAACAATCTGGCCACCGACCATCGGTGGATGTGCTTTTCTCATCAGCTACGTCCATTGCATCCGACATTGTCGCGATTTTGTTAACTGGAATGGGGGCGGATGGCGCGCACGGATTGCGGAAATTGAAAGATAAGGGTGCATTTTGCATTGCGCAGGACAGGGAAAGCTCGGTGGTTTATGGCATGCCTCGGGTTGCGTTTGAAATGGGGGGGGTGGACATCTCTCTGGACCTCGCGGATATCGCCAAAGAAGTATTGAAACGGACCTTCGCGAGCAAATACAATCGCGCCTCCAAACCGATTGTTCCCTCATGAATAATGACCCAGAGAAAATATATATAAGCCAGGGAGAGCATACTATCGGCACTAAGCCAGATCAGGTGATTACAACATTGCTTGGTAGTTGTGTGTCAGCCTGTATTTGGGATCCAGTCGCTGTGGTGGGCGGGATGAACCATGTTTTATTCACTGACGAAACTGAGAATGCGGCACAGCAATTCGGTCACGGGGTGAATGGGATGGAATTGCTCATAAATGGATTGTTGCGAGAGGGTGCGATTCGTGCTCGGTTGCGGGCAAAAGTCTTTGGTGGAGCATCTATGATAGCGGGATTAACAGATGCTGGAACGCGAAATGGTGAGTTTGTCATCGACTTTCTTGCGAAGGAAGCTATTGCCCACATTGGAGGTGACACTGGTGGAAACGTGGCTAGGCGTGTAGAGTTCTGGCCAACCACAGGGCGGGCAAGAATGAAACTCGTGACACAGCAGGTGGTTATTACCAAGCCGGTCAAGCTCAAGACAAATGATGTTGAGCTTTTTTAAAGCTTTGAGGATGGGCTGATCCTGAACATTGTGTATCCCATCAAGAATTTCCGGCGTGCACAATTTGAGACGAAACAGATTTCCCTTCGACCTGAGCGCCTGAATCTGCTCCGCACTCTCCTTGCGCGTCATTCTGTCCACCCCGACCACTGGACCTGACACCAATTAAACCCTATATGTTCAGTCAGGATTAAAGAAAGGTCCGCGCGATGAACTCAGATACTGGTGCCGTCATGGAAGGAACACCCCTGATTAAACCGTCCTCCACTAATCATCCACTCTATCAGGAAGTGGTTGAGGCGTGTCGAAGTGTTTTTGATCCAGAAATTCCGGTAAATATTTACGATTTAGGTCTTATTTATACGATAGAGATAGATGCTAATAGTGGCGTATCCGTTGAAATGACCTTGACTGCCCCTGGCTGCCCGGTGGCGGGGGACATGCCAGGTTGGGTCGCCGATGCAATCGCACCCTTAGAAGGTGTACGGCAAGTTGACGTGCAGTTGGTTTGGGAGCCGCAATGGGGCATGGAAATGATGTCGGACGAAGCTCGGCTGGAATTAGGGTTTATGTGATGTTTGGTATCCCAGGCAAACAGGCAGTAACGATTACACCAAATGCGGCAGTCCAGATTGCTCTACTGATGAAAAAAGATGGCCATCAAGGACTTCGTATAGGGGTAAAAAAAGGTGGCTGTGCGGGTATGGAATATACCATGGAATTTGTTGAAAAAGTTGATCAAAACGATGAAATTGTCGAAATGGACGGCGCCCGTGTCATGATTGCGCCCATCGCGCAAATGTTCTTGTTGGGCACCGAAATTGACTATGAAACCTCCCTGCTTGAAAGTGGCTTCACCTTTAAAAACCCGAATGTTACGGAGGAATGTGGGTGCGGCACTTCCATAAAATTTGATGAAAGCCTGACCGCAGGATAGGCCACAAATTATAACATTGCGTTGGGTGCAACAAACAATAACCGATTTTCGTGTTCAGCTGTTGTATACCTAGTTACGCTTTCTAGATCAGGGACAAATTATTCTTTAGGGGACAACGCGTCGCAACCCCGCAGGCTTGATTTTATTGAAAATACCTGTAGTCCACGCGGGAAACTTAATGAAAAATGCAGGGTGTAAAATGCGGCGGAATCTAGTAGCTGGTAACTGGAAGATGAATGGTGATGCGACTTTCCTTTCGGAGGTCAAAAAACTCAAGGCGGCTCATGAGTCCTCAACCGTCGAAATCCTACTTTGCCCACCAGCTACATTATTAGATCGGCTGAATGCCATGGTGGGTAGCACTTTTAATATTGGTGGGCAGGACTGCCATCCAGCTTTGAACGGCGCCCACACCGGTGAAATCTCAGCACCAATGCTGAAGGACGCTGGTGCTTCTTACGTTATTCTTGGTCACTCTGAACGTCGTCAAGACCGCGGCGAAAGTAGTTTTGACGTGTGTAAAAAGGCAAAGTCAGCCCTGTCAACAGAACTGCGCGTGGTGATTTGCCTAGGTGAAAGCCTACAGGAGCGAGAGGCCGGGGAAACTTTGGAAGTTATATCGGATCAGCTTACCAATTCTGTCCCGGATGATGTTAATGCCCAAACCTTAGTTATCGCTTATGAACCAATTTGGGCAATTGGTACTGGAAAAGTGCCAACGATTGATCAAATAGGCGAGGTGCACAATTTCATCCGAACCGCTTTAATAAGAAGGTTTGGACCGGAAATAGGGGAAGGTGTCCGCATATTGTATGGCGGGTCGGTAAAGCATACTAATGCAGCAGAAATCTTTGCGGTACCAAATGTAGATGGTGCATTAGTAGGTGGGGCGTCGCTTACAACAGCCGATTTTTCTCCAATAATTACAGCGCTGGAAGACTCTTCCCCTCAATATTTGGAAGGCTAAGTTCCCAAATTGTTTTCCCGAAGTTATCGGTGCGTTCGAATGTAGCGTTGATGTGATCAGCGCGCGTTGAACAGTTGGGTTGATCCTCCCCCTTTGAACCGGTCCGCCCTTATAGTTAGGAAACGGAGGATCAA
>CAZJYZ010000042.1:0-27644 GCA_964550345.1 uncultured Aliiroseovarius sp. | reverse complement strand
AGGTGCAGGGTTCGGACCTGAAAGCCTCAAAAATCACCACGCGGCTGGCGAAACTCGGAGCTGAAATCTTTATCGGTCAACGGGCCGAAAACCTTGAACTTGCGGAAGTCGTGGTGATCTCGTCCGCGATCAAACCCGGAAACCCGGAACTGGACGCCGCCCGCGCGCGTGGCCTGCCCGTGGTGCGCCGGGCCGAAATGCTGGCCGAGTTGATGCGGCTGAAATCCAACATCGCCGTAGCAGGTACCCATGGCAAAACCACCACCACCACACTCGTCGCTGAGCTCCTCGTTAAGGGTGGCATTGATCCCACGGTGATTAATGGCGGCATTATCCACGCCTACGGCTCCAACGCCCGAATGGGGCAGGGCGAATGGATGGTGGTCGAGGCGGATGAAAGCGACGGCACTTTTAATCGTCTGCCCGCCACCATTGCCATCATCACCAATATCGACCCGGAGCATATGGAGCATTGGGGCTCGTATGATAATCTGCGGCAGGGCTTCCACGATTTCGTACACAACATTCCCTTTTATGGGCTGGCCATCTGCAACACGGATCACCCCGAAGTGCAGGCGCTGGTCGGGCGTATTACCGACCGGCGGGTAATGACCTATGGCTTCAACGCCCAGGCCGATATTCGCGCCGTTGATCTGCATTACAAAGGCGGCGTGGCACATTTTGATATTGAGCTGAACAATGAAGGCAGCGTGATCAAAGACTGCACGCTCCCCATGCCCGGGGACCACAATGTCTCAAACGCTTTGGCGGCGGTGGCTGCGGCCCGGCATCTGGGCATGAAGCGCGCTGAAATACGTGCGGCTTTGGCCGAGTTCGAAGGCGTAAACCGCCGCTTCACCCGCGTTGGCGTGGTGAACGGGGTCACGATTATTGACGATTACGCCCATCACCCGGTTGAGATTGCGGCTGTGTTGAAAGCCGCACGTCAAGCCACCGAGGGCCGGGTGATCGCCGTACATCAGCCGCACAGGTTTACACGCCTGCATGATCTGTTTGACGATTTCTGCACCTGTTTTAATGAGGCCGACATTGTCGGCATATCGGATGTTTTTGCTGCGGGTGAAGACCCAATAGAGGGTGCCAGCCGTGACGATCTCGTGGCCGGGCTGACCATGCATGGTCACCGTGATGCGCGCGCTGTTGCCGGGCTGGATGAGCTGGCGGAACTTCTGAAAGCAGAAGGCAAGCCGGGCGATATGCTGGTCTGTTTGGGTGCTGGCACGATCAGTGCTTGGGCCAGTGAATTGCCCGCATTATTTGACGCAATAAAATGACGGAAAGACTGGAAAAACGTCTGGGGCTCGGACTGCTGACAGCCTACGGCGTCGGTGTCATGGTCGGGGCAGGCATTTACGTGCTGGTCGGCGTTGCGGTGGGTGAAGCGGGTGTCTGGGCGCCGGTTTCCTTCCTGCTAGCCGCCCTTGTCGCCGTACCTACCGCCCTATCGTTTTCCGAACTTTCCGCCCGCATTCCCGAAGCGGCAGGCGACAGTTCCTATGTCGAAATTGGCCTGAAGCAGCATTGGCTTGCTTTAGTCGTGGGAGCGATCAATATTGTCGCCGGCACCGTAGCCTCGGCGGCAGTTTTGCGAGGCGGGGTTGGCTATCTGACCTCGATCGTGCCAATTGGTTTCGAAGTGGCGGTGATCGGGCTGGGCGTCGCCCTGACCATTATCGCATTGGTGGGGGTGCTGGAAAGCCTTGCTTTTGCGGCCATTTTGACGGTGATCGAGGTGGTCGGTCTGGCCATGGTGATCTGGGTCGGCTTCAACGCCGCCCCGGTTGAGGCTTGGCTAACCCCACCTGCCATCGCCTGGCCTGGCGTTTTCGGTGCAGCTATTTTCGCCTTTTTTGCCTTTATTGGCTTTGACGACCTGGTGAATATGGCCGAAGAGGCCAAAGCGCCCGAGCGTAATATGCCACGCTCGATTTTGCTGTCACTGGCCATCACCGGCGCTCTTTATATTCTGGTGACCATGGCCGCCGTGCGATCCGTGCCGGTCGAGGCGTTGGCGGTATCTGAACGGCCATTGGCGCTTGTCTGGGAAACGTCGACGGGGCGTGCAGCCACGTTCCTGTCGGCGATCGCCGTTGCGGCGGCACTGAACGGTGTACTGGCACAGATCGTCATGGCCAGCCGGGTGTTCTTTGGCCTTGGCAGGCGCAGTCCAACCCTGTCGGTCTTTTACCATGCTCATCCGCGCTTTGGCACGCCGGTTCTGGCAACCATACTGGTCGGTGTTGTGGTGATTGTCAGCGCTCTGACTTTACCGGTCGCCTTGCTGGCGGAATACACCACTCTGGCCTTGTTGCTTGTCTTTATGATCGTCAACGCGGCCCTGATAGGGTTAAAAATAAGGGGTGGACCATCACCTTTCGCGGTGCCTGTCCTTGTGCCATGGCTGGGCATTCTAGCCAGCGCCGCGCTGTTTGCCGCCAATTTCTGGGACGGGATATGAGCCTGCCGCTGATCCTTGGTGCCCTTTGGGTGCTTGCGGCCACTTTCGTCGCCTTCCTGCCGATGAAATATCAGCGCATGGTCGGCTTGCCTCTGTTGCTTGCTGCCCTCGTGTTGATCGTCTGGATCGGCATCGCCCATGGGCCATGGTTGGCGGCCCTTGGGTTGTTTGCCTTCCTGTCTATGTTCCGCAAGCCATTGATGTATTTCTGGCGCAAAGCCACTGGAAAAGCTGAGGAAACCCCATGAGTCTGTCCCTGATCCTTGCTCTTCTGTGGCTGGTTGCCGCAAATGTTCTGGCAATGTTGCCAAGTAACGACAACCATTGGCGCCGGGCATATTTCCTGATCGCCGTCGGCATCCCGCTTTTGGGCTTTGTAACTTATGAAAACGGGCCGTGGATCGGGTTGATCATTCTTGCCGCCGGGGCCTCGGTTTTGCGCTGGCCGGTCAGGTATTTGTGGGCGTGGATACGCCGCACAATTATGGGCTGACACTTGCACCCAGTGCCCGCGCGCATTAGCACGGCCTCATGACCTATGACCTTCCCCCGGTGCGTGGCACCCTGACGGCAAACCGTGATCTGGCAGGGCTGACATGGATGCGTGTCGGCGGTCCGGCGGATTATCTGTTTCAGCCAGCGGATGTCGAAGATCTGGCGGATTTCCTGAAGGCCCTTGACCCGCAGGTCCCGGTTTTCCCCATGGGGGTTGGCTCAAACCTGATCGTGCGCGATGGCGGCATTCGTGGGGTGGTGATCCGACTTGGGCGCGGCTTCAACGCGATGGAAGTTTCCGGCAACTCGGTCACTGCCGGGGCGGCAGCATTAGGCGCACATGTGGCCAGAAAGGCTGCCGTCGAAGGGCTGGACCTGACATTTTTACGCACAATTCCCGGATCCGTTGGCGGGGCGGTGCGGATGAATGCGGGCTGCTACGGAACCTATATAAAGGACGTTTTCACCAGTGCGCAGGGCGTGACCCGCAGTGGTGAATTAATCACGCTTACGGCCGATGATCTCCAATTTGCCTACCGTCAAAGCATGCTGCCGGATGGCTGGGTGCTGACTTCGGCCACCTTCACAGCGCCCGAAGGTCAGCCCGAGGCTCTTGCTGCCCTAATGGCGGACCAGCTTGCCAAACGCGACGAGAGCCAGCCGACCAAAGACCGCACCGCCGGAAGTACATTTCGAAACCCCGCAGGCTTCTCTTCGACCGGGCGCGCCGATGACACTCACGAGCTTAAGGCCTGGAAGGTTATTGAAGATGCAGGCCTGCGCGGCGCTATGCTGGGCGGGGCGCAGATGAACCCCAAACACCCGAACTTTCTGACCAATACCGGTACCGCTACCGCGGCCGATCTGGAAGAACTTGGCGAAGAGGTGCGAAAAAAGGTTTACGAAACCAGCGGCTTGCGACTAATATGGGAAATCATGAGGGTCGGTGAACCGGCCCCGGATGAAAGCGCGTCAAAAACCGCGCATACAGGAAACGTTAAGAAATAAATAAAAGGGCCGCAAAAAGGTCCGGTTTACGAGGCAGAAGTGACGGGCAAGTCGAGCAAGACAGCCCAAAAAGTCGTTGTTTTAATGGGTGGACCCTCGGCCGAACGCGAGGTGTCACTAAGCTCTGGGCGCGAATGCGCGGCGGCTTTACGGGGCGAAGGTTACCAGGTGGTTGAGGTCGATGCCGGCCCCGACCTCTGCGCGCGTCTGCAGGAAATCAAGCCAGATGTGGTTTTTAATGCGCTCCATGGACGCTGGGGCGAAGACGGCGTGGTGCAGGGCCTGCTAGAATGGCTGTGTATCCCCTATACCCATAGCGGCGTGCTGGCCTCGGCGCTGGCCATGGACAAGGAACGTGCCAAAGCGGCCTTTCGCGCGGCAGACCTGCCGGTGGTCGAAAGCGTGCTGGCCAAAGCCGATGAGGTGCGTACGCGCCATGTTCTGACGCCGCCATATGTGGTCAAACCCAACAACGAAGGCAGCTCGGTCGGTATCTATATCGTACACGAGGCCGCCAATGCGCCGCCGCAATTGTCAGAAGATATGCCCGAAACGGTCATGGTCGAAACTTATGCGCCGGGGCGCGAGCTGACTACGACTGTCATCGGGGACAAAGCCCTGACGGTTACCGATATCGTCACAGAAGGCTGGTATGATTACGCAGCCAAATATGAGCCGGGTGGATCCACCCATATCTTGCCCGCCGACATCCCGACCGAGATCGAAATTTTCTGCCTCGATTATGCCCTGCGCGCGCATGAAGTGCTGGGCTGTCGCGGGGTCAGCCGTACCGATTTTCGCTGGGATGAAACGCGCGGTCTGGATGGGCTGATCCTGCTTGAGACCAACACCCAGCCCGGCATGACACCAACCTCGCTGGTGCCAGAACAGGCAGCGGCGGGCGGCATGCCCTTCGGCGCGCTTTGTGCCTGGATGGTGGAGGATGCGTCATGCGACCGTTGATCCTGCGCCGCACGGACACAGCGCCCCAAAACAAGAATGATCACCGCAAGGTGGATGACGTCGAAGCCAGTGTTGCCGTCAAAGCAGCCCGTGCCGCCATGGCGCGCCGTGCCACCGAAGCACAGGGTGGCGAGGCCCCGGCTGAACCAGTGCGGGTCCGGCGCGACCCGGCGCCGTCGCGTGCCGCTTACCGTTTGAACCGCCTGTGGCTGACACCGTTTTTCCGTCTGTTATTGCGTATAGGCGCCCCGATGGCGCTGAGCCTGGCCGCTGGTATCTGGTATTTTGACGATGATAACAGACGTATGGCGATCACCGCCGGGATACTTGATATCCGCCATTCCGTGGAAACCCGGCCTGAATTTATGGTCAAACTGGTTGCGATCCAAGGGGCCAGCCCCGCGACGGATCGGCTAGTACGCGAAAGCTTTCCTATTGATTTGCCCGTAAGCTCGTTTGATCTGGATCTTGAAATGATGCAGGCGGAAATGGCCGAACTGGACATATTGGAAGATGTGTCTTTGCGCATTCGTCCCGGCGGCGTCCTGGAAATTTCCCTGATCGAACGCCAACCGGCTGTGGTCTGGCGATCACGTACGGGTGTTGTTCTACTGGACGATCAAGGCATATTTATCGGCACGCTGGAATCCCGTACCGCGCGCTCCGATTTGCCACTTCTGGCAGGTGAGGGGGCGCAGGACCATGTTGCCGAAGCACTGGAACTGATCCGCATCGCCGCTCCGGTTGGGGACCGTCTGCGCGGTCTGGTACGGATCGGTGGGCGGCGCTGGGATCTGGCGCTCACCCGTGAACAACATATTCTGCTGCCTGAAACGAACCCGGCCGCTGCGCTGCAACAGGTCCTTGCCCTTGATCAGGCGCAGGACCTTCTGGCCCGCGATATTACCGATATAGACATGCGAAACCCCCTGCGTCCGACCTTACGCATGGCCTCGGTGGCCATTGCCGAAATGCGTCGGATTAAGGCCATAGAACTCGGAGAGCCCCTGCGATGACAGACCTCTATCAACAACAGCGCGCCATGCGCTCCATGCGTCAGGCGGCAATGCAACGCGGTGTGGTTGCGATCCTTGATGTTGGCACGTCAAAGATTTCCTGCCTGGTCTTGCGTTTTGACGGACCGGATCACTTTCGCAGTTCAGACGGGGTCGGCACAATGGCGGGCCAAAGCACATTTCGGGTGATCGGTGCGGCCACCACACGATCACGCGGTGTGAAGTTTGGCGAAATATCCGCCATGCAGGAAACCGAGCGTGCCATTCGCACCGCGGTTCAGGCCGCGCAGAAGATGGCGAATATTCGCGTTGATCACGTGATCGCCAGTTTTTCCGGCGGTGATGTGCGTTCCTACGGCCTTGCGGGTCAGATCGAGCTAAGCGGCGAGGCGGTGCATGAACACGACATCGCCCGGGTGCTGGCCGCCTGCGATGTGCCCGATTATGGCGACGGGCGCGAGGTGCTGCATGCACAACCGGTGAATTTCGCGCTGGATCACCGCTCGGGCCTTGCTGATCCGCGCGGTCAGATCGGCAATATGCTGGCCACGGACCTGCATTTTCTTACCGCGGATGCGGGCACCATCCGCAACCTGCTTTACTGTATTAAGCGCTGTGATCTGGAACTGGCGGGGCTCGCAAGCTCGGCCTACATGTCTGGTATATCGTCGCTGGTGGAAGATGAACAGGAGCTGGGTGCCGCCTGTATCGACCTTGGCGGTGGGGCCACTTCAATCTCGATCTTCATGAAACGTCATATGATTTACGCCGATAGCGTGCGCCTTGGCGGCGATAACGTGACCTCGGATATTTCCAAGGGGCTGAGCGTGCCGATGGCCACCGCTGAACGGATTAAGACCTTTTATGGTGGCGTCGTTGCCACCGGTATGGATGACCGCGAAATGATCGAGGTTGGCGGCGAAACCGGTGATTGGGAACATGACAGACGTTCCGTCAGCCGCGCCGAGCTGATCGGCATCATGCGCCCCCGGGTCGAGGAAATTCTGGAAGAGGCGCGTGCGCGTCTGGATGCTGCCGGGTTCGACCACCTGCCCAGCCAGCAGATTGTTTTGACTGGTGGCGGCAGCCAGATACCCGGCCTTGACGGGCTGGCTCCAAAAATCCTTGGACAGCAGGTGCGTATTGGCAGGCCTTTGCGGGTGCAGGGTCTGCCGCAGGCGGCAACTTCCGCGGCGTTTGCAGCCTCGGTTGGCCTTTGCCTCTTTGCCGCGAACCCTCAGGATGAATGGTGGGATTTTGACATTCCGGCCGAAGGCTACCCGTCTCGTTCCCTGCGTCGGGCGGTGAAGTGGTTCAAAGATAACTGGTAAAACCTGCCAGGGCCAACCTTACCGGGCACCTGATGCGTCGAGACTGCGGTTGGGCGCAAGATATTGCCTGTTCCAGCAAGATACCGCGCAAAAGTGCATCTTAATTGCCATATTTATGCCACATTTCACAATTTTCGCGTGACGCCGACCAAATTCACCGCTAAAAATCAAGGTGAGTAGGCAAATCCGGCATAAAAATCGCCGGGGGAATGAAACAGTCAGGCGCGCAAGGCAAATGCCGGTGCAGCGTGGCGATTAGGCAAAAAAGACAGGCGGAACGACCATGACATTGAATCTCAATATGCCCGGGCAGGAAGATCTGAGACCCCGTATCACCGTATTTGGGGTTGGTGGTGCTGGCGGTAACGCCGTTGATAACATGATCGAGATGGAGCTTGACGGGGTTGAGTTCGTCATTGCCAACACCGACGCGCAGGCGCTGCAGCAGGCGAAAGCCCAGTCGCGCATTCAGATGGGCGTCAAGGTCACCGAAGGTCTGGGCGCCGGTGCACGGGCCAGTGTTGGCGCTGCCGCCGCCGAGGAAACCATCGAAGAAATCGTCGACCATCTGGCAGGGGCGCATATGTGCTTTATCACTGCCGGCATGGGTGGCGGTACCGGTACCGGGGCCGCGCCGATCATCGCACAGGCAGCGCGTGAACTTGGAGTACTGACCGTTGGTGTGGTGACAAAGCCGTTCCAGTTTGAAGGCGCCAAGCGCATGAAGCAGGCCGAAGAAGGCATCGAAGCGCTTCAGAAAATGGTCGACACCCTGATCATCATTCCCAACCAGAACCTGTTCAGGCTGGCGAATGAAAAAACCACCTTTACCGAGGCCTTCTCGATGGCTGACGACGTGCTCTATCAAGGCGTCAAAGGTGTTACCGACCTGATGGTCAAGCCCGGCCTGATCAACCTTGATTTCGCAGATGTGCGTGCGGTGATGGACGAAATGGGCAAGGCCATGATGGGCACAGGCGAAAGCGAAGGCGAAGATCGCGCCATTCAATCCGCTGAAAAAGCCATTGCCAACCCGCTGCTGGATGAAATTTCTCTGCGCGGCGCACGTGGCGTGCTGATCAACATCACCGGCGGTTACGACCTGACCTTGTTTGAGCTGGATGAAGCCGCCAACCGTATCCGCGAAGAAGTTGACCCAGATGCCAACATCATCGTCGGCTCGACGCTCGATACATCTATGGAAGGCACCATGCGCGTCAGCGTTGTAGCCACCGGCATTGATGCTGCGGAAGTAACACAGGATATTCCTGTACCGCGCCGCCGTATGGGTGCGCCGCTGCACGCACCTGAAGTGGTTGAAGAGATGCTGGAGGCCGAGGCCCCCGCTGCAATCGCTGCCGCCGCTGCTATTGACGAAGTCGCCGCTGCCCCGACAGCTCCGGTAGAAATGCCTGCCGCGCATGTCGAAGAACCGGGCCTGTTTGACGCGACCCACGCCGCCGCAGAAGAACAGCTCGAAACCATCTTCCCGGCAGAAGAAGCTGGTCAGGACCTGCCACCGCCAGCCTATCAGCCACAAGAAGCCACAGCGCACGCGGAAATGACACATGTCAGCGATGAGATGGTCGAAACCGGTGGTGTAACCCAGTTCGTGGCACCGAAAGCCCCGGCGCCGGGCACACCAACACCCGAAGCCATGGCACGGCTGCAAGCGGCCGTTCAACGTCAGCCCGAAGCGCGCCCGACTCCGGCTGCACCTACCCATCAGGTGGAGAATTCAGGGGAAAAACAGCGTTTCGGCATCAACAAGCTGATCAACCGGATGACCGGTCATACCGACCAAGAATCAGTGCAGGAAGCAGGTCGCGCGCAGCCAATGATGCAGGCTCCTGCCGCTGATCCGGCAATGGATGCGCATGAGGAAAAGATAGAAATTCCTGCTTTCCTGCGCCGTCAGGCCAACTGAAGTTAAAAAATTACACCAAGGAGGGGCCGGCCAAAGCTGGCCCTTTGTTGTTTAAAAACAGTTTCTTGCGTTAACCGACCATAGAAGGTGGCGGAAAATTGCCTGCGAATGTTTGGCATGTTTCAATTGGTTACAAAGTTTGAGTTGAGCTTGACCGTCCCCCCGTTTACCCCTGACTTCACGACATGACTAACAAAAGTTAAATGTCGCTGGGATGCTGCGACAACGGGACAATATTACACTGACTATGCAGAACACGCTTTCGACCATTGCTGCGTTCAAAGGCACCGGATTACATTCCGGCAAGCCTGTGCGCCTGCGTATTTTACCAGCCTCGGCAAATTATGGAATCTGGTTTAAACGCACCGACCTGAAAGCGGGCGATAACATGATCGCAGCGCATTGGGAAAACGTCGAGGCGTCGCGCCTGTGTACATTGATATCCAATCCTTCCGGGGCCTCTGTTTCTACCATCGAACACCTGATGGCGGCCCTAGCGGGTTGTGGCGTGCATAATGCTCTGATCGAGCTGGACGGACCTGAAGTGCCTATACTTGATGGCTCTTCCGGCGGTTTCGTCGCTGGAATTTTACGGTCAGGCATTCAGGAGCTGGATGCGCCGGTACGGGTTCTGAAAATTCAAAAAACTGTTGAAGTCCATGACGGACCGGCCTGGGCACGTCTAGAGCCGGGTACGGGTTTTGAGATTCGTTTCCACATTGATTTTGATGCGCAGGCTATTGGCCAGCAGGACCGGGTTCTGAATATGGCCAATGGTGCCTTTGTCCGTGAGCTGTCAACCTCGCGGACTTTCTGTAACCTTGAAGATGTGCATGCCATGCATGCTGGTGGCCTTGCCCTGGGTGGGACTTTTGAAAACGCTGTCGTGATTGATGGTGAGAAGGTTTTGTCACCGGGGGGGCTGCGCTATGCGGATGAACCGGTACGTCACAAGATGCTGGACGCGCTGGGGGATCTGGCACTTGCAGGCGCACCAATCGTCGGGCGCTTTACGGGTCACCGGGCGGGACATGCCCTGACAAACAAGCTTTTGCACGCTTTGTTTGCCGACCCATTTGCCACCGGGTTGATCCCGGCCAATGCGGAAATGGCCAGCCGTTTGCCGGGAATAGGTGTCAGCCGGGCGGATTTGCCGCTGTCAGCCTGAATTTACCTTCTGGCGGGGGCGATACCCTCGTAAAAAAACTGCCATCGGCGTGACAGAATAGCAAACCCCTGCCGAAACAACCGAAAAACCCGCGCAAAGCCATTTTGCCCGCAAATTTTCTGTGTTAGCAATGGCGGCAGTAGGCGGCCAGCTGGGGTTCGCAAAGATTCTAAAGACGGGGTAGGCGCGGGCATGCAGCGCGGCGGATTTCTAAAACAGGTTTTTGTCGGCGTCGCCGTGGTGGCGCTTATGGCTGGGTGTTCCTCGGATAACGGCGGCGGATTTTTTGGCGGGTTGTTTACCAGTAGCGGACCGGAAGAAAAGCCGATCGAAGAGTTCACTGCGGAAGACATCTTCAAGCGCGGCGAATATGAACTGGCACAGGGCAACCCTGACGAGGCTGCCGGATTTTTTGGTGAAGTAGAACGCCTGTACCCCTATAGCGTTTGGGCGAAACGCGGCCTGATAATGCAGGCCTTCGCGTACCACCAAGATGATGACTATGAAAATGCCCGCGGCGCTGCACAACGTTTCCTTGATTTTTATCCGGCGGACGAAGACGCAGCCTATGCGCAATACCTTCTGGCGCTCAGCTATTATGACCAGATCGATGAGATCGGCCGCGATCAGGGCCTGACCTTTCAGGCGTTGCAGGCTTTGCGCGTCGTCATTGAACGGTACCCGAACACCGAATATGCTCGTTCAGCGATCCTGAAATTTGATCTGGCGTTTGACCATCTGGCGGCCAAGGAAATGGAGATTGGGCGTTATTACCTGAAACGTGGGCATTATGCCTCGGCGGCCAACCGGTTCCGGGTCGTGGTTGAGAACTTCCAGACCACCACCCATGTGGCCGAAGCGCTACACCGTCTGGTGGAAAGCTATCTGAGCCTTGGCCTGACGGACGAAGCCCAGACAGCCGGGGCTATTTTGGGCCATAACTTCCAGTCAACAGAATGGTATGGTGACAGCCACAAACTGCTTACCGGGCAGGGGCTTGAGGAAAAATCAATTGGCGACAATTGGTTATCGGCGGTGTACCGGCAGCTTATTCGCGGCGACTGGCTGTAATATGGTGCGGGACGTCACGCGCCCCGTGGGGTAAGCCGGATGCTGCGCAGTCTTGAAATTCGTGACATGTTGATCATTGATCACCTGGCATTGGAGCCAGCCGGTGGTCTGAACGTCCTGACCGGTGAAACCGGTGCAGGTAAGTCCATTTTACTGGATTCTCTTGGGTTCGTTCTGGGCTGGCGCGGGCGCAGCGACATGGTGCGCGAAGGCTGTGCACAGGGCGAGGTCGAAGCGGTGTTTGAGCTACCCAAGAGACATAAAGCCTTTGATGTACTAAGCGAGGCCGGGATTGCGCCGGAGGACGAGCTGATCCTTCGGCGGGTTAACGGGCGCGACGGGCGAAAATCAGCCTGGGTAAATGGCCGGCGGGCATCCGGCGCGGTGCTACGGGAACTCTCAGACACCTTAGTGGAGCTCCATGGCCAGCAGGATGATCGCGGTCTTCTGAACCCGCGTGTGCATCGCCAGCTTCTGGATGAATTTGGCGGGCTGGAAGGCAAGGTTAACATTTGCCGTACCGCATGGCGAAGTTTGGGAAGCAGCACCAAGGCACTTGAGGAGGCGCAAGCGGCACTGGAGAAAATCCGCGCTGAAGAGGACTTTCTGCGCCATGCAGTGGCAGAACTTGATGCCCTCTCGCCGGAACCGGGAGAAGAAGGCGAGCTGGATGCACGTCGCCGCTTGATGCAAGCCTCAGAAAAGATTGGTGCGGATATTTCCAAAGCATACCAATATCTTGGCGGCGGCGAGGGGGCCGAAGGACGCATTGGCGACGCATTGCGTTGGCTGGAGGATGCGCAAGGAGAGGCGGGGGGCGTCCTGGAGGCACCGATCACGGCGCTGCACAAAACACTCAGCGAGCTTGACGAAGCTGTGGAGGGTGTTGAGGCAGCGATGCAAGCGCTCAGTTTTGATCCACACGAATTGGAAGCAGCCGAAGAACGCTTGTTTGCCATCCGGGCACTGGCGCGTAAACACGAAGTTTTACCGGATGATCTAGGCGGGTTTGCCGATGAATTGCGCACCCGGCTGGCCGCTCTGGATCGGGGTGCGCAGGATATTGCGCGGCTGGAAGAAGACAGGCGCGCAGCAACCGAGAATTTCGAAAAAGCAGCCGGCGCGCTCAGCAAAGCGCGGGCAAAAGCTGCGGCGAGACTGGACAAAGCAATGGCCGGTGAACTGGCCCCGCTGAAAATGGAACGCGCGGTCTTTACCACCGATATCCTCACGTGCGAGCCCGGCGGGCACGGTATGGACGAGGTGACTTTTCGCGTTGCCACCAACCCCGGCGCACCGTCGGGCCCGTTGAATAAAATCGCCTCCGGGGGCGAACTTAGCCGCTTTCTTCTGGCACTCAAGGTTTGCCTGACCCGCGACTCTTCTGGCCTCACCTTGATTTTTGACGAAATAGACCGCGGTGTCGGTGGCGCCACGGCAGACGCAGTCGGGAGGCGTCTGGCGGAACTTGCAGCAGGTGGTCAGGTGCTGGTTGTCACCCATTCCCCGCAGGTCGCTGCTTACGGCGCCGTGCATTGGCAGGTCTCCAAACGTGTTGAAAAGGGCGTAACCCTGTCACGGGTAGATCTGTTGGAGAGGGGCGAGCGCACAGACGAAGTGGCGCGCATGCTCGCCGGTGATGTTGTCACCGAAGAGGCGCGCGCTGCGGCAAAAGCATTACTGAACAAAGGGGATTTGACGTGACCACCCAACAAGCGGAGAAAACGGCCCTGCAAATCTACCTGTTTACGCTGGCAGTATTTGTGCTGATGCAGATGTTGGTCGTGGCCAGCGGAGGGACCGCAGCACAGGAAATCAACGAAGTCTTCGCCCCTGCAGCCACCTACGGTGAAAACCTGGCTGCGGGTGGGAACCTTCTTCGCAGTGTACTGCTGCTCGACCTGTTTTTCATGATCGGCTATGGCGGGGCTCTGGGCATGACGGCCTATGCCAATGCGGGGCGCAATCTGGTTCTGGCGTGGGTTGCGGGAATTGGCATTGCCCTTTTGGTGTTGCTGGATGTCGGGGAAAACACCATCATGGTGATCTCGCTTGATATGCTGGCAGCCGGGGGCGAGGTTAGCCCGGCGCGCATTGGCTGGCAGGCGGGAATTTCGTCGGCAAAATGGCTGATGGCAGCGCTTTCTGTCGTGGCGTTAACCTTCACCTTGCCGCAAAATACCGGGCTTGAACGTCTGCTGGTTTGGGCTGCGCGTGTGCTACTGCCACTCGGAGTCGGGTTATTCACCACCGGGGCCTTTGACATGCGCGAGGTGGGCGGCCTGTTTATTCTTGCCGGGATGGTTGGCGGTTTCAGCCTGCTGGCAATCACAATTCGCGTGCGTTTAAGGGGTTGAACGCGTCACCTGAACCGGGCCAGAAACATGCGCCAGAGCGGGCCGATATCAAGGGCTGCAACGGCCAGGCCCAGCGGGATCATCCAGAAACCCAATATGGGCAGAAAGCCGAAAAACCCGCCGAAGATAAGCATCAGGCCCAGAACAAGCCGCAAGCCCGGTGGTACATAGGCTTTTGTTGCAGCGATAAAACGCTGGTATGTCTGGCGGAAATTGTCGGTCCTAATTCCCACGGAGCATTTTGCCCGGGTTCAGGATATTCTGCGGGTCCAATGCGCGTTTGATCTCGCCCATAACGTTCCAGCCGTCGCCATGCTCGGCCTGCATCAGATCCAGTTTGCCCATGCCGACACCATGCTCTCCGGTAATGGTGCCTCCCAGTCTCAAGGCGCATTCGCTCATGCGTTTGGCCAGCGATTTGGCTTCCGCGAGTTCTGTGTCGTTGCCGGGTTCGATCAACAATATAGCGTGAAAATTACCGTCGCCGACATGTCCCAGTATGGGGCCGGGAATACCGGACGCGGCAATATCCGCTCGGGTTTCCTCCACCGCCTGCGCCAGCCGCGAGATAGGTACACATATGTCCGTCACTACCGCTGTCGCGCCGGGGCGCAAGGCAAGGCAGGCATAGTAAGCTTTGTGGCGCATGGTCCACAGCGCGTTCCGGTCTTCCAGCCGGGTTGCTGTTTCATATCCCGTTGCACCGAATTCCCGGGAAATTTCGCCAAAGCGGTCAGCGTCCTCTGCGACCGCACGCTCAGAGCCATGAAACTCAAGCAACAAATGCGGTTTGTCGGGGAAATTCATGCCCGAGAACAGATTGAAGGCGCGCGCTGTTTCCGCGTCCACAAACTCGATCCTTGCCATGGGGATGCCCATCTGGATCACCTGTTGCACCGCCTCAACCGCGTCACTCATAGTATCAAAACTGCAGATTGCCGCTGATATGGCTTCGGGCTGGCCGGTCAAGCGCAGGGTCAACCGGGTAATGATGCCCAACGTGCCTTCAGACCCTAGCATCATGGCGGTCAGGTCATATCCGGCCGCAGATTTGCGTGCGCGGCTGCCGGTGGTGATGATCCGTCCATCCGCCAGCACAACCTCCATGCCCAACACATTTTCACGCATGTTGCCATAACGCACCGCTGTGGTTCCCGAGGCACGGGTGGCAGCCATGCCGCCCAGACTGGCATTCGCGCCGGGGTCTACCGGAAAGAATAACCCCGTCGCGCGTAATTCGCGGTTCAGTTCCTCGCGCGTCAAGCCGGGCTGGACGTCCACATCCATGTCGCCCGGATCAAGACGTAGTATACCGTTCATACGGGTCGTGTTCAGCGTGATACCGCCCCGAATGGCACTTGTGTGCCCCTCAAGCGATGTGCCGGCGCCAAAAGGAATGATGGGGCAATCATGGGCGCCGCAGATCCTGACAATCTGTGAAACCTCGGCGCTGTCTACTGGCCACACAACGGCATCGGGCGGAAAAGACGCGAAATGGGTCTCGCTGGCGCCGTGGGAGTCCAGATCGGACTTGGAGCGGCTGCAACGATCGCCTAGTAAGTTGGTAAGCTCGGCTATCGCGGCGTCTAATCCCATGCCACACGTCCCCCATTTGTCCGAGCCAGATTATGCGATGCAGACGGGTGATGAAAGCCCCGTATAAGGCAGGTCAATGGCAGAAACGTTAAAATTGTTCCTATCCCGACACCTGGCGCGCGAACATGCGCGGATTTCAGCCGCATGGCGACGGTTTCGGATGAAAGCGCCGGGTCTGATCACTTTTTGGTTGCTAGCTTTGATCATCGGCATCGGGGCCGGGCTGGCAGCATTGTTGTTTCGCCTCGGCATTGAACGGGTGCAGACGTTTTTGTATGGCGTTGACGATCCGCGCCATCTGCACTCTTTCGCCGAAACCCTGCCATGGTACTGGATCTTGCTGATCCCGGCTTTTGGCGGGTTGCTGGTTGGGGCGGTCCTGAACTGGTTCACCAGCGACGGGCGGGTGCGCACCGTTGCGGATGTGATCGAAGGGGCCGCCATGTTTGAAGGCAGGGTGGAGCGGCGCGCAGGTATTGGTTCGGCCATTGCCAGTTTCATTACCCTCAGCGCCGGGGGCTCTTCGGGCCGTGAGGGTCCGGTGGTGCATCTGGCGGCGGTGATGGCCACCTGGGTCTCGGTACGCAGCCGCGCCTCTGGCATTACCGCCCGCGACCTGATGGGCTGCGCCGTGGCAGCCGCGGTTTCCGCCAGTTTCAACGCGCCGATTGCGGGCGCGATCTTCGCGCTTGAAGTGGTCTTGCGCCATTTCGCCATCCGCGCCTTCGCGCCGATTGCCATTGCCAGTGTCGCTGGTACGGTGATTAACCGGCTGGAATACGGCAATATCACCGAGTTTCATCTGGTCGCTGACGGATCGCTGGCATTTTATGTTGAATTGCCCGCCTTCCTGCTATTGGGAATAGTTTCCGGGCTGGTGGCAGCGATCTTCATGCGTTCAATTTTTCTGAGTGAAAAGCTGGCCGCGTCTTTCTATTCCCGCACCCGTCTGCCGCGTATCCTGCGCCCGGCTCTGGCGGGGCTGATACTGGGGGCGATTGCGATCTTTTTTCCCCATATTATCGGGGTTGGCTATGAAACCACTTCCGCCGCCCTGACCGGTGATCTGATTTTGCACGAAGCCATCGTCTTTGCCATGATCAAGACTTTTGCTGTCGCCGTAACACTGGCCGGGCGCATGGGCGGAGGCATATTTTCGCCCAGCCTGATGGTCGGGGCCATGACCGGGCTGGCTTTTGGCCTGTTGGCGACGGCGGTCTTTCCTGACGTGTCCGGGTCGGAAACCATCTATGCGCTGGCAGGGATGGGCGCGGTGGCCGCGGCCGTTCTTGGCGCGCCAATCTCAACTACGCTGATCGTATTTGAACTGACCGGCGACTGGCAGACCGGTATCGCGGTGATGGCAGCGGTTTCGCTTTCCTCAGCATTGGCCAGCCGGTTGGTACACCGTTCATATTTCTTGTCCGTGCTGGAGCAGCGTAACGTGCATATTTCCACCGGTCCGCAGGCCTATTTGTTGGCAACCCTGCGCGTTGCCGGACATATGCGGGCGAAAGATGCTGCGAAAGCAGCCGATGAGGGGGAATGCAGGGTGATGATCGAACAAGGGATCTTTGTGGACGGTAATGCCTCTTTAGAGGTAGTGCTGCCGATGTTTGAGGATGGTGCGCTGGATTTTATCCCCGTCGCCACACAGGGAGGGGAAGGAACCGCGCCTGATTTGCGGGGCGCCTTATTCTATGTCGATGCGCTGAAAGCCTATAACAAAGTACTGGCAGCCGCCGCAGCGGAGGAGCATTCCTGAGCCGCGCCGCTATTCAATTGTGTGCCTTCGGCACGCTTTACAAAGGAATTACGCTACAAGTCAGGGCCGCACTTATTGGAACGACCTTGCAAGGGCGCACCAGGCTTCCAACCCAATTTCCTCAGGCCGTTGGGTGGGTTTGATACCCACCGAGGTCAGGCGGTCTTCGATATCCGGGGCCAGGGGTTTCAGGCTGGCACGCAGCATTTTTCGCCGTTGCTGGAAGGCTTTCGCCGTCAGCATTTGCAGGGTTTTGGCACCCGCCGGAAAGCGTGGTTCGGGCAGGGCGGTGAGATGCACTACGGCAGAGCGTACTTTTGGTGGCGGGGTGAAGGCCTCGGGCGGCAAGTCCATGACAATACGCGCGTCCGAGCGCCACTGGGCGAGAATGGCAAGGCGCCCATAGGCTTTTGAGCCGGGCGTGGCGACGATGCGTTGCGCCACTTCGCGCTGAAACATCAGGGTTAGGCTTTGCCAGAAGGGCGGCCATTCAGGCGGGGTCAACCAGCGCACCAGAAGTTCGGTGCCGATATTGTAGGGCAGGTTGGCGGCCACGCGGATCGGCGGGGTCAGGTATTTGAGCGGGTCAAGTTCCAGCGCATCCGCGTTGATCGCTTCCAGCCGTCCGGGATAGGCGGCGGCAATTTCGGTCAGAGCGGCCATTGCGCGGCTGTCTTTTTCAATCGCGAGAACCTTGCGGGCACCTTCGGCCAACAGCCCACGGGTCAGACCACCGGGGCCGGGGCCGATTTCGAGCACATCGCAGGCGCTGAGGTCCCCCGCCTGGCGGGCAATTTTCGCGGTCAGGTTCAGGTCCAGCAGAAAGTTTTGACCCAGGGATTTTTTCGCGGTGAGACCGTGGGTGGCGATGACCTCGCGCAGCGGGGGAAGGTTATCGATGGTGTTCATGAAACCCGCGCATCCGCCATCTGCCGCGCCAGCCGCAGGGCGGCAATCAGCGAGGCAGGGTCTGCCTGGTTGGTGCCCGCAATGTCATAGGCAGTGCCGTGGTCGGGCGAGGTGCGCACGAAGGGCAGGCCAAGGGTGACGTTGACGCCGCTGGCGAAATCCAGTGTTTTGATTGGGATCAGCGCCTGATCATGATACATGCAGATGGCCACATCATACCGCGCGCGTGCGGCAGGGTGGAACATAGTATCGGCGGGTAATGGCCCGGCAATGTCCATCCCTTTGGCGCGCATGCGATCCAGCAGCGGCGTGATCATGGTGATCTCTTCCATTCCCATCGCGCCACCTTCACCCGCATGGGGGTTCAGGCCCGCCACCGCAATACGGGGGGATGTCAGGCCAAAATCACGGTGCATGGCTGCATGTGTCGTCTGGATCACGGCGGCAAGAACCTCTGGCGTCAGCGCCTTTGGCACCTCTGACAGCGGGATGTGAATGGTGGCTGGAACCACTTTTAGCGCATCGCAGGCCAGCATCATCACCACATCTTCAACCCCGGCAAGGGCTGCAAGGAATTCCGTGTGACCCGGATAGGCAAAATCGCCGCCATCCTTCAACGCCTTTTTGTTGATCGGGTTGGTAGTCAGGGCGGCGGCCTTACCGGATTTCACCAGTTCTACCGCTTCACGTATCGAGGCGATGATAAGCGGTGCATGAATGGCTTGCGCCTTGCCAGCATGTCGCGGGGCGGCAAAATCACGCGCCAGCACTGGTAGCGCATCAGGCATTACCGCCGGGGCTTCGGCCGGGTCTGTGATGACCTTTGCCGGGACGTCTTCGGGCAGTAGTGCCGGATCGCCGATCAGGAAAAAACTGTCTTCATTGCGCAGGGCTGCCCAGGCCGCGCCGGTGATGTCCGGGCCGATACCTGCGGGCTCGCCCATGGTCAGGGCGATGGGCAGGGGGGCAGAGTTTTGCGCTGGCATATATAGGTCACCTGCACCGGCAAGAAATGAGCGGGGAATATGATCCCGGCAGTTATAGACGCGGCAAGCTGCGGGGGCCTGCCAGTCTGTTTGGGGTTAGAAATACCTAATCAAGGATTTCGATATACGCGTCCGCCCGCAAATCTTCGAGATACGAGTTTGCCATTACCGCAAGGCGTTGGTTACTAAGCTGTATGCGAATTTCCTCGCGCGAAATATCCTCATCCAGCAAGGCCGTCCGCCCGCAGAGCATCAAAAAAACCAGAGTTTGGTCGCTGTTCCTTGTCAGGGCGGTTGAAACCTCACCGTCGTCAAGTTGGGCCAGTTCCCGGGCGATATCGCCGGGAACTTCGCTTTCGGATAAGACGTCGCGCACCAAAACATCTTCTGGCTGGCCCTTGGCGATTGTGTAGAGGTCATCACAGGTGTCCACCTCCAGCCTGACTTTTTGCGCCCGGGCAAGTGCCGCAGAGCTTTGACCCCCAGGGATGAAATATTGCGCATATTCAAGGCTGACCTGCCGTGAACCTGAAGCCGTCCCGGCCGCCGCCCGATCAATTTCCGCTTCGGTGATATTGATCCGACCGGTGAAGCGTGCCCGCGCCACTTCGCGCCAGATCATTCCGGCAGAAACAAAATCCCTGAAGGTTTCAGCGGCAACCCCGCCTTGGGCAATCGCCGTCAGGAATTGTGGGGTCTCCATATTTACCCGTCCGGCAAATTCTGACATCCCTTCCTCGACCAACTCGTCCTTAAGGACTATCCCCATCGTGTCGGCAGCGGTGAGCTGTAATCGTTCGTTGACAAGCTGCTTTGTCGCCAGTTCCCTGATGTCTCCCGGCGCCCTGAGCAACGTCAAAAAAGCCATGCGTTGAGACAGTTCATAGGCCGTGATGACCCGGTCATTGACCTTGGCCACCGGTGCAAACAGGTTTTGCGCCGTGGTCGCCATCGGTGCCAGTGCAAAAAGCCCGGCTATAATGGCAAGGGCGAAAGTCTGCGCCAGTCCGACACTGGTTTGGCGCCTGTTGGACACTGTCTTTGTCATGATGCGTTTCCGTTCCTTAGCCATCTGTCTTTATTTGGTTTACTCGTGTTCTCATGTCTGTTCCAGCCCCAGATACGGCGCTTTTCCTTCAGGTGCCCAATCCATTGCATTTTCGCGAAGTACTGCCACCCGAGCTTGCGCCAAAACCGGTAAGCTGAATGCCAAATCCGATATCCGTTGTCGGGGTCACACTACCTGACGAAGTGAAACGACGCGAGAGGGAAAGGTCCACGACCATGCACTCGTTTCGATATTCCAGGCCAAGGGCTGCTTCGGTCGCTGTTTGGGCGAATGCGTCGAAATGGGCGTCAAAGCTGGCGCCCCAGCTATCGGATATCTGATAGGTGGTATCAAAGGTCCATTCATGGATCGGATCAGGTCGGCTTTCCGCCGTGTCCGCAATGACCCAGACATGTCCGCCTGCCAGTGTCAGCCTGTCGCCTTGCCATGTGGCAACACTTTCGGCCTTTGTCAGGGTGAAATCATCGGAAATCAGCGCTCTGCCTTGGGCAAACAGACGTGATCCCAGTTGCACCTGTGCACCTACCAGCCAGTCCGAACTGACGCCATCCAACCCGGATGCCGCTGAAAAAACACCGGGGTCGTTCAGGCGGAACACCTTGCCCCCGGCAAGGGTGAAAGAAAGCCCTTCGGGATCTGTCCGCGTCCAGGTCATACCAAGATTAGCCCTAAGCCCGGTTTCAATCACGTCCGATCCGGGGAAACGGCTAAGATCAAACAGATTGGACGTGTCGAATTCGACCATAACGCTGTCTTCATTGGGGGCGTCGGGGCCAACCTGTTCTGCCCATGCGATACCGATTACCGGCTCCAGCACAACGCTGGCCCCGTTTCCATGCTGGCGTGACAAAGGCCATGCCAGATTAAGTGCCAATGCCCCGGCATGGCGGGATTGCTGTGCGTCAAAGCTGGCATCTTCGGCAATCTGGTAAAAATCCGTATTCAATCCGGCCTCGGCCTCGGCCACCAGTCCGCCCGCCAGCACCCAGTCGCGCTGCCAGTTCAGTGCTGCCCCGATACGTGCCATGTCCCTGCCCAAAACGTCGGCTGTAGATTCTCGTACATGTCCGTGCGCGGAAAACTGCAACAGAACTTCGCCGCCGATGAAGTCCGGCTGCAGGCGTTGCTCAAACAGCAGATCACTTTGTGCAAAGGGTAATTGGTCGGCAATTGGTAATTCGCTGTCGCGCAGCGTTTCCCAGGAGCCTAGTTCACCGTAAATATACTGGTTACGACTAGTTCGGGTAATGGTCAGTTCATTGCGTAGGCGATCACGGGTGCTGAAGCCGTAGTCAGACAGGTATGCAACGTCTGATACCTGCTCCAGATTGAAGCTCAGTTTGAAATCTTGCGGCAGGTCAAAAGCGCCCTCGCCAAACAGGTAATAACGTGTGATTGCGGGAAGGATCTGATCTTGCGAAGCCGAACCCTGAAAATGGATGTCCCCGTTTTCAAAGGCTTGCCGGTAACGAAATTTTAAAGTGGTTGAGTTGGTCGCCAGAAACGGTGACACAAGCAGGTCCGCATGATCCCCAATGGTCAAAAAATAGGGGATGTCGATGCCGAAACCAAATTTACTGTTTGAGCGGAAACGTGGCACCAAAAAACCGGTGGCGCGTTTTACCGTCGGGTCCGGCAGACGCAGGCGAGGCAGGTAAAAAACCGGTATATCCATGATACGAAGCTGGGCATCATGAAAATATAACTGACGTTCCTCCTGGTCGTGAATGACCCGGCCGGCGCGGATTGCCCACAAGGGTACAGGCCGTTCTATGCATACCTGGCAGGAGGAGGCGACGACTTTGGTCATCTGTGTGTAACGACCGTTGACCCGGTTGATCTCGGCCGCTGCTATCTGCAATTGCTGGTCCAGTACCACCCGGGCGCTTTGCAGCAATCCGTTGCGCAGGTCCGATGATAATTGTGCCGCATCAGCAAGTATTATTGTGCCACTTTCATCGCGCAGAGTGATTGGCCCGGTTATATTCAGCGTGCCGGTGATCTGGTCAAAGGTAATACGTTCCGCACTCAGCCGCACATTCTGGTAGATCACCACCACGTTGCCTTGCGCCAGCAGGCCCGAATTGCCGATCACCTGTATCTGATCCGCCACCAGCGAAGCTAGCTGCGCCTGAGCAGGCCTGGCCGTCACCCCCAACAGGAGAAGCAGGCTAAAGGCCAGAGTGGCAAATATGCGCAAGGCGCCTCTCATCCGTCCTCCAGGTGCAATATGACCCCAAGCGCCAGAAGCATCGCCGCAATTGGTGGGGTCCAAGCGGCGACCGCGACTGGGATCTGTCCGTTCTCGCCTAGGATAGTCGCAAAATTGCGAACAAAAAAGACGCCAAAGCCAAATAACAGCGCCAATAAAGCCATTAGGCCAGTATTTCCTAACCTTGTATGGCGCATGGTAAAGGCGGCACCGATTAAAACCATGGCAACCATAAACAAGGGATTGGCAAGCTGGGTCTGGAAAAAGACCTGATGGCGGCGCGGCGAAAACCCGGCCTGTTTCAACTGGGTGATAAAGGCTGGCATTTCCCATATGGGGATCGCTGAAGGGTGGCCAAAACTGTCGCGTATCCCCTCAAGGGTCAGGGTTGAGGCAATCCAGTAGGCGGGTGTTTCTACCGACATATGCTCGGGGTTGCTCAGATCGCTCAGGTTCCAGATTTTCACGCCAGTAAGGGCCCAGCGACCTTCCTCCAATACGGCCTTGTTCGCATTGATCCGGGTCTTCGGGCTTCCCTCGGTAGAGTAGGAGAAAAACGAAACGTTATAGAGGACAGACCCGTCTGGTCCTGCCGAGTTCGCGCGGATCACCGTTTGGCCATTTTCGTCTCCTTGCCGCAACCAGAACCCTTCCGAAGACAAAGACATGATCGATTGAGAGCCACCCTCATAAAACCGGACCAGACGGTTATATTCCTTGCTTGTGGCCGCAGCGATCGGGTTGAGCATGGTCAAAGCCAGCAATCCCAGAATAAAAACTACGAAGGAGGGGGCAATCATGGTCAGCAGGGCAGGGCGCCCGGCTGCCCGTGTTACCACCATTTCCGAAGACCGTGACAGGCCGAGAAACATGAACAATGTGGCTAGCACCACCATCATCGGCAGTATTTTATGCATCGTTGCCGGCATGTTAAGCAGGGTCAGTCCGGTGATATCAACCATACCGATCCGGTCACCGAAACGGCGCAAATTCTCCAACAGCTCAAGCAATATGTAGAGCACTGAAATACTTGCCAGTACCGTCAGGAACGATTTCAGGAACCGCCGGGCAATATAGAAATGCAGCGTCATGGGATGGCCTGCGTATTTCGACGGCGTCTGAACATGCTCTGGCGCGGGGACAGCCACAGCAGGAAACCCGCCAATATAAGCCCCATGACCGGTGCCAGATATACCAGCCAAACCAGTGCTTCACTCCGAACGGCGACCGAGGCTAACATATTATCCACAAGCTTGACCAAGATAACCAGGATTACGGCCCCAAAAATCTGCCGCCACAAGCCAAATCTGCTATAGCCGCCCAGTAGCAGCATGGCGAAACCGACCAGCGCCATTGCAGGTGCCAACAGACTGGCCGCCGAGCGGGTATGCGCCTCAAACAGGAAATTCACCCGGCTTTCACCCGTTGCCGCCAAAAGGGAAGGGCGCGCGCGCAAAAGTTCTGGTGTGGACAAGTAGCGGTAAGACTGGCCCTGCAGGAAATCGCCCTCAATCAGTTCGGACAGGTTAAAGGTGAAATCGTCAAAAGCGGTAATAGTCAGCCGCTCCCCATCCTTTTCAAGAAACTGCGCCAGCCCCTTGAACATCAAGAGCCGTGGCCCCTCCTCGGAGCGAACCACCAGAGCCCGTTCAGCCGAATATACGATCTGGTGTGCTTCATCGCGCACATCTGACAAAAAGATATCAAGCATCTCGCCTTCGCGGGTGATTTCACGCAGGTAAAAAGTAATGCCGTCCGCCGGATGGACAAAGGACCCCTCGGTCAAAAAACGGGCGGTGATATTGTCGGCAATTTCAGATTTGCGCAAGGCCAGCCGCTCCTGGCTCATCGGTACCAGAACATGGGTTAGCACCGCTAGGAACAGCCCTGTCAGCAGGCCGAAAAATAAAACAGGTCTGGCCATGCGGTAGGGGCCGAAACCTGTTGATTGCGCCACGACCAGTTCATTTTCTGACGACAGACGATTGGTGATGAAAACTGTCGCTGCAAAGGCAGCCACGGGCAACATCAGCGATATCATCAACGGCAGGATCAGGATCGACAGTTCAACGAAGACCACGGCGCTTTCCCCATTGGCAATCAACTGATCAAACAGGATTACCGCCCGGTTGATCCAGTAGATCAGAACCAGCACCAGGGCGAAGAACCCGAAGGCCAGTAAAAGTTGCCTGAGCATATATCGGTCGAACCTGGACAAACGTCCCCCATCTCAACGCTATATCTTGTGATTATGTGTAAACGAATGCGCAGATAGGGAAAACTCTTAACTGGCCATTTTCACCTCTCAGGGCTAGGAAAAGCAAAGCTTTGCCAAAACTTGAACGAAAGAACCGCCATGACACAGCCAAACAGCACCGAATTCGTCGAAACCGACCTTGATAGCATCGCCACAGCCGAGGGACGGGTTGTGGTTCTGGTGCCCGAAGACGCACGCCTGAACATCGGCGCGCGCCGCGTTAACCGGCTTATGAAAGGGGCTCTGGCGCGATTCGTGGCAAGTGAAGCCTTCTCCAAGCTCAAACCCGGTGAGGCACGCGACCTTACTTCGCCTGTTGGCATGGTGGCACAAGCGGTGCAGGTGGTGCGCCTGGAGCGGCGTTTTGACCGCGCCGCTTGCCGTAAGGCGGGGGCTGCAATCGGCGCATCCCAAGATGGAAAACCGGTTCTTGCACTGGTTGGCAATCAGCGTGGGGTCGAAGACATCGCCCTGGGTGCCGCCTTGCGTGCCTACACTTTCTCTGATCACAAGACCGGCGAAGACGACCAGGTAAAGCAGGCCCGGGTCAGCTTTGCGGTCAGCAAGCCCGAAGATGCAGCTGGCTTGGATCAGGCGGTCAATGCGTTGGCCGAAGGCGTATTCTTCACCCGCGATCTGATCAATGAACCCTCAAATGTGCTGACCACCACAGAATTTGCGGCACGGCTGGAAGATCTCGGTAAGCTGGGGGTCAAGGTGCGTGTTATGGAGGAACCGGAACTGGAAAAGCTGGGCATGCGCACGCTCCTGTCCGTAGGCCATGGCTCGCGTAGCCCGTCGAAAGTGGTGATCATGGAATGGATGCACGGCGCGAAAGGTGTCGCGCCTCTGGCACTGGTCGGCAAGGGCGTTGTGTTCGATACCGGTGGTATCAGCATGAAGCCTGCCGCGGGTATGGAAGACATGACCATGGATATGGGCGGGGCAGGCACCGTGGCTGGGGTGATGAAAACACTGGCCCTGCGCAAGGCCAAAGCCAACGTGGTGGCCATTGTCGGCCTGGTTGAAAACATGCCCGACGGGCAGGCAACCAGACCCGGTGATGTGGTGCGTTCGATGAAAGGTGACACGGTTGAGGTGATCAATACCGATGCCGAAGGCCGCCTGGTTCTGTGTGATATCATGTGGCATGTACAGGAGGCTTATGAGCCCGCCGGCATGATCGACCTCGCCACCCTGACCGGCGCTATCATCATCGGGCTTGGTCATGAAAATGCCGGGGTGTTCTCGAATGATGATGCCCTGTGCAACGGCTTCTTGCGGGCGGCTGACAAGGAAGGTGAAGGCGCCTGGCGCATGCCGCTTGATGAAGCCTATGACAAAAAACTGAAAAGCCGCATTGCCGATATGAAAAATGTCGGCGGGCGTGACGCCGGATCCATCACCGCTGCGCAGTTTTTACAACGGTTCGTCAAAGACGACACCCCTTGGATCCACCTTGATATTGCAGGAGTTGCTTCTGTGAAGTCCGATACTAAACTGGCCCCGAAGGGCGCGACGGGTTGGGGGGTTCTGGCCCTGAACCGCTTGGTTTCTGATCGGTTCGAGGCTGAATGATGCCTTTCATCTTGGCACAAATACCTCCGCCGGAGGCATAAAATCCGCGCGCAGCGCGCCAGGCCCAAAACGCGAATGCGTTTTGGGCCCCGCCCAACCCAAGGAGGCCCCGCAAGGGCCGACGCGGGGCGGGAGAACAGCCTGTCACTGATAACCCCGAGGGAATATGTCCGAAGTCTATTTTTATCATATGACGCGCACCCCGCTTGAAAACACTTTGCCGGTCTTGCTGACAAAGTCGCTTGAGGCCGGATGGAAAGTTCTTGTACGCGGATGCGACAGCGCACGGCTGACATGGTTGGATGAAAAACTATGGCTGGGGGAAGGGTTCTTGCCGCACGGGATCGCGGGAGGTTCCCGTGATGCGGATCAGCCTGTGTTGCTGACGACTTCGGTCAGTAACGAGCATGCAGCCACCGCACTGATATCAATTGATGGGGCAGAGATAGACCCGCAGGAAATCAAGGGTTTGCAACGCGCGTCTGTTTTGTTTGATGGAAATGACCCGGATGCTGTTGCCCATGCGCGCCTGCAGTGGAAGAGCCTGACCAAGGCAGGCCTTGCCGCTCAGTATTGGAGCCAGCAGAGCGGACATTGGGAGAAAAAGGCCGAAACCTGAAAACGGGTTGCTCCCGCCCCGCGTCAGCCCCTTCGGGACGTCCTCGGGTTGGACCAGGCGCGCTGCGCGCGGATTTTATGCCTCCGGCGGAGGTATTTGTGCCAAGATGAAAAGCCGACTGGTTACGAGGAATTGTCTTCAGGTGCCTAGCGGGTCAGGGTAAGGGTGTCGCTGGTCATCTCAATTTTTTCGAACAATCTGAGGTAGCGCATGCCCAAGAGGGATCCGTCCATCTCACCTTCATTGACCCAGACACGCAGGTTCCTGTCTTCGATGCCTTCAAGTTCGGTAAGACTGACACGGGCCGGGGCGGTGCGCACTTCACCATTGGCGGTCATTGCTAGGCCGGTATAGATCAGCCTGTCCATGTTAATACCCACCGCGCGGGCATCCGCCTCGGACAGAACCACCTCGGTGGCGCCGGTATTAACGACAAATTCGATCGGAACACCATTGAGGCGCAGGGTCAGGTAAAAGTGCCCGTCGAAATGGCGCGGTGTCGTTACCTGACCGGTTGCAGCCATCACGGATTGACGAGGTGCATGGCTATTTCGAATATCACTCCAGATGCCGTAACCCGCAGTCACAGCAACAAAAATCAATATCCAGGCAGAAGCATGGCCGAATTTCTTGCCAAGGTTTTGCAGGGGGCGTGCAAAACCATACCCGGCAAGAAGCAGCAGCAACAGCAGCACCAGATAGATCAGATCGGCAATCTCAAAGCTCTCCATGGCACAACATATAGGTACACGTTAGGAGAGTGCCAATGGAGCGTCGTTAGCCCTAGGGCGTGTTGAGATTCACCGGGCGTTTATGATGGCTGCGGCAATATAGATCA
>CAZJYZ010000041.1:0-29469 GCA_964550345.1 uncultured Aliiroseovarius sp. | reverse complement strand
CCCAGTTGACATCATGAGTCTCATCGAAGCGTTGTATTCGCGAGAGTTCAAAATTGTACTCACAGTTACGCGGAAACCATGTGCAGTGACCTCTTTGCCGGAATATCCAAGTCTTCTGAGAACTGAATTGAATGCGTTTTCGGAAACCAATTTTCGGTTCGAGATCTTTGATGGGAATAGCAATTCGACACCTTTAATTTCGGACCAGTTTTCGGTAACGATATCAAAGGCTTGATTAGACAAGGGTACCGTGTGTGGTCGCCTCATCTTCATTCTTGAAGCTGGGACAGTCCATGTTCGGGCGTCTAAGTCAAATTCTTGCATTCTGGCTCCACGGGCCTCACCGGGGCGGGTGCAGGTAAGAATTTGGAACTTCATCGCTGCGGGAATGACAGGCCATCCTTTGTAGTCGTCCAATCGGCGCAAAAGCAGGCCAAATTCTTTTTCGTCCGTTATAGCCGCACGACCTTTCACTTTCGGCGGTAAAAGAGCATCTTTGAGGGCTGCAGACGGATCCGCCGGTGCGCGCATGGTTACCATTGCGAGACGAAAAATCGCCGAGATCGTGGCACGTAGCTTTTTCGTCGTTTCTCTTCGACCGCTTTGTTCAATCGGTTTTAGGAGGTGTAGGAGCTCTGCAGCTGTGATCTGGTCGATAGGACGGTTGTGTAGCGGCTTGGCCAAATCCTCAATTTGCCAACGCTTCTTACGCAGCGTAGCGGAAGCAAGGCCGCGTTCAACCAGGTTCTGATAGTATTCGTCAGCAACCTCCTTGAAGGTCATTCGCGCTTTCACTTCTGCGTTAATGCGGTCCAATTTCTTTTGAACGGAAGGATCCGTGCCTTCTTCAAGCTGTCTTTTTGCATCGTCGCGTTTCTTCCGTGCATCAGCCAAAGATACTATCGGATACTGGCCAAGACTTAGCAGTTTCTCTTTTCCCATGTATCGATAACGGAATTGCCAAAGCTTTGATCCATTTGGCTTGACCAATAAATGTAATCCCAGACCGTCACCAAGCCGAAAGGGCTTATCCTTCTGTTTAACCTTGCGAATCTGAAGATCAGTGAGCGGCATGCCGATAACGAAACCCCTTTTCTATGGCGTGCGGGTGATACCCGCATTGATACCCGCAAAATGATGTTTTTGTGCGGGTATCAA
Organism: uncultured Aliiroseovarius sp.; assembly: GCA_964550345.1. Classification (GTDB taxonomy): domain Bacteria; phylum Pseudomonadota; class Alphaproteobacteria; order Rhodobacterales; family Rhodobacteraceae; genus JAAEUB01. Next base: position 28,311 of record CAZJYZ010000041.1, on the reverse strand, counting down.
TGTTCAGCTATGTGCAGAGAATAGCCGTAAAACCCTTGTTTTTCAAGGGTTTTGAGCATCTATGTTCGGGGTAAATGGTGCCCAGGAGAGGACTCGAACCTCCACGTCCATACGGACACTAGCACCTGAAGCTAGCGCGTCTACCAATTCCGCCACCTGGGCAGGTGTCGTGAGGCCGCGATGTAAACCCGCCTGTGCCCGGTGTCAACGGGATATAGTGAAAAATACGCCGTCGGTATCTTGCGACGGACGTAAGAGGTAGCTATTGGTTGTCAGCGTATTTTCCGGGAGGTTACCGATGGCGAATCTTGTCACTATTTACGGCGGTTCAGGCTTTATCGGGCGCTACGTTGCGCAGCGTCTGGCCAGGCAAGGTTGGCGGGTGCGTGTTGCGGTGCGCCGCCCGAACGAAGCGTTGTTTGTCAAACCCTATGGAGCTGTTGGCCAGGTCGAGCCGGTGCTTTGTAATATCCGCGATGAAAACTCGGTGCGTGATGCAATGGTTGGCGCTGATGCCGTGGTAAACTGCGTTGGCGTACTTAATCAGATTGGACGTAATACCTTTGATGCAGTGCATCTGGATGGCGCCAAGCTGGTCGCCCAGGCCGCTGCCGACGAAGGCGTGCAGCAACTGGTGCATCTTTCTTCTATTGGTGCGGATGATAAAAGTGATTGCGACTATTCCCGTAGTAAGGCGCTGGGCGAAAAGGGTGTTGTCGAGGGTTTTCCCGGCGCTGTGATCCTGCGTCCATCGGTTGTCTTTGGAATAGAAGATGGTTTCTTTAACCGCTTCGCATCAATGGCACGCCTGTCGCCTGTTTTGCCCGTCGTTGGGGCAGATACACAGTTTCAGCCTGTTTATGTGGATGATGTCGCCGCCGCCGCCGAACAAGCAGTGCTGGGGCGGGTTGAGGCCGGTACATATGAGCTTGGCGGCCCGGATATCGAGGACATGCGCTCACTGATGCACAGAATGCTTTCGGTGATCGACCGCAGACGAGGCGTAGTCAACATGCCTTTCCCGGTCGCGCGCTTTTTGGCTTTCTGGTTTGATCTTTGGCAGAAAGTCAGTGGTGGGCTGATCAAGTCTCCACTGACTCGTGATCAGGTCAAATCACTAGCATGTGACAACGTGGTTCACGCGGATGCAAAAGGGTTTGCGAATCTGGGCATTACCCCTAAGCCAATGGATGCGGTTTTGCCTGAATACCTGTATCGCTACCGTGAAACCGGGCAATATGCGGCGATCAAACATTCAGCCAAGAACCTGAAAGCCTAGCTATAGGCGACCCATAACAGAAAAAGCCCCAGTACTATGCGGTAGAGGACGTATGGCGTAAAGCTGACCGAGCGTAACAGCCGCATCATCAGGCTGAGTGCCATCAGGGCTGCCACAAAGGCGAATATTGCAGCGATTGCACCGTCACGCGCTGCCGCAAGGTTTGCGGTGGCGACGACCTCTGCCCCCAGCAATACGCCCGAAGCGATGATGGTGGGAATCGACATCAGCATTGAAAGTCTGGCCGCATCTTCACGTCCGTAGCCAAGTGCCCGCGCGCCAGAGATAGTTGCCCCTGAACGTGATGTGCCGGGGATAAGTGCCAGTGCTTGCCACAACCCCATAATGGTTGCGTCGCGAAGGCTCCAATCCGGGGCAGTTTTGCTGGTATCGCCCTTTTGATCGCTCCAATACAAAATGACCCCAAATCCTAACATTGCCCAGCCAATCACCGTGATGGAGCGCATGGCGTCATCCAACCCGGTCAGTTTCATCACCAGTCCGAAAAGCACGACTGGTATGGTTGCAATACCCAGTAAAAATGCCAGTTTTGCCCCCGGGGTGTCGATGCGGCCAGCTAATAATCGGGGGATGCCCGCCACGGCCTGCACCACGTCGCGGTGGAAATAGAGGATAACAGCTAAAAGCGTGCCAACGTGGACTGCTACATCAATTACCTGCCCCTGATCCGCCATCCCGGTAAGGTTGGGCAAAAGAATCAGGTGAGCCGAAGAAGACACCGGCAGGAATTCTGTCAGTCCCTGAATGACGGCGATTAACAGGAGATGAAATAGGGGCATTCGAATAGTCCGCTTTGGCTGGCACTAGGCTAGTTGTTTGAAAATAAAAGGGAAGCCCAATATTAGGTAAGTAATACACCCCTTTATTGAGGATAGTTTTTGCCAAACCAACAAGATTGTATTGCCAGATCGATAAAAAAGTCAGCACTACTGTCTTTTCTTTCTGTCATTCCTTGCCTAAAAGACATTTCGGATAATGGAGATGACTATGGCCAAGCAGCCGATGCTGAAATTTGTGAACGTAGACCGCGACATGCCTGAAAAGCGTGATGCCGAAAACCGACGTGATGATTTCAATGAAATTTATGCCGAGTTTGCGGCCCAGAAAGCGGCCGAGCAGGCCAGCAGGTGTAGCCAGTGCGGTGTACCCTATTGTCATACGCATTGTCCGCTGCACAATAATATCCCCGATTGGTTGCGGATGACTGCGATGGGGCGTCTGAAAGAGGCCTATCAGCTTAGCCAGGCGACCAACACGTTTCCGGAAATCTGCGGCCGTATCTGCCCGCAAGACCGCCTTTGCGAAGGTAATTGTGTGATCGAGCAAAGTGGGCATGGCACCGTGACCATTGGCGCTGTCGAAAAATACATCACCGACCATGCCTGGCAAGAAGGCTGGGTCGAGCCGATTACCCCCGCCCATGAGCGTGGTGAAAGTGTTGGCATTATCGGCGCAGGGCCCGGCGGGCTGGCTGCTGCCGATGTGTTGGTGCGCGCCGGTCTGCAGGTTACTGTCTATGACCGTCATGACCGGCCCGGTGGTCTCCTGACCTACGGCATCCCCGGCTTCAAACTGGAAAAAGATGTTGTTCTGCGCCGGGTTGAACAGCTTGAAAAAGCTGGCGTGAAATTTGTCCTGAACTGCAATGTTGGCGAAGACCTCAGCTTTCAGGCAATTCGTGGTCAGCATGACGCTGTTTTAGTTGCGACGGGTGTGTACAAAACCCGTGCTCTGCAGGGGCCGGGTGCAGGTTCCGCAGGTATCGTTCAGGCGCTCGACTACCTCACCACCTCCAACAAGATTGGGTTTGGCGATGACATGCCCGAGTATGAAAGTGGCGAATTGAACGCCGCTGGAAAACGGGTTGTTGTCATCGGTGGTGGGGATACCGCCATGGATTGTGTTCGCACGGCCATTCGGCAGGGCGCCGAAAGCGTTAAATGTCTGTATCGCCGTGATCGCGCCAACATGCCCGGCTCGGTTCGTGAGGTGGCAAATGCCGAAGAAGAGGGCGCGGAGTTTGTCTGGCTTGCGGCTCCTAAAGGCTTTGAGGGTGATCCCGTTTCAGCGGTGATCATTCAGGAAATGCGTCTGGGTGCGCCGGACGCGTCCGGCAGGCAAAGCCCTGAGCCCATTGAAGATGCGATCTATAAGGAAGAGGCGGATATGGTTATCACCGCTCTTGGATTTCAACCCGAAGACCTGCCCGGATCCTGGAACGCGCCTGAGCTTCCGGTAACGGACTGGGGCACTATTGATGCCAGCTATACTACAGGCTCTACTAAGCTTGATGATGTCTGGGCGGCGGGCGACATCATGCGGGGCGCGTCCTTGGTGGTTTGGGCTATTCGTGATGGCCGCGACGCGGCTGAAAATATCCTTGAGACTTTGAACATGCGCGCTGGCATGGCTGCTGAATAGGCAAAGAATGCGCATGGGTAAAAACCCGTGTTACTAAATTGGCCGAAATTGAAAAGGCTTTACAGAGACCGACAGGACTAAGGGAGGACATCAGATGTACATCGCGCACAAATCACTGTCAGCAACCTTACTGGCCCTGATAGCAATGTCCGGAATCGCCCATTCAAGCGAAACCTTTACGCCGCCGGCTGGATGCGAAGCCATCCTCACCGTACAGTATGAAACCTGTGAAGCCGATATTTACTGGCGCTGTGGCGAGGACCAGGCTGCGAATACCTGGCAGGCCTATTATAGCGCTGATGGTCTGCAATCTGTCGTGTCCTATAGCAGCCAATATGCCTGGTTATCGTCCGAGATTCATTGGGACAACTCGAAAGAAGATGCTACCGGAACGCCTAATGATCCGGTTTCTCTTGCTATGCTGTCCCTTTACGGCATCGACACATATGACTTTGATTTACTGCGCACGGACGAGGCCGGCGCGCGCCTCCTGCACGTGTCCGGCTATGACTTGTTGACGGACGAGTACATGGAGATCGACGGCACGCGCATGAAAATCATGTCTTATGATTATTCAATAACGGAAGAGGACGGTAGTACCTACTTTCAGGCCAGTGGCGCGCAATTGCTGTTGCCCGAGTTACGGCTGTTTCTGTCCTATCAGGACATCGTTGAAGAATACGGCGACCGCACCACATACGATATTGCTCCGGTAGAAATAATATACCCCGGTGAGCCGGGTTTTGGGGATCCGCGGCCACAGTATGGCTGTGAGGCAACAGAGCCTGACGAGACCGAAATTCCTGCACCTAGCAGTGATCAAATTCCACCCGGCCCGGTCGAAACCGGCACCGGCGTAAACCACGACAAATAACCCGACGATTGGAAGAAACATGACCACATATGACCAGAATTGGGCCCGTGACGAGGTTGAACGGCGTGATTGGATGAATGAGAACTCACTTTACCGGAGTGAGGATGAGCATTCGAGCTGCGGCGTCGGTCTGGTAGTCTCTATTGACGGCAAACCAAGTCGCCGGGTTGTTGAAAACGGCATTGATGCGCTAAAGGCCGTCTGGCATCGCGGTGCGGTTGATGCCGATGGCAAAACCGGCGACGGGGCTGGCATTCATGTGCAGATTCCGGTGCCCTTCTTTTACGATCAGGTGCGCCGCACCGGTCACGAGCCACGCAAAGATGAGTTGATCGCTGTCGGTCAGGTGTTTCTTCCCCGCACAGATTTTGGCGCGCAGGAAACCTGTCGTACCATTGTCGAGGCCGAAGTCCTGCGCATGGGATACTACATTTACGGCTGGCGGCATGTCCCGGTTAATATCGAGTGCCTTGGGGAAAAGGCCAACGCCACCCGGCCCGAGATTGAACAGATCCTGATCTCCAATTCCAAGAAGGTCGATCAGGAAACGTTTGAACGTGAGCTCTATGTCATCAGGCGCCGGATTGAGAAGGCGGCCGCAGCTGCACAGGTCAATGACCTTTATATTGCCAGCCTTTCCTGCCGATCGATCATCTACAAAGGTATGATGCTGGCCGAGCAGGTGGCAGAGTTCTATCCCGACCTTCTGGATGAGAGATTTGAGAGCGCCTTCGCGATCTACCACCAACGCTATTCTACCAATACCTTTCCCGAATGGTGGCTTGCCCAGCCGTTCCGCATGCTCGCCCATAACGGCGAAATCAACACACTGAAAGGCAACCTCAACTGGCTCAAAAGCCATGAGATTCGTATGGCTAGTGCGGCCTTTGGGGATTTGGCCGAAGATATCAAACCAATCGTTGCGCGCGGTGCATCGGATTCTGCTGCATTGGATTCGGTTTTTGAGGTTCTGGTGCGCGCCGGGCGCTCTGCCCCGATGGCGAAAACTGTTCTGGTGCCGGAAAGCTGGTCCAAACAGGCGGTGGAACTGCCGCAGGCGTGGATCGACATGTATTCCTATGCCAACTCAACCATGGAGCCATGGGATGGCCCGGCTGCCCTAGCCATGACCGATGGGCGCTGGGTTTGCGCCGGGCTTGACCGAAACGGGCTGCGCCCCATGCGCTATGTCGTCACCGGCGACGGGCTGGTGATGGCGGGTAGCGAGGCTGGCATGGTGCCCGTTGACGAAGAAAATGTCGTTGAAAAAGGCGCTTTGGGGCCGGGCCAAATGCTGGCCGTGGACATGGAGGAAGGCGCCCTGTTCCACGATACCGAACTCAAAGACAGCCTTGCCTCGTCGCGCCCCTTTGGCGACTGGGTTGGCCTGATTAAAGAGCTTGATGGTGTCCTGGCCGATGTTGAGGAACGGCCTTTATACAGTGGTGAAGCGCTGCGCACCCGCCAGATTGCTGCCGGTTATTCGCTGGAGGATCTGGAGCAAATCCTTGCCCCCATGGCTGAGGATGGCAAAGAGGTTCTGGCCTCGATGGGCGATGATACGCCCAGCGCCGTGCTTTCCAACACCTACCGCCCGCTAAGCCATTTTTTCCGGCAGAACTTCAGCCAGGTTACCAACCCACCGATTGATAGCTTACGTGAATTTCGGGTGATGAGCCTGAAGACCCGTTTCGGTAACCTTAAGAATGTGCTTGATGAAGATTCCGCCCAATCTGAAATTCTGGTGCTCGACAGCCCGTTCGTTGGGAATGCTCAATTTGAAAAGTTGGTCGAAAGCTTCAACGCACCGATGGTTGAGATTGATTGTACATTTGCCGCAGATGGTGGAGACGGCGCGCTTTCCAAAGCACTTGGGCGTATTCGCGATGTTGCAGAAGAGGCCGTGCGGTCAGGTGCGGGCCATCTTGTTTTGTCCGATCGTGGGCAAGGGGAAGACCGGGTTGCTATGCCGATGATTTTGGCAACCTCCACGGTGCATTCCTGGCTGACACGTCAGGGGCTCAGAACCTTCACGTCGATCAACGTGCGGTCGGCTGAATGTATCGATCCGCATTACTTTGCCGTTCTGATCGGTTGTGGGGCCACCGTGGTCAACGCTTATCTGGCCGAGGATTCACTGGCTGATCGGGCTGAGCGCGGCCTTTCGAACGGTTCACTGACAGAGATTACCCGGCGTTACCGCGAAGCGATTGATCAGGGTCTTTTGAAGATCATGTCTAAAATGGGGATCAGTGTACTGTCTTCTTACCGCGGTGGGCTGAACTTTGAGGCTGTAGGCCTGAGCCGCGCCATGGTCGCAGAATATTTCCCCGGCATGACCAGCCGTATCAGTGGCATCGGCATATCCGGAATTCAGCGTAAACTTGAAGATGTTCATGCAAAAGGCTGGCGCCAGTCGACAGACATTCTGCCCATTGGCGGCTTTTACAAATCCCGTAAGGGTGGCGAAGTTCATGCATGGCAAGCGCAGAGCATGCATTTGCTTCAGGCTGCTTGCGAAAAGGCAAGTTTTAGCCTGTGGACGCAATTCTCGCAGGCGATGCAAAACAACCCACCCATTCATTTGCGCGATCTTCTGGACATCAAGCCAATTGGTGAACCTGTAAAGATCGAAGAAGTCGAAAGCATCACCGCTATTCGCAAACGTTTTGTCACGCCGGGTATGTCTCTTGGCGCGCTCAGTCCTGAAGCACACAAGACCCTGAACGTTGCCATGAACCGTATTGGTGCCAAGTCAGACTCGGGTGAGGGCGGCGAAGATCCCGCACATTTCCACCCTGAACCGAATGGTGATAATCCGTCTGCCAAGATCAAGCAGGTTGCATCGGGCCGTTTCGGCGTCACGGCGGAATATCTGAACCAGTGCGAAGAGCTGGAGATCAAAGTCGCACAGGGCGCCAAGCCCGGTGAGGGCGGGCAATTGCCAGGGTTGAAGGTAACGGACCTGATCGCGCGGTTGAGGCATTCGACCAAAGGCGTCACCCTGATTTCACCGCCGCCGCACCACGATATCTACTCCATCGAGGATTTGGCGCAGCTTATCTATGACCTCAAGCAGATCAATCCACGCGCCAAGGTGACGGTCAAGCTGGTGGCTTCGTCGGGTGTTGGTACGATTGCAGCCGGGGTCGCCAAGGCCAAGGCCGATGTCATCCTGATTTCGGGTCACAATGGCGGTACAGGCGCCTCCCCTGCGACCTCGATCAAGTTCGCTGGCCTGCCATGGGAAATGGGCCTGACCGAAGCGCATCAGGTGCTGGCCATGAACAACCTTCGTTCGCGGGTCACCCTGCGCACCGATGGCGGCCTGCGCACTGGGCGTGACATTGTCATGGCAGCGATGATGGGGGCCGAGGAATACGGCATTGGCACTGCCGCGCTGATCGCCATGGGCTGCATCATGGTGCGTCAATGCCAGTCAAACACTTGCCCGGTAGGCATTTGCACACAAGACGAAGACCTGCGCGCGCGTTACAAGGGTTCGGCTGACAAGGTGGTCAACCTGATCACATTCTATGCGCAGGAAGTGCGGGAAATTCTGGCCTCGATCGGGGCGCGTTCGATGGATGATATCATCGGCCGTGCCGATCTGTTGTCACAGGTCAGCCGCGGGTCGGCGCATCTTGATGATCTGGACCTGAACCCCTTGCTGATCTGCGTCGATGGCGCAAATCGCATTACCTATGACCGTTACCGCGAACGAACGGCAGTAACGGACACGCTGGACGCCCAGATCGTACGCGATGGTCACCGTTTCCTTGAGGACGGCGAAAAGATGCAGCTTTCCTATGCGGTTGAGAATACGCACCGCACGGTTGGAACCCGTGTTTCCAGCGAGATTGTGCGCCGTTTCGGTATGCGCAATGACCTGCAATCCGACCACCTGACGGTTAAACTGTCAGGCTCTGCCGGGCAGTCACTGGGCGCATTTGCAGCACCGGGACTGAAGCTGGAAGTTTCCGGTGACGCCAATGATTATGTCGGCAAGGGTCTTTCGGGTGGCACCATTGTGGTGCGTCCGCCAATGGTCAGCCCGCTGGTTGCCTCGGAAAATACCATCATTGGCAACACTGTTCTTTACGGTGCCACAGACGGGTACTTGTTTGCTGCGGGCCGGGCTGGTGAACGCTTTGCGGTTCGCAATTCCGGTGCGCGCGTCGTCATTGAGGGCTGCGGCTCCAATGGGTGTGAATACATGACCGGTGGCGTGGCAGTCATTCTCGGGTCGGTTGGGGCAAATTTTGGGGCTGGTATGACAGGCGGCATGGCCTATCTTTATGACCCGGATGCGCAAGCATATGATTATCTGAACACCGAAACGCTTGTCACATGCCCGGTGACGGTCGATCATTGGGAGGCCGAGTTGAAAACGTTGATCGAGCGTCATGTGGCCGAGACAGGCAGCGCCAAAGCGGCACAAATTCTCAGATACTGGGCGACGGAAAGACAAAATTTCATCCAAATTTGTCCGAAAGAAATGCTGGACCACCTGCCTGCACCACTGACATTGGACGAGGGCGCTATTCCAGCCGAATAAGCTTGGGTCACAATCTAACTGTATCCCATCCGGCAACAATAATGCCGGGTGGGTGCAATTGATCACAAATTTGCCACATTCTGTTCATATTGTGATAATTGACGGTGGTTTCCCGCAAGGTGCTGCCGATTTCTCAAGCGACCACAGAGTTTGTCATGCCAACAACCTATACCGACCAGTTTTACAATTTCGACCCGTACAGTCCACCACCGGTGGGTACGGCAGTAAGCTTTTCCACCTATGATCTGGTCGATAACAACGATGACGGTGACCTTGATCGGCTCAATAATGACAGCATCAACGGATCCGATATCAGGTCATCCTATCCGGGCGACACTGTAACCATCGACGTTCGCGGCGTTGGTGAAGTCACCTATACTGGTACCACCTTCTACCTGGCTGACGGTAGTAGAGTTTTTACACCGACTGATGGTCAGGTACTTCAAGATGGTATTTTGGTTTCAACAACTTGGGTTTCCCCACAAGGACCGCTGCTGGTCGGAGAGTTGGGCCCTACCTGCTTTACACCGGGGACCAGGATTAAAACTGATAAGGGTGAGCGCCTGATTGAAGATTTGCAGGTTGGTGATCTGATCAGGACACGAGACAACGGCCTGAAACCCATTCTCTGGATCAGTCGCCGCACTTTTAAAGCTGCTGGCAAAGAGGCGCCCGTCCTGATCCGCAAAGGGGCTTTGGGCAATGATGCAGATTTGCTTGTCTCACAACAGCACCGAATGCTGATCACTGGTTGGCGCGCCCAGCTTTATTTGGGTACTGAAGAGGTGCTTATTGCCGCCAAACACCTCGTGAACGATCACTCAATCCGCATCATTGAAGGTGGTGACGTTGAATATATTCACCTGCTTTTTGATGCCCATGAGATAGTTACTGCAGCTGGCATTCCCAGCGAAAGTTACCACCCTCAACATGCCACTGCCACAAATGATCGGGAAACGCTGGCTGAAATGAACCTCCTATTTCCAGATCTGGATGCAGGAACTTCCAGGCAATGGAATACTGCCCGTCATGTAGCCAAGCAATATGAGGCCGGTCTTATAGCGGCCTGAAAGGTCCGGTTTACACGCAGATTGCAGTTTACAGATTATTGCGCCGCTGCCTCACGTGGGACGTCTTTTCCGGAAACCTCCTGCAAGTGGTCAAAACTGGTTTCGAAACTGCCGACACCAAGGGTAACCGAACGGATTTCAGTGATCAAATCCTGCATCTCGGCGGCGGGGATCTGGGCGTTTACCTCTTCCCAGCCTTCCCAGCCGTCACGCGCCTCCAGTCCAAAAATCTGACCACGCCTGCCGATTATAATCTTCTGGATGGAGGAAATGAAGGCGTCAGGAACGGCCACCTTCACGTTGTTTATGGGCTCCAGCATGACCGGTCCGGCTGCTGCCAGTGCTTCCCGCATTGCCTGAGCACCGGCTTTGCGAAACGCCATCTCTGAACTGTCAACCGAGTGGTGTTTGCCGTCTGTCAGCTCGACCGCTACGTCAACAACCTGAAAGCCCTGCGGGCCCTTTGCCATCGCGTCCTGCACGCCGTTTTCGACCGCGCTGAAATACTGCCGGGGGACAACACCTCCATGGATGGAATCGGAAAATTCAAAGCCGGCACCACGGCTTCGCGGAGAGACCTTCAGCTCGACCTCTCCAAATTCCCCGTGGCCACCACTTTGCTTTTTGTGGCGAACCTTTTTGGTCACCGGTTTGCGAATGCTTTCGCAATAGGCAACGCGCGGCGCTGTCGCCGTGACCTTCAGTCCAAAGCGGCTTTTGAGTTTTTCCAGAACCAGCCCAAGCTGAACCGCACCCTGACCGCGCAGTACTTGTTCGCCCGTGGCATCGTCAAACTCGGCCGACAAGGAAGGGTCCTCATCAAGCAATTTACGAAGCGCTTCCGGCAATTTCACATCGTCACCACGTTTTTCAGTCTTGATCGCCAGAGAAAACAGGGGCGATAGAGGCGTGGATTTAGCGCCCTCGCGGCTATCTTTAGTGAGCAAATCACCAGTGGCCACCGCGTCAAGCTTGGTCAGGCCAACAACGTCCCCGGTTCCGGCCTGACTTATTGTATCCATCTTGCGACCAAACAGGCTGTTCATACCCGAGGGGCGCGCACCAGCTAGCAGATCACCGGTATTCAGCTGACCGGACATCACCCGCGCGATCGAAACCTTACCTGCGTGGCCAGCATGAAGTGTTTTAAATACCTTCACGCGGGGTTCATCCCCTTGCTCAATGCCCAACCGCTTGGCAGTCGCCTGAATATCCGGTGCATCGTGGCGCAGGGCTTTCATCAGGCGCATTATGCCGTGACCCTGTTCGGCGGAACCAAAGAACACCGGTACGACAAGGTTCGAGGAAAGGTCATTTGTCAGATTGTCGTAAAGCTCTGATTTCGAAGGCTCGACATCTTCAAGCAGCTTTTCCAAAAGGCCATCATCAAAATCTGCCAGGCTTTCCATCATTTCGGTACGTGCTTCAGCTTCGCGGCTGGCTTCCCCTTCCGGTAGTTTGATCAGGCTGGAATGGGCGCCATCCTCCCAGTGAAATGCACGCTCGGACACAAGGTCTATGTGACCGGTGATGGCATCTCCCTCGTGGATGGGTATTTCGCGTAAAACCATCGGGTGTTCTGATGCACCTTGAAAGGCCTGCAAAAGAGCACGGACCGAAAGGTTTTTCTTGTCAAACTTGTTGATAAAGACGATATGCGGCACCCCCGCTGCGTCCAGAGCTTTCAGGCATGACGCCAGCGCCAGTGCCTTATCCTCATCCGGCTCTACCACGACAACAGCGATATCGGCGACGTCAATCGCGCCGTTCATTTCCTGTGCCAGCTCAACCGAGCCAGGGCAATCAATGAAAGTCCAGCTTTCGCCAAGATAGTCCGTGCTTGCGACATTCATTTCCGTCGACATGGTGTGGGCCTTGGCCTCGTCCGTACTGTCGGCCAATGTCAGGCCACCGCCATGTTGCGTATGTGCGCCAGATTCCGCCAGCAATGCTTCGAACAGGGTCGATTTTCCGGATTGGTAAGGGCCACAAATCAGGGCGGTGCGGGGGGAAGATGGGTGAGAGGTGGCCATTGGCATCACTTTCATTCTTGCGTGATGCGCCAGCCGACCGGGCCCCCGAATATTTCAATGCGCTGCCCGGTAGAATCCCACTGACGCGTTGATGAGTTCAGCTTATCGCTGTTAGCGGTGGGGTTCAAAGGAAACCGGACGCCCTGAAGGATATGTCGCAGGAAATGCCGCTGCGTTACTTCCCTGATCGCACCGGATTTTCACGGTGGCAAAATAAACGGTTTCTCTGCATAACTTGATTTTGTGGAAATTTCAGGAGGTCCCTTGCCCGATAAGACCCAAAATACCGAAGTCCATGACCTGTTCATCATTGGTGGTGGGGTTAATGGAAGTGGCGTTGCCCGCGACGCTGCCGGGCGCGGGTTAAGTGTGGCACTGGCGGAAATGGACGATCTGGCCTCAGCCACATCTAGTGCCTCGACCAAACTGTTTCACGGTGGCTTGCGCTATCTTGAGTATTTTGAGTTTCGGTTGGTGAAAAAGGCGTTAGTAGAGCGCGAAGTTCTGTTGAGTATGATGCCGCATATTGCCCGGCCAATGCGATTTGTCCTGCCACTGAGCCGTGCCATGCACTTTGACGCCAGCACGCCGGCAACCCGGCTGCTGAATGTGTTTATGCCATGGCTCAAGGGTCGCAGGCCGGGCTGGTTGATCCGTCTTGGTCTGTTCCTCTATGACAATCTGGGTGGGCGTAAATACCTGGCAGGCACCCGAAATATTAACCTTGCTAACGATCCTGCTGGCGGAATTTTGCGTGGAAAATACAAGCGCGCGTTTGAGTATTCCGATTGTGTCGTGGACGACGCGCGCCTTGTGGTTCTGAATGCGCGTGACGCCGCCCTTCGGGGCGCACAGATAATGGTGCAAACCAAGGTTATCCGTGCGCGGCGCAAGGATGGGTTGTGGGAAATTGAGACGCAGGATCAAATTACCGGCAAAAGCATTTTGCACAGGGCCCGTGTGCTGGTGAACGCAGCCGGGCCATGGGTCGAAGATGTTGTCCGTCACCCCCTGAATGCGCAATCTCCCGAACGCATCCGACTGGTGCGCGGCAGTCACATCATTGTGCCGAAGCTTTTTGATCATGGGCGGGCCTATTACTTTCAGGGCTCTGACGGGCGGCTGGTTTTTGCCATTCCCTATCAGGATGACTTCACTTTGATAGGTACGACCGAAGCGGCGCATGGCGCTGCGGATGAACCTGCACATATCTCAGCAGATGAACGAGATTACCTGCTAGGCTTCGCGGCTGATTATTTTGAAACACCAATCAAACACGAAGACATTGTCTGGACCTATAGCGGCGTGCGGCCGTTGTTTGATGAGGGAGCAGGCAGTGCCACTTCGGCTACGCGCGACTATAATCTGGTGCTTGAAGCGTCGGACGGTGCTCCGGTTTTGCATGTCTTTGGCGGCAAGATCACAACCTACCGTGTTCTGGCGCAAAGCGTGTTACACAAGCTGGCCGAGTTTTTTCCACAAATGTCGGGTGATTGGACAGCATCAGCCTCCCTGCCGGGCGGTGACTTCCCGGTTCAAGATGTCGCAAAGCAGGAAAAAGAACTGCTTGCGGACTTTCCCTTTCTGGATGCGCGTTGGACCGCTCGGCTGATCCGGGCTTACGGCACCGATGCGGCGCGAATGCTAAATGGCGCAGATAAGGTGGAAGACCTTGGGCAGAGCTTTGGCGGCGGGCTGTATGAGCGTGAAGTCCGCTGGATGGTGGAAAATGAATTTGCCCGGAATGCCAAGGACGTACTGTGGCGGCGCAGCAAACTAGGGCTTCTGCTGAGCGAGGGTGAGGCCGAAGTCCTGGAGGCTTGGATGCAGGCAGATATCCAAAAGTAACACTCAGATTTCCTGTAAAAAACTGTGATTCATCGGGCCTTTAAGTTGCTATACCGGCAAGGGCCTGGCGAATGGTTCGACGCCTACAGTGAGGCGAAGATGCTAACATAAGTTGGCGCACTGGGAAGGGTTCTCCAAGAGGAATGCAGCGCAATTTCGCGTCCAAAACTGGGGCCATGATGCGTTGCGGCACTATAGAAACACCAAAGTCCTGCGCTACAAGGTTTTCAATTGCATCAATCGAATCCAGTTCAATTTCCGGGTTCTTCTCAAACCCATGAAATCCCAGGAATTCTGAAATATGCCCGCCAAGCCGGGTTTCCCGATTAAAGGCGATGTTGGGATTTTCTTGCATCACCTGAGCCATTTCAGGTTTAGAACGATTGTGGAGCGAGGTGATCAAAACCAAGGGTTCGGTTCCGATCTGATGCAGTCGCAAGGGTGTTTCGGTGGATACAGGTGCTGAAATGAACGCGAAATCCAGATCACCTGTTTCAACTTCACGGGCGAGATGTGATGAAAGGCCAGAACGGACTTGCACCTGTAAATTGGGAAAATCTGTGCGCAGACGCCGAAGCACCACCGGCAAAAGGGTTTCAAGGGTTGTTGGCACAAAACCAAGCTGCATCTGCCCTGTTACGCCATCGATCTGTGAATAGTCGCGCAGATTGTCAATGCGGGCGACGATTTCAGCAGCCTCACGCGCAACTTCCTCGCCCACTGGGGTCAGGGTCGCTGGGCGCTTTCCATCGATAAACAATGTAGTACCGACATTGGTCTCAAGCTGTTTCATCTGTACGGAAACGGCGGAATGGCTCAGGTGAACCAGCCTTGCAGCCCCCGACAGTGAACCGGTCTTTTTAACGGCCAACAATGTTCGTAAATGCGTAATGTTCATGGATTTAATGTTAAAATTTTCAACACTAAATGTAAAATCATTTCGTTTTTATGAAAGATAAATTACCGCTAGATTAAGGCAACCGGGGATTCGAGGGACTTATGAAAAACCAATCACATGCACGCAAAGGGCCGCTTGACGGGCTGCGTATTTTAGACTTGTCACGCATCCTTGCGGCCCCCTTTGCAACGCAGTTTCTAGGCGACCTCGGCGCTGACATTATCAAGGTTGAACGCCCTGGTTCCGGGGATGATACGCGTGGTTGGGGCCCACCATATGTAACGGGTAAAGATGGCACGCCAACCCGTGAAAGCGCCTATTACCTTTCCGCCAATCGAAACAAGCGATCAATTGCGATAGACATGGCCACCCCTGAAGGGGCGGAGACAATTCGCAAACTGGCAGCAAAATGCGATGTGGTGTTTGAAAATTTCAAGCTTGGTGGTTTGGCAAAATACGGGCTTGATTATGCATCGCTACGCGAGGTTAACCCGGAAATTATTTATTGTTCCGTCACAGGGTTTGGCCAGACAGGTCCGAACGCGCATCGCCCTGGTTATGACCTGCTGGCACAGGGCTTTGGCGGCCTTATGAGCATCACGGGTGAACCAGAGGGTGAACCCATGAAAGTGGGCGTGGGCATTGCCGATATGATGTGTGGAATGTACGCCGTTTCGGCCGTGCAGGCGGCGCTGATCCACCGCATGAAAACCGGGGAAGGGCAGTATATCGACATTGCCTTAGTTGATTCTCAGGTTTCATGGCTGGCGAATGAAGGCGTGAACTATCTGACATCCGGCGAGGCACCAAAAAGGCGGGGCAACCAACACCCAAATATCGTGCCTTATCAGGTGTTCGAATGCGCTGATGGTCATGCCATTGTTGCGGTCGGCAATGACGGGCAGTTTGCCCGGTTTTGTGACGTGATTGGCCTGCCGGAGCTGGCAGATGACCCGCGCTTCACCCGAAACACCGACCGGCTGGCCAACCGGGACGAGTTGATACCGACACTAGTCGCTCAGATCGCCAAATTGCCGCAAAATCAAGTGATGGATGGGATGGAGGCCGCAAATGTCCCGGGCGGGGTGATTAACACCCTGCCTCAATTGTTTGAAAGCGAGCAGGTCGCAGAACGGGACATGAAAATCGCGATGGATTTCCCGACTGCAGCGACGGGTCAGATTGAACTGATCGGCAATCCGGTCAAGTTCAGCGCCACGCCTGTCAGCTACCGTTACCCGCCGCCCACATGTGGTGAGCATAGCGAAGAAATCCTCAACGAATTACTGGGCGAAGGATAGTCGTTGTTTTATCTGACCGAAGAACAAAAGATGCTGCAGGAGGCTGCGCGCCGTCTTGCCGGACGTAAAATCAAACCGCGTGCCGCTGAGGTTGACCAAAGCGAGGAATATCCTTGGGATAACGTTGCCGTTCTGACCGAGGCAGGCTTCATGGGCATGACCATTCCAAAAGAATTTGGGGGTCAGGGGCTGACATATATGGACGCAGTCCTGGTCATTGAGGAAATGGCCAAACATTGCGGCGTCACCGGCCGCATCGTTGTCGAGGCCAATATGGGTGGCGTTGGTGCCATTATGAAATACGGCTCGGACAGGCAAAAGAAGCTGGCGGCTGAGCTGGTTTTGAATGGGGATAAACCGGCGATTTGCATCACAGAACCCGGCGCAGGCTCAGCCGCGACCGAGATGACGACCAAAGCAGTCAAGAACGGCGGTCACTACGTGCTCAACGGTGTGAAACACTGGATCACGGGTGGTGGCGTTTCCAAGCTGCACCTGATCTTCGCACGGGTGATCGAAGATGGTCAGGACATGGGTATCGGTGGCTTCATAGCCGTCCGCGGCGAAGCCGAGGGACTTAAGGTCGGAATCCGCGAACCTGCCATGGGGCTGCGCGGTATTCCGGAAACCGAAATCATCCTTGATAACCTGATTGTCCCGGAAGACATGGTGGTCATCCCGCCGGAGGGTTTGCGGCGCGGTTTTGCTGGGCTGATGAACGCCTATAACGGCCAGCGGATCGGGGCTGCGACCGTGGCTCTGGGTGTTGCCCAGGGTGCCTATGAACTGGCATTGGATTACGCAAAGACCCGACATCAGTTTGGCCGCCCGATTGCCGAATTTCAGGGGCTGCAATGGATGTTGGCGGATATGTCCATCGGGCTGAATGCGGCGCGTGGGCTTATCCACAATGCCGCCATGAATGCGGGAAGGGGTTTCCCCGATATGCGCGAAGCGGCGCAGGCGAAAATTCTGGCGTCAGAAACAGCAATTAAGGTCACCAATGATGCGCTGCAAATTCACGGGTCGGCCGGGTATTCCCGTAACCTGCCGCTCGAGCGGATGGCGCGCGATGCGCGTATGTTTACCATCGGTGGCGGTACAGCACAGGTGCTGCGCACACAGGTCGCAGGGTCCATACTTGATATGAAAGTCCCCCAACGGCGTGACGGATATGTAATGGAAACAAAATGAGTCAAAACTCCGCCCAGGCAATTGCGAAAGGTCTGGCAGGTGCAGGCTGCCGCCACGTGTTTGGCATGCCGGGAGGAGAGGTGCTGGTTCTACTCGACGCTCTGGAGCAAGCCGGTGTGGAGTTCACCCTATGTAAAAATGAGACGTCCGCAGGCTATATGGCCGAAGGTTCCTGGCAGGCAACTGGCGCGCCGGGCATTTTGCTGACCACCATCGGGCCGGGGCTTGCCAATGGGGTCAATTCTATCGCCAATGCCTATCTTGAACAGGTGCCCCTGATCATCCTGTCAGGCTGTATTGCGCCCGCAGCGGCATCACAATTTACCCATCAGGTGATAGATCAGGCCGCATTATTACGGCCAATCACCAAGGCTACGTTTCAGGTTGGCGATGGGGACGCGGAAATCATTGTGCAAAAGGCATTGGCATTGGCGATGGCGGACCCGCCGGGACCGGTGCACATTGATCTACCTGACAGTCTGGCCGATAAGCCCGTGCCTGAAACAGAAACACCGGCCCCGGTGACCGAACGTGCCGGCCTTTTACCAGGTACGACGCTGGAGCAGGCGCTCAACCACCTCAAAAACGCCAAGCGCCCGATCATTCTTGCAGGGATTGGCGCCGTGCTGCATGGCGCAGGCAAAGATATTCTGGAACTGTCCGAAGCGCACGAAATACCCGTTGTCACCTCGTACAAAGCCAAAGGTATAGTCCCCGAAGATCATCCCAATGCGCTGGGCGGGCACGGGCTTTCACCACTCTCTGACAAAACGATATTGCCATTGTTGGCAGCTTCGGATTGTGTGCTGTGTTTTGGCTATGACCCGGTTGAGATGCGATCTGACTGGATCAGACCATGGAAAGCGGAAAATGCCCTTGAGTTCGTCCATGCACAGGTTGAGCATGGAATGCACGGATCGGCCCTGCGTCACGTTGGAGATGTTGCTGCCGCGGTCAGGGCAATTTCAAGCGGTCTGGGGAGTTATTCTGGAAAATGGCCTGATAACGCGCCCTCTGCGGCCAAGTCCGAATTGGAAAGCCAATTTGGATTTGAGAACCCCGCCTGCAAGGAATGGGGGCCGCACGCAGTTTTTTCTACTTTGAACCGGCACCTACCAAAAGAGACGGTAATAACCGTTGATAGTGGCGCGCATCGCATATTGATGAGTCAGATGTTTCAAGCCAATCGCCCGGGACACCTCCTGCAATCCGCCGCCTTTTGCACCATGGGCGTCGCCGTACCTTTGGCCATCGGATATAAACGCGCGGCACCCGATACGCCGGTTGTTGCTGTTGTTGGCGACGCCGGGTTGGATATGGCCCCCGGCGATCTTTCCACCTTGCGGGATATGGGTATGCCACTGACCATTATTGTATTGGTTGATGACACATTGACCCTGATCGAGCGCAAACAAAAAGGCATGCAATTGGGCAAGCTTGGCGTAACCTTTGGCAGCACTGACTTTCCTGTCCTCGCGCGTGCCTATGGTGGGTTTGGCGAATCTATAGAAAAAACAAGTGATTTTCGCCGCGCATTATCTGAGGCCAGTGACCGAACAGAGTTTACAATTTTGGCCTGCAAGGTCGAAAAAGAAGGCTATACGGGCGCCTTTTAGCAAATAACAGATGTTTTAGGGTTCACAAGTGCGCTGGGCATGTTAGCTTTGCTCCTTATAAAATTCGCCGCTTGGAGCCGAATGATTAATGAGCCGGATTTAGCGGTGTGTGGAATACCTGAGTATAACCAAGAACTTCAACCTAGGGAGAATATGATGAAGTTTACTAAAATTGCTGCAATTTCAACAGCGATGATCATGAGTGCCGGGGCCGTTTCGGCTCAGGAGTTTGTGTCCATCGGGACCGGTGGCGTGACCGGGGTTTACTACCCCACTGGCGGCGCGATTTGTCGTCTGGTCAACAAAGACCGCAAAGACCACGGCATTCGCTGCTCGGTAGAATCGACCGGTGGCTCGATCTACAACATCAACACCATCCGCTCAGGCGAGCTGGAATTTGGTGTAGCCCAGTCGGACTGGCAGTACCACGCCTATCACGGCACCTCGAAGTTCGAGGACGCTGGTGCATTTGAAGGCCTGCGTGCGGTATTCTCGGTACACCCCGAGCCGGTGACAATTCTTGCCCGTCGTGACAGCGGCATCAGCAACATCACCGACCTGCCCGGCAAGCGCTTCAACATCGGTAACCCCGGTTCCGGTACTTTGGGCACATGGGAAGTTATCGAAGAAACTATGGGCTGGGCCCGTGGCGATCTGGCGCTGGCCGCTCAGATGAAATCGTCTGAAACACCTGGCGCGCTTTGCGACAACTCGATCGACGGTTACTTCTGGCTGGTGGGTCACCCATCGGGCGTGACTTCGGAAACTGTTGCTTCGTGTGATGCAAAAATTGTTTCAGCTACTTCACCTGAGATTGCTGCACTGGTTGCCGACAGGCCTTACTACCGTTCCGCCACTATTCCTGGTGGCATGTATCCGGGCAACCCTGACGACATCCAGACCTTTGGTGTTGGCGCGACTTTCGTGACTTCGGCTGATGTGTCGGAAGAGGCCGTGTACATTGTTGCTAAAGCTGTTCTGGGTAACCTGGACGACTTCCGCAAACTGCACCCTGCTTTTGCTAACCTGAAAGCAGAAGAAATGATCACGGACAGCCTTTCCGCTCCGCTGCATCCAGGTGCTATTCGTGCCTACCAAGAACTGGGCCTGATGGACTAATCAGAACCACGATTTTAAGGGCGGGGATTTCGATCTCCGCCCTTTTACCCTTTTTTGGGACACAGAATTTTGACCCGGAAAAAATCCGGGCACAGGGAGGAATTTATGGCCGAGAATGCACAAGAAGAGCATTCGCAATCCGCGGATCTTGACCAGTTTGCCGATCTCGATGTTGGCGCACGTAACCCTCAGAACTGGCAAGGTACCTTTATTACCGCAGTTGCTTTGATCTGGGCATTTTTGCAGGTCTATAACGCCTCACCACTGCCGGGGATTCTGGCGGTTTTAACCGGTATCAACGCACTTTACGTGCCATCGGACGTGTCGCGCGTCATTCACCTGGCTTTTGGCCTGGTAATGGCCACTGTCGCCTTCCCTCTGTTTAAAAAATCCGCCCGCGATTACATACCTTGGTATGACTGGCTGCTGATTGCGGCCGGCATTTTTGCAACGATGTGGCTAATTGTTGATAAGAATGCCATTGCCGATCGTTCGGGCCTGCCGACAACCGCCGATTTGGTTGCCTCCGCCGTAGGTATCGTCGTTGTTCTGATAGCGACCTTCCGTGCACTTGGCCTGCCGATGGTAATCGTCGCATCGGTATTCCTTCTTTATGTTTTCTTCGGCCACCTTAGTTTCTGGCCGGACGCGATGCAGTGGAAAGGTGCCAGCTTTGGTAAGGCAATGTGGCATTTCTGGATGCAAACCGAAGGTGTCTTTGGTCTGGCTCTGGGTGTGTCGGCCTCGATGGTTTTCCTGTTTGTTCTGTTCGGCTCGTTGCTTGAGAAAGCCGGTGCCGGGAACTACTTCATCAAACTTGCATTCGCCCTTATGGGCCACCTTAAGGGTGGGCCAGCCAAGGCGGCGGTTGTCGCTTCGGCTGCAACCGGTCTGATCTCAGGCTCGTCGATCGCCAACACTGTGACCACCGGTACATTCACCATCCCGCTTATGAAACGTGTTGGTTTTTCTGCAGAAAAATCAGGCGCGGTCGAGGTGGCTTCTTCTACCAACGGTCAGCTGACACCTCCCGTCATGGGGGCCGCGGCCTTCCTGATGGTTGAATATGTAGGCATCAGCTATCTTGAAGTTGTTCGCCACGCCTTCCTGCCAGCGATCATCAGCTATATCGCGCTGGTTTACATTGTGCATCTGGAAGCCGCCAAAATTGGCCTTGAGGGCCTGCCCCGCTCCGGCGCCAAGAAAACTATTCCCCAACGTCTGCTAGGACTTGTTCTTGGGGTGGCGGTTTTCTGTGGTCTTAGCCTTGCGGTATTTTATGGCCTTGGGTGGCTCAAGCCCATGTTCGGTGACTATTCTATGATCGGCATGATGATTTTGTTCTTCATTGCCTATCTTGGACTGCTGAAATGGGCTTCGGGGTATCCGGACCTTGAAGTTGATGACCCGAACGCACCATTCGTAGAATTGCCAGAGCCAGGTCCGGTTGCAAAAACTGGCGCATATTTCATCCTGCCGGTTGTTGTTCTGATCTGGAACCTGATGATCGAGCGGCTCAGCCCCGGTCTGTCGGCCTTCTGGGCAACGCTTGCGATGATCTTTGTGATGCTGACACAGCATCCGCTTAAGGCAATGATGCGCGGCGAAGGCCTTAGTGACTGGACGCAAGGCTGGAAAGAATTCCTTGATGGTATGGTTGCCGGCTCGCGCAACATGATCGGTATCGCGGTCGCAACGGGTACAGCCGGTATCATCGTTGGTACCGTCAGCCTGACCGGTGCGCATCAGGTCATCGGTGAACTGATCGAGACCATCTCGGGCGGTAATCTGCTCCTGATGCTGATCTTCGTTGCTTTGTTCTCGCTGGTGCTTGGTATGGGTCTGCCGACAACGGCGACCTATATCGTTATCACCTCGTTGATGGCACCGGTGATTATCGCAGTTGGGGCCAAGTCCGGTCTGATCGTGCCTCTGATCGCGGTGCATATGTTCGTGTTTTACTTTGGTATTCTGGCGGATGATACGCCGCCGGTGGGGCTTGCCGCCTTTGCAGCGGCGGCCATATCCAAGGGTGATCCGATCAAGACGGGTATCATCGGATTCAGCTATGACGTGCGGACCGCAATCCTGCCCTTCCTGTTCATCTTCAACACGGAATTGTTGTTGATTGACGTCACCTTTACGAAGGCGGTGTTTGTCTTCATTGTCTCGGTTATTGCGATGATGTTGTTCGCGGCAGCGACGCAAAACTGGTTCCTGCATAAAAGCAAAGCGTGGGAAAGTCTGGCCTTACTGCTAATTGCCTTTACCCTGTTCCGGCCGGGCTTCTGGCTGGACCAGTATGCTGATCCTTACATTTACGAGGAGCCTTCGGCCCTGCTCACCTTGGCCGAAACTGCGGGTGATGATGAGGCATTGCGTGTACGCGTGTCAGGCGAAGACTTTGCCAGCGGACGTATGGTAGAAACGACATTGCTAATCCCGCTTGGTTTGCAATCAGATGGTGATGCCAATACGCGTATGGAAAAACATGCTGGTATCGCGTTTGCCGAGCAGGATGACGGCACTGTTATTGTTGATAACGTCGTCTTTGGCGGGTTCGCGCAAGAGAAGGGTGTGGACTTCGACTGGGTCGTTGAGCGCATTGAGGTTGAGGCTGAACGACCGATGAAAGAACTGTTCTATATCCCTGCCATTCTGTTGTTGGGATTAATCTGCTGGTTGCAGCTTGGCCGGGCACGCAAAGCCCAAATGGTCGCGGCGTAAAGGAGAAAACGCATGACAAAGTCGATACTTTTTTCCGTAGACCTGAACCACGAAAGCTCCTGGAGCAAGGCGTTGCCACAAGCGGTGGCGCTGGCCCAGGCAAGTGGGGCTGACCTGCACGTTCTGACGGTTATCCCAAATTTTGGTATGTCGATGGTTGGATCATACTTTCCAGCCGACTTTGCTGAAAAGGCAACAGCGGATACGGAAAAGGCGCTGGCTGCTTTAGTGGACGCCGAGGTGCCTTCTGACGTGAAGACGGAATGCCATGTTGTGCATGGAACAATTTACAAGAAGATTCTTGAAAATGCGGATCATCTTGGTTGCGATCTTATTGTTATGGCATCGCATCGTTCCGAGATGCAGGATTACCTGATCGGACCAAATTCGGCTCGTGTGGTGCGTCACGCAAAACAATCGGTGTTTGTCGTCCGCGACAACTGAGATGTTCTAAATAAGATCCTTCAAGCCGCCCCCATCTTTCGTGAGGGGCGGCTTTCTTTTGGGTTTTCCCGAAAATATTTACCAATTGATAAAATTTCATACCTGTGGCAAGATCGACGAAACGAAACGCCATGGGAGGCCATTATGACACATACCCCCTCGACGCCGGGCGTCGTGTCCGGGCGGTTGACGCCTGATGATTACTCGGAAAACTTCAGCGACCTGCACGAGCCGCTAAATGGGCATGAGGCTCTGGTGGCAGCGGATCGTTGCTACTTTTGCCATGATGCACCCTGTCAGGATGCCTGCCCAACTGACATCGATATCCCCTTATTCATTCGCCAGATCTCAACTGGAACGCCAGAAGCAGCGGCCCGTACAATTCTCAGCCAGAATATTCTGGGCGGTATGTGCGCGCGGGTTTGTCCGACCGAAACATTGTGCGAAGAAGTTTGCGTGCGGGAAACCGCCGAAGGTAAGCCAGTCAAAATCGGTCAACTCCAACGTTTTGCAACTGACACCCTGATGCAGGCCGGGGCGCAGCCTTTTGCCCGTGCCGGGGACAGCGGCAAGTCAGTGGCTGTCATTGGTGCCGGTCCGGCGGGACTGTCCGCAGCGCATCGGTTGGCCATGCACGGCCATGCGGTAACAATCTATGATGCTCGTTCAAAAGCGGGTGGACTGAATGAGTTTGGCATCGCCTCCTACAAATCCGTTGATGGTTTTGCGGCGCGCGAAGTGGACTGGTTGTTGGGAATTGGCGGGATCGAGGTCAAGCTGGGACAGGCTCTAGGCAATGGTCTGAACCTTGATGCGCTTTCCAAAAAGCACGATGCGGTCTTTCTGGGTCTGGGCCTAGCAGCAGTCAACGCGCTTGGCAATGACGGCGAGGCACTGGACAATGTGATTGACGCAGTGGACTTCATTTCCGACCTGCGTCAGTCCGGCGATGTTTCAACGCTTAACGTCGGCCGCAACGTTGTGGTGATCGGTGGCGGGATGACAGCCGTTGACGCCGCTATTCAGTCAAAACTGCTAGGCGCTGAAAGTGTTACTCTGGCCTATCGGCGTGGACGCGACCGCATGGCAGCCTCGCAATTTGAGCAAGATTTGGCGGCATCGAAGGGTGTCCATATCATTACCAACGCGACCCCTGTGGCGTTTCATGGCGACGGAGTTGGAAATGGTTCGGTCGTGGAGGTCGAATTTTCCTATACCGACGGAAGTGGCGACAATTTCCGATTGCCCGCAGACCAGGCGATGAAGGCCATTGGCCAGCGCTTGGGCGATGCAATGGGGCTGGATATAGACGGCGGAAAAATCAAGGTGGACGATGCTGGGCGAACCAGCCGTGCTGGCGTCTGGGCCGGTGGTGACTGCGCCAGCGGTGGCGATGACCTGACCGTTACAGCGGTGGCCGAAGGCCGCGACACTGCTGAAGATATTCACGCAACTTTGACAAAGGGGGCCTGAGCCATGGCTGACCTGACAAGCAACTTTCTGGGTATCAAATCCCCTAATCCGTTCTGGCTAGCCTCGGCCCCGCCAACGGATAAAGAATACAATGTTCGCCGTGCCTACGAGGCCGGATGGGGTGGTGTTGTGTGGAAGACATTGGGGGAACCGGGGCCTCCCGTTGTGAACGTTTCAGGCCCGCGTTACGGCGCCATTCATGGCGCAGACCGTCGTCTGCTCGGCCTCAATAACATTGAGCTGATCACTGACCGTTCGCTGGAGATCAACCTTGAGGAAATTACCCGCGTCAAAAAGGATTACCCGGATCACGCGCTGGTGGTCAGCCTTATGGTGCCTCTTGAAGAGGACGCCTGGAAAAGCATTCTGGAACGGGTTTCCGAGACCAACGCGGATGGGGTTGAGCTAAACTTTGGCTGCCCCCACGGCATGGCCGAACGCGGCATGGGCTCAGCCG
This sequence comes from uncultured Aliiroseovarius sp., assembly GCA_964550345.1. Taxonomy (GTDB): domain Bacteria; phylum Pseudomonadota; class Alphaproteobacteria; order Rhodobacterales; family Rhodobacteraceae; genus JAAEUB01. The sequence continues at coordinate 2,978 of CAZJYZ010000041.1, read as the reverse complement.
TTGGGCAGGTGCCGGAATATGTTGGGCAAATAACGTCCTGGGTTAAAAAACACTATGACCGGCCTTGTATCGTTAAACTGACGCCGAATATCTCAAATATTTTACTGCCTGCCGAGGCGGCAATGCAGGGCGGTGCGGATGCCGTCAGCCTGATTAACACCATCAATTCGATCACTTCGGTTAATCTGGACGAAATGTGCCCCGAGCCAACGATCGACGGCATGGGTAGCCATGGCGGTTATTGCGGCCCGGCGGTCAAGCCGATCGCCATGAACATGGTGGCTGAAATTGCCCGCAACCCAGCAACTGCCAACCTGCCAATTAGCGGGATCGGTGGCGTGACCACCTGGCGCGATGCCGCTGAGTTCATGGCGCTGGGTGCCGGCAATGTACAGGTCTGCACGGCTGCCATGACCTATGGTTTCAAGGTCGTTCAGGAGATGATTTCCGGCCTCAGCCAGTGGATGGACGAAAAGGGCTACAGCTCAACTTCCGACTTCGTTGGCATGGCCGTACCCAAGGTTACCGACTGGCAAAACCTTAACCTTGATTTTGTCACAAAGGCCGAGATCAATCAGGACGACTGCATCAAGTGTGGCCGGTGTTTTGCGGCTTGCGAAGACACCAGTCATCAGGCAATTGAAATGTCTGACGACCGCGTCTTTACCGTTAAGGATGACGAATGCGTCGCCTGTAACCTCTGTGTCAACGTTTGTCCGGTTGAGAATTGTATCACCATGCGCAAGCTTGAAGTTGGCGAGGTTGATGAGCGTACCGGCATGACCATCCCAGAAGACAAGCGGACATGGTTGCAGCATCCAAACAACCCGATGGGGGATCCTCTGGCCTGTATCACGCGCGGCCAATAGGCTAGCAAATACGGCCCCTCCATTGGTGCCCGCTTCACTATGGTGAGGCGGGCGCGTTCAACTGCGGAAAACTCTATCCACCCCGGCGTGCGCCTATGCCGGCCAGGATGATTTGTTTAACCGATGCTTTTGCCTCGGCCCAGTCGTCGTCAGTAAATGGTTCACCGTCATTCAGAGTTTCAATCTGATGGCCAAAATCGGCATAATGCTGCGTGGTGGCCCAGAGCATATAGAGCAGGTGACGCGGATTGACCTGATCCATCTTTCCCTCGTCAATCCAGCGTTGGATGACTGCCATACGGCCTGTTGTCCATTCCTTCAGTGTGGTCTCAAGATAGTCCTGTATGACAGGGGCGCGGTGCATCACTTCTGATGCCCAGACCTTGGAACCCGCCGGATGGCGACGACTGATCTCCATTTTGGCATCAATATAGGCACCCAGCCCTTCCTCCGGTCCGTCAGCGGCGTCAAATACATCCGCGGCCTGAAGCCAGACCTGAAAAATATCCTGCACGACGCGCCGGTAGAGCGCTTCTTTGGTCGGGAAATAGTAATGCAGGTTGGCCTTGGGCAGGCCGGCGACATCTGCAATCAATTGCATGGTTGCGCCGCCAAACCCAGCCTCGGCAAAGGTTTTTTCGGCTGCCTCCAGAATAAGACGTTCATTCTCCTGGCGAATCTCGCGTTTACTCAAAGGGCGGGGGGATGCGCGCATATGTATTAGGTCCAGAATCTTGTTGACCACTTGGTCAGGTTATGGTGTTCTAATCTTGACCATACGGTCAGGAACCGACCCGATCAAGAGGCACTCATGCCCGCTGGGTCTTTGGAGCCGGGAGAATCCAATGTCAGCCCCTGCAGCTAATATGAAAATCAATGGCGACCGTTTGTGGGACAGCCTGATGGAAATGGCCAAGATTGGCCCAGGTGTTGCCGGCGGCAACAATCGTCAGACCGTAACCGATGAGGATGGCGAAGGCCGTGCCTTGTTTCAGGCGTGGTGCGAAGAAGCGGGATGCACAATGGGTGTGGATACGATGGGGAATATGTTTGCCACCCGGCCCGGCGAAGACCCCGATGCCCTTCCGGTCTATGTGGGCAGCCACCTGGATACGCAACCCACCGGTGGGAAATACGATGGGGTTCTGGGTGTTCTAGGTGGACTTGAACTGGTCCGCACCCTGAACGATCTGGGGGTAAAGACGAAACACCCGATCGTTGTGACCAACTGGACCAACGAAGAAGGCACGCGCTTTGCTCCGGCAATGATGGCCTCAGGCGTGTTTGCAGGCGTACTGGAGCAGGAAGAAATTTACTCACACACGGACGCTGAAGGCAAAAAGTTTGGCGATGAATTGAAGCGTATCGGTTGGATGGGCGACGAAGAGGTTGGTGCACGCAAAATGCATGCGATGTTTGAGCTGCATATAGAACAAGGCCCCATTCTGGAAGCTGAAGACAAGGAAATCGGCGTCGTCACCCACGGGCAGGGGCTGAGCTGGACGCAAGTGACGATTACCGGCAAGGACAGCCACACAGGCTCAACCCCCATGCCGATGCGAAAAAACGCAGGACTGGGCATGGCGCGGGTTCTTGAGCGCGTGAATGAGATTGCGCTGTCACATGCCCCCCATGCAGTGGGTGCGGCAGGCCATATTGATGTTTATCCGAACTCGCGCAATGTGATCCCCGGCAAAGTAGTGTTCACAGTTGACCTGCGTTCGCCGGAACTTTCTGTGATCGACGACATGGAAGCGCGGCTGGCGGTTGCTGTCAAAGAAGTCTGCGGTGATATGGGGCTGGATTACGAGATGGAGAAAGTCGGTGGCTTTGATCCTGTTGCTTTTGATGATGGTTGCGTGACTGCGGTTCGCAATGCGGCGGAACGCCTGGGATACAGCCATATGGATATTATCTCGGGTGCCGGGCATGATGCCTGTTGGGTTAATCAGGTCGCTCCCACCGCAATGATCTTTTGCCCCTGTGTAGACGGGCTGAGCCACAACGAGGCCGAAGACATCTCGAAAGAATGGGCCATGGCCGGTGCCGATGTTCTGATGCATGCCGTGGTGGAAACTGCAGAGATAGTGGAGTGATTTCGGGACAGAG
>CAZJYZ010000040.1:12322-31200 GCA_964550345.1 uncultured Aliiroseovarius sp. | reverse complement strand
TTGATCCTCCGTTTCCTAACTATAAGGGCGGACCGGTTCAAAGGGGGAGGATCATGGCATGTCCTTTTCCTCACTTCTTCCCTTGAGTAAAAATTTTAAATCGTCTGAGCGTTACGCTACTCTTTTGCAGAAATCTGGTATTTTTATGGCAAGGAGTTGCCGGCAGAGAAACAGAGTGTTCAATGGGTATGGGTAGGGAAAGGATTTTCTAAAGCATTCGCCTAGCAAGCCACGCCCTGCAACTCAATCCACCGAAGCGGTCGTGCAGTTGAACAATTTTGAGTTCCTTGTCAGCGGGAAGATTCGGTTCAGGTGACACATTCATTTCATGTAATTCGGCTTTATCCCATGTACATCCTTGCGTAGTCTCACACGCTCCAAAACAGCCGGACTGAAGTCAATTCATACAACCTTTGAACCGCGTTCAAAGGGTATGCTCAGGAAGTTTAATGCGGGCGGGCAATGCGACTGTAGGTTTTCATCCTACACAAGATCATTCCCTGAACACCCCACTGCAAGGCCTGCTAAGGGCTCAGAACCGACATCTGACACTTTCGATCAGGCTTTTCGGGCCGAATGGCCGCTTTCAGGGTTTGGGCGAGTTTACCGTGCTCCCGCAGCGAATGACTGGAATCCGCCCTTCGCGACGGATGCTGCGCTCAGCGCCGAGGTTCGCACCGAGGCTCGGAGCTGCCATTACCTGCGGTACGGATGAAGGTCAGCTTTCGGCAGATCCCGCTTTTCTCGCTAGCCTCGTAAATCTCGTGCCTAGCTTAAAAGCAGTCACTTGTTACGGCCAACGCGTATGTCAGAAGTGCCGTTTTGCTCACAACAGGTTATCAACCGGGCCTGCGGTTCGTTCAGGGCCGCGCGCTAGTCTTAGGGTGGGAGGGGCTTAAGGTGCCCGTGAAGGCTCCTTACAAGCGTACTGGCGTGTAAATATTGGTTGGAATGTAAAAAAAACTGCCACAGCCCGGTTATGGTGAACCAGAAGCCCCTCTTATGAATTTCTCCTATTACCCCTTGATTGCTGAAGGTAGGCACCGTAACAATATTGGGGGATATTTTGGGGGATCAATTATTATAAAAAAACCCTAACGCATTGTTATTATTTGTTATAACTAGATATTATGGTGCGGGCGGTGGGACTCGAACCCACACGGGCATACGCCCTTCAGATTTTAAGTCTGATATGTCTACCATTCCATCACGCCCGCGCGCAGCGCAGACCCTGCGCATGCAGGGCGCAACATAGTCCGCGCAGCTTGCATGTAAAGACACATTGTGCGGCTAGAATGCTCCGCCTGCCTCTTTTACTGCCTGCATCGCTACATAGGTCGAAGACTGCGCCACGTGAGGCAACGCCGAGATCTGTTCCCCCAGTATACGACGATAGTCCCGCATGTCGCTGGTTCGAACCTTAAGCAAATAGTCAAATGCCCCCGCGATCATGTGACATTCCTCGATTTCCGGGATTTGGGTTACCGCCTTGTTGAAGGCTGCCAAAGCCGCTTCACGTGTATCCGAGAGCTTGACCTCGACAAAGGCCACATGATCACGACCAATTCGGATCGGGTCGACCAAAGCACGGTATCCGGTGATGACGCCCGTTTTCTCCAGCCGTTTCAGACGTGCCTGCGTAGGGGATTTGGAAAGACCGATATTTTGCGCCAAATCGGTGATCGATATACGCCCATTGCTCTGTAACACATGCAGAATCTTGCGATCGAATACATCCAGCCCCGTCAGCTTGTCTGAACTGTAATTTAACATTTTTTCAGTCATTTTTCCTGCAATTTACTTCATTTTGGGCGCAATTATCCGTGTTCCTGCGGTATTCTAGCCTTATTGACAGGAGCAAACAATGCCTTCATCTCTGCGCACTTCCATTGATCAGACCTACCTTTTGACTGATCAGCCCGACATGCCCGGCCTTGCTGTTCAGGCGGGCCTTGACGCCAATGACCGCGTCGCAATTTCGCGCTCAGGTGCTAAGCTAGTCACAGCGGTCCGCTCGGCTGATGACCCCGGTCTGATGGAGACCTTTTTGGCGGAATACGGCCTTTCCACCGATGAAGGCATCGCCTTGATGTGTCTGGCCGAGGCGCTTTTAAGGGTGCCGGACGCAGCCACAATTGATGCGTTGATCGAAGACAAGATTGCCCCTTCCGACTGGGGTAGTCACCTTGGCCGCTCGACCTCAAATCTGGTCAATGCTTCGACCTGGGGACTTTTGCTGACAGGCAAGGTGCTGGCTGAACACGGCGCTGGCCTTGTTGGCACGTTGCGCGGCGCCGTCAAACGGCTGGGCGAGCCTGTGATCCGCGCCGCCGTTGGCCGCGCCATGCGTGAAATGGGGGCGCAATTTGTGCTGGGCGAAGACATCCACGCCGCCATGCGCCGGGCCAGCAAGTCCGAGGAAGAAGGCTATTCCTACTCCTACGATATGTTGGGCGAGGCCGCCTGCACCGACGAAGATGCGCGCCGCTACCAGATGGCCTATGCCGGGGCAATTGCCGATATCGCGGCCGCCTGCACCCATGGCGACATTCGCGCCAATCCCGGCATTTCCGTCAAACTTTCCGCCTTACATCCACGCTATGAACGCGCCCAGCAACAGCGGGTCATGGATGAACTGGTGCCGCGCGTTAAGTCTTTGGCACAGCTTGCAAAATCTGCCGGTATGGGCTTCAATATCGACGCGGAAGAGGCCGACCGCCTGACCCTGTCTCTGGACGTGATTGAGGCGGTACTGTCTGACCCGGCCCTTGCCGGGTGGGATGGTTTTGGTGTTGTGGTGCAGGCCTATGGGCCGCGTGCCTCGGGGGTTATTGATTGGTTGAATGATCTGGCCGACCGGCTGGATCGCCGCATCATGGTCCGCCTGGTCAAAGGTGCTTACTGGGATAGCGAGATCAAGCGTGCGCAGGTCGAGGGGTTGGATGGTTTTCCGGTCTTCACCGACAAGGCCGCATCAGACGCCAATTATCTGGCTTGTGCGCGCAAGCTGCTGGATCATTCCCCGCGTATTTACCCGCAATTCGCCACCCATAACGCCCATACGGTCGCGGCGATCCTGCATATGACACAGGCCGACAGTGACTTTGAGTTTCAGCGCCTGCATGGCATGGGGGAGCGCCTGCACGACATCATACACCGTGAAAACGCCACACGTTGCCGTATCTATGCGCCTGTTGGCGCGCATCGCGACCTCTTGGCTTACCTCGTGCGCAGGCTTTTGGAAAACGGCGCCAACTCATCCTTTGTGAACCAGATCGTTAACTCGGATTTCCCCGCCAACGAGGTCGCAGCCGACCCCTTTGAGACCATACTGTCCGAGGCCCCGCCCGTACCTGCCGGGCCAAGTATTTTCGCCCCGGAGCGCACCAATTCCGAAGGGTTTGACCTGACATTCGACCCCACGTTGGAGATGATCGGCACGGCGCGTGCGGCTTTCGAAAAACACACTTTCTCAGCCTCCCCCCTGATTGCATGCAAAGCGCAGGGCGGAGCAGGTTTTGACGTGTCCAACCCGGCAAAGCCAGCGGACTTTGTAGGCAAAATCATCTGGTCAAGCCCACAAGACATTGAAAATGCGCTGCAATCTGCAACCAAATGGGATATCCCCGCGCAGGAACGCGCCGCTATCCTGACACGCGCCTCTGACCTTTACGAAGAAAATTTCGGGGTATTATTTGCCCTTCTGGCCCGTGAGGCCGGGAAAAACCTGCCCGATGCGGTGGGCGAATTGCGCGAGGCGGTGGATTTCCTGCGCTATTATGCCAGTCAGGCTGGTGATCTTCCCGCCGCGCGTGGGGTGTTTACCTGCATTTCTCCCTGGAACTTCCCCCTCGCCATTTTCACCGGCCAAATTGCCGGAGCTTTGGCTGCCGGGAACGGCGTACTGGCAAAACCGGCGGAACAAACCGGGCTGATCGCTGACGTCGCCGTTCGGCTTTTGCATCAGGCCGGGGTGCCGCGTGCCGTGTTGCAGCTTTTGCCCGGTGACGGGCCCGGAGTCGGCGCGCCGCTGACCTCGGATTCGCGTATTGCCGGGGTTGCCTTTACAGGCTCGACGGAAACCGCGCTTCTGATCCGCCGCAATATGGCGCAAAACCTGTCGCCCGAGGCGCCATTGATCGCCGAAACCGGCGGCCTGAACGCCATGATCATCGACAGCACCGCCCTGCCGGAACAGGCGGTGGGCGATGTCATCGCCTCAGCCTTTCAAAGCGCGGGCCAGCGGTGTTCGGCCCTCAGATGTCTCTATGTTCAGGAGGACATCGCCGACGACTTTACCCATATGCTAAGCGGCGCCATGCGTGAGCTTGCACAGGGCGATCCATGGCATTTGCAGACCGATCTTGGACCGGTGATCGACGCCGAAGCCCACAGTGAAATTGCCGCCTATATCGAAACAGCCCGGCGTGAAGGGCGGATCATCGCAGAAAATACGGCGCCCGAAACGGGCCATTTCATTGCACCTACCATCATCCGCGTATCCTCGATCAAAGATCTTGAGCGCGAAGTATTTGGCCCGGTTCTGCATCTTGCGACCTTCCGCGCCGAGGAACTGGAGCAGGTTCTGGATGACATCAACGCCACGGGTTACGGCCTGACTTTCGGACTACATACACGCATTGACGACCGTGTGCAGGAGGTGATCGAACATTTGGAAGTGGGCAACGCTTACGTCAACCGCAACCAAATCGGTGCGGTTGTTGGCTCACAACCCTTTGGCGGAGAGGGGCTTTCCGGCACAGGGCCAAAAGCGGGCGGCCCTGCCTATCTCAGACAGTTTTGCACCCGGGGTCGCATCAACACCGCTCAGCCGGACGCAACCCCTGCAGCCAAAGCCGCCGATATTGCTGCAGCGTTAAACGCATATCGGCCAGCCATGCGTGCCCTTGAGACAAAGACCCTGCCCGGCCCAACCGGCGAGATGAACCGCCTGTCCATCCATGCCCGCGCGCCTTTCCTTTGTTTTGGGCCCGGCGAAGAGGCAGCACACGAACAGGTGGCCAAAGTCATGCAAGCAGGTGGTACCGGTCTGGCCTGTAACGGCCTGTCGCCAGACGCCATATACACTTTACCCCCATTTGGCGGCGCCATCTGGTGGGGGGGCGACAGCGGGGCACGAATCCTTTCGCAAAACCTAGCAAACCGGCCGGGCCAGATCCTACCACTCCTGACCGGTGAAATAGAACAAGATCAGGTCACCCATGAACGCCATCTATGTGTCGACACCACGGCCTCGGGCGGGAATGCTGCCCTGATTGCACAAGTTGCGGATAACTAGCGCGTTACGACTTTGTTCAATAAATTGGCCCGGAGGCATTGCATCTGTCCAATGCCCCGTTAGGCTGCGCGCATGATCCCGATCCGAGACCACAATCCAACCGGCCGCACCCCGATAGTGACCTATATCCTGATGGCCACCAATATATTGGTGTTTCTCTACATGCTGCCCTCTTATGGCAATGAGCAGGAGCTCTACTGGATATATTATGAATGGGGCATGGTGCCGGGCTGGATCACGCAAGGCGATCATCTAAGCAGCTTCTTTACCTCAATGTTTCTGCATGGCAGCCTGCTACACCTTGCTGGTAACATGCTGTTTTTATGGATCTTTGGTGACAATCTGGAAGAAGAACTGGGGCATTTCAATTTTGCGCTTTTCTATCTGGCATCGGGCATAGGGGCGGCGGCTCTGCAAATTCTACCCGACCCGGACAGCCAGATCCCGATGATCGGGGCCTCAGGTGCCATTGCCGGGGTAATGGGAGGGTATCTTCTGTTATTCCCGCGCGCGCGTGTGGACGTCTTGTTCATTTTCATCGTGTTTTTTCGCATCTTCCCGGTGCCAGCCTGGGTTATGCTGGCCGTTTGGTTCGCCCTGCAGGTGTTTAACGGTGTTGCAACCGCAGCCGATGGCGCAGGGGTTGCCTATTGGGCACATGCAGGTGGGTTTTTGGTTGGTTTTCTGTGGGTCCTGCCATTGTGGCTACGCCGTGGCGGGACACGCTTTTGGTCAAGCACCCACGGTACTCCACCGCACGAGGCCGCACGCTACCGGCTGAATAACAGTCGAATTCCCATTGTACGAAAACGAAAATGAAACACTGGCGAAAAGATTACTGAGGGGTGACCTCAGAATTGGCAACCACGGTACTAACCTGATTGGCTAAACCCGGAACATTTGACCCGACACTAAAGGCTGCAGCAAGTCCAATACCAATAACAGCAGCTGTCAAAACCACCCAATCTACAGTAACAGCCCCATCCTGGCTTCGGACGAAACCAAAGAATCGGGCAACATTTTTATGCATCTTTTCCATGCCCCCTTCTCCCGATCCATCGTGGCGGGAATTAGGCGGCGGTAGGTTGTTTCTAAGGCTTGTTCAGGAATCACGGACAATTGCGGCGAATTTTTCAAAAATAGCCTCGTTTGCCGCGACAATCTCACCGTCTTCCAGGATATCCCCCGCCGGGTTCAGCGCCTCGGCCATGCCACCGGCTTCACGCAGGATGAGCAATCCGGCAGCAATATCCCATGCATTCAGACGCCGTTCCCAAAACCCGTCATAGCGCCCGGCGGCAAGGTATGCCAGATCGAGTGCGGCGGCACCCCAACGGCGTACACCAGCACAGGTTGGCAACAGGCGTGCAAGATCCTGCAACGTGTCAGGCAGGTCGCCGCGCCCGCCAAATGGCAGGCCGGTGGCAAAAATCGATTCGATCATTTTTGAGCGGCCCGAGACCCTTAGCCGGGTCTGGTTCATCCATGCCCCCTGCCCCTTTTCGGCAAAGAACATTTCGTCCTTTGCCGGATCATACACGACCCCGGCAACAATCTCGCCCTTATGTTCCAGCGCGATTGAAACCGCCCAATGTGGCAATCCGTGCAGAAAATTTGTAGTCCCGTCCAGCGGATCAACAATCCAACGGCGTGTGGGGTCTTCGCCCGCCTCAGGCTCGCTTTCTTCGCCAACCCAGCCATAATTCGGCCGTGCTTCGCGTAATTCATCGCGAATGATCTGCTCGGCAGCGATATCGGCGCGTGAAACAAAGTCCCCCGCCCCTTTCATCGAGACCTGCAGGTTCTCGACCTCACGGAAATCCTTGACCAGAGAACGCCCCGCCATGCGCGCGGCCTTGATCATCAGGTTAAGATTAGCACTGCCTTGCATTTAATCGGCTCCATTCGCTGCCGGGCATGTTTGCCCCGGGCGGAACGCATAGAACCCCTTTAGCGAAATAGCAACTGTACCTCGAAATTACGCGCGACTGGCCGTACGGGATCACCATAGGTTTTAAGCCCCCACATGCGCATTTCCGGAAACAAGGTCAGAATCTCTTCGCGTGCCGCATCCGTCAACGTATTCCACCCCAACTGTGCCGGATGGAAACTTTCACTTTTAATACCGGCCGAGTAGACCAGCTCATGCCGGTCAAACAGAATATGGTAATACTCCACCTCGCCCCCAACTTCGCGCGTGACAGTGTCGCCGTTGATCAGGCATTTGGCCGGTGCCAGAACTTCCGGTTGACCAAAAACCAATTCAGCACGCCAACCTGACAGTAAAATTCGATGCTGGGGGGATACCAGCAGATCACTGGTGTTGCCCAGCGCCCCTTTGCGAATGCGCACTGGTGCAAATGATCCCGTAGCTGCTACCTTGCGGTGCCCGACCCAACGTAACTGTTGAAGACCACCATCAACGCAGCGGACCATATCCCCAGCCTTCAGGTCTTCAACGCGGACCGGTCCATCCGCAGAAACAATCTGGCTACCACGCACGAAACAGGTGACATAGTCCCAGTTTTCACGGTCTGTATATGTCCCCACAAATTCCTTACTATACACGCTATCAAGGGTAATCGACTGGATCGGCCCAGCCTCAAGCGCCACCTGATCCGAGTTATATTCATATTCGGGCACCAGATAAGTCTGGCCGTTTGTATCCTGTACGATCACGGCGGTAATATTGGCGGTAGTACCGTCTTCATAGGTAATTGTTGCATAATATTCTGCGGTGCCATCATAAGTTTGTGCCGAACCACCATTGATCGAGAACTGATCAGCCGGGGAATTATCCATATCATATTCGCCACCCGCGTCCGCAACCATCGAGAAGCTTACGAAATCATCGACCAGCGCATCGCGCGCGCCACCAAAGGTCAGCCCCACCAGTGCTTCGGCATTTTCGGCTAGATAGTTTCCCTCGACCGTGTCGATATCGGCCAGTGTGCCAAGGCTAATGGCGTTAAATGTTGTCGGCATCCTACATCTCCTTGAAGAAAGGAATGCCGCAAATTGATTACCAAAAGCTGACCAATATCTTTTTAAGAGTGAAAGGTGCCACAATACCTGAGTTTTTAACCTTGCAGGTCTCGCACTCTTTGCATTTTGACCGGCTCAATGCGCGCCAGCCTGATCATGTGGGCTATATAGGGCTTCATCTCATCCTCTTTGCGGATGGCCGCATACATACGCCGGGTGATCCCTGATTTGGTGATCGGCTTGGTGATGTATTCGGGGTTATACTTCACCTCACGCAGCACCCAGTCCGGCAGCACTGCCACCCCACGCCCCGAGGCTACCAGCATCAGAATAATCTCGGTCATTTCCACCTGCCGCACCGCGCGCGGCTCTATCCCGGCTGGGCTCAGAAGCTGGGTGAAGGCATCAATTTTCGTGCGATCCACCGGATAGGTGATCAGCAGTTCCTCTGCGAAATCCTGCGCTGTAACATAGGGTTTTTGCGCCAGCCTGTGCCCGGCAGCGGCAACAAACCGTGGTTCATAGTCAAACAGCGGTTGAAAGGTTATTCCGGGTAAGTCCTGCGGGTCGGACGAGATGACAAAATCCACCTCTTCGCGGTGCAACGCATCTAATGCGTCAAAGGCAAGCGCTGGGCGGATATCCAGATCCACGTCCGGCCAACTATGCCTTAGCCCGTCCAACACCGGAAACAGCCAGTCAAAACAGGCGTGGCATTCCATGGCGATATGCAGCCGCCCAGAGCGGCCGGATTTCAGCGCCAGAAATTCCTCTTCCACCGCAGCCACTTCCGGCAATATCCGTTCGGCCAATTGCAGCAACCTTTGCCCAGCCGGGCTGAGCTTCATGGGTTTTGAGCGACGATGAAAAAGCTCCATCCCCACCTGCGCTTCCAGACCCTTGACCTGATGGCTCAACGCGGATTGCGTAATATTCAGCATATCTGCCGCCCGCCCCAGCCCGCCGGCCAGATGGATGGCACGAATGGTGCGCAGATGGCGAAATTCCAGATACATATGAGGCGACCTCATGAAAATTGTGAATATTATGAGTTTGTTTCACATCGCTTCCGGCGCTACAAGCTCACAAACCAAAAAAGGTCAGACCATGCCCCCGCGTATTTCTTTCGAATTCTTCCCGCCGCAATCCATCGAAGCTTCGTTTCGTCTATGGGAAACTGTGCGCGAACTGGCACCACTTGACCCTGGCTTTGTCTCGGTCACCTACGGCGCCGGTGGCACCACGCGCGAACTAACCCATGACGCGGTTGGCACCATCCACCGTCATTACGGCCTGAACGTCGCGGCCCACCTGACCTGCGTTGACGCCACACGCAACGAAACCCTTGAGATTGCCCGCGCATACAAAAAAGAAGGCGTGCGTGAGATTGTGGCCCTGCGCGGCGACGCCCCAAAAGGCTCGGACGGATTTCAGGCGCACGAAGATGGTTTTGCCAACTCGATTGAACTGATCGAAGCGCTGACAGACGAAGGCGGCTTTCATATTCGTGTCGGCGCCTATCCCGAACCGCATCCCGAAGCCCCCGATATGGCCGCTGATGTCGCCTGGCTGAAACGCAAGGTAGACGCGGGTGCAAACTCGGCCATCACCCAGTTTTTCTTTGAGGCCGACACCTTCTTTCGTTTCCGCGATGCATGCGTGAAAGCGGGCATTGATGTGCCGATCATTCCCGGCATCCTGCCGATTGAAAACTGGAACGGTGTGCGCAAATTCGCGGCCCGTTGCGGCGCCAACGTGCCGACCTGGCTGGACGATGCCTTTGACAAGGCCAAACGCGACGGACGCGAAGACCTGCTTTCAACCGCGCTGGCAACCGAGCTCTGCTCGGACCTGATCGAGGGTGGCGTCGAAGATCTGCATTTTTATACGCTCAACAAGCCCCAGCTGACCCGCAATGTCGCCCATGCCCTTGGTATCAACGCGAAAACAGAATTACGAAACGTCGCCTGAGGGCTCAGGCCGAGCGCAGCGAGGCCCCCGCCCGGACCAGCACCAAGCAGATATAGCCTGCGCCTGGGATTGTTCGGAACCTATCTGACCTCTGGGCGAACCTGCGCAAACACTTCTTCGCTCGGGTCCCGGCCGATAACCCGCTTGCGCCGGTACACGAATGTCTTTGCCCAGCCACGCATCGCCCCGACGGATGGCGCTTCAGGGTCACAGGGAAAACGTGCGCGCCAGCCCATGGGCAGATGCAGGCCACAATACTCCGCCCGGCCTAACATCCAAACCAGCGCAATGTTCGACAGGGGCCGCGCCGCCTCAAATCCATTCAATTGCCCGCCAATGTCGCCATGCGCCCCGCGAAACCACATTTGTTGCACCCGCCCGTTATGTTGAGGTTCCGTCTGCCATAGGACCGGGGCAAAAGCCTCGCGCGTCTCGTCCATAGCAAGGGCGTGGTAACCGTGGCGCACGGTTTTACCCAAATGTGGGCTGTGAAACCGGTGGCGCGGTTCAAACAAACGCCAGACCAGCGGCCAGCGCAGGCCCAGCGCTTTCACCGTATCCCAGACACCGACCATTTCGACCTGCACATCTTTGTGGCAATTGCTGCGGGCAAAAACTTCCGAAGCAAAGCTGTCGGGGTCGCGCTGGTAGTGGCGGTAAACTTCGCGAATATTGCGAACCGTCGCCTGATCGTGCCGAAGCAATCCAACCCGGTCAATCACCCCCGCCAGAGACCGCGCAGCAAACGCCCCCCGCGAAAAACCAAACAGAAAAATCCGGTCGCCGGGGCGATACCGGCTGGCGATAAAGCCATATGCGCGCCTTATCTGGCGGTTGATGCCAACACCGGTCGCAATTTTCCAGCTTTGCCCCCAATGATCCCACTGCAAACCAGCCTCATAGAGCAGCGACAGGCTGGCCGACGGGGCCGTCTCACATAAAAGCCTGTAGGTTAGTCCAGCATTGGTCTCGCGGCCCGCCTCAAGCGATGAAAGGGTCCCGTCCAGAATAACGACATGGTCAACTGGCCCGCGCCTTGGGGCTGCGCGGCTCTGGGCCTGAACCTGCCCGCCTAAAAAGCGCTTCAGCCGATTGAACAAAACCAACTACTCCGTAAATACGTAGTCTAAAGGTAGTGTTCCCAGCCTTACTTTCCAGTCCTTAAAGCTCGCCTGACTGAACCGTGATGATACGGGTCGCCCCATAGCCGTTAAAACGGGTGATGGTGGCCGTGGAATAGGCGCCCATGCCCTCAAACACCACATAATCGCCCACGGCCAGATCATCGGGGAGCACTATTTCCCCCGGCAACCGGTCGAGAGAATCGCAAGTAGGCCCATAGACCACTCTTGGCCCAAGTGCACCTTTTAAGGGCTGGCCATCGTGGCCGCATGTACTAATGCGCTCAACCACACCGAGCGAGGTCAGCGCCTCACCAAAAGACCCATAGATACCGTCATTAAGAAATACTGAGCCTGTGTCGCGCACCGCTTTGACCTGCGTTGCCAATATGAAAGCCTCGGTTACCAAAGCACGGCCCGGTTCGCAGACAAGCGTCGGCGCATCTGCTCCGAAGTCACGGGCAACCGAGGTTTTTATGGCGGCGAAAACAGCCTGAAGGTCAGGGCTTTCGCCACGATGGGCAGCAAATCCGCCCCCGACATTCAACCGTTCAATCCTTACCCCGGCCCGCTTGGCGACATTGGCGCAGGCATCGATATAAACCGGCCAGACGGCCGGGTCAGCGCATTGGGTGCCCGGATGAAACGTCATCGCCGGGATGTACCCCGACTTCGCCACCGCTTGCAGCAGTTCCACAGCCTCATCCGGGTTGGCGCCGAATTTCTCGCCAAAGTCATAAATGCCGCCGGCAATCGGCAGATGCAGGCGCACCGCTACCTCAACGCCTTCGGGCGGCACTACTTCCACCAGCTTGGCCAGTTCATTCGGATCGTCCAGCGAATACGAAGTCACCCCCGCCGCCATAGCCTCGCGAATCTCACCCGGACTGCGCACGGGGTTGTTATAGTGCAGGGTCAGGTTTGGGCTGATGGCACGCAATTTGCGAATCTCGGCGGGCGAAGCCACATCAAAAGCCGTCACCCCCGCCGCAATCATGTTTTCGATCACCGCGCGTGCATCATTAGCCTTGACCGCATAGGTCACCAATCCCGGAAATCCGGTAGTAAAATCGCGCACCGTTTGCTGCAACACACTGGGGGCAAAGTACAAAACCGGATGATCCGGCTTTTCTGTTTTCAGGTGGGCCATGGCCGTCGGCCATATGGATGGATATTTGCTCATATTCTGCCTCGCACGTTTCTGCCCGTATTTTTTCGCCGCAGACAGACGATTTCGAGTGGCAATCCGGTCAAAATGTCGCATATACCCGTGATATTCACGGGAAAGACCGACAAATGGACGAAACAGATCGCGCACTTCTTACATTGCTCAGCAACAACGCCCGCATGCCGGTGGCAACATTAGCGCGCCGCCTCAAGCTGGCGCGTTCAACCGTGCAGGCGCGGATCGAACGGCTGGAAACACGTGGCGTTATTGCAGGTTACGCCCTAAAACTGGGCGACGGCGCACGCGGAAATACTATTCGTGCCACGGTTCTGGTTGCGGTAGAGCCACGCGCCGCCCCAACCGTACTGACCCGCCTCAAAACCCAGCCCCAGATCGAAACCGCCCATACGGCCTCTGGCCGCTTCGATCTGGTGCTGAGTGTCGCAGCGCGCTCTACCACGGAACTTGACCAAACCCTTGACGCTATCGGCGAAATTCCCGGCGTGCGCAGCTCGGAAAGTCTGATCCACCTTTCCACCCGCATCGACCGAACCGGGTAGCGCCCAGCCACCACAAATCCACACAATTTACACAAAGTGGTTTCACCACCTTTCCCTTGCCCCACCCATTCGCTAAACACCGCGAAACAACGCAAAAACGCACGGGATTTCGCCCCATGGCCATGGAAAAGAACTTCGACGCCGCCTCTGCCGAGGCCCGCATTTACGACACATGGGAAAGTTCCGGCGCTTTCAAGGCCGGGGCCAATGCCTCGCGCGAGGAAACCTTCACCATCATGATCCCGCCCCCGAACGTGACCGGGGCGCTGCATGTGGGCCATGCCTTCAACAACACGTTGCAGGATATCCTGATCCGCTGGCACCGTATGCGCGGCTTTGACACGCTCTGGCAGCCCGGTCAGGACCATGCAGGCATCGCCACCCAGCTGCAGGTCGAAAAGATGCTGGCCGCCCAGGGCAATGAAGGCCGGCGTGAACTGGGGCGCGAGAAATTCCTTGAGAAGGTCTGGGAATGGAAAGATCAATACGGCAACACCATCATCGACCAGCTCAAACGTCTGGGCGCATCCTGCGACTGGTCGCGTAACGCCTTCACCATGGACGAAAATTTCCACGAGGCGGTGATCAAGGTCTTCGTCGATATGTACGAAAAGGGCCTGATCCACCGCGGTAAACGACTGGTCAATTGGGACCCGCATTTTGAAACTGCGATCTCCGACCTTGAGGTCGAAAATATCGAGACCCCCGGCCATATGTGGCACTTCAAATACCCGCTCGCGGGTGGGGCGACCTATGAATATGTCGAAAAAGACGAAGACGGCAATGTCACCTTGCGCGAGACGCGTGACTATATCTCGATCGCCACAACACGGCCCGAAACCATGCTGGGCGACGGTGCGGTTGCGGTGCATCCGGATGACGAACGCTATGCGCCCATCGTCGGCCAGCTCTGCGAAATCCCCGTTGGCCCGAAAGAGCACCGCCGCCTGATCCCGATCATTACCGACGATTACCCCGATCCCGACTTTGGCTCGGGCGCAGTGAAAATCACCGGCGCGCATGACTTTAACGACTACATGGTCGCCAACCGCAACGGCATCCCGCTTTATGCCCTAATGGACACCAAGGGCCATATGCGCACAGACGGTCTGTCCTACGAAGAAGCTGCCGCGCAGGCTGGGGCTATCGCCGAGGGCGCGGACGCCCCCACTGACGCCACGCCCATCAACCTCGTGCCCGAGGAATACCGCGGGCTGGACCGCTTTGAGGCCCGCAAGAAAGTCATCGCCGACATCACCGAAGAAGGCCTCGCGGTGATGACCACAATCACCAAAAAGGTGAAAGACGAAGACGGGGCTGAGACTGAGGTTTCCGAAACCGTTCCCTACGTCGAGGCAAAACCCATCATGCAGCCCTTCGGTGACCGCTCCGGCGTCGTTATCGAACCGATGCTGACCGACCAATGGTTTGTTGATACAGCCAAAATCGTCGATCCGGCATTGGATGCCGTGCGAAACGGCGACGTTAAAATCATGCCCGAAAGCGGCGAAAAAGTCTTCTTCCACTGGCTCGACAATATCGAACCCTGGTGCATCTCGCGCCAACTTTGGTGGGGCCACCAGATCCCGGTTTGGTTCGATGAGGACGGCAATGAGTATTGCGCGCCCACAGAAGCCGAGGCGCAGGCCAAAGCTCCGGGGATGTCTCTCACCCAAGACCCCGACGTCCTCGACACGTGGTTCTCCTCCGGCCTTTGGCCCATCGGCACCCTTGGCTGGCCCCATGCCACGCCTGAGCTGGAGAAATACTTCCCAACTGACGTACTTATCACCGGGCAGGACATCCTGTTTTTCTGGGTCGCGCGTATGATGATGATGCAGCAGGCCGTGGTTGGGCAAGACCCGTTCCACACCGTTTACCTGCACCAGCTTGTCCGCGATGAGAAGGGCAAGAAGATGTCCAAAACCACCGGCAACGTCATCGACCCACTTGAAATCGTTGACGAATTCGGAGCCGACGCGCTCAGGTTCACCATGGCGCAAATGGCCGCTATCGGTGGCGTGCTCAAGCTCTCCACCGACCGCATCAAAGGCTACCGCAATTTCGGCACCAAGCTCTGGAACGCCGTGCGTTTTGCGGAAATGAACGACGCTCTTGGCGGCGACGCTACCATTCCGCAGCCCAAAGCCACCGCCAACCGCTGGATCATCGGCGAAACCGCCAAAGTGCGCGAAGTGGTCGACGAAGCCCTCACCGCCTACCGTTTCAACGACGCCGCCAACGCGCTTTATGCCTTTGTCTGGGGTAAGGTCTGCGACTGGTATGTAGAGTTCTCAAAGCCGCTCCTGAACTCGGAAGACCCCGAAATCATTTCAGAAACCCGCGCCACGATGGGCTGGGTCATGGACCAGTGTATGATCCTTTTGCATCCGATCATGCCATTCGTCACCGAAGAATTGTGGGGGGAAACCGCCGAGCGTCAGAAAATGCTTATCCATGCTGACTGGCCGCAATACGGCATCGATCTGATCGACACCGGGGCGGACAGCGAAATGACATGGGTGATCGAAGCGATCGAGGGCATTCGCTCTGCCCGCGCCCAGATGCACGTGCCTGCTGGCGCAAAAATCCCCCTCATCCTGCAGGAACTTGATGATGCCGGGCGCTGTGCCCTCTCCAACAATGAAGCCCTGCTCTGCCGAATGGCGCGGATCGATAGCATCACCGAGCAAGCCACCCTGCCCAAGGGCTGCGCCACAGTCCCGGTTCGCGGCGGCACTTTCGCCCTGCCACTCGCCGAAATCATTGATGTGGATGAGGAGAAAGAGCGTCTTTCCAAAAGCTTAACCAAGCTTGAAAAAGAGCTGAAGGGCCTGCGCGGCCGGGTAAACAACCCCAACTTCACCGCCTCCGCTCCACCCGAAGTTGTCGCCGAAACCCGCGCTAATCTTGCCTTGCGCGAAGATGAAGAAAGCAAACTCAAAACAGCCCTCGCCCGACTGGCAGAACTTGGCTGACACCCCTTCATCTTGGTAAAAATACCTACGCCGGAGGCATAAAATCTCTGGCGGGCGCATCCCTATGGCTTGAAAACTTCCACCTTGTAAACGCACCAAAATCCGCGATGATCGCCCCATGACCGATCTCAACCTGACCCCGCTTGCCGCCTCCCTGCCCTCAACCGTACCTTTTGTCGGCCCGGAAACGCAGGAGCGCGCCCGCGCGCGCGCTTTCTCCGCCCGCCTTGGCGCCAATGAAAACACCTTTGGACCTTCTCCCAAAGCGATCGAGGTCATGCAAAAAACCGCCGGCGAGGTCTGGATGTACGGCGACCCGGAAAGCCATGACCTCAGACACGCCCTTGCGGATCACCACGAAATCCCCCCTGAAAACATCATGTTAGGCGAAGGGATCGACGGTCTTCTGGGCTACCTTGCACGCCTGTTCATTTCGCCGGGAGACCGGGTTGTAACCTCGGCCGGCGCCTATCCCACCTTCAATTATCATGTTTCGGGATATGGCGGCGAACTGGTCACCGTACCCTACAAGGATGACCACGAAGACCCTCAGGCATTAATCGCCAAAGCCGCCGAGGTACAAGCCAAATTGGTCTATATTGCCAATCCCGACAACCCGATGGCCACCTGCCACAATGCTGCAACGATCCAGCACATGATAGACAATGTACCGCCCGGCTGCCTGTTGGTCCTTGATGAGGCCTATCTTGAATTTGCCCCTGAAGGCATGGCTGCACCTCTCGACATCACAGACACCAAAGTCGTTAGAATGCGAACCTTTTCAAAGGCTTATGGCATGGCTGGGGCGCGCGTTGGTTATGCGATTGGACATGCGTCGCTAATTACCGCCTTTAACAAAGTGCGCAATCACTTTGGCATGTGTCGTATCAGCCAGGCTGGCGCATTGGCAGCCCTGAAAGATCAGGACTGGCTTGCCCAAACGCAAGCCAATGTTGCCGCCGCCCGTGACCGGATCGGTGAAATTGCCCGAGGAAACGGCCTTGCTCCGTTGCCGTCTGCGACAAATTTCGTAGCCATTGACTGCGGCAGAGACGCAGACTTTGCCAAACGCATAGTCGACGAATTAGGTAAACGCGATATCTTTATCCGCATGCCCTTCGCCGCGCCACAAAATCGCTGTATCCGTGTTTCCGCCGGTCGGCCCGAGGAGTTGGATCAGTTTGCAGCTGCTCTGCCAGAGGCACTTGCTGCGGCCGCTGGGTAAAACTCTTATACTTTTCAGACAAAATTTTGCCTGAACCCAAAAATTTTTTCCCGGTGTTTTCACAATTCCCACAAATGGGCCTTCAGGCCCATTTCCGCCCGAGCGCAGCGAGGGCCGGTCGCGCCCGTCAGGGCGCGAAACCTCATGCTTGGGAAATTACCTCAGATGCAGCCTCAAGAGCGCCGGGGCCATGTTCGATGCTCAACGCCTTCATCCCGGCCTCGATGACGCCCAAAAGTCCCATCACCATATGCGCATTCACATGCCCCATATGACCGATACGAAAATACCCGTGCCAGGCTGGGTCATCCGGTGGTGCCATACCCAGACCGATCCCCAGTGTCACGCCGGCTTTCTCAGAGCACCAGCGCCGTAAATCTGTGGCGCCCGGGGCCGTAAGCTGCAACGCGGTCACTGCGTGGTTGCGATGCACCGGGTCGCTGACATTAAAGGCCAGTTCCCCTTTGGCCGCCCAGGCATCACAGGCTGCCCAGATCGCCCGTGCCAGTATTGCGTGACGCCTCCAGACAGCTTCTATACCGCCCTCTTCGTGGATCATATCGAGCGCCTCGCGCAGCCCCATCAGCAGATGGGTCGGGGCTGTGCCAGCAAAATACTGGTAAAAATGTTCCGGGTTGGCCCGCGACTGCCAATCCCAATAGGCGCTGACATTCGGCTGATGCGCCTTTGCCGCCTTGTCTGAGAAAAACACCAGCCCCAGCCCTGGCGGCGTCATCAGACCTTTTTGCGAAGCCGCAACCATGACATCAACGCCCCATGCGTCCATCTCAAACGGCTCACACCCTAATGAGGCGATACAATCGACCATTAACAAAGCCTTATGTCCGGTCGCATCTATCGTCTGACGCAGGGCCGCAATGTCACTTTTCACACCACTGGAGGTATCCACATGCACCGCGAGCACCGCCCGGATTTCACCACTGGTATCTGCCTGAAGGGCGGCGGCAACCTGTGCCATGTCAATCGGGTCGCGGTTGCCAAAATCCAGCACCTCAATCTCAGCCCCCAGACGACGTGCGATTTCGGCCCAGCCCTGGCCAAACAATCCTGATATCAGGACCAGAACCTTTCTGCCACGATCCACGACATTGGCAAGAGCTGCCTCCCAGGCCGCGTGACCATTGCCGATATAGATGGCAGCATTGGCATCCGTGCGCGCCACCTTCTTCAAGTCGTCAACAAGGCCCGGTACCATTTCAACCATTGCGCCTTCATAGATATTTGGCGCCGGTTTATGCATGGCGTTCAGAATCCGATCCGGCACCACCGAGGGACCGGGAATAGCCAGATAATGGCGTCCGTGTGAAAGTGTCATATCTGCCTCTTATCTTGCTTTCCCAACGCCTAGGGCAGCTTCCGGTTTTGGTCAAGTCACCACAATTGTGCTTACATCGCAGCCAATCTCTGCGCTTGCTGCAGACCGATATCGCAGGTAAACCCGCGCCAGTCTGGTTTTGCCAGCGCGTACCCGGTTGCGGCGGGGCGCAAACGGGTATCAATCAGGTCGGCAGGACAAGACTGAAATGAACAGACCTTTTTATCACAGGTTC
>CAZJYZ010000040.1:0-12312 GCA_964550345.1 uncultured Aliiroseovarius sp. | reverse complement strand
AATCTTAACTCGTCCTACGGCGACGATATTTCCACGCCGTCGGCGCGGTTTTTTGCCCGCCTGCATACCCACCTTGTCGACCATGCCTGGATCCGCCGGTTCTGGACCAATATGTACCCTCTGGGTGCTGATGCCGGGCAGGTCTGGCGTTCGAACCAACCGGGACCAGCCCGGTTCCGGCGTCTTGAAAAACTGGGCATCAAATCTATCATAAACCTGCGCGGCCCGAGCGCTTTTGCAATCTACCTGTTTGAGACTGAAAGCTGCGCCAGGGCTGGCATCACACTCCATGATTGCGCCATTCCTGCCTATACGCTCGACAGCCGTGAGCGTTACCTCGAATTGCTTTCCCTCTACGATCAGGTTGAAAAGCCGCTTTTGATCCATTGCAAGTCCGGCGCTGACCGGGCCGGCATCGCTTCGGCCCTTTATCTGATTGATCAGGAAGGCGCGCCAGTAGCCGAGGCAAAAAAGCAGCTTGGTCTGAAATATGGCCATCGAAAGCGGTCCAAAGCCGGGGCGCTGGACTTTATGTTGGAAACCTACGCCGAGGATACCGCCAAAGATCCGCAAACACTTCGCACTTGGCTGGAAACGCGATATGATCGCGCAGCGCTCTTGAAGAGGTTCAACGAAAAGCGCGGAAAGTCAAAGAACGCATGAAGACCCAAGTCAAACCTGCGCCACCGCAACCTGACCAGAAACGGTCCGGCAAAGCGATCATGCGCTGGTTGTGGCGCGATTATATCCGGCGTTACAGGTTTATATTGGTGATCGCCGTTTTCCTTATGGCCATAGAAGGCGGCATGCTGGGTGCAATATCTTACCTGATCAAACCGATGTTTGACGAAGTTTTCGCCGCCGGCAACCGCGACGCGATTTTCTGGGTTGGAATTGGTGTGGCCGGGGTGTTTTCCATTCGCGCACTAGCTGCCTTCGGACACCGGGTGATGATGGTTTGGGCCGGGCAACGCATCTCGGCTCGGCTGCAATCAAGCATGGTGGCGCACATGTTGACACTCGACAGCAGCTATTTTCAAAAGAACTCTCCTGGCACACTGATCGAACGGGTGCGCGGCGACACCGCTGCCGTCGCCATGTTGTGGGAGGTCGTTCTGGCCACTCTGGCACGCGACATTGTTAGCCTTTTGGCGCTTCTGGCTGTTGCCGTCTCGATCGACTGGCTGTGGACGCTGATCGCGGTGGTGGCTGCACCCGTTTTAGTGATCCCCGTCAGCTTCCTGCAACAGCGCGTGCGCAAAACCACCCGGATCAGCCGCAATGTCGCCGCGCATATCTCCACCCGGCTGGACGAGGCTTTTCACGGTATCAACACCATAAAACTGACCGGCACCGAGGCGCGTGAAACTTCCCGCACCGCCAGCGAGATTGACAATTACGCCAAGGCGCATCTGAAAAGTCAGACCGCGCAAGCAGGCATTGTTGCCATGATCGACCTGATCGCAGCGTTTGGTTTTTTCGGTGTTCTCACCTATGGGGGCCTGCAGATTATCGGCGGTGAGAAGACCGTCGGCGAATTCATGAGTTTTTTCACCGCCATGGCCCTGATTTTCGACCCCTTGCGTAAACTGGGCAATGTTTCAGGCGCGTGGCAGGCTGCGCTGGCCAGCCTTGAGCGCCTGCGCCGGGTCTTTGACGTGGCCCCCACAATCTTGTCCCCTTCCCAGCCTGTTCCCTTGCCTGTCACGCAAGAAAAGGCCGACATCGCGCTCAAGGATGTGCAATTTTCTTATGGGGACAGCAATGTCCTGAATGGGCTGAGCTTTCACGCGGAAGCTGGCAAAACGACTGCATTGGTTGGCCCGTCAGGCGCGGGGAAAAGTACCGTTTTCAACCTGCTAACCCGAATTGTCGATACCGATGAAGGCAATATTTCTGTTGGGGGCATCGAGGTTCGCGACCTCGCACTTCCAGACTTGCGCAGCCTTTATTCGGTCGTTTCACAAGAGGCGTTGCTGTTCGACGAAAGCTTGCGCGACAATATACTGATGGGCAAAGAAGCGGTCGAAGACAGCGCCCTGAACCACGCGTTGGAAGCCGCGCATGTTGCAGATTTCCTGCCACGCACTGTTGGCGGGCTGGACAGCCCTGCGGGTCCGCGCGGATCAAACCTTTCTGGCGGGCAGCGCCAGCGCATTGCCATTGCCCGCGCCATCCTGCGCGATGCACCTATCCTGCTTTTGGACGAGGCGACCTCGGCGCTGGACACCAAATCGGAACGTTTCGTGCAGACCGCGCTGGATGAGCTCAGCATGGGACGCACAACCTTGGTCATCGCTCACCGGCTTGCGACGATCCGCAAGGCTGATAAAATCGTGGTGATGGACCATGGTCTGGTGGTGGATCAGGGCAGCCATGACGAGCTTTTGGAGCGTGGCGGGCTATACGCTGACCTCTATCGTCTGCAGTTTCAGGATACGTGACTAACGGCCGCGACGACGGTATGAAGACGCCAGTTTTTGTGGATCCACCCCTGAAAAATACCGCAACAAAGTCAGCATGTTACCCGTACCCGTCCAAAACCAGCCACCACGCAAGTAACGCCCGGCACCGGTCTCAACCCGGTGCGTCAACAGATCAAAGCGCCCACCCAATGCCCTCGCCATCGCCACGTCTTCCATCAGGGCGATGTCCTGGTACCCGCCGACCTGATTATACTGCGCCCGGCTGATCAATAGCCCCTGATCGCCATACGGCAGACGGAACATCCGGCTGCGCAGATTGGCCCAGCCAGCAACAATTCCCGCCCCTAATCCCGTGGCACGAAAGCGCAGGCGGAACACCCCGGCGCGCGCCTCTCCTTTTACTATATGGTCAGCCACCACCGCACTCCAACCCGGCGCTGGCCAGCTATCCGCGTGTAAAAAAAACATCCATGCCCCCGATGCCGCCGCCGCCCCACGCGCCAGCTGCCTGCCGCGCCCGGCCTCACCCGTCACAAGCTCGGCCCCGGCGGCGATAGCGACCGCTTGTGTGTCATCCTGCGATCCGCCATCCGAGATGATGAGTTCGCGCACCAAACCGGCCTCGACCCCCTCCATCAGTGCCGCCAGCGCGCCGGGCAGATCGTGCCCGGCATTGAGGGTGGGTATGACAATGGATAGTGGCGCGCGCATCAGTTCAACACCGTTATTGTAAGGCAGGGTGGCAGGAAAAATTCGGGCAATAGCTCACACCATACCACCCCCGGGAAGGAAACACTGGGGCTACATCACTTTTTAAGCCAGCACAAATATTCGTCACCCGACCACCCGATCTACCGCGGCAGGTTTGTGGCCTTGCGCGTGCCCGCATATTCCACCTTAGTTCCAGTCTTTTTCCAGTTTACGCGCCCGGGCTCGCACCGAAGCAGCAGGGTCTTCGTGCGCCGTCTTCAAAACCAGTTCTGCATCCCCCCGAACACCGTCGTACCTGCGGCCATAATGCACGATAGCACTCACAGACCACGCCCGTAAAAAGGGACGCGGATGATCACAGAGGGTCTTGGCCCATTTGACAAAACACTCCGCCTGAGCGAGCGTCAGGCGTAAATGCCCTGCCCCCTGACATATATGTAACTGCGCCTGCCAATCCTGCAATCTGCCCAAAGACTTAACGAGCTGGCTGGTCGATGCTGGCGACAATACGACCCCACCCTCCAATTCAGCCCGCAAGATCCAGGTTGCGCCGGCTGAAATCAGAGGTCGCGGGTCAAAACACAAGGCAACCAATTCCTCGAAATATGCGGGCGATCTGTCGCACGCCACCCGTGCCTCGCTCAAAATGCTAACGGATTTTCCGTCATATTTACAAAGATGGTCTTCAAGGTGCCTGCTTTTCATACCGCCAGTATAAGGGTGCTGGGGGCAATGGCAAAACACCCTACGGAACTGCCTGTCATTCATTTGCAACGCTTATATTGCCCTTCGCAACCAGCAGGACGGAAACCTTCCTTTTGATCCTTCCGTTCGCAAAGTACCGCCCTATATTGGTCAGTAGTGGGCCGACTGGCACCAGATCACCGAAGGAGGTCACAATGGACCGGAAAATTCTCGAAGTCACCGGAAGCGACCGCGCGCATTTCCTGCAAGGGATGGTGTCAAACGATGTTCGCCGCCTGCCCGAAGGGCCGGTCTATGCCGCGCTTTTGACTCCTCAGGGAAAATACCTGGCGGATTTCTTTTTGGTTGAACAGGGCGACACCATCCTGATCGACGTCAAGGCGGATCTGGCTCCCGCACTGGCCCAGCGCCTGAACATGTATAAGTTACGAGCGGATGTGCAGATCAGCGAAAGTGATCTGAAGGTATCACGCGGGCTGAGCGAGGCCCCCGAAGGCGCGGTGGTCGACCCGCGCCACCCTTCCCTTGGCTGGCGGTTATACGCAGACAGCACGCGCCCTGACGATACGGACTGGGACGCCATTCGTGTGGCTGAGACCATCCCCGAAACTGGCCTTGAGCTAACCCCTGACAGCTATATCCTCGAAGCCGGGTTTGAGCGTCTGAACGGCGTGGATTTCCGCAAAGGTTGCTATGTGGGGCAGGAAGTGACGGCGCGCATGAAACACAAGACCGAGTTGAAAAAGGGGCTGGTGAAGGTAGATATCGACGGTTCTGCCCCTGCAGGCACCGCCATCACCGCCGAGGGTAAACCAGCGGGCATGCTTTATACGCAATCCGGCGGACAGGCCATCGCCTACCTGCGGTTCGACCGCGCCAAAGGCGACCTCATCGCCGGTGACGCGCGGATCAAATGGACGGGCTGAACGCCGCCATACAGGAAATTCTGAGCACCACGGTTACTGCCAGCCGCCCGCTTCATGGCGGGTCTCTGTCCGAAGTCCGTCTTGTCACCCTCGCCAACAATTCCACCTGCGTCGCCAAAACCGGCCCGTTGGTGGCCCGCGAGGGCGAAATGCTGGCGGCAATGCGCGATGCGGGTGCGCCTGTGCCGCGTGTATTCGGGACGCGGGGCGACGTCTTGTTGCTTGAGGCGTTTGAGGAAACCGCTCCATCACAAGCGGCATGGCGAGCGCTGGCACAGGGCCTGAAAACCCTGCACTCCAACCACGGGGCAAGCTACGGTTGGCCGGTGGACTATGCTTTCGGTTCCCTTAGCATCCCTAACCAGCAGATGAAAAACTGGGCCGCCTTCTGGACCGAAAACCGACTTCTTTCCACTATCCAGTCCCTACCCCCGGACCTTGCCGCCCGGCTTGAAGCCCTTGCCGCCCGCCTGCCTGAGTTATTGCCCGCCAATCCACCCGCCAGCCTGCTGCACGGTGACCTCTGGGGCGGCAATGTGCTGTTTTCGGGTTCACAAGCCTATCTGATCGACCCGGCCAGCTATTACGGCGACGCCGAGGTTGATCTGGCCATGCTGCACCTGTTTGGTGGCCCTGATCCGGAATTTTCCCACGCTTACGGCCCCCTGCTGCCCGGTTGGCAGCAACGGCGCGCCGTCTATCAGCTCTGGCCCGCATTGGTGCACCTCAATCTGTTTGGCAGCGGCTACCGCAACATGGTCACAGGCCTTTTAAACAAGCTCGGCGCTTGACTTCGCCCCCTACCCGGCCTAAATGCCCCCTATTCCGGAAGTGATCAGGCTTCCGGTCCCGGTATTTACCGGGATCGCCCCCCGTCAGCGAGGTTTCGCCCACGGGGGCGTTTGGCGTTAGCGCCTTGGCTGCTTATGTCAGGGCAAAGGGTATCAAGGCAAAGGAGCCGCATATGTTCGAAAGTCTCTCAGACCGCCTGTCAGGCGTATTTGACCGGCTGACCAAACAGGGTGCGCTTTCTGAAGATGACGTCAAAACCGCCCTGCGCGAAGTGCGTGTGGCACTGCTCGAGGCTGACGTCTCGCTGCCAGTAGCGCGCGACTTCATCAAGGCGGTACAGGAAAAAGCCACAGGGCAGGCGGTGACTAAATCCGTTACCCCCGGCCAGCAGGTTGTGAAAATCGTCCATGACGCCATGGTCGATATGCTGACCGGTGAAGGTGAACCGGGTGCCCTGAAAATCGACAACCCGCCCGCGCCGATCCTGATGGTCGGCCTGCAGGGCGGCGGTAAAACCACCTCGACCGCCAAACTGGCAAAACGCCTAACCGAACGCGACGGCAAGCGCGTTCTGATGGCTTCACTTGATATCTACCGCCCCGCTGCGATGGAGCAGCTGGCGGTTCTTGGCCAGCAAATCGGCGTCGATACATTGCCTATCGTGCCCGGCCAAAAACCCGTCGACATCGCCAAACGTGCAAAACAACAGGCCACCATGGGCGGCTATGACGTCTATATGCTCGATACAGCGGGCCGTTTGCATATCGACGAGACCCTGATGCAAGAGGTCGAAGATGTTAGCCGCATTGCCGACCCGCGCGAAACCCTGTTGGTGGTTGACGGGCTGACCGGTCAGGTCGCCGTTGAGGTTGCCCAGGAATTTGACGCCAAAATCGGCATCTCCGGCGTGGTCCTGACCCGGATGGATGGCGACGGACGCGGCGGTGCCGCCCTTTCCATGCGCGCTGTCACCGGCAAGCCGATCAAATATGTCGGCCTTGGCGAAAAAATGGACGCGCTGGAAACGTTCGAGCCTGATCGCATCGCTGGCCGTATCCTTGGCATGGGCGACATCGTTTCCCTTGTTGAAAAGGCGCAGGAAACCATCGAGGCCGAACAGGCCGAACGCATGATGCGGCGCATGGCCAAAGGCCGTTTCAACATGAATGACCTTAAGATGCAGCTTGAACAGATGTTGAAAATGGGCGGCATGGAAGGCGTCATGGGGATGATGCCCGGCATGGGCAAAATGTCGAAACAGATGGCCGGGGCCGGGCTGGATGACAAGATGCTGAAACGCCAGATTGCCCTGATCCAGTCCATGACCAAAAAAGAGCGCGCCAACCCGCAGATCCTGCAGGCCAGTCGCAAGAAACGCATCGCAAAGGGGGCAGGCGCTCAAGTCTCGGACCTCAATAAGCTCTTGAAAATGCAGCGCCAAATGGGCGACATGATGAAAAAGATGGGCAAGATGGGCAAAGGTAAAATGCTCAAACAAGCCCTTGGCGGCATGTTCGGCAAAGGCGGCGACATGCCTGACATGAACGACCCCGCGGCCCTGGAAGCGGCAGCCAAACAGCTGGGCACAAGCATGCCCGGCCAACTTCCCGGTCTTGGCGGCGGCGCCCAGCTGCCCCCCGGCCTGTCTGGATTTGGCAAGAAAAAATGAAGCTGCCCTTCGCCCATATAGAAACCCCGCGCCTTGTACTGCGCCCGCCCGAAATGGGCGATTGGCCGGCATTTCTCGACTTTCTCAAGGACGAGCGCGCGCGTTTCATTGGCGGCGGTCCGGATGCCGAGGATTTTAACGTCTGGCGTTCTTTTGGCCACGTCACCGGCCACTGGGTGCTGCGCGACTTCGGTTCCTTCGTCATTACCCTGAAAGAAGACGGCAGGCCCCTTGGCATTGCTGGGCCATGGTATCCGATGAACCATCCCGAACGTGAATTGGGCTGGTCGATCTGGGATGGTGCATATGAGGGTAAAGGCATTGCCTTTGAGGCAGTTCAGGCCGCCCGCATCCACGCCTATGAGACGTTAGGCTGGACCACGGCTGTCTCTTATATTGACGCGGATAACGCGCGCTCGATCACGCTGGCCGAACGTCTGGGCTGCACGTTGGATAACGACGCGGTAAAGCCCGACAATGATAAACCGCCCACGCTGGTCTATCGCCATCCGGCGCCAGACGCAGACCGCAACCCGGAGGCTTATGCATGACCTCCATGACTTTCACTATTCCGATTTTGGAAACCCAAAGACTGTCCCTTCGTGCGCCCGTAGAGTCAGATTTCGAACATGAGGTCGATTTTTTCGCCTCAGAACGTTCACACTTTGTCGGCGGGCCCATTGAGCCTGAACAGGTCTGGCGCGCCATTGCCGGTTTCCTCGGTCACTGGGCCATGCGCGGGTATGGCTTCTGGGGCATCGACGAAAAATCCACTGGCACCTATCTGGGCCGGGTTGGTCTTTGGTGCCCCGAAGGCTGGCCCGAACGCGAGATTGGCTGGACCCTGATGAACGGCGCCGAGGGCAAGGGATACGCCCATGAGGCCGCCCTTGCCGCGCGCCAATATGCCTATGATGTGCTGGGATGGAACACGGCGATTTCCATGATCCTTGCTGGCAATGACCGCTCTATCCGTCTTGCCGAAAAGCTGGGTGCCAGTCACGAAAGTGACTTTGAGCATGACCGCTTTGGCCAATGTCATATCTACAGGCATCCGTCGCCCGATGAACTCGACGCCGATGGCAGCCCGGAGGCATATGCATGACCCTAAAAAATTCTAAACAATGGCAATCTGCCCCGCGCAAATGTTCACACTTGGAACGCCTCGCCGGAGTTAAATTAAAACAATGGGGGTTTTCATGACCGATCCCGTCGCCCACGCTGCCGAACTGTTGAAAGACCACCGTGCCAGCATCGACCGTCTGGACGCCATCCTTGTTTATACGCTGGGTGAACGGTTCAAACACACCCAGGCCGTGGGTAAGCTCAAGGCCGAACACGCCCTGCCCCCTTCAGACCCAACCCGTGAAGCCGCCCAAATAGAACGCCTTGAAGACCTGGCAAAACGAGCCAGTCTCGACCCCGAATTTGCCCGTAAATTTCTGAATTTCATCATTCAGGAAGTTATTCAACACCACCAGAAACACCAAAATGACGGGGCATAAGCCCTTCAAAAAGCACATGAAATAGGAGAAAACATCATGGCTATGAAAATTCGTCTCGCCCGCGGCGGCTCGAAAAAACGTCCCTTTTACCGGATTGTGGCCGCTGACAGCCGCATGCCGCGCGATGGGCGTTTCATCGAAAAGCTCGGCACTTACAACCCGCTTCTGCCGAAAGATTCGGAAGAGCGCGTAAAAATGGATGTCGACGGTATCAAAGCATGGCTCGATAAAGGCGCACAGCCCACGGACCGCGTTTCGCGCATGTTGGAAGCGGCCGGTGTTCTTGAGAAAAAAGAGCGCTCCAACCCGAAAAAAGCCGAACCCGGCGCCAAAGCCAAAGAACGTGCTGAAGAAAAAGCCGCCAAAGCAGCCGCGGCCTCGGAAGCACCGGCTGAGGAAGCTCCTGCCGAGGAAGCTTCTGCAGAATAATCAAAGGCCTATGACCTCATTTTCGGAGTTTCGGACATGAGGTCAAAAGCTTAACGGCCCTCTGAATAAGGGGGATACGCGTATTTGCACACGCGCCTGTGGCGAATACGGCGGGAAGAAACCGATTGAAATGCGCAGCCCGGCCCGTTGGGTCGGGCTGTGTAAATTTTGGTGAAATGTGTACGCTAAAAGTTGTACCCTGGGTTCAGAAAATGTGGAGCGTTGTATGAACCGGAAAGATCAGATTTGCGTTGGAGCGATCTCCGGGGCCTTCGGGGTTCATGGTGAAGTTCGGATTAAGAGTTTTTGTGCCAGTCCTGAGGCTATCGGGGATTATGGCCCCCTCACCTCGGAAGACGGAAACTCTTCCTTTGTTATCAAACTGATAAAGCCGGTTAAAAATGGATTTTCCGTTCGTGTGGACGGCATAACGACCAAAGAACAGGCAGACCGTCTGGCAGGAACAAGATTGTTTGCCGACCGTGCCGCCCTGCCCTCTTTGCCGGATGATGAATTTTACCACGCCGATCTGATGGGCCTGACGGTGCTTGACCCCGGTGGCAAAACCTTAGGTCGGGTGATTGCGGTGCAAAACCACGGTGCTGGCGACTTTCTGGAAATCGAGGGCGCAGGGCTGAAAAACCCGGTCCTGTTACCGTTTACACGCGCTGCGGTTCCAACGGTCGATCTTGGGGCCGGGCGAATAATCGTTGACCCGCCTGAAGGCGTTTTTCCCGAATGACACGTGTTATTGTTCACGCCGGATACCACAAGACGGGCACTACCAGCCTTCAGGATTTCATGCATGATAACAGGGACTTGCTAAAAGATTATCTGCGTTATTTTGGCAAAGGCGATCTGGGTGGCGCAGGGGCTTGTGCGCGCATATATGCCCAACGCCCGTTTCCCTGGCGGCTGGCCCGGTTTCGCCTGACCATTCGCAAATTTTTGAGCGACGTACCAGATGGTCAGACCATCCTAATCAGTCGCGAATCTTTTTCCGGCGGCATGCCCGGGCATCGCCGCATCGGTGGCGGATTGATAACATCCTATTTCGGCCCAGCGCTGAAAATCGCAAGAGTTATCATTTCAGAGATACGCCGCCGATTTGGCGCTGATACGGAAATTACTTTTTTCTACACAATCCGGGATCGTGAGGTCTGGATCCGCTCAGTACATGGACATCTGTTGCGCTCTATCCGCCTGAAGGATGACTTTGACACGTTCCGCGCCCGTTTCCCGGCTCTTACCGGCCCCGCTGAAGAAGCCATTCGGATGCGTGGTGCTTTGTCGCCCATTCCGGTTAAGGTTGCTGCGCTTGAAGACTTCGCCGATCACCGAGAAGGCCCTGCTGCGGCTGTTCTGGATTTTGTAGGTATTCCAGCGGAAACCCAATCTCGCCTGTTGCCTGCCAAACGGGGTAATTCTGGGCAAAACATGGACTTGCGAGATGCGTTCCTGAGGTTGAACCGCAGGTTTTCCGATCGGAAAGCGTTAAAGGCCGCGAAAGTAAAGTTGATGGAAGAGGGGCGACCGAATGCCTGACAAACCCAAGAGCCACGGTCGCCTGAAAGTGACACCAACCCTGAAACCTCGCGAATTGATGCGCGACAGGCCTGAGATTGCCGGGGCTTGGGAGGCACGTATCATCACTCTGTTCCCTGACGCCTTCCCAGGTGTTCTGGGCGAAAGCCTTACCGGCAAAGCCTTGCAGGACGGCTTGTGGCGGCTGGGCCTCATCGACTTGCGTCTTTTCGGAGAAGGCAAACATCGTAATGTGGACGACACCCCTGCCGGAGGCGGTGCCGGCATGGTTTTGCGGGCAGATGTATTGGGCAAAGCGTTGGACGCCGCAGCCGAAGGCACTCCACAGGATCGTGCCCGATGGCCGCTTGTCTATCTTTCTCCGCGCGGGCGGCCTTTCAGACAGGCTGATGCGCACAAATGGGCGGCTGCGGACGGGATCACCATTCTGTGTGGCCGTTTCGAGGGCGTCGATGAACGGGTTTTAGAAGAATATAACATCGAGGAAGTCAGCCTCGGTGATTTTGTCATGACCGGTGGGGAAATTGCCGCCCAGGCCATGATTGACGCCAGTGTGCGCCTTTTGCCTGGCGTTTTGGGCAATCAGGCCTCAAGTGAGGAAGAAAGCTTCTCGGATGGGTTGCTGGAGCACCCGCAATATACGCGGCCTACAGAATGGCGCGGGCGCAAAATTCCGGAAGTACTGCAATCGGGCCATCACGGGCGCATTGCTGCGTGGCGCGAGGAAATGCGCAAGGCGCTAACCGAAAAACGGCGCCCGGATCTTTGGGCTACTTTTAAAAAGAAACTTTAAGCGCCACTGACGCCCTTCAACCCTCGGATACCGGGTAGGCGGCGCCGTCCTTCTGTTCCCCAGCCGCCGAAGAGGCATGGCGGTGAAGCCAAAGCCATTTGCCGCCTACCTTGTTTAGCACAACGCTCCAGCGCACTGGCACGACAATCTTGTCGCCGTCCAGAGTAAGATGGATGTCTAAACTGGCGGCAACGCAACCCGTGTCATCCTCAGCTATTATATCGACCCATTGCCAAACAAATTCAGTGGCGGTTGCATCCCGAAAATTACGTTCAAACACGGCCGAAACTTCCGCCCGGCCCGAACACAACTCATCCGCACCAGTTCCGATCAGCGAAATTCCGTCTCCGTCCGCAAAAATTGCCATCAACCGGTTCAGATCTTTGGCACAATATGCTGCTGCATATTCTTCCAGTGTTGCCATAATAATATCGCGCTCTGACATGGTCAGCCCTCCTCCTATCGCGTCACTATCATAGAACAAAAAGTGAAAAATTGCACTGCCCGGGCGCATGGCCCGGACTTTATGCTTGTCTTGATAGGCTTCAAATGGCCCGGATCGCCAGATTGCGTGCCTTTTTCAACCACTTTTCAACTTCACCCGGTTTTGGCTCGCTGGCCTGAGAAAAATGGGAAATCCGAACCGGTTTAAAGCCTACAAACCCAAGAATTTGACGCTTGATCTGCCAATAAAGCGGACGATGCAGAAAAAACCGAAAATACCACCATGGGCTGTCTGATGTTAAGATAACACGTCCGGTACGCCCCCCGAGCATTGGTTTTGGAAGGCCCGTACCGCGCGTGTCAAATG
>CAZJYZ010000039.1:24256-31268 GCA_964550345.1 uncultured Aliiroseovarius sp. | reverse complement strand
CAAAGCCGTTCGACGACATTGAAGGACCGGGTGTGGTAATATCAAGCTGTGCAAAACCCAAACCGCCAAACGGCATGATATCGCCGCTGTCATAGCCAAGCAGAAGGTCAGCGCCATAACGACGGATGCTGACACTCCCAGGAATAGGAATACCGGGTAGTGTAACATTTTCGCCGCTCACCTCACCAATTGCTACCAAGGTGCCGAAATCTTGCATGTAACCGGCATGCAGGCCAAGGTTCTGTGGACCTGTCACGTTTCAGTGCCGCCCCCATGCGCCCCAAGGTAATAACCGGTCCAATCGCTTTCAGGCTCGATCGCAATCGGAGCTGGTGCAACAACCGGAATACTGGGTCCGTCAGCAAATGCCGCAGACGCCGTGAAACCAACAACAAGAGTACATAGAGATACTAGAACATGTTTCATTTCATTTCCCCCAAGAAATTTGCGAAATAATACTAGTGGAACCAAACTCTGCCTGTGCGGCCCTGCGCGCAAGGTTGCGCCGGTCAATGACGGTCTGGCGGCCTCATTTTTGAACAACTATGCTTTCTTTGTCACAAGTTTCGCGGCATGCGTGTGGCGGCCTGACGTAGTCTCCTTTCGCTTGGGGCCGGTCAGGTTGAGCTGCTGTCTATGTCAGGGGTGAGTCGGGCAGGGAGGCCAAGTTTCCAGCCATATCCGGTGGCATACAGAAACAAAACCAGTGCAAACCGGATGTAAGAAATGAAGTGTCCCTCCTTGCAATAATGCGTGGTGGTTGGGCATAGTCTGGTCATGCACAAGGTTTTTTCCATCCCAACCACCGGCCCCGGTTTATATGAACTCACCCACGACGTTACGCGTTGGGTACAGGGGCAGGACGGGGACAGCCTTCTGACCCTTTTGTGCGCCACACCTCCTGTTCGCTGCTTATACAGGAGAATGCTGATCCTGAGGTGCAGACCGATTTGCAGAACTTTTTCCATCGTCTTGTGCCGCCTACCACTGACCCTTCCATGTCATACCTGACCCATACTTATGAAGGTCCCGACGATATGCCGGCGCATATCAAGGCGGCAATGCTGCCAGTCTCTATCACTATTCCGATAATCCAGGGTAAATTAGCCCTTGGTACATGGCAAGGAATTTACCTTTTCGAACATCGCAACGCACCACATACCCGTCAGGTGGCCGCGGCGATTTCCTGAAACTCCGAACCGAAAATTTCACGCTACATCCTGCGGCTGCAATTCTGGGCTACACAAACCCTTGGTGGTATCCTATAGTCCCTGTGGATAACTTGGGCAACAGACCCATGGGTAAGGCTAGACGAGGAAAAAGGGGACCGGCATGCGCTGTCCGTTTTGCGGAAATATAGATACACAGGTAAAAGATTCACGTCCCGCCGAGGACCATGTGGCGATCCGGCGGCGGCGTTTTTGCCCCGCGTGTGGCGGGCGCTTCACCACCTATGAACGGGTCCAGCTACGCGACCTCGTGGTGATCAAAACCAATGGTAGGCGTGAAGAGTTCGATCGCGACAAGCTGGAGCGTTCCATTCGCATTTCCATGCAAAAACGCCCGGTTGAACCCGAACGCATCGACCAGATGATTTCCGGCATCGTGCGCCGCCTTGAAAGCATGGGTGAGGCCGACATTAAAAGCGGCGTCATTGGCGAGATCGTGATGGAAAGCCTGGCCCGGATCGACACCGTGGCCTATGTCAGGTTTGCCTCTGTTTACAAGAACTTCCAGGCAGCAGATGATTTTGACAAATTTGTCAGCGAGTTGCGCCCGGACACTCCGGACGACGAGTAAACCTTATGCAGGGCGCTGATATCCGCTTCATGCGGCTGGCGCTGGCACTGGGGCGACGCGGGCTGGGGCAGGTCGCACCTTGGCCCTCGGTTGGTTGTGTTCTGGTGCAGGGCAGGCGGATTGTCGGGCGTGGCACCTCTGATCGCAAAACTATGCGCCACGCCGAAATTGTTGCACTGGATCAGGCGGGAGCGCAGGCCAAAGGCGCGACCGCTTTTGTCACCCTTGAACCCTGTTCGCACCATGGAAACACACCGCCCTGCTCGGACGCACTGATCAATGCCGGTGTTGCCCGGGTCGTGGTCGCCACCGGGGACCCGAACCCGCTGGTGGCCGGTCAGGGGCTGGAGCGATTGGCCAAGGCAGGCATTGAGGTGGAAACCGGACTTTTAGAGGATGCGGCAAAGGCTGACCACCGGGGTTTTCTGCTGACCCAAACGGAAAACCGCCCGATGCTAACCCTGAAACTGGCCTCCAGTTTTGATGGGCGTATTGCTACGGCAACCGGTGAAAGCCACTGGATAACTGGGCCTGCGGCTCGGCGCGAAGTGCATATGATGCGCGCGCGCCATGACGCGGTGATGATCGGTGCGGGAACGGCCCGAGCCGACGACCCGTCGCTGGATGTGCGCGATCTGGGTGTTGAAAACCAACCGGTGCGCGTGGTCATCTCGCGCAATCTGGATCTGCCGATGGCAAGCAGGCTAGCGAAAACGGCAGGGCAGCAACCTTTGTGGCTGGTCCACGCCAAAGGAGCTGATCCAGGGCTAATCTCGGCGTGGAAAGGGTTTGGCGCGCGGCTATTTCCGACGGTTTTGAAAGTGGGTCAGATTGACATGCAAGCGGCTTTGGGGGATTTGGCCGAGGCTGGCCTTACCCGGGTTTTCTGCGAAGGCGGCGGGGCATTGGCGGCGTCGCTGATCCGGGCCGATTTGGTCGACCAGCTGGTAGGTTTCAGCGCCGGGTTGGCGCTAGGCGCGGATGGCACGCCGTCGATAGGCGCCATGGGGTTAGAGCGTTTGTCGGATGCACCTCGCTTCAGTCTGACCTATTTGCGCGATCTGGGCGGTGACGTTCTGCATGTCTGGGAAAGAGAAATCTAAACCCCTGAATTAACGCCAAAAATGAGCATAACTGGCAAACAGGCCCTGAAGTTTTGATAAGCTTCGGTTGGCCGGGCCGGGGCAGGAAAATCGCCCTGGGCCAAACGCGTCACGACCGCTTCGACCGGGCAGGGCAGGCTGGTTACAGGGTCAAAATACCGTGGATAAGCGATCAGGACGGCATGGGCCAGTTGTGTCAGGTTGGGCTGCGCCACCCGTCGTGCAGGGATGTCGCCGAGGTCGCGCGTTAACCCCCATCCGGCGTAGAACGGTGCACCCAGAACCGTCACTTTAAGCCCGCGCAACAGGGCCTCGAACCCCAAAAGAGAAGTCAGGGTCCAGACCTCCTCCACCGCGCCCATCAAGGCCACGGGATCCGTGTTAACGGCAACCACATCCGCCAGAGCGTCCGCCTCAATTACCCCTTTTCGCAGACCTGCCTCGACATCCGGATGGGGCTTGTAGACGATCACGGCATCCGGATTTGCTGCCCGCGCCGCTTGTAAAAGCCCCAGATTTGTCCGCACCTTTGTGCAACCTTTCAGGATCGAGGCATCATCCTCGACCTGTCCCGGCACCAAAATGCGCCGTCCCTGTGGCAGGTCAAGCAGCGCTGCCCCTGACAGGTTGTATTTGGTTAGTTTTGCCTTGTTGAGATTCGCAATCAAAGCTTCAGCGCGGTCGGTCGCATAACCCGGCAGGCCAACGCTTGCGCCTATCAGCTGTTCCAGCCGGCTTGGCGCGGTCGGGTCGTAATAAATGCCCAGATCATCGCGCACCAGTGACAGGGGCGGGGTCAAGCTAGCGCCAAGGCCACGTGATCGCAGGAAGCCGTCCTCGACACGTAAAAAGGACGTGCCGGGCGTCTCAAATGCCCCGGTTGCCTTTCCCGCCCAAACCATCACTTTGCGCCCGCCTTTGCGGGCCTTTTCCATGGCCTTATCCGGCTCATTTTCAAAGACCAGCCGTTTCTGAGCGCCGTAAAACTTCTGCAAAGGTCCGCGTTTCCACAACCGCATTCCAGAGGCCACGTAGCCTGCTTGATCCTCGCGCCAGGCGCGTGTCTGTGCTTCGAGATTGTCCAGCACGGTTTCGATTTCGCACAAAGCGTCGTTATGGGGATCATACCAAGTTGGGTAATGGATCATCGCGGCGGCAAAAAGTTGGGCGCGCGTCAGCTTGCGTTCGCGTCGCGGCACCGGGTTTTCATCCTGTGTTAATCCCCAGCCGGAATAGAAAGGCTGTCCGAACACACGAGGTCTGTGACCGGCTATGATGGCCTCAAACCCCATGCCGGAACTTACGGTATAGACCCCGGCGGCGCCCTCGAGCAGATGCCATGGGGAATGCGGGCCGGTGACCAATTGGACGCGGGAGGTTTCATTCTCGGGTCCGTAATGGCCAGGGCGATAGCCGCCTGCGGTTTCCGGATGGGTCTTGATCAGAACCGGCAGACCGGGATGTTCTTCCTGTGCGAAAACCAGCATTTCACGAAAGGTGCTGGCGCGCGCGCTGGCATGCTCGATGCTGGCATCCCCCTTGGTCTGGTCAATCACCAACACATAAGGTTTGCCTTCAAGCGGGTGGGGCAGGTGGGGATCAAAGGCGTTATACTTGGACAGATGCACCGTTTTCATGCGCGCCATGGCGGTGCGGGCCCGGTTCAAAATGTCGGATTCGTCCAACCGATGGCGGGTCAGGATATCTTCCAGCGCGCTGGGGGTGGAGCTGTCGAAATGCACGCCTTTTTCGTCCAGTAACAACCCCATTGGGGGGCTTCCTGCCCTGCCGGGCAGGACCGAACGCAAGAAGGCATCTTCGACCCTGAGCAACGGGGCGTCGTGACGCAAAGCGGCCGCCTCGCCGCGATGCGCCGTGGGGCTTTTACCCCATACACCCACATAATCGCCTTGCCCTGGGCGCCCCAACCTGATGTCCCACCCGGCCAGCCCCAGAATGCGCCGCACGCGCCTCTGGGTCAGAAAGCCGCCGTTATATACGCGAAGCCGCCGGGTAGTTTCCTCCCCGGCGGCTTGAATGGTGTCATATCCCTGCATCAAAGTCAGGGTGCGGCCAGATCCGCCAGCGTCGAGACCGTGTCAACCGCTCCGATGGTACCTGTCACGGCGCTCAAAACCTTGCTCCACTGCACATAGGGTGCCTCGGTCACATAAACTGTATCACCGTCCCGAATGACGAAATCACGGGCGACGAACATGCCATTTGGCTCGGTCAGGTTCAGCACATAGACCATGCGCTGGGCACCGATTAGGTCATCGCGTCCCAGTACATGATTGGCGATCACGTCCGCTTCGTTGCGGAAAACAAAAACACCGGTCGGATCTGCGGTAGCGCTTGCCAACCCGCCAACCTGAGCAATAGCCTCTATCGCGGAAAGTGTCTGGGTCTCAAACCGTACCCGCGTTTGCGTGCCGGTGGCCCCCAGCGCGGTAAAGGCGCGGCTGTCTTCTTCGACCAAAATTCGGTCGCCACCACGCAAGGCGATGTCGAAGGATGGGTTCTCAAACAGGTCCTGGAA
The DNA here is from genome assembly GCA_964550345.1 of uncultured Aliiroseovarius sp. Taxonomy (GTDB): domain Bacteria; phylum Pseudomonadota; class Alphaproteobacteria; order Rhodobacterales; family Rhodobacteraceae; genus JAAEUB01. The sequence continues at coordinate 25,826 of CAZJYZ010000039.1, read as the reverse complement.
CCAGATTGCGCCGGTTTTTGAACCTCGGATGATCTTGACCTGAGCAATCTCTGGCGAAATCGTCACCCCGCCAGCACGTGCCAGCATGGCGTTCAGCGTGCGTGTCGGGCGCTCAATCGGATAGACGCCTTGCCCACCGACCGAGCCTGTGATCGAAACGGTCGCCCCGTCGCCGGCTAGCCGGCTCACCATAACCTGCGGCTCGGGCGTCTGACCTTCCAGTTTCTCTGTGATCACCCGGCGTACGGCTTCCGGGTTGTTGCCAGCCGCGTGAATGCGCCCTGCATAGGGGATGAATATGAACCCGGCGCCATCAACCTGCACCTCTTCCAGCGTCGAGGGTGCGCCAGCCGTGGTCAGGATGCCGTCATCAACGTTTTCCCAGATCGTAACACCCAGCGTGTCCCCGGGCCGGATCGTGTCCGATCCGACCACGCCAGCGCCTGTAAATTCAGGGCCGAAGCCAAGAGAAGGCACAACAGCGGTCGCTGCCGTTACCCGGTTGTTAACTTCAACAATGAAGGCGTCGCCTTCGTTTTGTACCGATCCTGCGAAGATTTCCCGCTTGTTCGGGCCAACACGCGGTAGGATATCGCAGGCGGTTATCGCCATTACCATGCCAGCAACACCAGACGGCGCCCCCAATGGGCCCCCTGGCGGGATGTTTGGATTTTCACTGCTCTTGCTCCTTGTGATGGAGTTCTGCCTCGGGGTTTTTGTTGTTTTTATGTATTTTGATCAACTTAGCCGGGTTTCTTCACAAAATCCAGTAGGGAAATATCCGCTAACCCTGAGTGGCGTGAGTGTTGCTCCGCTGCCGCTTTTACTTGTGGGCTGTGAGTATGGCGACGCAAAATATGCTATTTTGAGATCGAAAGGGCTGGTTTAATTATTCTCAGCAGCCTGATTTTGCAGCGATGCCAGGACTGTCATTGCGGTCTTGGCCATGTCGGCCGGGACGAAAACATGGTCATGGTGAAAGGCGGCGACCATGTTGCATGGGATGGAATTTTCGGCCAACGCCGTCGCCACCGCGGCCGTCAATCCGACGCCTTCAAGAGACGAATACACGTTGAGGGTGATGCAGCGCATCGACTGAGCTGTGTTTAACCCGTTTTCGTGCGCAAGTTCTATGGGTATCAGCAGTGAGGTCCCTTCCTTCTCCTGAAATACCGATATGGCTTCGCGTGCAAGGCGTGCCGCAAGCGTCGGATCATTTGTCGAGGTGAAGACGAAAGTGCCCGTTTGCAGTTCCGGCTGCATGCCCGAAATCATGTCCCTGGCAGATTTGGCGATTTCCAGCATTTTTTACGTACCTCTCAGGGCGCAAATTCTGGCTATAATCCCGCAACATTGCAAGCGGCACTTCCTTTGATCCTGCCGCTACTTCACCACGCTCAGATGTTGCCTTGGCCCCGCTGTGCCCTGTACCAGCGCCTCATAAGCATCATCCGGAGCCAGCATCATGTCGGCCACCTGCCGTAAGAGCCGCCTGCGGCCACGGGCGGAATAAAAGCCGCCAACGATCTGCGAGGTTTCCAGCAGGAAATGCCGGTAATCACGATAGGCG
>CAZJYZ010000039.1:0-24246 GCA_964550345.1 uncultured Aliiroseovarius sp. | reverse complement strand
TCGGGTCTTGTGGGGTGGGCGAAAAATTCCGGTAATGGCTGGGTCGAGACAAATTCGGGCTTGGCATAGACCGCTTGTCCAAAAACTTTCAGCGGCAGACCGCGCCACAACGCCTGCTGGGCGGCGGTCGAATTGACCGTAACGGCTGAACGGGCGTGGTTTAAAAGCCGTGCAAGTTTTCCGCCGCGCACATAATGCACCCGGTCCCCGACCCCGAGCTTGTGCGCCACAGATTTTATTTCCTTGCGCAGGGGCGCGCGGCCATCCTCCAACGGATGGGCCTTGAAAACAAGGTGATGGTGCGGGGCAGCGCCCTGGGCGAACCCTTCGATCACCAGGTTGACGAATTCGGTCATGGTTGAAAACGGGCTGTGCATTTGAAAGCTGCTGTCATGTTCAAGCTGCAGCAATGCCAGATGATAGGGGTACCCCCCGTAACGGATGCGCGAAGTGGCCGCAATGCGATGCGCCGCCAGCGCCGGCATCAGCAACAAGCGTCTTAGATAGAGCTGAAATTCTTTTGCAACGCCGATAGAACGATGTGGGCGAAAATGGCGATAGTTTCGGTTGGCGAACATGACAAACCAGTGGTAAAGCGCGCCATAAAAAATATGGTGACGCATATCTCCCCATTTTGCCGGAGCTTCGGGCATTTCCAGCTCGGCATCCGCCAAGGCATTACGCATATCGGCAACGCTCAGATCCATTAGTTTGGAGTTGCCGTTCGATCCGCCACGTTCATAGGAAACCCAATAGGGGCGCAGATAGCCCTCTTCAAAAACATGCATGCCCAGCCCGCGGGCCTTGGCGGCCTTGACCGCAGCCACGTGTATGGGCCGCGTGTCACCGTAAAGCACGATATCGGTAATGGCATTTTCGTCGAGTAATTCCTCCAGCCGGTCGGGCCAAAGGTCCGGTGTGGAGGTGAAAGGTATATAGCTGCTGGTATCGCGCCAGAAGGCCCGATCCCCCTGATTGAAGCCAACGCGAAAAACCTCTGCCCCGGCAGCGCGCAACATCTTGCCCAAGCGCCAGAAAAACGGTCCATGGGGACCCTGTAGAAACAGGATGCGCCTGCCTTTTCCGGTTATGCCCTGAAAATCGTTATTCATACTACCTCACACGCATCTATTATCTAACATGGCCAAAAAACAAGCGCATTAGGCATTATTAAGGCTGATTGGCGTCACCTTGGTGGTAAGAGGTTAACAAAGTGTTATCTTGGCAAGGCCGCACCGGCGGACTAATCCTTGCGCAAAGAAGGAAATTATTATGTTTACAGGGATCATCACCGATATTGGCGAGGTTACTTCGGTCGAAAGTGGCGGCGACCTGCGCGCCCGGATTACGACCGGTTATGATACGGCTGGCATCGACATAGGTGCCTCGATCGCCTCGGACGGGGTCTGCCTGACAGTGGTGGCTCTGGGGCCGGACTGGTACGAGGTCGAAATATCCGCCGAAACAGTCTCAAAGACCAATATCGGGCACAATCGCTGGATTGCGGGCCGGCGCCTGAATCTGGAGCGCGCCCTGAAGGTCGGGGATGAGTTGGGCGGCCATATCGTGTCCGGGCATGTGGACGGCGTGGCCGAGGTTTTAAGTGTCGAGGGTGAGGGCGACAGCACCCGCGTTACCCTACGTGCGCCAGCGGGTCTTGCGCGGTTCATTGCGCCCAAGGGCTCGGTGGCACTGAACGGGACGTCCCTAACGGTGAATGAGGTCGATGGCGACACGTTCGGCATCAACCTGATCAGCCACACCAAAGAGGTCACCACCTGGGGCGAGGTCGCCGCAGGCGATCACGTCAATCTGGAGATCGACACGCTGGCACGTTATGTGGCGCGGCTGGCCGAGTATGAAGCCTGACCGAAAGGGCAAACCTCGTTCGTTCAAAACGAGAGAGCAAAGGTGCTTTGTCATATTCGCGTCTTGCTATACGATGCCCTGAAAGAACAAACAGAATATTCAGGGAGCCATCCATGCCACTCATCCGTCCCACCCGCCGAGATCTTCTACGCCTTGCTGCCGCAGCACCGGCCTTCGCCCTGCCAGCCGCAGCCCGCGCCACGATCGGCGCGCCCGTGGGCGGCAATCCGGCGCATTTTCGCTTCACCCTTGGCGAGGCGAATATCACTATCCTGTCAGACGGCTGGTTCCCGCAGCCTATGGAAGATTTGGCAATCAATGCTGGCGACGAGGAGAAGTTGGCCTTCCTCAAGGCGCATTATCAGGATCTGGAAAACAACTATGCCCATACCAACCACCTTTATGTTGAAATAGGCGAGGCGAAAGTGCTGGTCGATGTGGGATCAGGTTCCCGGTTTTTCTCGACAGTCGGGCGTTTGGTGGGAAATCTGGAAGCGGCAGGCATTGACCCATACGCCATTACCCATGTGGCCATTACCCACGCACATCCTGATCACATCTGGGGCATCCGAGATGATTTTGACGAACCGATTTTCCCGGATGCGGAATATATCATCGGGGCGGATGAATATGATTTCTGGATGCAGGACGGTCTGGTGCATCAGGTGCCCGAAGCCAGCCAGCAATTTGTTGTTGGCGCGGTAAACTCGCTGACTGCCGAGGGGTTGGAATGGACCATGGCGGCAGATGGTCAGGAAATTGTGTCGGGCATACGCATGATCGCAACGCCGGGCCACACCCGTGGCCACATGTCCGTACAGGTGGATTCTGGCGGCGAAACCATGATCGCGCTGGGCGATTGCATTCGCCAGACCTATTTGGATTTCGCTCATCCCGAATGGTATGGCAGCCGCGACGATATTCCGGAACTTACCGTCTCAACCCGCCAGCGCCTTTTGGACATGGCTGCCACAGATCGCATTGCAGTGCTTGGTTATCATTTCCCCTTCCCGGGGGTCGGCCATGTCAAGCGCAACGGGGACGCCTATGAATTCATCCCGGCGCTCTGGCAATTCTGAGCCGGGCAGGCCGGGCACCTGTCGCAGCCTGACACTTTTATGTGAAACCCGGTTGCATGCTGGTCCACGCTCTGTATTGGCTGAATGGGACAACGAAAGGGCGCGGATATGAACCATGAGAATGTGCAGGAATATTACGGTGAAGTGCTGCAAAACAGCACGGATTTACAGACCAATGCCTGCTGCACCCCGGGGGACATGCCCGATCACCTGAAGGGTATTCTGGCCAAGCTGCATGACGAGGTTCTGGCGAAATATTACGGCTGTGGCCTGATCGCGCCAGAGAGCCTCAGGGGGATGCGCATACTTGATCTGGGATGTGGCGCCGGGCGCGATGTCTATGCGCTTGCCGCTATGGTTGGGCCTGAAGGCAAGGTTGTTGGCGTCGACATGACCCCGGCCCAGCTGGACGTGGCAAAGCGCCATCAGGACTTTCATGCCGAAGCATTTGGCTATGCGCAGCCCAACACCGAATTTCACCTTGGTAAGATCGAAGAGCTTGACCAATTGGGGCTTGAGCCTGAAAGCTTTGATATCGTCGTCTCAAATTGTGTGCTCAATCTGGCGATGGACAAGCCGGCGGTTCTGGCCGGGGTCTACGCCCTATTGAAACCCGGCGGCGAGATGTATTTTTCCGACGTCTACGCCGACCGGCGGGTGCCGGAAGACCTGCGTGCCGATCCGGTGCTGTATGGCGAATGCCTTTCTGGCGCGCTTTACTGGAACGACTTTGAGAACATGGCCCGCGCGGCGGGATTCATAGACCCCCGGCTGGTGGAAGACCGGGTTTTAACAGTTGAAAACAAGGTGCTGCAACAAAAGTTGGGCCAGATCGGGTTTCATTCGGCAACCTACAGGCTGTTCAAGATAGCAGGGCTGGAAGCGGCTTGTGAAGATTACGGTCAGGCGGTGCTTTTTAAGGGCGGCGTTGCAGGGGCGGGCGATGTGTTCACGCTGGACAAACATCACGCCATCGAAAAGGGCCGCATGTTTCCGGTATGTGGCAACACCTGGCGCATGCTGCACGAAAGCCGTTTTGCGCCCCATTTTGAGTTTTTTGGTAATTGGGAGGCGCATTTTGGCCTGTTTGCGGGCTGCGGTAACGAAATCCCGTTTGACAATGTCAAAATCACGCAAACGCCAGACCCAGATACGTCCGTTGGCGGTTGCTGTTAGGTGGTTCTTTTAAGATTGTGCGCCTGCGGCGCGCAGAATATCTCAACCATCGCCTGCGGCGCTGGTCTCGGGTGCCTGCGGAGGGCGTATTTGGCTGAGGTGAAGTGGGTCTTTGGGGCATTCTCTCTGGCAATCCGGCCCGTCCTGCGCTACAGGGGCGCGCGCGTAAAAGGAAAACTTGATGGCTAATAAAGCATATGAAAACCCCGGACCGGTTGAGATAGACTGGAAGGATGTGATTTCTTCGGTCGAAGACGTCATTGAAGACGCTCGCAATGGCCGTATGTTTATTCTGGTTGATCATGAAGATCGTGAAAACGAAGGCGATCTGGTGATCCCGGCCCAGATGGCAACGCCCGAGGCGGTTAACTTCATGGCCACCCATGGGCGTGGTCTGATCTGCCTGACCCTGACTGGCGAACGTATAGATGCGCTGGGCCTGCCGCAGATGGCATCCGGCAATTCATCGCGCTACGACACGCCGTTCACGGTTTCCATTGAAGCACGCGAGGGGGTGACCACCGGTATTTCCGCCCATGACCGTGCCCACACGGTTTCGGTCGCCATTGATGCTTCGCGCGGACCGGCTGACATTGCCATGCCCGGCCATGTCTTTCCTCTGCGTGCCCGCGATGGCGGCGTGCTGGTGCGTGCTGGCCATACCGAGGCCGCCGTGGATATCGCCCGCCTTGCCGGGCTCAACCCGTCCGGCGTGATCTGTGAAATCATGAACGAAGACGGCACCATGGCGCGCTTGCCGGATCTGGTTGCCTTTGCACAGCGCCACGGACTTAAGATCGGCACGATCAGTGATCTGATTGCTTACCGCCACCGCCATGACAATCTGGTCAATGAAAGTGCGGTCAGTGCTGTGACATCGGAGTTTGGCGGCGACTGGATGATGCGTATTTATACCGATGAAACCGAAGGTGCGGAACATATCGTACTGACCAAGGGCGACATTTCCACGCCTGAACCAGTGCTGGTGCGCATGCATGCGCTGAACCCGCTGGAGGACGCTTTGGGTCTTGGGCCGGGGCCAGCCTGCGAGCTTGGTCAGGCGATGAAGGTGATTGCCGCTGAGGGGCGCGGTGCTGTGGTGCTTTTACGCGATCCCCATATGAAGCTGGTTGTGGACGGTTCGGTCAGCCCGCAAACACTGCGTCAATACGGCCTTGGCGCGCAGATATTATCGGCCCTGGGTCTGACCCGGCTGATCCTTGTCACCAACTCGCCCTTGCCCAAAGTGGTGGGGCTGGAGGCTTACGACCTGACCATTGAGGGCACCCGCCCGATCACGGGGGATGTCTGATGGCTGGCGCGAGTCACTACATTCTGCCACGTCCGGTCTTTGAGCGCCCAGTGAAAATCCTCATCGTGGTGGCGCCCTACTACAAGGATATTGCCGACAATCTGGTATCCGGCGCCTGCGCCGAACTTGACGCCGCCGGCGCTGCCTGGGAGATTATCGAGATGCCCGGCGCACTGGAAGTTCCCACCGCCATCGCCACTGCCTACCGGTTGTCAAATTTCGATGGCTTCGTGGCACTCGGTTGCGTCATTCGCGGCGAAACCACGCATTACGATACGGTTTGTAACGACAGTTCACGCGCCTTGCAGCTTTTGGGTCTCGAAGGGGCATGTATCGGCAATGGCATCCTGACCGTTGAAAACATGGCTCAGGCCGAGGTGCGGGCAGATCCCGCCGCCATGAACAAAGGTGCTGGTGCCGCCGCCGCCGCCCTGCACCTGATCGCGCTTGCCCGCCGTTGGGCGCGCCCGCCTTCGCAATCGCGCGACCGCGAGACCATCCAGATTGCCGACAAAGGCTGAATTTAATGTCCGACAAACGTCAAATGAAATCCACCGCCCGGCTTTATGCGGTGCAGGCCCTGTTTCAGATGGAAGCGGCTGACCAGCCCGTCGAAAAAGTGATTGTCGAGTTTCTCGATCACCGATTTGGCGCCCATTACGAAGAAGGCGACATGGCCGAAGGTAATGCCAGCCATTTTCGCAAACTGATGAAGGAAGCGGTGGACCAGCAGGCCAGGATTGACCAGATGACCGACCGGGCGCTGGTTGCCAAATGGCCGATCGCGCGCATTGACCCGACCCTGCGCGCCTTGTTTCGCGCAGCCGGCGCTGAAATGATCGCCACCACCACGCCGCCAAAAGTCGTGATATCCGAGTTCGTTGACGTCGCCCGCGCGTTCTTCCCGGAAGGGGACGAGCCCAAATTCGCCAACGCTGTCATGGACCACATGGCGCGCGAAGCAAAACCCGAAGCGTTTTAGATAGCCAGTGCAAAGCTTCGGGCCCGGACCATTGCCCTGCATGCCATATATGCCGGGGAATTTCCTGTAGGTCCGGCGGCATGAATTCAAGCCGCGCTTTGTCCGAAAACAGCGTTTCGCGCCTATAGTGGGACAGCATGATGTCGGTATCAAGCAGGCGGTTGTCAGTTGCCAGAAATCCCTCGAATGACGGCGCTTTTGCGGCCTTGTGCATGAAGTGATGTATCGCCAGTATCCATGAATAGGTCAGCGTTTCATGAAATTTCCCCGGTGGCACCTCGTTGTCTTTCAAAAACTTCAATAGTGCCTCCCGCATCTTTTTGCCGGACGTTTCAACGTCATTCTCAGACAAATAGACATAGGCAAGCCTGAGATGCGCCCTATGCCCAAATTCGGATGGCGCTATCTTGCCCGCTTCGAAATTGTCCCTGAATGCAATGTCGCTCGCAGCCGCTATCATTTCCATGGGAGCACCTCATTAAAACCTATGAACGTTGCGAAGAAAACTGCAAAGCTTTTTGCTGTTCCAGCCCTTGCCGAGGGTCAAATTGTTCGCGTTTTTGGCAAAGGTGTTAGAAGCGCATTCAGCAAGGTAAAGCCCGAGGCGCTGCAGGCGTAGCGCTAAAAAACGTATCCCCAAAATCGACGATTGATGTAGCTGGGAGTTCTGGGCATAGATGGATCAATTGAAATAGCCCAATGAAGGACGTGACATGATCGAGCGTATCGAGACCGGGGCCAGATCCTCGAAAATCGTAAAACACAATGGGGTTGCCTACATCACCGGGCAGGTGGGCGAGGGCGAAACCATACAAGAGCAGACCGAAGAATGCTTGCGACGTTTAGAGGCCTTGCTGATTCAGGCAGGATCATCTCGCGAAAAAATGTTGCGTGCCACAATATGGTTGGCTGATATTAATGATTTCGCAGGTCTCAATGAAGTTTGGAATGCCTGGGTGCCTGAGGGATACGCACCCGCGCGTGCGTGCGGCGAGGCTAAACTTGCGCGACCGGTGCTCAAGGTCGAGATTATCGTTGATGCAGCTTATGACTGAGTTGCACTTTCGGGGTTGACGCCGTGTAAAAGTGGACATTCGAAAGAAGTCCGGATTTTTAAGTCAGCAAAACGGCTTGTTGGTTAAATTTTTTTTTGTTACCTCCCGGTCTGTTCAAAACCGCCCCGCCTGCGGCACATTTTCCCTTTTCCTTAATCTAACATGCGATAGGGTAGGGGTAGTATTACAAGTGGAGTTCCCCATGCCGAAACTCGTCCGTCTTTATATCCGTCAGGTTTTTGTCGGCTTTGGTCTTTCGGCCATCTTTGTAACCGCCCTGCTTTATACAAATGTTGGTAATTTATGGCATCTGATCTCAACATCGCCCATGGGTTATGTGGCGCTGATCATGTTGTTCATGTTCCACGGCATCGTTTTTGCCGGGGTGCAGTTCGCCATCACCATCATGCGGATGGAAGAAAAAGAGGATGACCCCAAAGGGGGCAAGCGCATACCTCTGGCCACGAATATACCGGTACGGGTCGCATCTGCTGCCCCGAAGACGGGCGTTGGCAAAGCTTAATCTTTGGTGGCATGGACGATCAGAACTTTAAAGTTCCACTTTCCGGCCGGGTGATTGCTTCAACAATCCCGGTGCGGGCTTAAATAGGTGGTTGGCGGAACCACACAGGCCGCGAGGTGCTTAATTCCCGAGGACCTGTATTTACAGGTGGGCGCCGGGTAATTGGGCCAGGACCCAAACAGAGCCAGCTCCCTCGGATTTGCTTAAGGCCACTGGAATTTGACCCCATTTGCGTGAAAGGCAGAACCGCCACTCCGTTACCTAGGTTGTAGAGGTGCGTTAAGCAAGGGGTGAGCGATCAGTCATCGAGCAGGCGAAGGGACATCAAAAAGCCATGCCACCCCTTGTCTAGTGCGAGGACCAGTCCAAAAGCATCTGAGCCATCAGGCAGGCCGCTATGTTCCAGAGTGAGCCTTGTGCCGCCATGCGCCTCTTTCAGATGCCATTCGACTACCGACATGGCCCCCTGCATTGGACCCACCGTGAAGGACCATCGCATATATTCAACAGGGCGGGCCTTTTCGACCTTTCCCCAGCACATTCTGTCTCCGTCATTGGCGCTGACAAGTTCATAATCCTGCCCCTCTGCCAGATCCCGCACGGCCGGATGGAACCACTCGGCAAGCTTGTCAGTTTTTGTCAGGTATTCCCATACCGTAGCCCTGTCCGCCGCCAAAAAGATTGTTTTTTGAATAGTAGAGTCAGTCATTCGTTAATTCCTCGTTTTCAATGGAGTTTTTCAGGGAAAGAAGGCGCTCATCCCAGAATTGATCAAAGTAGGTTAACCAATCCAAAATGGGTTTTAACCCATCGGGGTAAAGCGAATTGATCCTCTCACGCCCTTTGACGCGAACCCGGATAAGGTCACCTTCTTTCAAGACGTTAAGATGTTTTTTGACCGCTGCACGCGTTATATCGAAATGCGCCGTGACCTCGGCGATCGTCATGTCCTGGTCTCCTAGCATATGCAGGATATCGCGGCGGGTAGGGTCCGCGAGTGCGCGGAAAGTGGGTTGCAGGTTTTCAGGCATGACGCCTCCTTGTGATACCTTTTGGTATCGAATCAATACAATACCAAAAGGTATCATGTCAAGGCCGTGGGACTTGTAGAACCGATGCTCTATGGACGGGTGGTGAAGCCAGGATCAGTCAGAAGCGATATGTCTGTGCGTATTGTATCCTGTCCAGCGCTTGACTTTGTTCATGAATTGTTCATGGTTGCGCCATGGCTGAACCCAATCCAAATTCACAACTTCAACCTGGCCAACTTCTGGCGCGTGGAGTGTCGCGTCATTTGCGCAGCTATGATTTTGTAACCATTGAAGAATTTGTGCCTGCACGCGGTCTGCGGGTCGACGTTCTCGCCTTGGGGCCAAAAGGCGAAGTCTGGGTGATCGAATGCAAATCTTCACGCGCTGATTACACTTCTGACAACAAGTGGCAGGGGTATCTTGACTGGTGCGATCGCTATTTCTGGGGGGTGGACGAAGATTTTCCAAGCGAATTATTACCTGCTGAAACCGGGCTGATTATCGCCGATGCTTACGGCGGTGAAATCATCCGCATGGGCCCTGAAGACAAGTTGGCTGCGCCACGTCGCAAGGTGATTGTCCAAAAATTCGCCCGCCACGCCGCCATCCGATTACAGCAGTTTCGTGATCCCGGTGTCATGCCGGATGCATAGGGTAATATACTGTAATAATTACTTTTTCTTCGAGGACGTTAGGCGTGCCTGAGCCGCGGCGGCTTTGATTTCAGCGGCGATGTCTTCGGCCTCATCCGGGTCAAAATCCATCGGCAGGTCAATGCCGGACCCTTCGATATACAGGCGCACCATGCCCATTGTCGTTGGTCCGATCTGTAAATTTGCTGCCTTGTCGCTTTCGCTGTTAATGCCCATGTTCACCTCCGCCGGACGCCTCTCTGCGACCTATCCAAGTTCCCTCACTTTTTCAAGCCCGCGCTATTGCAAAGCCCTAAAAGGAGCGCTAAATCGGGCCTGTGCCGCCTTAGCTCAGTTGGTTAGAGCGCTTGATTGTGGATCAAGAGGTCCCTGGTTCGAGACCAGGAGGTGGTACCATACCCCCTGCTCAATCCCACACGATATGAATATGTGCGGTAGAAATGTTTCTGTTGTGCAGTTTTCTGGAAATCGCGCCTTTTGTGCTGCCTTGGGCAACTTCCTGCCACCGGGCAGGTACATTACGCCACGGCATGCAGGTACATTCCGAACATTAGTGTAAACTGGACCTGTTAGTTCCGGGTAAAGAGGCCGATATGCGCAAATATGGTTTGGATCATACCTTTCGCGAGCATCTGGTTGACGGTGTGGTCCATGTGATTGGCGTGGCTGCTTCATTAATAGGAGCCACTGCATTGGTTGTCTGGGCGGTTTTGGCTGCACCAGAAGGCTATGTCGGACCGCTGATCATTTATTCTGTCGGTTTGATCGCTACTTTTTCGCTGTCAGCGGCCTACAATATAACCGTGCATAAAAGAACCCGAGATATCCTGCGCCGCTTTGACCACGCCGCAATTTTTATCATGATTGCAGGCACTTACACGCCGCTGGCTTTCATCGGCATTGGCGGGGTGGCTGGCGTTGCGCTGGCGGTTACGGCCTGGGGCATCGCCGCGCTCGGGGTGTTTCTTAAACTCTTTTACTTCCATCGCTTCGAACGCGCTACTTTTGCGCTTTACCTGTTCCACGGCTGGCTCGTCGCCTTTGCAATCGTGCCTTTGCTACGGGAGGTTCCCGCCACGATCCTGATCCTGGTTGCCGCTGGTGGTGTGGTATATACGATTGGAACGTTGTTTCACCGAAGTGACAATTGGGCTTATAACCGGGCCATATGGCACGGATTTGTATTAACGGCCGCTAGCTTGCATTACGGCGCAGTGTTCGCCGTGGCCAGTTCCCACTGATCTTTGCCCGAAAGTGACCGGGCTACGAGCCCTAAGCTTAATCGTTGTTTTCAATCACAATTTCCTGGCGGATCGTCACCCCGTCCGCCTCATATATTAAAATCCGTCCGTTATCCGTCACGACACCCAGCCAGTCCGGACCGCGGGTGAACGCCGTGGCATGAACTCCGGCCGGTAAAACAATCTCGTCCGGCAGGGCAACCCGCCCTTCGGCGGAAAAACGCATGACAATCAAGCCGATAAGCACTATCAGGCCAACAATCATGGTCACGGAAAGCGCCGTTACCAATATTTTCAGAAACCTGAGCAGGCCGGGATCGGTCTGTGGTTCGGGAGAAATGTCCATGTCTGTGCCCTCATCTGTGCAGGTAACGATCCAGCCGGATCCGCCCGGGCGCCTTGATAAGGCGCTTTCACGGGATGTGCCAGAGGGGCTGGGGCTGAGCCGGTCCCGTCTTTCTGCGCTGATCAAGGCTGGGGCCGTCAGCCGGGCAGGGCAGGTGGTGCAGGAATTGCGCGCCAAGGTCGCTGAGGGGGATGTTTTTAACATTGTCGTGCCAGAGGCCGAGGAAAGCCACATCGCGCCCGAGGAAATGGCGCTGGATATTGTCTATGAAGACGACGACCTGATCGTGGTTAACAAACCGGCGGGCATGGTGGTACATCCCGCCCCCGGAACGCGAAACGGTACGCTTGTCAACGGGTTGCTGGCCCATTTCGGGGGGGAATTATCCGGAGTAGGCGGGGCAAAACGCCCGGGCATCGTGCACAGAATAGACAAGGACACGTCGGGCCTTTTGGTGGTGGCCAAGAACGATATCGCCCATCAGGGGCTGGCGGCACAGTTTGAGGCGCATACTGCGCACCGCGAATATATCGCGCTGGTACATGGCCTGCCCGATCAGGGTGATCCGCGTTTGCGTGGCATCAAGGGCGTGGGCTTTGAGAGCGGGAATATTCTGCGTATCACCACCCAATTAGCGCGCCACAAAACCGACCGGCAAAAACAAGCGGTTTTGTTTCAGGGGGGGCGCCATGCCGTTACCCGTGCGCGCGTGGTGGAAAGTTTTGGCAACCCGCCGCAGGCTGCTTTAGTGACCTGCTGGCTGGAAACGGGGCGTACCCACCAGATCCGCGTGCATATGGCCCATGCGGGGCACGGCTTGATCGGGGATCAGACCTATGGCGGGCGACGCAAGCTTTCGCTCAAGGCAATTGGCGAAATGGCTGCGCAAGCCGCGCGTGCCTTTCCCCGTCAGGCGCTGCATGCGGCGACACTGGGCTTCACCCACCCGGTTACAAGTGAACCTTTGTCCTTCAGCGCTCCAATCCCTGAGGACATGGCCGCGTTAATTGAAACGCTTCGCACATCCACGTGAACCAGACTCTGCAGGGGTTTAATCCCGACGGAAATCCCTTCATAATTCGTTAAAGAATATAAGCTACACGCCTTGATCGGCAGAGAACACTTCCTATATCAATGTTAATCCTTGATACATTCGAGGGGAGACTGGGAGAGTACATGAGTAATTACAAGAACTTACCTGCACCAACCCCTGAAGGTGGCATGAACCGCTACCTCCAGGAGATTCGTCGTTTCCCAATGCTGGAACCGGAACAGGAATATATGTTGGCAAAACGCTGGGTCGATCATGGCGACTCGGATGCGGCCCACCAAATGGTAACGAGCCACCTGCGGCTGGCGGCAAAGATAGCCATGGGCTATCGCGGTTATGGTCTGCCGCAGGCCGAGGTGATTTCCGAGGCCAATGTTGGCCTGATGCAAGCGGTCAAACGCTTTGATCCGGAAAAAGGCTTCCGGCTGGCGACCTATGCCATGTGGTGGATCCGTGCCTCCATTCAGGAATATATCCTGCGCTCGTGGTCCCTGGTAAAACTGGGCACCACGTCGGGGCAAAAGAAACTGTTCTTTAACCTGCGTAAGGCAAAGGCCCGTATCGGCGCGCTGGAAGAGGGCGACCTGCATCCTGACAACGTCAAACGCATTGCCGAAGACCTGAGTGTTACCGAGGCCGAGGTTGTGTCGATGAACCGGCGCATGTCCGGCGGGGATGCATCGCTTAATGCAACCGTTTCCGCCGATGGTGAAGGCGCGATGCAATGGCAGGACTGGCTTGAGGATGAAGACGCTGATCAGGCTGGTGACTACGAAGAAAAAGACGAAATGGATGTGCGCCGCGCCCTTCTGGCCTCCGCAATGGATGTGCTGAATGATCGGGAAAAAGACATTCTGACCCAGCGCCGACTGCTCGATAAACCTAAAACGCTGGAGGATCTTTCGGGCGTTTATGAGGTGAGTCGCGAACGTATTCGCCAGATCGAAGTACGCGCCTTTGAGAAACTGCAGGAGCGCATGCGCGAACTGGCGGACGAGAAGGGTCTCTTGGAAACGGCCTGAGGCGTATTGCCCGGAAAATTCGAACTCTCAGCCCCGGATTTTCAAAATTCGGGGCTTTGTTATGCTCTAAACGAGCCCCTCAAGTAAGCGCTGTGCTTCTTCTTTCGGCGCGATCAGGGGTGAACGGTCTTCGCCGGGAAAGAACCGTGCACGCAGAGCGGTGGCCATTGGACGGGGTTTGGCGAGAATGACTTTCGGCCCCAATCGCGCGGTCTCAGCCTGCCAGCTTTTAGCCAATGCAACCTGCGCCGCTTTGGTGGCCCCATAGCCGGAAAAATACTTTTCACCAGCATGGCCGTCTTCGAAGAACATTGCCGTACCGGCCTCGCCCAACAAAGGGGCGACCATGGTGATCAGGCGTTGCGTCGCATCAACATTCACCGTCAGCGCTTTGTTCCAGTCCTTGGCGTCCAGGTGTGGTGTCGGGGTCAATTGCGGTGCCTGTATCGCCGTATGTGCCCAGAGGTCGACCGCCCCCCAGCGATCATAGATTGAGCGGCATAGCTGTGCCATGGCGTCGGCATTGGTGATGTCCATCGGGGCTAGTGTGGCCTGACCACCTGCGGATTTGATGCGGTCGTCAAGTTCCTCCAACCCGCCGGTGGTGCGCGCCACGGCGACGATATGGTGGGACGGGGCCAAGGCCAGCGCCAGCGCGGCACCAAGGCCACGCGACGCTCCGGTGATAAGGGCGATTTTTTCTGTCATGGGGCGGGTTTGCGGTTTTTAACCGGCAAGGTCAAGCGCCTGAAGGTGGGGCAAAATGGTTCTGGCGGGCAGTTATTCCGCAGCCTGAACCTCAAAACCCTTGTCGATCATATCGCTGGGGGCGACCGGATATTCCCCGGAGAAACAGGCGTCACAATATTGCGGGCTGGCGGCATCACGGCCAGAAGCCTCACCTACCGCGCGGTAAAGCCCGTCGAGCGAAATAAAGCGCAGGCTGTCCACCGACAGATGCTCGCGCATTTCGTCCTCGGACATTGAAGAGGCCAGCAGCTTGTCACGCTCCGGCGTATCGACCCCGTAAAAACAAGGCCATGCGGTCGGGGGGGAAGCGATGCGAAAATGTACCTCGGCAGCCCCTGCATCCAGCACCATTTCCTTGATCTTGCGGCTGGTTGTACCGCGCACGACAGAATCATCCACCAGCACCACGCGCTTGCCTTTAATCAGGGCGCGGTTGACGTTGAGCTTCAACCTCACGCCCATATTTCGGATCTGTTCCGTGGGTTCAATAAATGTGCGGCCCATATATTGGTTGCGCACGATGCCCATGGCGAAGGGAATGCCGCTTTCCTGCGAATAGCCGATCGCGGCCGGGGTGCCGCTGTCGGGAACCGGACAAACTAGATCAGCCTCAACCGCCGCTTCGCGTGCCAGTTCCACGCCGATCTGACGGCGGGTTTCATAGACGCTGCGATCGCCGATGATCGAATCAGGGCGCGAGAAATAGACGTGTTCAAAGATGCAAAACCGTGGTGGGCGCGGTCGAAAGGGAAAGTGGCTATCCACTCCTTTTTCGGTGATCACCACCATCTCGCCCGGCTTAACCTCGCGGATATATTCCGCGCCGATAATGTCCAGCGCACAGGTTTCCGAACTAAGCACCCAGCCTTCGCCCAGCTTACCCAGAACCAATGGACGCACCCCCAGAGGATCGCGAACCCCGATCAGCTTTGTGCGGGTCATGGCGACAATGGAAAAAGCACCCTCGACCCGGCGCAGGGCATCTTCCATGCGTTCGGGAATGTTCATCTGCAGGGAACGTGCCATCAGGTGAATGATACATTCACTGTCCGAGCTACTTTGAAAGATGGACCCGCGGTCAATCAACTCGCGTCTGAGCGCATCTGCGTTGGTGATATTGCCGTTATGGGCAATAGCCGCCCCACCCATGGAAAACTCGCCAAAAAATGGCTGCACATCGCGGATGACAGCGCCCTTCGACCCGGCTGTGGAATAACGCACATGGCCGATGGCCAGCGGGCCAGGCAGGGTCTCCATCAGGCTTTGTTTTGTGAAATTGTCGCGCACATAGCCAAAACGACGGGCTGAGTTGAAGCCCTCGGCAGGGTCATGTGAGACGATACCGCCCGCCTCTTGCCCGCGGTGCTGTAGCGCATGCAGGCCAAGGGCAACAAAGTTGGCGGCATCTTTCGGGCCAATCACGCCGTAAACGCCGCATTCTTCGCGTAGTTTGTCGTCGTCAAAGGGGTGGGCTGGGGGCAAGTCGGACATTTGGCAGCAGCTCCGAATCCGTGCAGGTCAGGTTGGGGTCTTCTTACAGAATGTGTATGGGCGTGTCACGAAGCGATCACACATCTAAAAGCGGAAATATATATAGCGTGGCGCAGGGGCACATTTAGCCATGCCCGCCGCCGATTTCAGGGAGTTTTTTTCAGTTTCAGGCGAGCCAGTGGCCCACTTCCCTCTTTAGGTTGAGAGCCAGCCCTCTTGCGCCGCCTGTTCCAGCCAGCCACGGGCAAAATTCACCGCCTCGGACATATCAAATACTCTGGCAGCATCCTCAAATCCAAGGCTAACCTGCCCGCAAGAGACCTCAAAATCGGCGCCAAGCCGGGTGAAGTGTTCTTCAAAAGTTGGGCTTTGTTTCACGCTTTTCCATTTCGTGGTCCGGTTATCGCGGGCAACCGGATAGCTGACCAGTTCCGCCTCGATTCCTGGCAAATCCTCCTCGGCCAGGTGAAAACAGGTGCAGCTGTCATATTCTGCGCCGAGTAAAAGTACCTTCGCACCTTTGTCGTGAAGCCTGCCCAATGGCGAGCCCCGGCCCAGTGATTTTTCAAGAGCGTGCGTACGCACCAATTCAGCCGCCATTGGCCCATGTGCTAGAAAACTGTCATTCGGGTGGGGGCTGCGGAGGGTTGCGGGTAGGGCACGAAGGGCCTCGGCCACTTGCCCAATACCCCGAGTCGGCGTCAGGTCCACATCAAAAAGCGGCATGTTATCGCGAATTTCGCCAACCCAGGATGCCGGGACAGGGGGTGAATTCCAATCGGCCGGGTCACTAATATGCGAGCTGAAGCCGGGCATGACCAGCGTGCCTTTATCCCCCAACACTTCCAACGCCGCCTCAAGCAGTGTTTGCGCTCCGCCAATGATCCAGCCCAGACGGCGCATCGACACATGCATAAGCACAAGGTCGCCTTGCGCCAACCCCATTCGGATCAGCTCTTCTTTCAGGAAATGTTTGCTGAGCGGGCGTTTGTCTGGCCCGATCAGGTTTGCTTCCGTGCTCATCCTACTCGGTGCAGACGGATACCAGCTCGGTATAGCGCGCGGTAATCCAGCCGGGCGCATCTTCGGGGATCTGGTCGTTGATCGAGGATTGCGTGCGGGCAAAGATTTTGGCCGTGCGACTGTCGTCGATCATAGCAATGCTTTCGGTTGTGACCAGCCGGTCGTACAGGACCAGTGCAATTGCCACCAGCAGGATGCCGCGCAATGCGCCGAATACAAAGCCCATGGCCTGATCAATGCCGCCAAGGGCGGAACGTTGAATGGCCGAGGAAAACAGCGGCGTAAATAGGGACACGACCACAAGGGCGATGGCAAAAACGCCGATGAAGGACGAGATTACGCTGAGTTCACAGCTTTCCCCGATAATGTCGCGCAGTACCGGGATTTCCTTGATCAGCGGCATCGCCTTGGGGGCAAACATATAGCCGACCACGGCGGCGGCGATCCAGCCGACAATGGCCATGCCTTCACGCACAAAACCGCGCGAATAGGCAAGGATGGCCGACACCAGAATGATTACTGCAACCGCCCCGTCGACGAGTGTGAAAGCGTCCATATTGCCCTTTGCCTCTTGCCTTGATTTCAGCTTGTGTGAAGGCCCTTTTAGCCTGCGCCGAAGATTTCGCCAACAAAACCTGACAAATCGGGCATATTTTTGACGTCCATGCGCGGTTTTTCACCAGATTTGCTGCCTTTGGGCATGATTGCCGTGTGAAAACCAAGTTTTCGCGCCTCTTTCAGGCGGTTTTGCGTCTGGCTGACCGGGCGCAGCGCACCTGACAGGCTAATCTCGCCAAAAAGAACCGTGTCTTTGGGCAGGGCTTCGTCCTCTCGCGCCGATAATAGCGCAGCCGCAACCGCCAAATCGGCGGCTGGCTCGGATATTTTCATGCCCCCGGCCACATTCAGGTAGACGTCCAGTCCGGCAAAAGGAATGCCGCAGCGTGCTTCCAACACAGCCAAAATCATCGCCAGCCGTCCGCTATCCCACCCCAGCACCGATCGGCGTGCCTGTGCGTGCGGGCTGGGGGCCACCAAGGCCTGCAACTCCACCAGAACCGGTCGTGTGCCTTCTATCCCGGCAAAGACCACAGAGCCGGGGGCGGGGTCATCGCGGTCGGACAAAAACAGGGCAGAGGGGTTCTTGACCTCGCTGAGGCCCGTGCCGGTCATCTCAAACACGCCAATCTCATCCGCCGGACCAAAGCGGTTTTTGACCGCACGCAGAATGCGAAACTGGTGACCGCGTTCGCCTTCAAAATAAAGCACCGTGTCGACCATATGCTCAACCACGCGCGGGCCGGCGATTTGCCCTTCCTTGGTGACATGGCCGACCAGAATTACCGACATGCCGCGCCGCTTGGCAAAGCTGGTCAGCTCATGTGCGGCAGCGCGTACCTGCGAAACAGACCCTGGCGCGCTTTCGACATTATCCGCCCACATGGTCTGGATGGAATCGATGATGGCAAGGTCCGGCTTTTCGTTTTCCAACGTGGTCAGGATGTCACGCAAATTGGTCTCGGCCGCCAGTTGCACCGGCGCCTGAGTAACCCCCAACCTTGCCGCCCGCATACGGATTTGTGCCGGGGCTTCCTCACCTGAAACATAAATTGTTTTCAAACCCTTATCCGCAAAAGCAGCGGCCGCTTGCAATAACACGGTCGACTTGCCGATACCCGGATCCCCGCCCACCAATATAGCCGAAGCAGGCACCAGCCCGCCCCCCAGCACCCGGTCAAATTCGTCAATGCCCGAATGGGTGCGCGGCGGCGGCGTTTCGTTGGTTGCAAGGTCGGTCAGGGCAATCGACGCCCCGCGTTTTGTACCTAGTGACTTCTTTGCCGGGCCAGCCGACAAAGGTGCCTCTTCGCTAATGGTGTTCCAAGCGCCGCAACCCTCGCAATGGCCTGACCATTTGCGATAAGTTGCAGCACATTCAGAGCAAACAAAGGTCGGGGTTTTAGCCATACACCCTATTGCCCGAAAGCAGCCCTCTGCTCAAGCCTCTTCATCTTGGTAAAAATACCTCGGGGAGCGCGTCGCACCAAAGGTGCGCACAGGCCATCGGCTGTCCCCTCGCTCCGACTCTAGGCCCGTTTCGTCGTTAAATGCGATATAGCGATCGAGCCAAGGATACAGGCAGTAAAGAGGTAAAGCCCCCAAGCCGTTTCCACCTTGCCGACACCCACACCCTTGGCAACGACAATATAAAGCGCGATTAAAAACACATCCGCCATTGCCAGCTTGCCCAGCACGTTCAACACCGGCAACACTTTGCGTCTGAGCAGGCCAAAATGAATAAGGCTGAGCCCGATGGTCTTCAGCATGGGCGAAAAGATGGCAAAGAACGTCACAAGCAATGCCAGCACCGCATCCGTCCGCCACAGGCTTTGCAGCCCGGTAATGATGCTGATCTCATCCAGCCCGAAAAGCGGCATCAGCCCCGCGCGCAAAACCGGCGCGAACCACGAAAGGGGGAAGGCGATGAGCAGGGCGAGGTTGGCGTATTTCAACATATACGCGATGTAGTAGGCTTTCGGCCAGTTTCAAAGGGTATTCGGACAGAATGGGTGCCAGCCAAGGGGCCAGTGTCTGTTTCGAGCCCATAGCAGACACCACCATACTAGCAGCAATTACCCTATTTTGTCAGGTGTTTTAAGAATAATAAGCCGAAAGTGCGCGCGAGATTTAGTTGGTTTTTGCCAACCTTCATGGCACCGTCAGCTGCCGTGTTCCCAACAGTCGGGTTCGAATGACCGGACTGAGAGCCACCAGCAACAGCCCAATGGAAAAAAGGCACCAGATTGCGGGCATCTCGTTTGGATTATCTGTCAATGTTCGGGCCAAAAGCGGGCCCAGTGCGGCATGAAAAACCACAAAGCGCCATGCTCCGAATATCAGCGGCAACACAAAAACAGACAGTATATACGCTGGAAATGGCACCATATCGCTGAACACCCAGCCAATCGCTCCCCACATGTCATTGAGCGGCAACTCCCAAGCAATATGCCAATTACCGGAAATCACACAATATGCCGGACCGCAGAGCGTGTCTCCCGGCTTACATTGCCCTGCCCAATCGAAGGGAACCAGCCGCAGTAGCAGAAGCATCGTTGCCAAACCTGCTACCAAGAAAACCAACCGTCGCAACTTGGGTGAAACCAATCTGGGGGCCACTGCCATAGCAAAGGCATTTATGAACAATGGCTGGAATGCGATATGCAGATAAGACAGCAACGCGATATTCTGGTTCGCGGTTAAACTACATTCATCGACAACCCAGTAACCGGCTGCCTGCAACGCCTCCATAATTGTGAAAAATCCCAGTGTTAGAGGGATGGCCAGCGGCTCGCCCCGCCTTACTGTGATCAATGTAGCAACAGCACCAACCCCGACCATGGCAAGTGATGCTCCTTCACTCCAGCACATGCAAGTGGTCTCCCATTGTTGATGAGATGACTGTGAGAGCTGCGTAGGCTTTGGTCAAGGCATTGATCTGCTTGCACTGGTAAAAGTTCATAGGAGGCAACCGTGACCACTACCGCACCGCCTCAATCGGCCCCTCAGCGCGGCCAGGTATAAACTGATCCAGATAGGGGTCGCCCGAGGCGTCCCTGCCTGCCAATTGCTGAGTTTACGGGGTCACCTTATCCATTTTCTGCAGAACGACGTTAAAACCCTCGTCGGGTGTTGGCGCAACAAAGTGACGGGAGAGGAGAAAAAACTGTTCCTCTGTCGGGGCAAACGGATGATCGCCCTTAGCGTTACGGGCACGCATTCTTGCGATGCAAACTTCGTCGGGGACATCTAAAAAATGCAGCTTATGATCCGCATTGGTTTGATCAAGTAAACTGCGCATCCAACTGCGGGAATCAACTGTATTCGCCTGGAAATCCAATACGACCGAAACGCCCGCATTCAACAAAGACACGACATGTGGTCCGATAATGTCCCGTAGTTTCGCAGCGCAGCGCACATAGTCTGAAACCGAAGACAATTCCTCGGCATAAAGTGCATTTAGCCACGCGTCTTCGGCAATTACAATTGTTGCGCCCAACGCACCTAATCTGGCTGATAATGTGGACTTTCCTGAAGCGATTTTTCCACACATTAGGTGTAGAGTTGGAGTGGTATGAGACATATGTAGAACCTTGATAAACGGGGCCGTGTGCAATTGACCTTCAGAGATTATTCACCCTGCTATGATGCTGATTACATTCAGCCCAAAAAGGTGTAACAGCCCGGCGCGCAGGAAAAGGGTGAACCATGACAGGGGGAGGGCGATGAGCAGGGCAATGTTGGCAAGACGTAAAATATTCATTTGTATCAGTTGATTATGGTGGCTGTTAAATTCAATCTAACACCTTAATCTTTTTCAGGGTAGCAGGGGGACTTTCGATAGTGCCTCTTCGTTGATTGTAATTCTTAAAAAGTCCACGAGGGCTTGGCCATTTTCTCGAGTGTCCGGGTTAATGGCTGCCAAGGCTCGGTCACAATACTTCTCTTCCATTGTTGGGGCGCGGGTCGTTTGGACCCAGATCGAGAAGCCCCCTATGACGACAATGATGGATAACAATTCAAACACGACATAGAGAGATGCTTCTTTTTTTGCGACTTCTCTTTTTTCGACCCCTTTCTTTTGTTCGTCTAAGGCGAAGGGGGTCATGATCGAAAAAATCAGCGCGACAATAGTTAAAAAAATCAGTGGTGTGTTAAAGGCAGATGAGAAGCTCGGAGATGCCAGTTCAGGGATAAAGCCCCGTAAAATGGCAAGGATCAGGTAAAGAGCCAATATGCCTGAAATTATATATGAAGTCCGTTTCACGCCTTTGCTGCGGCTGGCAAAATAACTGGAACGTAGGATGATATGGATAAGTATGCTTACGACTTGGAGCACCAAAACAGCTATACCAGCTGCGATGCCTAGTAGTGCAGCAATTAGATCATCGATGATCACTACCGCACCGCCTCAATCGGCCCCTCGGCGCGGCCATGGATGAATTGATCCAGAAAGGGGTCACCCGAGGCATCCATGTCCGCCACAGGCCCGCTCCATTGCACCACACCATCATGCAACATCGCCACCTTGTCGGCGATGGCGCGCACGCTGGTCATATCGTGAGTGATGGTCATGGCGGTGGCGCCCATTTCGGTGACAATCTCACGGATCAGCTCATTAATGACACCTGCCATGATCGGGTCCAGCCCGGTTGTGGGCTCGTCAAAGAAAATGATCTCAGGCTCAGCGGCTATAGCACGTGCCAGCCCCACCCGTTTTTGCATGCCGCCGGATAGTTCTGCCGGATAAAGCTCGGCAACATCCGGATCCAACCCCACGCGGCGTAGTTTTTCCACTGCGATTTCATAGGCTTCCGCTCGTGGCCGCTTTAGTGCCCCACGCAGCAAGCGAAACGATACGTTTTGCCAGACCGGTAGGCTGTCAAACAATGCGCCGCCCTGAAACAGCATGCCAAAGCGCGCCAGAAAAGCATCGCGCTCGGCTTTGGCCACGTCTTCACCGTCCAGCGTGATCTGGCCCTGTTCGGGGGTCATCAGCCCAAGGATACATTTCAACAGCACCGATTTGCCGGTACCTGATCCGCCGATCACCACCATGCTTTCACCGCGCGCAATGGTCAGGTCAACGCCCTGCAGCACCTTCTTTGGCCCAAAGCCCTTATGAACCCCCCGAAGCTCGATCATGCGCCGAAAAACAGGCTGGTCAGCAGGAAATTGGCGGCGAGGATCAGGATGGCAGCAGCCTCGACCGAGGTTTTGGTGGCAGCACCCACGCCTTGCGCCCCGCGTCCGGAGTTCATGCCGTGGTAGCAACCCATGACAGCGGCGATAAAGCCAAAGGCCGCCCCCTTGGCCAATGAAGACACCATGTCGGCCCGCGTCAGAAAATCCCAGGTGTTCTGGATGTAAGTCCCCGGTGCGAAACCAAGCGTGCCCGTACCCACCAGAAAGCCGCCATAGATGCCGATAACGTCGCCCACCGCTACCAGCAAGGGCACCACCAGAAACGCCGCCAGCACCCGAGGCGCAGTCAGGTATTTCATCGGATGAGTCGACAGCGTGACCAGCGCATCAATCTGCTCGGTCACTTTCATCGTGGCAATCTCCGCGGCAATCGATGACGTCACCCGGGCGGCGATCATCAGCCCGACCAGAACCGGGCCAAGTTCGCGCACCATGCCGATGGCGACAATCTGTGGCACCACCGCCTCAGCCGAGAACCGCTGCCCGCCAGCATAGATTTGCAGGGCAAGGGCTGCGCCAGTGAAAATCGCGGTCAGGCCAACGACCGGCAGGCTGAACCAGCCGATATGCATCAGGGCCAGCAGAAATTCACGCGGATACCAGGGGGGGCGCAGGATGTGGCTAACGGATGACCCGGCATAAATTGCCACGCGGCCAATCGCAGCCAGCAGCGCCAGAACCGAACGCCCAAGTCCGGCCAGAGGGACAAGCACCAGGTTCATGTGCCAGTTCCCCCCAAGCGTCCACGCACATAATGGCGCTGATACCTGTGGCCCAGCCCTGTTAATATTTCATAACCGATGGTATCGGCCGCCTGCGCCAGATCATCGACACCCTGATGATCCCCCAAAATAGTCAGAGCTTTGGGTTCTGTCGTCAAATGGGTGATATCCACCCCGATCAGGTCCATCGACACCCGGCCCAGAACCGGGCAGGGGGCATCTTCGTGAAACAGCATGGCGTGATTTGACAGGGCGCGGTGCAATCCGTCGGCATAGCCACCTGAAACGGTGGCGACGCGCATCTTGTGGTCCGCGATGTAACCCTGCCCGTAACCCACGGACTCCCCTACAGCGATTTCCCGGGTTTGGATCACCGGCAATTCCAGGCTGGCCACCGGCTGTGCCTCTTCATAGGGCAATCCGCCATACAGGCCGATCCCCGGGCGGGTCAGATCAAAATGGTACTCTCTGCCCAGCAAGATACCACCGGTCGCGGCCAATGAGCGGGGAATGTCACAGCCCTCGGTCATATCAATGAATGTTTCCAGCTGCGCCAGGTTCATCTCATGCCCGGGTTCATCTGCGCAAGCCAGATGGCTCATGATAAGACGTGGCCCTTGCGCAAGGATAATTGCCGCTGCCGCCGCCCATTCACCCGGTTCCATACCCAAGCGGTTCATGCCGCTATCAAGCTGGATGCCGAAAGGATGCCCCGGCAGGGCTTGAAAATGGCGGGTTAGCTGTTCAACTGAGTTCAACATCGGCACAAGATCCAGATCATGGATCATATCAGTGTCCCCGGCCATATGTCCGGCAAACACTGAAATTTCCGGTCCCGGCCCCAAAGCCTCGCGCAATGCGGCACCTTCTTCGGCTACCGCTACGAAGAACCGCCGCGCACCGGTCGCCGCCAGCGCGCGCGCCACACGTTCCAGACCCAGCCCATAGGCATCGGCCTTGACCACGGCGGCGGTTTGCACCCCGTCACCACTCATCTTGTCCAGCGCGCGCCAGTTTGCGGCAATCGCGTCCAGATCAATGCTTAATCTGCCTGTACTCATAAGGGCGTTTTCGCGGCAAGCGTCAGGGCGGTCAAGACAAAACCGTCCCTTTCATCTTGGTATAAATACCTCGGGGGAGCGCGAGGGGGCTGGCCC
>CAZJYZ010000038.1:0-31368 GCA_964550345.1 uncultured Aliiroseovarius sp. | reverse complement strand
GATCCTCCGTTTCCTAACTATAAGGGCGGACCGGTTCAAAGGGGGAGGATCAGGTCAATACGGGTCGGTCAATAACTGAAAGCAGCGCACTGAAACTCAAATTGGGTTGAAACTAACCAGCTTTCAGGCCGAGATTCTGCAACAGGACTGCAGTGCCGGACTGCCAGCGTTTCTTCAGGTCGGTATTGCTGCTTTTTCTAAGGCCGAACTTTTTCAGCAATGCCGCGCGGCTGGACGTGGCTCCTCCAAAACTGGCCGCCACCCTTGGCCACCAGTAATCCACCTGAGCCTGAAGCGCTTTGGGGTCGGCGCCATCGTCCAGCAGCTTTTGCAGACCTTTCAGAGCCAATTCCGTGTGATGCGCTTCGCGCGGGGTAATGGCGCGGAAAACCTCGGCCAGAGGTTGGTATGAGACCTGTGAAAACTCAGCCAGCTGGGTTGTCACAGCGTGACCCATTAAAAGGTTCATCACGACTGCATCCGACCAACCTTCTAGCGGGTAATTAAAAACCGCTAGGCGCATATCGGAATCTCTGCGCGTCGCCCCGATATCGGCGTCGCGATCCAGCCGGGCAGTCCAGGGGTGATGATTGGCGTAACGCGCCGTATCGGCACCAAACTCGCCCATGATCTTCAGAACCCTGTCGGCGTGGTCGGTTTTCTCCAACACGATGCGCGCGGCAGCGATGCGTTCCTTGATGCCCGGCCCTTGGTTGATAATCTCGGCGAACCCCGCCGCGCCTGCCAGTTCGCTGTCAACGAAAGTTGCCATCAGGCGCATCAGTTCGGCGCGGTAACGGGCGGGTGCGTTTTCGGGTGAGGTGAGTACACCACCAGCTTCAAGATAGCTTTCAATACTCATTTCATCAGACATGATTGCCCCCTATTGGTCAAAGTCGACAACAACCTTGTCGGTCACGGCAAAGCTTTGGCACGACAAAACATAACCATTTTCGACTTCGTAATCTTCAAGCGCGTGATTGGCGACCATTTCAACTTCACCCTCAAGCACCTTGCAGCGGCAGGTGGAGCATACACCGGCCTTGCAGGCAAAGGGTGCGTCTACCGAATTTGCCAAGGCCGCTTCAAGGATCGAGACATCCTTGGCCGTGGTGAAACTACGTGAAGCACCATCCAAGGTAAGCGTGACCTTGGTCTGGTTGGCGCCGCTGGCTTCCTTTTTGGCAGAGACTTTACGTGGCGCACGTCCTGGCTGGGCGCTGGCGAACAATTCAAACTTGATCTGCTCGTCCGTCAACCCGTGGTCTTTAAGCGAAGCCGAAATGGCCAGCATCATCGGCTCGGGTCCGCATATGTAGGCTGTGTCGACCGTGTTGATATCAATCCAGTGCTGGAATAATTGTGCACATTTTTTGCCGTCAATGCGCCCGGTAAACAGGTCAATTTCCTGCGCGTCACTTTCCAGAATGTGGATGATTGTCAGGCGGCCCATATAGGTATTCTTGAGGTCCTCAAGCTCTTCACGGAACATGATCGTGTTCACACCCTGATTTGCGTAGACCAAAGTAAATTCTGATTTTGGTTCAGTGCTCAGAATGGTTTTCAGGATGGACAGAACCGGTGTGATACCCGAGCCACCGGCAAAACCGAGATAGCTTTTGGCGCTGCCCGCATCCAGTTTGGTGTGGAACGACCCCATGGGCGGCATGGCTTCCAGCTTATCCCCGACTTTCAGGTCACTATTGGCCCAGGTTGAAAATGCGCCGCCCTCAACTTCTTTGATCCCAATTTGCAGTATACCCTCATTTTTACCCGAGCAGATTGAGTAGGAGCGCCGTAGCTCCTCCCCGCCGAAATTACGGCGGAAGGTTAAGTATTGGCCTTGTATAAAGTCAAAATCATCCACCGCCCCACTTTCGGGTTCCAAGGTTACAATAACGGCGTTGCGGATGGTCTTTTGAATGTCAGTGACAGTCAGATCGTGAAAACGTGACATCAGGTCCCCCTATATGCACTTAAAATAGTCAAATGGTTCCAGACAGCTTTGGCATTTCCAAAGTGCCTTGCATGGGGTCGAGCCGAACTGGCTGACCTTCTCAAGTTCAGCATTGCCGCAATTTGGGCAGGCACGTGGAGCGCCTGCAGCTTGCGGCGGAGCGATGCCATATTCCTGCAGTTTTTCGCGGGCTCTTTCGCTAAGCCAGTCGCTGGTCCAAGCCGGAGAAAGTTGACGTTTCAGGGTGAGGTTTTTGATACCCTGCGCCCGCAATGCAGTCTCAATATCCTGATTGATCACACTTGTTGCCGGGCAGCCTGAATAGGTTGGGGTCACAGTGACTTCGAGCCGGTCACCATCCCAGGCCACATCACGGATGACCCCGAGGTCTACCAGTGAAATCACCGGTATCTCAGGGTCGGGCACGGCGTGAAGCCACTGCCAAATCTGTTCCACGGGGGGCTGCTCCATCGGGTTTACCAGGTCGCGCCCGGATAGGCGCGTTGCAGCCATTGCATATGGGTCAGCAGGTGCCCCAGATGTTCCGTGTGTAGCTTTCCGGTCCGCCCTCCCTTATGGGCAAAGGGGTCTTTGGGAATTGTCAGCGTCGCGTCGCCCAGCACCCGACCGACCAGCGCGTCATATTCCGGGCGCAAGGATGCCGGATCGGGTCCGATACCAGTTGAAACCATGGCGGCGTCAACATCGTCACCCTCAAACATCTCGCCCACATATGGCCACAGGCAATCAAGTGCGTCCTGCATGCGCCGGTGGCTTTCGGGTGTGCCATCCCCAAGGCTGACCACGGTACCGGCGGAGCGTTCAACGTGATAGGCGACCTCTTTGCTGGCCTTCTCGGCAATTTCGGCCACACGCCTATCAGACGAGTCCAGCAACCGCCCCAAATAGATCGACTGCCAGGCGTCAAACAGGAACTGACGCATCAGGGTGCGGCCAAAATCTCCGTTGGGCAGTTCGACCAGTAAGAGGTTACGAAAATCCCAAAAATCTCGCAGAAATGCGATTTTATCGGCGTCGCGCCCCTCGCCCTCAACTTCGCCGGCAAGGCCCAGCCACAATTGGGTCTGACCAATGAGGTCGAGTGCTGTATTTGCCAGCGCAATGTCTTCTTCCAGCACCGGCGCATGGCCGCACCATTCGCTAACTCGGTGCCCCAGAACCAGCGTGTTATCCCCAAGCCGCAGCAGGAATTCGAAAAAGTCGCTGTCTTTGGCCATTACATTGCCCCTACGTCTTCGGGGATGTCGAAAAAGGTCGGGTGACGGTAAATCTTGGAGTTCGAAGGCTCGTAAAGAGGGCCCTTGTCGCCCGGGGCCGAGGCTGCGATATGGCGCGCCTCAACCACCCAGATGCTGACACCTTCGTTGCGCCGCGTATAAACGTCGCGCGCGTTTTTTACGGCCATTTCGGCGTCAGGTGCATGCAAAGAACCCACATGCCGGTGGCTCATGCCATGCTGCCCGCGAATAAAAACTTCCCAAAGGGGCCATTCATTTTTCATTTCTGGTTCTCCTTATTCAGCCGCCGGGCGTGATTTCTTTCGGGCATGGGCCAGCAGGCCATCGCGTACCCACGCGCCATCTTCCCAGGCCTTTTTACGGGCTGCCAGCCTGTCGGTGTTGCACGGGCCATTGCCCTTGATGACATCAAAGAATTCCGACCAATCGGGCTGGGAGTAGTCATAATGCCCGGTTTCTTCGTTCAGTTTGATATGTTCGTCCGGCAGATCAAGCCCGAGATATTCGATTTGCGGCACGGTCTGGTCAACGAATTTC
The DNA here is from genome assembly GCA_964550345.1 of uncultured Aliiroseovarius sp. Classification (GTDB taxonomy): domain Bacteria; phylum Pseudomonadota; class Alphaproteobacteria; order Rhodobacterales; family Rhodobacteraceae; genus JAAEUB01. The sequence continues at coordinate 27,615 of CAZJYZ010000038.1, read as the reverse complement.
TGGCGCAGTTCGTCATTGGTGTTGATCTTGATTTTCCACGCCATCGACTGGGCGGAATGGACTGAATCTTTGTCCGACGGGCCGAACATCATGATCGCGGGAAACCAGTAGCGGTTCAGGGCGTCCTGCGCCATTTTCCTTTGTTCCGCACTACCGGCAGCCATCTTCATCATGATGTCATAGCCTTGGCGGGCGTGAAAACTTTCCTCTTTGCAGATGCGCACCATGGCGCGGGCATAGGGGCCGTAGGAGGTACGCTGAAGCGGCACCTGGTTGATGATTGCAGCACCGTCCACCAGCCAGCCAATTGCGCCCATATCGGCCCAGTTCAAGGCGGGATAATTGAAGATCGAGGAATATTTCATACGACCTTCCAGAAGGTCGATTGTCAGTTCATCGCGGCTGACCCCAAGAGTTTCCGCCGCGCAATAGAGATAGAGGCCATGCCCCGCCTCGTCCTGGACTTTTGCCAGCAGGATCGCCTTGCGCTCCAATGTCGGGGCGCGGGTGATCCAGTTGCCCTCGGGCAATTGGCCGACCACTTCGGAATGGGCATGCTGGCCGATCTGACGCACCAGAGTTGCGCGGTAGGCATCGGGCATCCAGTCTTTGGGCTCAATCTTTTCGTGGCGGTCGATCTTATCCTGAAAGGCTTGTTCTTCGGCGCTCATTTCATCGCGGGATTTAACACCGGATCCATCGGTTTTGACCATTTGTGCATACATTAGCTTACTCCGGTTAAACGGCTTCAAGTATCAGGGCGACACCCTGACCAACGCCGACGCACATGGTGCAAAGCGCGTAGCGCCCGCCTGTGCGTTTAAGCTGATAGGCGGCGGTCAGAACCAGACGTGCGCCGGACATGCCCAGAGGATGCCCTAAGGCGATTGCGCCGCCATTAGGGTTAACGTGGGGCGCATCATCGGCAATTCCAAGCTCGCGCAGGGTGGCAAGGCCCTGCGCCGCGAAGGCCTCGTTCAGTTCAATTACATCCATATCGTCAATCGTAAGGCCCGCTTTGGCCATGGCCTTGCGTGTTGCCGGCACTGGGCCGATACCCATAATGCGTGGCTCTACCCCGGCAGCGGCCATGGTGACAACGCGCGCCATGGGAGTCAGCCCGTGCTTTGTTGCAGCGGTGTCCGACGCCAGCAACAGCGCTGCTGCACCGTCATTTACCCCCGAGGCATTACCAGCGGTGACGCTAAGTTCGGGGCCGTTGATGCCGCGCAGTTTGGCAAGGCTTTCGGCGCGCGTGTCCGGGCGCGGATGTTCGTCGGTATCGACAACCACCGGGTCGCCCCGGCGCTGGGTCACCTCGACGGGCGTGATCTCATCGGAAAATAAGCCGGCCTTGTCAGCCTCTGCCCAACGCGCCTGAGAACGTGCGGCGAAGGCGTCCTGATCCTCGCGGCTAATATTATACTCCGCCGCAACATTATCGGCCGTTTGCGGCATGGAATCGATGCCATATGCCGCCTTCATTTTCGGATTCACAAAGCGCCAGCCTATCGTGGTGTCGAATATCTGTGCAGCCCGGCTATATGCCGCCTCGGCTTTGGGCATTACCATCGGTGCGCGGCTCATGCTTTCAACGCCACCCGCAATTGCCAGATCATAGTCCCCCGCCTTAATGCCGCGCGCAGCCATGCCAACCGCATCCATGCCCGACGCGCATAAACGGTTGATGGTTGTTCCCGGCACCTCGGTTGGAAGCCCTGCAAGAAGGGCCGCCATGCGTGCTACATTACGATTGTCTTCGCCTGCCTGATTGGCCGAGCCATAGACCACGTCGTCTACCAATGACCAGTCAAGGCCCGGATTTCGCGCCATCAGGGCGGCAATTGGAGCCGCTGCCAGGTCATCGGTGCGTACTGAAGACAGGGCACCGCCATAGCGCCCGATAGGGGTACGGATTGCGTCACAGATGAGTGCAGACATTTAACCGAGCCTCCTGATTATATCTATTATACACCGACCGTTTGGTCGGTAATATGAGTGCGGGCGATTCGACACAAGCATAATGTTACACATCTCCTCTCTCCTCGGGCATTCTGTAACGCAACGTTATGTTGTCAGCCATCAATATGAAACCATGGTCAGCAGTTCGTATTCCGCGACCAGCGCGTCTTCCTGATTGCTCAGCGATACATGCCAGCGCACCTCGCCATATTCGTCGTTTCGTTTTGTCTTCTTTTTAACTGTCAGCCGCACCTTGATGGAATCACCTGCCTGAACCGGTTGCATGAAGCGTAGATTATCGAGCCCGGTATTGGCCAGCACCGGGCCGGGATTGGGCTCAACAAACAGGCCAGCCGCAAAGGACAGGAGCAGGTAACCATGCGCCACGCGACCGGGGAAGAAAGGATTGGCAGCGGCGGCTTCCTCATCCATATGGGCGTAGAATGTGTCGCCAGTGAAGTTTGCGAAATGCTCGATGTCTTCCATCGTAATAGTTCGCGTTGGGGTGTGGATTGTTTCACCAATCTTCAAGTCGTTAAAGCTACGGGTAAAAGGATGAGCCGGGCCTTCAATTTCGGCCGTGCCGGGAATCCAGCTTTCGCCAATCGCTGACAGTATATCCGGACTGCCCTGAATGGCGGTTCGCTGCATGTAGTGCATGACGCCGCGAACGCCACCCAGCTCCTCGCCGCCACCAGCACGCCCCGGACCGCCATGCACCATATGCGGCAAAGGCGAGCCATGCCCGGTGCTTTCCCGCATGCTGTCACGGTTATTGAAATAAAGACGACCATGATAGGCGCCGGCGCCCAGTGCCACTTGTCGGGCCACATCGGCATCGTGGGTAATGACTGATGCGACCAGTGATCCCTGACCTCTATTCGCGATCTCGATGGCGTGATCCAGATCGCGGTAACCCATGACAGTTGAAACCGGACCAAAAGCTTCGGTGCTATGCACGAGGTCGGAAGTATCCGGGGCGGTGCAGTGAAACAGCATGGGGGGTACGAACGCGCCTTCTTCGACATTCGCGCCTTCGACATGGAAATTGTCGGGGTTTCCGTAAACCCGCTCGGCCTCAAGCCCGATGGTTTCAGCCTTCGCCAGCACGTCTTTTTTCTGGCTTTGTGACACCAGCGGTCCCATGCGCACTGCGTCTAGTTTTGGGTCGCCGATAAGAGTTTTTTCCAGGCGCGCGGACACGGCCTCAATCACGGCTTCAACCTGTGAAACTGGCGCGATGATACGGCGGATCGCGGTGCATTTCTGTCCGGCCTTTGTTGTTATTTCGCGGCAAACCTCTTTCACGAAAAGGTCGAATTCCTGCGTGTTGGGAACAGCGTCCGGGCCGAGGATAGATCCGTTCAGACTATCTTGCTCAGCCACAAACCGAATGGAGTTTTCCTGTATGTTCGGGACCGAGCGCAACGTCAGCGCCGTTTGTGCTGAGCCGGTGAAGCTGACGATATCTTGCGAGCCAAGCCTGTCCAGTAAGTCACCTGTATTGCCGGAAATAAGCTGTAAAGCTCCCTCGGGTAGCAAGCCACTATCCAGCATGAGCCGCACGCAGGCCTCGGTGACATAGCAGGTCGCTGTGGCAGGTTTTACGATAGCTGGCACCCCGGCCAGAAGGGTTGGCGCCAGTTTTTCCAACATGCCCCAAACCGGAAAATTAAAGGCGTTGATGTGAATGCCAACGCCGTGCATCGGGGTGCAGATATGCCGCCCCAGAAAGGTGCCATTACGGCTAAGTTGCTCGGTCTCGCCATCGACATATACCTGGCTATCCGGCATTTCACGCCGACCTTTGGAGGCGAAAACGAACATTGTTCCGATACCGCCATCAATATCAATATGGTTATCTGACTGAGTTGTGCCGGTACTGAAAGACAGATCATAGAGCCGCTGTTTGTGGGGGCCCAGATGGAGTGCTAGTGCTTTGAGCATGCGCGCACGGTCATGGAAAGTCATGGCGCGCAGAGCAGGGCCGCCTTTCAAGCGCCCATAATCCAGCATCTCCTGCATATCCAGCGAGCAATTTCCGGCCTCACCAATCACCTCACCTGTTACGGCACTTTCTATGACGCGGGCTGAGCTGTCAGGTGCAATCCATTTCCCGGCAGAAAAGCTGTTAACCTTGTGAAGTATCATGTGGAAATCCTGCCAGGTGAAGTTGTATTGTGAATATTATTGACCAACCGTTCGGTTTATGCAAATGTTTTCTGACATACTTCCCAGAGGCGGAAAATGACGGATACAATACTACTCAAAGAGCATGAAGGTTGGGTTGAGATCACCCTGAACCGGCCGGAAAGGCTGAACTCTTTCAATGATGAAATGCACCTGGCTTTGCGGGCAGCTTTAGAGCAGTCCCGCGACAATGGCGCCCGTGCGATACTGCTGACTGGGGCTGGCCGGGGCTTTTGCGCCGGACAGGATTTGGGCGACCGAGATCCGTCAAAGATGACTTCGCCACCTGATCTGAGTCTGACCCTGACAAAATTTTACAACCCGCTGATCCGGCTCATCCGGTCGCTCGAATTTCCGGTGATCTGTGCTGTGAACGGAGTTGCCGCAGGGGCGGGCGCCAACATCGCGCTGGCCTGTGATTTAGTTTTGGCTGCGAAAGGTGCCAAATTCATCCAGTCGTTTTCCAAAGTCGGACTTGTGCCCGATGCGGGCGGAAGTTGGGCTTTGACCCGTCTTCTTGGGGAAGCGCGCGCCAAAGGGCTGGCGATGACCGCGCAACCCCTGAGCGCTGAGCAGGCCGAAAGTTGGGGATTGATCTGGCGTGCGGTTGCGGATGAAGCATTGCTGGAGGAGGCGCGTGAACTGGCGCAAAATCTGGCAAATGGCCCAAGTATTGGTCTTGGGCTAACCAAAGCAGCCATTCAGGCTGCGAGTTTAAACGGTCTGGACGAGCAATTGGATCTTGAAGCACAAAACCAAAAAATTTGTGGTGAAACGCCTGACTATGCAGAAGGGGTCAGCGCCTTTCTTGAAAAAAGACCCGCCAAATTTACAGGACGTTCCGTTTGATGCTGGCGCCTCAGGAAATTGCCAAGCGTTGCGCTGATATCATGTGGACCGGGGATGCCGCTTCGCGCTCCACGGGTATGGAAATGACCGAAATTGACGAAGGGCGGGCTACTTTTGATCTGAATGTGACCTCACAACATGTGAACGGCCACGGAATTTGCCACGGTGGGGTAATATTCATGCTGGCTGACACAACTTTCGCTTTCGCCTGCAATAGCCGTAATCAAAGCTCTCTCGTTCAACATTGCCAGATATCCTATGTCGCCCCGGCCCGTTTGAACGATCGTCTGTCAGCGGTTGCGCGAGAGGTTTCTCTGGTCGGTCGCAATGGCATTTATGACGTCCACGTCACTAACCAAAACAATGAAAGCATTGCAGAGTTTCGCGGATTTTCGCGGGCGATCAAAGGGGCATTATTTCAGGAGGAAACATGAAAGACCTGACACCCAAGAAATCCGATCTGGAGCCGATAGAAATTGCGTCGCGCGATGAAATCGAAAGCCTGCAGCTTGAGCGCATGAAATGGTCTCTCAGACACGCCTATGAAAACACGCCAATGTACAGGCAAAGGTTTGACGATGCCGGCGTGCACCCGGATGATCTGAAAACACTATCCGATCTGGCGAAATTTCCTTTCACCTACAAGGATGACCTTCGCGATAATTATCCCTTTGGCATGTTTGCGGTCCCACGCGAGCAAATCATGCGTGTGCACGCGTCATCAGGAACAACGGGCAAAGCTACGGTTGTAGGTTATACCAAGGGCGATATAGACGTCTTCGCTGACATGGTGGCGCGATCTTTGCGTGCATCCGGTACGCGCCCTGGCGACATTGTGCACAATTCATATGGCTACGGTTTGTTTACCGGCGGTTTGGGCGCGCATTACGGCATTGAGCGGCTAGGGGCGACGGTCATTCCGGTTTCCGGTGGCATGACAGCGCGTCAGGTCACCCTGATCGAGGACTTTAAACCACACACGATCATGGTGACACCTTCCTACATGCTGAATATCCTTGAGGAGTTTCACCGTCAGGGGCTGGACCCGGCAAAGTCTTCTCTGCAGGTCGGCATATTCGGCGCTGAGCCATGGACAAATGCCATGCGCAAAGAAGTTGAAGACGCCTTTGATATGCATGCGGTGGATATTTACGGGCTGAGCGAAATCATGGGGCCGGGCGTGGCCAATGAATGTGTTGAGACCAAAGACGGTCTACATATTTGGGAGGATCATTTCTACCCCGAGATTATCAACCCCGAGACCGGCGAGGTGGTTGAGGACGGCGAAATGGGCGAGCTGGTGTTTACCACGCTGACCAAGGAAGGCATGCCGATGATCCGCTATCGCACCCGTGACCTGACCCGGCTTTTGCCCGGCACTGCGCGCTCCATGCGACGGATGGAAAAGATCACCGGGCGCTCGGATGACATGATAATTCTGCGTGGGGTCAACCTCTTCCCCACCCAGATCGAAGAGCAGGTTCTGGCCACAGGCGGGCTGGCGCCGCATTTTCAAATTGAACGGTTTCGCGCCGGGCGCATGGATGGGTTGCGTGTGCATGTTGAGGCAATGCCGGATGCTGCTGATGAGCTTAGCAAGACCGCTGCGGCTCGGATGCTGACAAAGCGGATCAAGGATGCTGTTGGCGTTTCAACCGAGGTTCATGTTGCTGATCCCGGCGGTGTTGAACGCTCGCAAGGCAAGGCTAAACGTGTTGTCGATAACCGCCCGAAGGAGTGAGCATTGGCCCGTACTATAGCAAAAGATCATGACCAAAAGCGCAGCCAGATACTGAAGACGGCAGCGCAGGTCTTTGCCACCGAAGGGTTTGACCGCGCTTCGATGAGCCAGCTTGCCACAGCTTGCGGTATCTCGAAGGCGAATATTTACCATTATTACTCGGGCAAAGACGCGCTGTTGTTTGACATTCTTGATACCTATCTGAAGGCGCTGCGCGACCGGATATGTGGCGTTGATCTCACCGGGCTTTCCGCCGAAGAAAGGCTGCATGCGGTCATTTTGGAAACCCTGATGGCCTATGAGGGTTCTGACCACGAACACCGCATCCAGACCCGCAGATTTGGCATCATGCCGCAGGAACAACAGGTGGTGTTGCGTGAATACCAACGAGAACTTATACGCCTGTTTTCCGATATCGTTCTGGCGATATCGCCAGAAACTTTCACAGGCGACACCGGCAAATTGCGCGCAACCACCATGTCGATCTTTGGCATGCTGAACTGGTTTTACATGTGGAACCCCAATGCCGGGCCGCAAGACCGCACCGAATATGCAGAATTGGTGACAAACCTGACCCTCAAAGGCATTTCAGGCGTCTGAAGGGCTCAGAACGGTAGCCCCACATAGTTTTCTGCCAAGGACGCCAGCGCCTTTTCGGACGAGAACAGATATTCCAGATCTGTCGTTTGCAGCTTGCTGTCAAAGGGCGAGTTTTCCGGGAAATGGTGTAGCAAGGTCGTCATCCACCACGAGAACCTCTGCCCTTTCCAGACTCGCGCAAGGGCTTTCTGCGAATAGGTGTCGATACCGGTGTCATCGCCCTTCTCATAGTGATTCACCAGCGCATGATAGAGATAGTAAATGTCCGAAGCCGCCGAGTTCAGGCCGCGTGCGCCGGTGGGCGGCACGATATGGGCGGCGTCGCCTGCAAGGAACATGTTTCCGTAGCGCATTGGCTCGGCCACGAAACTGCGCAGGGGGGCGATGCTTTTTTCAATTGATGGTCCGGTAATCAGATTGGCGGCAACGTCTTCGGGCAGGCGATGTTTTAATTCGGCCCAAAAGGCGTCATCCGACCAGTCCTCATCACGATCGGTCAGGGGGACCTGGATGTAGTAACGGCTCAGGGTTTGGGAGCGAAGTGAGCACAGGGCAAATCCGCGTTCATGTTTGGCATAGATCAGTTCAGGTGAAACCGGTTTGGTTTCAGACAGAACACCAAGCCAGCCAAAGGGATAGACCCGTTCAAACTCATGGATTTTGTCTGCGGGGATGGACTTGCGGCTAACCCCATGAAAACCGTCGGCGCCAATGATGTAGTCACAGTCGATGCGGTGGTCTTCGCCATCCAGGCGGTAGGTCAGATAGGGCGCATCACTGGTCATGTCATGCGGCTGAACGTCCTCAACATTGTGAAACACCTTGCCACCGGTCTTTTCACGGGCGTCATAAAGGTCGCGGGTCAGCTCTGTCTGACCATAGACAATAACCGAGTTCCCACCGGTAAGACCCTTGAGGTCAACGCGGTCGCGAATGCCGTCATGGGCGATATAGAACCCGTCGTGGATCTCGCCCTCGGCGTCCATACGCGCGCCGCATTCGGCCTCGCGCATCAGGTCGGCAAAGCCATGCTCCAACACGCCTGCACGGATGCGTCCAAGCACATATTCCCGGCTGTGTTTTTCCAGCACGACATTGTCGATGCCGCGCAGGTGTAAAAGCTGTGAAAGTAAAAGCCCGGACGGCCCGCCGCCGATTATGCCTACTTGAGTTTTCATTATGCCCTCGCAGTTTTAGTCGACACATTCCAAAATCATGGTGCCGGCACCTGTATTGGAAATGGGAATATGATAGTTTTGATGCAGCGCCTTCACCTTGTCGCCCAATGCCCCGCGCATCATCATCCACATGATGAACTCGGACCCCTGAGAGCCAGCCTGCCGGATCAACTCGTGCCGGGAGATTTTTGTTAGCGCTTCGGGGTCGGAAACGATTTTTTCCATGCACATCTGGTCAAATTCCTTGTTGATGAAGCCCGCACGCTCTCCGTCCAACTGATGTGAAAGCCCACCGGTGCCAAGCACCACAACCTTAATGTCCTTGGGATATGACCGTATCGCCTTGCCCAGCGACTTGCCGAAATCCAGGCAACGTTTCATGGTCGGGATAGGGTGTTGCACCGTGTTGGCGCTGATCGGAACTGCCGGGGGCATATCGGGGCCAAGACCGGGCCAGAAAAGCTGCATCGGCACAGTAAACCCGTGATCAACTGCCAGTTCCTGACACGAGGTTATGTCAAACTCATCGCGCACCATTTCTTCGATAATATGCCAGGACAGTTCGGGATCACCGGGGAAGGGCGGTAAGGTCGGTATGCCCCATCCTTCGTCCTGATTGTGGTATTCATGCGCAGCACCGACGGCAAAGGTCGGCATTTTGTCCAGGAAGAAACCCAGCCCATGGTCGTTATATATCACGATGGCCACGTCCGGCTTGTGCTTGCTCAACCATTCGCGCGTGGGGGGATAACCCTCAAAGAACGGTTTCCAATAGGGGTCGTCAAAGGCCTCGTTGGCAATTGCATTACCGACTGCAGGAATGTGTGACGTGGTCAGTCCGCCAATAATCGTAGCCATCTCAGTCACCCGCCTTTCTAAGCTTTTCCTTGAACTCGTCCACGCTCATGCCGGTCTGTTGTGCGCCAATGTCCTGCATGTTGAGCTTGTAGATCCCGGCGAACTTGGCGAGGTAATAAACGTTGCCGCCTGCCGCGATCATCTCAAGAACGTTCTTGTTGCGGCAGGCTTGTTTTTGTTCGTCATTCAGGCCGAATTTTTCAAAATAAGCCTCGGGGTCGGCCAGATATTCCTCGCGTGCCTCGGCTGCATTGAACGAATAACACATCTTATTCAGGGCATAACCCTTCATAGCCATCTTGCCGTCAAACAGGGTTGTTCCGGGGATGTCGGCATGGGGATCGGTGGGACTATTGTTCATGTTCCTCTCCATCTTTATGGCCAGTAGAGCTGTGTTGGGTTGTCAACCAATAGTGCTTGTTGTTGTGATTTCTGCGGGGCGATCCGGGGGATCAGATCGACCAGTGCGCCGTCATCCGGCATGTGTGATTTCATGTTTGGATGAGGCCAGTCAGTGCCCCACAAAACCCTGTCTGGAAAGCGTTCAACCAGCAAACGTGAAAAGGGCACAACATCGCTGTAATTGGGTGCGGTCTGGGTCAGCCTTTCGGGGCAGGAGACCTTGGTCCAGAAGTTTTTTTGTTCGGCCAGAAGGTTCACAAACCGCTGAAAGTCTGCGTGATTCACGCCTTTCGAGACATCCGGCCGCCCCATGTGATCGACCACAATTGTGGTTGGCAGCGCGGTCAGGAACGGGATCAGTTCTTCCAGATCCGGCGCCTCGAAATAAACCACGATATGCCAGCCCAGGCGGGCAATACGTTCTGCAATCCGTGTGAAAACCTCTTTCGGCGTTGCATCGACCAGCCGTTTGACAAAATTGAAACGCACGGCGCGCACGCCTGCCTGATCAAGCCGCTGTAGCTCGTCATCCGTGATGTCCGGCGACACCACAGCGACCCCGCACGCCAGATTTCCGGCGCTTTCCAGTGCATCAACGAGGGCATCGTTGTTTTGCCCATGGCATGAGGCCTGAACGATCACATTGCGTGAAAATCCTAGATGATCGCGCAGGGAAAAAAGCTGTTCTTTTGATGCGTCACACGGCGTGTATTTGCGTGCTGACGCATAGGGGAATTTCGCGGAAGGTCCGAAGACATGGCAGTGGGCATCGACAGCTCCAGCAGGCACGACGAACGTTGGTTTTGATGGGTTTGGGTGGAAGGGTCGGTAATCCGCATCCATGGTCTGAATGTCCTGTGTCATCTGGCAAACACCACCCCGTCAAAGAGCTTGCGTGCCGTTCGTAGAATGGCAGCATTCTGGACCACCCCACTCGCATCAAGATCAGCAACAATCGTTGTCTCACCGGTTGGGTGCTCAATCCGCAACGCCGCAGGATTACCATCAGGCAAATCAGCGATGCTTTCTGTGACCGAACCTTCTGTCAGGCAGGCGGTTGCCACGCTCACCGCGCCCAGCACGCCAATGGAGCTGTGGCAGCGATGGGGAATGAAGGTCCGGGTTGAAATCGCGCCTCCGTTGGTGGGTTCGCTGATCATGGTCATTTTCGGCACCGTTTTATTGGTAACATCCCCTAGGTTCATAAGTGGTCCGGCAAGAAGCCGGATGGCCTCAAGCCGGTCACACAGGTCTTGATTTGCCTCGAGCTTTTCGCAGGTTTCTGTGCCGGTGATGCCAATGTCCCCGGCCCGCAAAACGACGCAAGGCATACCATTATCGATTAGCGTAACCTCGGTGTTGTCGATAATGTTGCGGGCAGTGCCACTGGGCAGAAGAGCCCCGCAAGTGGCACCCGCGATATCCTGAAAAGAAATGTTAACCGGGCTGGCGGTACCCGGCACCCCGTCGATGCCAGCTGAACCGTCATAGGCCACTTCACCGCCCGGAGTTTCAACCGTGGTTGTGGCTATCTTTCCGGTGTTCTCCATGAAAATGGTCACATCCGTGCGCCCGTCCTTCGCTGTTACAAGCCCACGCTCAATTGCGAAAGGGCCTACTCCGGCAAGGATATTGCCACAATTCTGTGCGTTCGAGACCAGTGGCCGGTCAACCGCGACCTGTAAGAACAGATAATCCACATCAACGTCTGGGCGTGAAGATTTTCGAACCACGGCCACTTTTGACGTGAGCGGGTCCGCCCCACCCATCCCGTCAATCTGACGGTTGTCCGGTGACCCCATGACCGATAGCAGAAAATTGTCACGTGCACTTGTGTCTGCAGGCAGGTCATCGGCTAAAAAGTACCCCCCTTTGGAGGTGCCCCCCCGCATCCACATGCAGCGCGCCTGATCAGACATATTTCAGGCCTTTTTCAGCGAGACGTCCGCGCATGTCATACATATCCAGCCCAAGTTCGCCTGCCGCCAGCCGGTCGCGCTTTTCGCCTTCCTTGGCGATCCTGGCCTGAGCTTCGGCCAGAACCTCGTCAGCCTCCTCGCGTCTGACCACGCACACTCCGTCGTCATCGGCGACAATCACATCCCCGGGATTGACCTGAGCACCAGCGCAAACGACCGGCACGTTTACGGACCCAAGGGTTTCCTTGACGGTGCCTTGTGCGCAAATTGCTTTTGACCATACCGGAAAATTCATCGCCTCTAGGTCACGCACATCCCGCACACCGGCGTCGATGATTAGCCCAACCCCACCGCGGGCCTGCATCGACGTCGCCAGAAGGTCACCGAAATATCCGGCATCCGAAGGGGAGGTGGTTGCTAATACCAAAATGTCCCCGGTGCGAACCTGCTCGATCGCCACATGGACCATCCAGTTGTCACAGGGTGGCGCAAGGATAGTAACGGCTGACGCGCCAAGAGATGTGCCGCGATGGATGGGGCGCATATAGGATGCCAGCAGGCCCTTGCGCCCTTGTGCTTCGTGCACCGTAGCGACGCCACAAGCGCCCAATGCCTTGACGGTTTCCGCATCCGCGCGTTCGATGTTCTGGACTACGACATGGCTCATAGCTCGGTCACCGTCTGCGGATAGATCGCCTGAAAGCCTTCTGCGTATTTTGCCGGAACACCGCCAGACATGCCGCCGGAATTGCGGCGAAAGTGGTTGCCTCGGTTTTCGGCCACATTGGTATAAAAATTCCAAAGATGCTCCTGCCCCTGCATGCATTCGATGGCAGCACGTTTTTTGTCCCAAACCTCCGATATGTCCAAAAACACATTGGGCTTCCAATGCATCTGCTCCGGTTGATGTGGTTCAAACAAATATAGTTGCGGTGCCCCAAGCACTTTTTCACCGGGGTTATGTCCCCAGGCTTGCGCAATCATGCGGCATTCCATTGCCACGCTTGTCGCGTAAGAATGGTCGGTGTTGTAGGGGTCGTATTGGGAATGTGACATCATGAATTTCGGCTGAACCTCGCGGATGATATCTACCAGCGCGAATTTTGCTTCGCGATCCATCTCAAGCGGGTAATCACCGAGATCCATGAAGCGAATGTCAGAAACATCCAGCGCCTGCGCCGCGTTCTCCGCCTCGATCCGCCGGGCGGATTTGACCTTTTCAAGCGTGCAGCCTTCCTGCTTCCATAGTTTGGCAGACTCGCCACGCTCGCCATAGGACAAGCAAACAACGGTCACGTCATAGCCGCGCTTTTGGTGCAGGGCGATCGCCCCCCCGGCCCGCCAGACAAAATCAGCCGCATGGGCGCTTATGACCAAAGCTGTTTTATTGTTTGACATGGTTGCATCTTCCTAAATTCAAATATCGTCAAGTCGGCGCGGGTTTTACTATCTTCCAGACGGTGTGAAACTACCATTCCAAAGCTTTCCTTGAGTATTGAATTTTGCTATAGGCATTTCCTCACGAACGGGTTTTGAAGCACCATGCGACCGATCAAACTGAACATCAGGCATTTGAGGGTATTTTGCGAAGTCGCAAGGCACAAAAGTGCCAGTCAGGCATCAAGCCACGTTTTTCTGACCCAACCAGCAATAACCCAGGCAATTGCAAAACTGGAATCGCTGTTGGAAGTTCAATTGTTTGACCGACGCTCGGACGGAATGTTTCCAACTGAGCCCGGAAGTTTGTTCCTGAACCGGGCCAAGCGCGCTCTTGAGCAAATCGAAATCGGCGCGCGCCGGTCCTACAGGCTTCGTGGTAAATCTAATCAGGGCGGTTTTTCTAAGTTTGACCAGTTGGTGACTTCGGCTCAGCTACGGGCATTGCTTGGCGTGGCTGAGGCCGGCAACTTCTCGCTGGCAGCCCGGCTTATCGGTGTCTCACAGCCAACGATACATCGAACCGCCCGCGACCTTGAACGTCTGTCGGGAATGGATTTGTTCAACAGGAATAATCAGGGGATCGAGCTGACCCGTGCGGCCCGCGTATTGGCTCTTCATGCGCGTTTGGCATTTTCCGAGTTAGATCAGGGCCTTGAAGAGGTTGAAGCATGGCGTGGTCTGGATACGGGCAAGATCAGCATTGGCACGATGCCCTTGGCGCGCAGTTATATTTTACCGCAGGCTATCAATGAGCTTACGGAACTTCAGTCTGGAATAGAAATCAGCGTTGTCGATGGCCCCTATGACGCCCTGCTGCACGGTCTGCGCAGTGGAGAGCTTGATCTGCTTGTCGGCGCGCTGCGTGATCCCCTGCCGATAAAGGATGTTTTTCAGGAGGAGTTGTTTGAAGATACGCTAGTGATTGTCGGGCGACGCGGTCACCCTTTGTCGGGGAAAACCGACCTGACGCCTGGGGACCTGGCAAAGTTTCCCTGGGTCGTCCCACGCAGTGGCACACCAACACGAACTTATTTTGAAAATCTGTTCGAAGACGGCGGGACAGATTGCCCGGACCACATCATCGAAAGCAGCTCTTTGATGATGATCCGGGGGCTTTTACTGGGCAGTGATCGTCTAACGATCATCTCGCAAAATCAGGTACGTCATGAGGAAGAGCAGCACCTGCTGGAGCGACTTGAATTTGATACCTCGAACACGGCACGCCCAATAGGCATCACCATGCGAAAAGAATGGCAACCAACGGCCGCGCAGGCGCAGATGTTGGCGCTCTTGCGTGCGGCGAGCAAAAATAACAGCCTCGCAGAGGCTGCACTATTCAAAAATTGAATAGCCTGATTAGCCATTCAATTTCACCAATGAAAAACCCGGTGGTACATATGGGAATATAATAGAGGCCGGATCCAAAGATGATTGCTGTAGACACCAAAAATAATCCGGAATTTTCCATAGCATTCCTGGGTTTCGGAGAGGCGGCACAAGCTTTCGTTTCGGGGTTGGCTTCAGATTTTTTCGGGAAAATTTCTGCCTACGACATCAAAACTGACTCTGATACAGGGGTAAGTCAGGCCAAATGGGCTGAATATTCTTCAAGTGGCGTAACCGGCTATGAAACCGTGTTGGATACCGTTGAAACAGCGGATGCTGTATTCTCAATGGTTACCGCCGATCAGGCATTGGTCGCAGCCGAAAGTGCGGCCGGGAAACTTCGAAAAGGTGCCATGTTCTTTGACTGCAATTCCTGCGCGCCGGGCACCAAGCGCAAGGCGTCTGAAATGATCGAGGCCAAGCAGGCAAAGTATGTGGATGTAGCCATAATGGCTCCGGTTTTTCCGAAATTGCACCAGACGCCGGTTTTGGTTAGCGGCTCACATGCTGAGGCCGCGCTGACGCTGTTTGATCAATTGAATATGCAAGCAACCCATGCCGAAGGGGATATCGGCGCGGCTTCTTCGATCAAAATGATGCGGTCTATCATGATCAAGGGGATGGAGGCACTGGTTGCCGAATGTGTTCTGGCGGGACGCAAGGCAGGCGTCGAAGATATAGTGCTGGAAAGCCTGGAAAAGACCTTTCCGGGTTTTGGATGGCAAAAGCGCGCTGGCTACATGTTGGAACGTATGATGCAGCATGGCACAAGGCGAGCGGCAGAGATGCGTGAGGTTGCGCTTACCGTTGAGGAGCTTGGGATCGAGGCCGCCATGTCACGCGCATGCGTTGAGTGGCAGGAAGCCATTGGCAATCTCGCGCTTGAGGGGGATGGCGAAGATTATGGCGAAAATGCTGACAAAATACTGGCGGCTCTGTCCGGGGCCGGTCCCGATTAAACCGAGGAGAAGAAAAAGATGAGAATTTGTATTGCGGGCGCCGCCGGTGCTTTTGGCACCAAACATCTGGATGCGATCAGTAACATTGAGGGGGTCGAGGTGACCTCGGTTGTTGGGCGTGAGGCTGACAGCATCGCCGAATTTGCGGCTGAGCGTGGTATTGGGCATGCGACAACCGATCTGGAGGAAAGCCTGGCCCGCGACGATGTTGACGCGGTTATTCTTGCCACGCCAACGCAGGTGCACGCGGCTCAGGGCATCGCCTGCCTGAGAGCTGGCAAACATGTGCTGGTTGAAATTCCAATGGCTGACAATTTGGCAGACGCGCAGGAATTGGTACGTGTTCAGGAAGAAACCGGGCTGGTGGCCATGGCCGGACATGTGCGCCGCTTTAACCCCTCGCATCAGTGGATTCACAACAAGATTAAAGCGGGCGAGCTGACTTTGCAGCAACTGGATGTTCAGACATATTTCTTCCGCCGCACGAATACCAATGCGCTGGGCAAGCCGCGTAGTTGGACAGACCATCTTTTGTGGCACCATGCCTGCCACACGGTTGATTTGTTCCAGTATCAAACAGGCGGCACCGCGACAGAAGTTTATGGGCTGGAGGGGCCGGTGCACCCGGATCTGGGCATAACAATGGACATGTCCATTGGAATGAAGTCCGAGGCGGGTGCGATTTGCACTTTGTCGCTGTCTTTCAACAATGACGGCCCCCTTGGCACCACCTTTCGCTATATTTGTGACAATGGCACCTATGTCGCTTCGTATGATGATCTTGAAGATGGCCGCGGCAACGCGATTGACCTGTCCGACGTGGCAGTGTCTTCGAATGGGATAGAGTTGATAGACCGCGAATTCGTGGCGGCAATTCGTGACGGACGAGAGCCGAACGGGTCTGTCCGGCAATGCCTGCCCGCTATGGAAACTCTTGATCGGATAGAGCAGTTCATGTCCGGTTAAGTAGTTCGGGCCACTTACAAAGGCTACTTAGTTGAAAAAATTCTTCTTGATTCCGGTCAGGTGAACTAAAATTCCCGGTATTATGCTGGGTATCCTGAGCAAGCTGCATCCACGCCTTGTCGCAGTGCTCGCTGTGGTTTTGATCACGTTGGGCACGGTACAACCGGGTGCGGCACAAAATGGATTCACGATATCGGGGCCGACGGGTGAGCGGATACCTGGCGGGCGTATCGTGCAGCGTGGTGCAAAATTTACGGTTACTTTTCAATCGGATATCCCCGGCTCCAGCTACCATGTCGAGGGGCTTGGATATTATTGGGGCGGCGACGCCTATCGTAGCTGGGCAGAGGACCCGCCGTCGCGTGTTGAAATAGACACCGCTTTACCCATTTCCGGCCCTATAGGGCGGTTTTCAATCTATCTGACGCGCCATTTACAGGGTGCGAGTAGCGCGCCATGGCCGGATCTGGAGGTGATTGCGTCCGAGGATATCTGGGTTCTCAATGACCTGTCCCCTTTCAGCGGGGCCGTAGAAATTCTTAATTCTGCGGAAATCCGCGCAGATGGTGATGTTGAGTATCGGGTCACAATCACGCCGGAAATGCGAAGTTACGGGCGCGAAGATGATCCTTTGGATGCGGACCGGTTCTCTACCTACATTGCACGGCTTGGCGGCACGCTCGAAACTGGAATTGCCGTCGGTGAGACCACAAATTCAATTAACCGGCGGGGTACCACTGTGCTGGTGCCGGGGGTGCAGGACCTGCGCTACTCGGCACCTGACCCCGGCATTTACGAGATGCGCGTACAGATTGGTGACGGGGGGCTGATCTATGCCGCTGAGCGTTTTGAGGTCCTGCCGGAAATTTACGCCTATGACGAGCCTGAGCGGGTGCTGCCAGTGCCGCTTGATCTGGGTTTTGAGCGCAGTCTTCGCCTGCCCAATGGAGATTCCTATCAGCTGGGTGATCCGCTGCGCATTGAAGTCGACTGGATCCGTGATGACCCCGAAGCGCCTGAGCTTCCTGATTGGTATCCGGTCAATAACGTCGCCGAAATCATCTACCCGGGTGCTACATCTGACACCTGCCTGATAGGCCAAAGTGATATACCCAACCGCTATGGTCGCGCCGTCTATCTTGAAGCCGAAACGCCACAACTTTTTGCATCCACGCTTGAAACTGAGGGAATGCCGGTTGGGCAATACCAGATCGCGACCCTGGGGGAAAATGACGGGGATGCGGCAGACACTTATGAGGCGCCCATAGATCAATTCCTACCCTTTGAAATTCTGCCACCGGACGGGAATGGCCTGCTTTCTGTCACTCGCAGTGGGGATAAATTTCAGGGCTATCAATACGAGGTGGGGCTGAACGGGGCTTTGCCAGATGGGCTGACTGAAGCGCGTGTCAGGATTGTGCGCCCTGCCATGAAAACCAGTGGCGGGGCAATTTTGCCAGAACGTCATTGGAGCGAAAGCTATATCCGTGATGGCGAGGCGCTAACACTTTTCGGCCTGAGCTCACTGGTCGATCTGGAGTTTCAGCTCATCGGGTATTTCCCATGCGGGAATGCCTATCGCGATTGCGCTGCCATTTTGGATAGTGTTCCGGTCAAGACCGAAGACGGAACAATTCCCCAGGAAATCAAAGATTTGCTGGTGGTAGATCCTGCCCAAATCGAGGTGGTGCAACCCTGGCCCCGCATGCGCTCGGACCCGATGGTTATTTGCGGACAGGAGCCTGACGAAAAAGGCAGCTATCAATCCCCACCATTTTTAGCGTTGGAGGCCGCAAGTTATCCGCGCGAGCCGGTTGCGGGGTTGCCTTTAACCGCCGCCTTTCGGATCGAAAATGTCAGCCAGCTGCCAGCCGCAGGAGTGGTCATAGACCTCGAACTGGCAGATCCGGGCAATGAAAGGGCACCCAAAGAGCTGTTGCATGCTGGTGAGCTTTGCACACCGAACGGTGGCGGGGCTTTCCAATGTGTTCTGGGTGATATGGCGTCCGGTGCAGTGGCCGATCTGGTATTTACTGCTGAAACTCCCATGACCGGTGCTGTTATCTGGACTGCCGATGTGACCAGCGCCGGAGACCTTGGCGGTGCCACCGAATTTGGTGGTGTCTTGGGGGAAGTGGGGCCACCCCGCATTGTTGATGTGGTTGTGCTGAATGACCAACAGCGGGTGGAATATGAGCTACCGTCTTATCCCTATCCCATCGGGTCGAACGCCCGGCTGGGCAAAACGCGCTACCTGCTGGTAGTTGGCCACAACCTGCCTCAGCAACCAAGTGAACGGGTTGAAGTCATCGACACCGGGACGATCAACTACAACTTCCTCGCCTTTCCCGACAGCACCAATCAGCATTATCAGGAATGGTTCTCAAATGGCTGGAAACGTTTCTACGACACCGAGGATGCAGCCGCCGCAAGGGCACAGGCCAAAGAAGACGGATATGATGCGCTGCTGATCCGGGCGGACTTTCAGGCCGGCGTTATGCCAGGGCGTGAAACCATCTCGGTCTCCGGCGCTCAAGGTCACTGGCCCCTGCTTTTCGGCGATATTTCAGCACGCTTTTCTTTTGTGCGCCTTTTGAGTGAAGGTGGGTTTGATATTCTTGAAAACGCTTATACACCCGAGCGTATCCACCTTGCGGTGCAACCGAATATGCCCTTGCCGGTGGATGAAATTCCGCTTTGGCTTAACCCGGAAAATCTGGGGGCAGGGGGCAGCGAGATTACTCTGACCGCACGCCGGAGTGCGCTTGGCGGTGGCAGTATCTATCTTGCCGGGCCACTTGACCTGCACCGGATGGGGCAGGCACCGGCATTAAGCGGGGGTGTCCCTATTTCTACAGCCACATTAGGTGGTGATCCGGGTTTGTTACAGGCACGCATCGACGAGGACTTCACATATGAGACCTTTAGACTGCCGATTGATCCGGTCGTTGCATCCGTTGCGGTCGGTCTGACACCTGCGCAGGGCGATCAAAACTGGCTGTGGCGCGACGCGCTAAACAGGGCAGCGCGCTGTCATGATGACGTTGAGGTTCAGGATTGGGCATTGCTGACCCAAAGCCAGTCCGAAGAAATCTGGAACCTGATGATCATGACCACCAGTGACCATTTTCCCGGACAATCAGTAACCTTTGGCCACCATGCGGCCACCATACTCATGCGCGATATGTTCATGAATGTGATGCAGCGCCAATTGCGCCGCCTTGAATGGATCAGCAACAACACGCGGGCGCTGCGTGGGCTTGTCGACTATATGAAACCGCGCGCCCATGAAGACGGGCAACCGTTGCTGCGTATGGTCGTCAAAGATTTCGACGGTTCTAATACCCAATATCGGTATGCGATCCTGAACGACACAAAGTGGCTTGCCGAGCAAAACGGAACTTCTGAAGCCGCCATCGAAGCCTGGCAGGAGCGCGCGACCGTTGAGGCAATTGGTAAGCTGATCGAGGCGGCGCGCGGGGCTTTAGAGCAAGCCAATGATGCTGGTGATTGCGAGGTGGAAGATCTGGTTCGCATGACCGGTTTCAGCTTTGAACCCATTGCTGCACGGGTGAAAGCGGAACTGGTGACTTTGGCTGAGGCTGGAAACGCCACAACAGGGCGTTCCCTCGTTTGGCAGCCCGATTACGGTGCGCGGTATTGGATCGATCAGGTGGCACCTCTGGCCGCGGCAGTACGTGAACAACAACGCAGGGCGAACATAGATACAGACATTACGCTTGCAGCCGTTACTTTTGTGGCATTGCCGTTCATGTTGGCGGAGAACACGGCAGTTGTTCTCATCGCTTTTGCCATTGATCTGGTTGATCTGGGGGTTACGACCTACAGCGAACTCAGCCAGTATTTTGCCAGTCAGGAAGAAGTGGAGTTTGCCTCGGGTGCGGCTGTGACGCTTGGTGATGCGCGATATGAGGCGGCTCAGGTAAACGCCAAGGGGTGGGCCAGCACATCATTTGGAATTGGTACTTCTGCGTTGGGAGTTATTACCGGCGGGCTTGATGCGCTGCCGCGTATTGCCGCTTTGCGCCGGGTAGCGCGCGGACGGCATGTGGCACGAAATCTGGAAAGTGCCGCAGGTCTGGATGCCTTGCGCCCGGTTGATTTACAGGATTTCGGCGCCTTCGCAATGAGTGCGCGCATGCGGGCGCAACAATCGGGGCTTGAGACATTAAGCTCAATCGAACGGCGGTCGCTTGGGCTTGTGGATGAGTATTCGGCGACCCTTGATCAAACACGCTTGTTGCCTGAACCCGACCTGCCACCGGCCAACATTGTTGATTCAGCAGCTCCGTCAGCCCCGGTGCGGTTCGACCCGGATGCACAGTCGGGCCTTGCTACCGTGCGTCCACCGCCGGGCGGGCGTATCGACACGCCGCATAACAGCGGCGAAGTTCCCAATGCCTTTGAGACACGTGCACCGGGAAATCCCGAGGTTCACGTGATCGGGACCGACGGGTTAGAGCAAAACCTGCCTCTGGGCGAACGGTTGGGAGGTGGCTATACAAGCGAGGTGTTTGCGCATGCGGATGATCCGGAAAACCTTGCCATCCGCGTCACCTATTTCCGTGAGAATGCCCCGGCAGCGGTACTGGACGAGTTTGGCGACCGGGCCCTGCGCACGCGCCTTCGCTCAGAGCATGTTAGACCGGTGCGCATCCACGAAACCTTTGAAGCCCCAGGCGGCATGTTCCGTGGTCAGGCCGTGTCGCGGGTGACTGTGGTCGAGCGCCTGCCCGAGACCGCGCAAGAAGCCATTGCCCGTCAGGGTGGACGCATGAGCATTGCCCAGATGATGGCTTATGAGGGGGCCATGCGCGATATGAATCGTCAGGGTCTCGTATGGCTTGATAACAAGTGGGACAACTTCGCCTTCGTGCCATCTCCGGCAGGGGGCGGACGTGTTGAGGTTGTCATTCTGGACCCCGGCGGCATCGCCTTGGTGCGTGGCAGCGCTGGGGCAAGTGCAGCCGATACAGCCCGACAGATTCAGTTGCGCATAAATGGAGATTACGCCACCCATCACCCAAATTTTGCACAGATCAATACACCAAGATTCCGAAACGCCGTGCGCCGCGAAAGTATCCTCGACGATTTTGATGATGTGTTTGTATACGAGGCGATGGGCATCCCCGGCAGGGAACAGTTGTTATTCAACACCCGTTCAGGGGATGATTTCGACTATGTCGCTCCGTTATTCGAAGTGGCAGAATAACCGCTCCGACAGTTGGTCAGCTTCCGGGTTGCGTGAACAGGTGTTTGCGGATGCGCTGGTAGCCATAGCCGATCTGGATACGCTGAACGTAACCCACTGCAACAATATCATCCCGGTTGAGAGCTTCTTTCAGATCACTGATTTCCTGTACCAACGAGGTGGCGACCTCGGCACCGGCGCGCATAGCAACAGAATACCATGTGCTGGCGGCCTGATAGTAAGCCTGACGCCAGAAGGACTGCAAAAGCGTATTTCCGATCAGATCAGCGATCAGCGTTTGCAGTCGGTCGTTCAACTCAACATATTGCCGGGCGTTGAAATTTTGCTCCAGACTGATCGCCGCATCCAGCAAGGTGGCAATTCGTTCTTTGTCGTAATCCACCACAGGCTTTGGTGACATCTCGCCAATCATCGTCGCGAGCTGCAGACGCATTTCATAAACCTGTTTAATCTTTTCCTCGGACAGGGTGACGACCACGGTGCCAACGCCGTTGCGGGTTTCAACAAGGCCAAGATGTTTTATCCGGCTAATCGCGTCACGAATGGGTGTTCGGCTAACCCCGAACTCTGTCGCAAGCTCCGCTTCTTTCAGCTGGCAGCCGGGAGGGTAATCAAGAAAACATATCCGCCGGACAATTTCAGCCTGAATGGATTGAACGCTGGTTTTGGCACTATTCGGGTCGGGTGGCATCGTGGGATTTTCTGATGTGGTCATACTCAATAATCTCTAAGCAAGGATCCATAGCCCTTTATCCTGTCATTGATGCCGGCGCGCCTTAGTACATCCCACATCATCGCCTGATTAGAGCAGATCACCGGTTTGCCCAGCTTTTGTTCAAGCGCATCAACAATGTCGATCGACCGCAAGGCACCGCAAGAAATGAACAGCGTATCAGCGTCAGCTGTGTCCGTGGCTGCCGCAAATTCGGCGATAAAATCAGGGCGCACACGGATCATGTCACTGTCTTTTTCCAGATTAAGCCCCTGAATATTGGTGATCTCAAACCCAGCCTTTGCCATATAATCAGCCTCGCGCTGGTTAATCTCATCAAGGTAAGGCGTGGCGACTGCAACACGTTTTGTCCCAATCGTTTTCAGGGCGTTCAGGACCCCTGTGATCAGGGAAGTGGGCTGCGCATTTGGGGCACCCTTGCGAAGTTCGGCGAAAACATTTTCTTCACCAATAACCAGAGAGCCTGAGGTGCAGGCGTAACAAATTACATCAAGGCTGCCATCAGGTAATATTGTCGCCGCAGCTTGCGCCAGATCGCCCCTTTGGCGGCTCAGGGATTCAACGGTAATAGAATCTGGAATGGGGGCTCTTGCGAAATGCACGCCGACCCCATCAGGGCACATGGCAAACATGTCATCTTCGATGGTTTGCTCAGTTGCAAGCAGGACGAAGCCAATTTTTGCACGGCCATGACGGCCATTGTCAAAAGCGTTTGACAGGCCCGGGCTCTGTGTTGGCTGTATGCACATACGGCGACCGCTCCTTGTTAAACGCATGTTAGGTCCGAAAATCCTCTTATCTGTATACAGGTTGATTGTTTATTGGCAAGCTACGTGCAAAAGGGCGATTCGGTTCCAGTGGGCGCCGTTTTAAAAAATGGAGAAATGGCATGCTCGAAGAAGCAAAAAAACGCACCCGTATCTTACAAGCCAGAATGAAGGATGCCGGGATAGGCAAGGCCGTTTTTACCGATGAAAGTTCAATCGCCTATCTGGCTGGGTTCTGGGGCTATCTGGGCATTGAGTTTGGCCGACCAACCATGTTGGTTGTGGACGCAGAGGATGCGCCAGTAGTTATCACTCCATTGATGGAATCCGAAATGGTCGGAGCCATGACCTGGGTTGAGGATGTGCGCGTTTGGGAGGATATGGGCCAGCGCAGCTGGGGCAGGGCTCTGGCTGGCGCGCTTGGTGAAAAGCCTGCGGAAGTCTGGGTTGAGAAAAACTCGATACCCGCGATCGTTCGCAATTATCTGGATGAGACTTATCCGGACGTGCCGCTTAGGGATATTGCACCCGTGCTTGGCGAGATGCGCATGGTCAAGACACCGTTTGAGATTGAGGTAATGAAAGAGGCTGGCCAGATTGCCGGAGCCATGATGGCCGCAGCACATGAAAGCCTACGTGAAGGGGCACAGGAATTCGAAAGCGCTCTGGCGGTGATCGAAGCAGGCTCGCGTAAGGCCGCCACTTTCCTGACAAACAAGGGCTGGGATCGTTTCGTTTCGCCGATGATCCACAACCTGCAGATTTTGCAAAGTGGTGCGGACGCATCCATGGTGCACCGCCGGGCTAGCGTCAAAACCTATGAGAAATTTGACCCGGTTTATTTCTGTTTTTGCAATATGGCGCAGTTCAAACAATACAAGCTGGGCTTTGACAGGATGTTCCACATTGGTGATGTCAAAGACAAGGACCGGGATGTTCAACTGGCTGCGATTGATGCCCAGCAGGCGGCAATAGCATCCATCCGGCCCGGAGTGCTGGCCGAGGAGGTGGCGGCGGCGGCCAACGAGGTCTACCGCGAACGAGGATATGAGACCGGATACCGCACCGGGCGGTCAATCGGGGTGGCGTATCTGGAAGCCCCTGAGCTGAAAGACGGTGACAAAACTGTTTTGAAACCGGGAATGACCTTCGCGGTTGATGGAGGTATCTCTATTGATGGGTTAACCGCCGGGCGGATCGGAGATTCCATTGTGGTGACCGAAACGGGTGCCGATTACCTCACCCAGTACCCCCGTGAAATTCTACTCAGTAGGGTTTGATCGATGGTGGGTTCCCTGAATGTAGCAGTCGCTCAGTGCCCTGCCGGGTTAGATGGCGGTGAGGCGCGGCTGATCTGGCTGGAAGAGGTGATGGCTGCTCAAACTGGGGCACAACCGGACCTGATCGTCCTGCCAGAACTGTTTCAGTGCGGGTACAACATTGGTGATCTTGTACTTGAAAGGTCAGAGGCCCCCGATGGGCCGTTTGCGGCGGCAATCGCCCAGCTCTCTCGTCAATATTCCACAGCAATATTGTATGGTTTTGCTGAGCGACAGGGCGAGACACTCTATAATTCGGCGCAGTGTATCGACAAGACGGGAAAGGTGATCGGAAAACACCGGAAACTCCTCTTGCCACCGGGGTTTGAGGGGGATCATTTCGCGCCCGGTGCCGAGTGCGAAACGTTCAGGCTTGGCGGGTTTAATGTGGGAATTTTGGTTTGCTATGATGTCGAATTCCCGGAGAACCTGCGCCACGTTGCCCTTGAAGGCGCAGAGATTGTTGTCGTCCCGACGGCGCTTGCCGCGCAATGGGGGGTCGTATCCGAATGCGTGGTACCGACCCGTGCCTTCGAGAACGGGGTTTATCTGTGTTATGCAAACTACAGCGGCCACGAACATGGTACAGATTATTTTGGCGGTAGCTGCATCATTGCTCCGGACGGAGCCGAACTGGTCCGCATAGATGATACCGGACATATGCAGGCGGCGAAGTTAAAAAAATCCGCAGTTGCAGCGGCCCGAACACGGCTGCCTTACCTGAGTGACCGGCTTTCCCTGCCTTGGGTTGAACAAAGTTAAAGTTGTTCCAGCGGCCTGCCCCCCTGCCATGTGCTTACCAGTTCGAAAGAATCCGAAAGGTGCACAAAATCCGCACGTGTACCGGCGGCAAGAGAGCCAATGTCGTTTTCAAGCCTGATCACCTGTGCCGGGTACAAGCTTGCCATGCGTAAGGCTTCGTTGCCCGGTAAGGCGAGCTGATTTTTCATGAACCGAACCGCCCGTGCAAGATCCAGATCAGCCCCCGCCAAAGTGCCATCTGCAAGGGTCAGCCTGTCGTTTTGACGGCTTACCTGCCGCCCGTTCAGGGTAAAGTTTTCAAGTGTGGTACCGGTCGTGGCCATTGAATCGCTGACCAAAAAGATTTTCCCCGGACCGCGTTTTGCACGCATTGCAATAGGTATGCTGGCGCCATCCACGTGATGGCCGTCAGCAATCAGGCTTGCATTCAAGCAACCTGACTCCAGTGCAGCACCTACCAGTCCGGCCTCGCGACCTCCAAACTGGCTCATTGCATTAAAAATATGTGTGACGCAGCTTGCGCCCTTTTCGACCAGTCTCATTGCCTCGGTAAAGGTACAATCACTGTGCCCCAGTGAGATGACGGCACCCGCCGCAATCAGGCGTTCAACTTGTTCAGGTAAAACGGCTTCGGCGGCAACTGTCAGGAACAAAACCGGCAGATCAGCCGCAAGCGCCTCAAGCTCTTGGCAATCAGCCTCCTGCATGGACCGGACAAGGGAGGGGGCATGCGCGCCGCTCCGGGTTTGCGATAAATATGGCCCCTCCAGATGCAGGCCTAGTAAACCTTTGACGCCCTGCGCTATTGCTTCGCGTACAGCCCTGATAACAGCGCTGGTCTGTGCCGGCGTATCGGTTATGAAAGTCGGCAGCAGGCTGGTAGTTCCCAACTTGGCATGCGCCTCACAGATAGTTTGTATTGTATCGACCGTTGGGGAGTTGTTCAGCATTGCCCCACCGCCGCCATTCACCTGCAAATCGACAAAACCTGGCGCAATCAATCCGCCGTCCAGTTTTGTCTGGACACAATCAGCAGGCAATACATGTTCAGGTTTTATCGCGACAACATGGCCTTCGCTGATGATAAGCGCCGAGTTTTTGTGGCGCTTTTGCCCGTCAAAAATTTCGGCGCCAAGAATGGCCTTCTGATCTGTCATGCTGTTTTCACCAATCCTCTAACCAATTCCAAATGAATTGTGCTGTATCCAGCCCCGGCAATTCGCGTAAAAAACACCCTTATGGTTAATAGTCCAACCCATAGCATGCAACTTAACACTTACAATATCCGGTCATATGCCTATGATGCTTTAAGCTTAAATCAATTTGAAAGAGGGTAAGTTGTATGGAAATCTTACACCCCGCTGGCTGGGCACCGTCTGTTGGATACTCGAATGCCGTCAAGGTAAATGAAGGCGCTATGGTTTTTGTCGCAGGACAGATTGGCTGGAACGAAGATCAGGTGTTTGTGAAAGAGGATCTGGTGTCGCAATTTGATCAGGCTTTAAAAAACGTCATCACCCTTGTGCGCGAAGCAGGGGGCGGGCCCGAGCATATCTGTCGCATGACAGCCTATTGCGTGGACCGTCAGGAATACCTGTCAGTTCGATCTGAACTGGGAAAGGTCTGGCGCGCCCAGATGGGAAAACATTTTCCAGCGATGAGTATGATTTTTGTTGCCGACCTCTTGGATCACCCTGCACGGATCGAGCTTGAAGCAACAGCGGTGGTGCCAGCCTGACGCGTTCCTACTCGCGCAGTAGATAGCGTTGGATTTTGCCGGTTGCGGTTTTTGGCAAGCTGGAGCGAAATTTTACGGATCGCGGGTATTTGTAAGGTGCGATGCTGGCTTTCACATGGTCCTGCAATATCTTTGTTGTCAGGTCTGACGCGCTCGCCCCCTCTGCCAATACTACATGCGCTTCGACAATTGCTCCGCGAATTTCATCCGGCGCACTGACCACCGCGCATTCCATGACCATTGCGTGCCCCAAAAGGGCGGCTTCGACCTCTGGGCCAGCGATGTTGTAGCCCGATGAGATTATCATGTCGTCATTGCGTGCTGCGAAGTGGAAATAACCTTCATCATCCAGACGGAAGGTGTCCCCTGTAATGTTCCAGCCGTCCCTCACATACGTGCTTTGACGTTCATCGTTAAGATACCGGCAACCGGTTGGGCCACGCACCGCTAAACGCCCGGTTTCGCCAACCGATACGTCGTTCATCTCGTTATCTACGATGCGGGCCTCATAGCCGCCTACCGGCTTACCGGTGCAGGCGGGCCGATGATCTTCAAAACGGTTGGTGACGAATATGTGCAGCATCTCGGTGGCGCCAATACCATCAAGCATCGG
>CAZJYZ010000037.1:0-32158 GCA_964550345.1 uncultured Aliiroseovarius sp. | reverse complement strand
CCCCCCTGCGTTTTCGTGGTTGTTTCGCAACGCCGATGAGCCTCGCAACATTGACCGAGACGTATGAGGCCTACGAAGGCGCCGTGCCTTTGGTTGGCCCGGGTTGGTTCGACTGTTTCGACGCCGTCGCCATCGGGCAGGCGCTGGAGCAGGGCGAGGCACTGGCCTTTCTCGGGCAAAAGGACGTTCACGACGGGGTTGATCGGGTGATAGCGGTCTTTCCCGGCGGTCAGGCATTTGTCTGGCACCAACTTAATGAAAAATATACAGAGTGAGCCATGGCTGATCTGCTGATTGAGATATTCTCGGAAGAAATCCCTGCCCGGATGCAAACCCGCGCGACTCAGGATTTGCAAAAATTGGTGACGGACGGCCTGGTTGAGGCGGGGCTGAGCTACGGCTCTGCGGCTGCATTCTCGACCCCGCGCCGCCTGACATTGGCGCTGGGCGATTTGCCGACCGCCAGCCCGGATACGCGTGAAGAACGCAAAGGTCCGAAAGTGGGCGCGCCGGATAAAGCCATCGAGGGCTTCCTGCGTGGTGCTGGTGTGGCACGAGAAGACCTTGAGGCGCGTGACACGCCAAAAGGGCAAGTCTGGTTCGCGACGATCGAGAAAAAGGGCCGCCCGGCAGCCAATATCATCGCGGAAGTGTTGGAAGCTTCCATTCGCAACTTTCCCTGGGCCAAGTCGATGCGCTGGGGAAATGGGCACCTGCGGTGGGTCAGACCAATCCATTCGATCCTGTGCATTTTAACGGATGAAAGCGGCGCCAGCGTCGTGCCGCTGGAAGTTGCGGGGATCACATCGGGTGACAGCACCGAGGGGCACAGGTTCATGGGGGCGGGGCGGTTTAGTGTCAGCTCGTTTGAAGATTATGAAGCCAAGCTTGCGAAAAATTTCGTCATGCTGGACGCTCAGGCGCGCGCCGACCATATCGAGGCCGAGGCGCAAAACCTCGCTTTCGCCGCCGGGCTGGAATTGGTCGAAGATCAGGGCCTGCTGCGGGAGGTTGCCGGGCTGGTAGAATGGCCGGTGGTTTTAATGGGCGATATTGCCAAGGATTTTGCCGGGTTGCCATGGGAAGTACTGAAAAGCTCCATGCGCGAACATCAAAAGTTCTTTTCGCTGAAAAACCCGAAATCCGGCCAGATTGAAAAGTTCATTACAGTTGCTAATCGCGAAACGTCCGACAATGGGTCGGCTATCCTTGCAGGTAACCAGAAAGTCCTGTTCGCCCGCCTGTCGGACGCCAAGTTTTTCTGGGAAAACGACCTCAGGACCTCGCTTGAAGATATGGCCGCAAAGCTGGAAAATGTAACCTTCCACAACAAGCTTGGTTCGCAAACCGACCGAATTGGACGGGTCAAGGCGCTTGCCGGTGAACTCGCTCCAAAGGTTGGGGCCGACAAAAAAATGGCCCGTCTGGCGGCATCAGTTGCCAAAGCGGACCTCAGCTCGGAAATGGTTGGTGAATTTCCTGACCTTCAGGGGCTGATGGGGCGGTATTATGCAAATGAAGCAGGCTTGCCAGATGAAGTGGCGCAGGCTTGCGAGGACCATTATGCGCCGCTCGGCCCTTCCGATGATGTCCCGACCGCGCCGGTCAGCATTGCCGTGGCATTGGCCGACAAGTTGGATCTGCTCACAGGTTTTTGGTCCATCGACGAAAAGCCTACAGGGTCTAAAGACCCGTTTGCCCTGCGCCGCGCGGCGCTTGGGGTGATCCGCATCATCCTGAGCAACGGGCTGCGCCTGCACCTTGACCGGTTTATTGATAGCCAGCTTTTGAAACATGAGATTGCCTTGAATCGCAAAGAAGCCGGGGAGGGCGAACTAAAGGCACTTGATCTCGTTTTGGACGAAATCGCCGATCACGGTGTTTTCGGCGCTGCCTTTCACGCCGTAATGGACAAGCTCGAAGGCGATGATTTGCCCAATACGGATGAAAACAGCCTTCTCGGCCAGATTGGTGCGAAAATGCCTGACCTGTCTGTTGACCTTCTTGGGTTCGTGCATGATCGCCTGAAAGTGCACCTGAAGGCCGAGGGTCTGCGTCATGATGTCATTGATGCCTGCCTCAACATGCCCGCCAATGATGACCTGACCCTTTTGGTTAGCCGGGCGCAGGCTTTGTCCGCCTTTCTGGCCACCGATGACGGAGAGAACCTGTTACAAGGATACAGGCGGGCGGCAAATATCCTAAGTCAGGCTGAAGAAGCCGACGGGGTGGAATATTCCTATGGCGCAGATGTAAAATTCGCCGAGGACGATGCGGAGAAAACGCTTTTTGCGGCTTTGGACACAGCCGGAAGTATTATCGACACGGCGCTGGAAGCAGAGGATTTTGCAGCTGCGATGGAAGCGATTTCGGGTTTGCGTGCTCCGATTGATGCGTTCTTTGAAGCGGTTCAGATCAACACGGATAATCAGGTGGTACGGCGCAACCGCCTGAACCTGCTGGCCCGGATCAGAAATATTTGCCTGTCGGTCGCAGACCTGAACCGGATCGAAGGGTAAAGCACCGGATTTTCCCCAAAAACCCCGACTGTTTCCCTTGAAAGGAAACGGGAATGCTTGCCTGAGTGTGATTCAGCGCTATGCTGCACACGAACAATGGGTGCCGCAGTGCAGAAAAATCAAGCGCAAGATAATCCATCCGATACGGGCTTTGTCCTGATCACTCCGACCGCGGCGATTGACGCAGCACGTCACGGTGGCCGGGCTAAGTGCCTGCAGCGGCTGATCCGGCTGGAAATGCCGGTTCCGCCGACCTTGGCATTGGATTTTGCCGCCGTACACGAAATTTCAACCGGCCACATACCGGATATTCCGGCAATGTTTAAGCAATTAGGCGGGGATGTTCTGGTATCGGTCCGGCCCTCCAGCCAGGACAAGGATTGGGGTGGGCCCGGTGCCATCCTAAATATCGGCATGAATGACAAGGCCCATGCCCGGCTGGTTGAAAGTCATGGTGAACCGGCGGCAAATGCGCTTTATCTGCGATTCATTCAATCTTATGCCGCACATGTCGCCCGGCTGGATCCGGACGATTTTACCAGTTTTGACACCCATGGCTCTGATGCTGTTCGCGAGGCTTTGCGGTTTTATAGCGAGGAAACCGACGAATACTTTCCGCAAGACCCCGAAGTTCAACTGGCCGAGGTTCTGCGCTCGATGGCGCGGGCGTGGCAGGGAACAACGGCGCGTCTGCTGCGTGAAGCCAAAGGAGCACCGGCCGATGCGGGTCTGGGCCTTGTGGTGCAAAAAATGGCGCTGGGGGTCGGCAAGGGGTTAAGCGGTTCCGGAGTGATCCAGTTCGTTAAGGGCTCAACCGGTGAACGTGAGGTGCGCGGGCGTTATCTGTGCAAAAGTCAGGGGCGTGATGCACTGACAGAAGCTGGCGAAGGCAATGTCCTGTATCTGACACGCGACGATCGTGGCCGCTCGATCGAGGAGGTTCTGCCGCAGAATTTCGCGGATCTGCTGCGCTATGGCGAGTTGATACGGACCCGCTTGCGTGAAGAGATGCAGATCGAGTTTACCATTGAAAACGAGAAACTATTCATCCTCGATGCTGTGAAGGTTGCGCGTTCGGCCCGGGCGAATGTGCGCATAGCCGTCGCCCTTGCAGAAGACGGGGTGATATCGCCGCAAGAGGCCGTTTGCCGGGTTCCGCCGCGGTCGTTGGCCGAGTTGCTGCATAGTCAGGTTGATCTGGAAGGCCCTCGTGACGTCATAGCCCGCGGCATCGCTGCCAGTCCGGGTGCTGCGACCGGGCGCATTGTTTTCACTGCGCGCGACGCGCAATCTTCTGCGGCGCGTGATGAGGCGTGCATTCTGGTCCGGCGTGAAACCAGCCCCGAGGATATCCGGGGCATGCATGCGGCGGAAGCGGTGTTGACCCAAAGAGGGGGCATTACAAGTCACGCGGCGGTTATCGCGCGCGGCCTCGGTTTACCCTGCGTGGTTGGTGCTGCTGATATGGAAATTAACCTGCGTAAGGGGCGGGTAACCCTTGGGGATGGCAGGGTGTTGAAGGCTGGCGATACGATTACGGTTGATGGCACTGCGGGCGAGGCGTTGTTAGGTGCCGCACAAATGCTGCCTCCGGAACTTGGCGCGTCCTTTCGTACGTTGCTTGGCTGGGCGGATGCCGAGCGCGATATTGGCGTACGCGCCAATGCCGATACCCCGGATGACGCACGCAAGGCGATGATGTTCTCCGCCGAGGGCATCGGCCTGTGTCGAACCGAGCATATGTTCATCGACGATGATCGTCTGTTGGCAATGCGCGAGATGATCTTCGCAGATCACGCCGAAGACCGGCGCGCAGCCCTTGAACGTCTGCTGCCCATGCAGCGCGCCGATTTCACCGACCTGTTTAAAATCGTTCAGGGCAAGCCGGTCTGCATCCGTCTTTTTGATCCGCCCCTGCATGAATTCCTGCCACATGGAAGGGAAGGGCTGCGTGAATTGGCCGAAGCGCTGGACCTGCCGGTATCGGACGTGACCAGCCGGGTCGAGGGGCTGCGGGAGTTCAACCCGATGCTGGGCATGCGCGGTGTGCGGCTGGGCCTGACGGTTCCCGAGATTTACGATATGCAGGCGCGCGCCATCTTCGAGGCTACGATAGAAGCCTCAAAGGGGGGCGATCCTGTCGTACCTGAGATTATGATCCCGCTTGTTTCTGCGCGCCGCGAAGTCGAGATCGTAAAAGCCCGCATAGATGCGGTGGCGGCATCAGTACGGATCGAAACCGAGACCGAGTTTTCCTACAAACTGGGCGTCATGGTGGAAACGCCACGCGCGGCCCTGCGCGCCGGTGATATTGCCCACCATGCGGCCTTCCTGTCCTTCGGGACGAACGACCTGACACAGATGACCTATGGGCTCAGCCGAGATGATGCCGGGCGTTTCATGGGCGAATATGTCCGCCTGGGGGTCTATGACGAAGACCCTTTCCATATGCTGGACAATGACGGGGTGGGTGAATTGTTGATGCTGGGTGCCGAGCGTGGCCGGAGTGTTGATAAGGGCATTACGCTGTCAATTTGCGGTGAACATGGCGGCAACCCCGAATCTATTGCCTTTTGCAGGGATGCTGGATTTGACTATGTGTCCTGCTCGCCGTTCCGCGTACCGGTTGCGCGCCTTGCTTCCGCCCAATTGGCTATACAAGATAAGGCGGATAACAAACCTCATAAGTAGTTCGTTATATAGGTAAAATTGCATTATTGGGGTCGGGCTCTGACATGGATACCTGTGACACTTATCCACAGGCAGGGCCCAAATCTGGACCAAAATTGCCAAAGCGCGTATAATGCCCGTTCTGGAAGTGGGAAATCTGGGATAAAACGATGCGGTTTAGGCAGTTAATATCTGGCCTTACGCTTAGCGTTTGGGCGTGTGCAGCGCAAGGCGAAGTCGCAACTTCGGCTGCGATCAATTCCCTTTTAGGGGTTGAGCAAAGCGGGCTTGCTGGCATTGCGGCTGAGCGCCTTGGGGCTCTGGGGACGACGCCCCTGCGTGAGAGTGACATCACCTTTTCGCGCGAATGGCTGAACGCACAACCCGCGGCTACTGGTGGTGCAGACTGGAAATGTCTGAGCGAGGCACTTTATTTCGAAGCGCGCGGTGAAACCATAAAAGGTCAGTTTGCAGTGGCCGAAGTCATCCTTAACCGGGTTGACAGCTCCGAATATCCCAACTCGGTCTGCGGCGTCATCAATCAGGGTACCGGGCGGCGGTTTCAATGCCAGTTCACCTATACCTGCGACGGCCATCCGGAAGAGATCGACGACGTGGCAACCTATGTCAATGTGGGCAAAGTTGCGCGGGCGATGCTGGACGGCGCTGCCCGCAGCCTGACGCAGGGTGCTCTTTTTTACCATACGACCGGAGTTTCGCCCCGTTGGGCAAGCCGCTTTGTTCAGACAGCAGCAATTGGGGTGCATCTGTTCTATCGTAAACCCGACCGGGTTTCGAGCAACTGACCTGACGGACCGGTCAACAAATGTTTTTCTTTTACACCCCGGTGCCCGTCCGCTAATCGGGGTGTCATGACATCTGATGAAATAACCCAGGCCTTTGAACATCCTGAGGCACGCGCGCAAGCAAGCAGTGTCGTGCCTGACCGGATTTCCCTGCGTGACCACATTGTTGAGGTCGAGATCGGGGCCTTTCAGGTAGAGCGCGGAACCACACAGCGCCTGTCTTTCAATATCGTGGTCGAGGTCGCGGCGCCGGATGCGCCTTTGGCGGATGATGTCGACAATATTCTGTCTTACGACAAGGTGACCGAGGCTATTGCAGGAGAACTAGCCGCCGAACGTCTGAACCTGCTCGAAACACTGGCCGAACGCATTGCCGAGCGAATTCTGGTGCAACCACAGGCTTTGCGTGTGTTCGTGCGGATTGAAAAGTTGGATCGAGGGCCCGGAGCGCTGGGGGTTGAGATTATGCGCGCGCGCAAGCAGGTACCAGATACGGTCCTTGCGCTAAATGCGCCGCCTTTGGTGATCTATCTTGATCCGGCGATGCAATCGGAACCAGCGTTGGCGAACTTCCTTACTCTTGCCCTGGACGCTGCTCCGGTTGTGGTTTGCACAGGACCTGTGACGCCCATTCCCACCAGCGACGATACTAAGGCCGCTCGAAATATAGCTTTGCTTGCAGCAGATCAGGGGGCCTGGCAGCTTGCAGCGCGGGACCAAAGGTTGCACGTTGTCTCTTCCCGGACCGAGCTTGACTGGGCTTTGAATAATCACCTTCTGGCGCTTTGGGCCCCAGCGAAAACGGTTCTCGACAGCGTCGATAATGGCCCTGATAGCGTGACGGATGGGCTCGCTATGTCGTCATGGCTGGCCGGGATCCTTGATGCACGCGCGCTGCTCGTTGTCGGCGCGAAACCGCCAAGTGGCTGTAACATTGCGACCTTTAAGGCGAATATCAGCGACCCGGTCTTGCCAAAACTGCCCTGAACCTCAATAGCGGTTGCATGAAACGTTACTATCGCCCAATTCCGATGACCGACCCGGCCCGGCCCCGCGCCGCCAAAATACTGGCTGGTGGCTGGTGCTGGTTTGACCGGGTTGAGGTGCTGGAACGTGGCCGTGATCCTGAGATAATCAGCGCGTCCGAACTGCCTGCTGAGATCGCCAGAAACCTGACCCATGCGCGCGCGCGCATTGCCGGGTTGGATATGACCGAACCCCGACTGATGGGCATCCTGAACGTGACCCCCGACAGCTTTTCCGATGGCGGGCGTTTCAACACCTCGGATTTGGCCATAGGTCGGGCGCAAGAGATGACCACCGCAGGGGCGGATATTCTTGATATTGGCGGCGAAAGTACCCGGCCAGGGGCCGATCTGGTCCCAAGTGATGATGAAATATCCCGGACCATTCCGGTCATCAAAGCCCTTCGCTCCGCTGGCCTGACTACGGCGATTTCCCTGGATACCCGCAAAGGCGATGTCGCACGGGCCGGGATCGCTGCCGGGGCAGATTTGATCAACGATGTTTCGGCCCTGTCCTATGACCCGGCGATGGCGGGTATCGTTGCAGGCAGCAATTTGCCCGTGTGCCTGATGCATGCGCGGGGTGTGCCGAAAACCATGATGTCCGAGGCCAGCTACGGCGATGTTTTGCTGGATGTATATGATTATCTGGAAGAAAAACTGACCGAGGCGGAAACGGCAGGAATATCCCGCGACCGGGTTATACTGGATCCCGGTATCGGTTTCGCCAAGGATTTGGCGCAAAATCTGACGCTATTGAACCGGATCAGCCTGTTTCATAGCCTCGGCTGCACTTTGCTTCTTGGGGCATCGCGTAAACGCTTTATCGGCACGATCTCGGGCGAAGAGGATGCGCAGGCACGCGCGCCGGGATCCATAGCGGTGGCATTGGCCGCAATCTCGCAAGGCGTGCAGATTGTCAGGGTCCATGATATATCCGAAACAAGACAGGCAATGAAATTGCAGATGGCAGTAATGAGGGGCAGGTGGCAGCCATGAAAAAGAACCTTTTTGGCACGGATGGTGTGCGTGGTCTGGCAAATTCATGGCCGATGACTGCGGAAATGGCGCTAAAGCTGGGCGCTGCTGCCGGGCGCCACTTTCGCCGCGACGGGTTGAACCGCCACAGGGTGGTGATTGGCAAGGATACGCGGCTTTCGGGTTACATGCTGGAAAATGCCTTGACTGCCGGGCTGACTTCAACCGGTATGAACGTCTTGTTGCTGGGGCCGGTGCCAACGCCAGCCGTGGGGCGGCTGACTTATTCAATGCGCGCCGATCTTGGCATCATGATTTCCGCCTCACATAACCCGTTTCACGATAACGGTATCAAATTCTTTGGTCCGGACGGCTTCAAACTGTCTGATGAGGACGAAAAAACAATCGAGATTTTGGTACGGCAGGGGGTCGAACCTGTACAGGCCCAGAATATCGGCCGCGCCAAACGTGTCGATGAGGGGCGCCAGCGCTATGTGGAATACCTCAAAACAACCTTTCCGGTGGGCAAACGGCTGTCTGGCCTCAAAGTGGTGATTGATTGCGCCAACGGGGCAGCATACCGGGCTGCTCCTGAGCTTTTGTGGGAACTTGGCGCTGAGGTGATTGAGGTTGGCACCGCGCCGGACGGGACGAATATCAACCAAAATTGCGGCTCTACCGCGACCGATACTGCCGCGCAGGCAGTTGTAGCCCATGGTGCCGATCTGGGGATTTGCCTCGATGGTGACGCTGACAGGGTGATGATCATAGATGAGCGCGGTAAAGTTGCTGACGGCGATCAGATCATGGGGCTGTTTGCCAGCCACTGGGCGCGGGCAGGGATTTTGAAAGGTGGCGCACTGGTCGCAACCGTGATGTCCAATCTGGGGCTTGAGCGTTTTCTTGCCGGGCAAAATATCGACCTGATCCGCACAAATGTCGGCGACCGCTACGTGGTCGAAGCGATGCGCACGGGTGGCTACAATCTGGGCGGCGAGCAATCGGGGCATATCGTGATGACCGATTATGCCACTACCGGCGACGGCCTGCTGGCGGGGCTGCAGTTTCTAGCCGAAATGGTGGCGACAGGCAAGGCAGCGTCTGACCTGGCTCAGGTTTTTGAAACAGTACCGCAGATGTTGAAAAATGTAAGGTTTGAGGGCGGAGTTGACCCCCTTTTGCAACCAAATGTTCAAAAAGTGATAGCTGAGGGCGAGGCGTCACTTGCTAAAAACGGTCGATTACTGATCCGCAAGTCCGGTACCGAACCTCTGATCCGTGTCATGGGGGAATGCGAGGATGAGGTGTTGTTGACCAAAGTTGTCGAGTGCATTTCACAGGAAATCAGCGCGGCCTCGTAAGGCCGGGCGGCGCACGCAACAGCCACAAAGCCGTCAG
This sequence comes from uncultured Aliiroseovarius sp., assembly GCA_964550345.1. Classification (GTDB taxonomy): domain Bacteria; phylum Pseudomonadota; class Alphaproteobacteria; order Rhodobacterales; family Rhodobacteraceae; genus JAAEUB01. Next base: position 22,762 of record CAZJYZ010000037.1, on the reverse strand, counting down.
TCGGCAGGATCAGTATTCACTATCTACTATCGTTGGCCTGACGAGTATCAACAATTCCCGGTTCTTATGGCGCACGTCGCCGTGACGGAACAGGGATCCAATAAGCGGGATATCCTTCACATACGGGACCGGATCTTTTCGGGTTTCCCAAGAAAATGCGCCGTTTATTATGATCGTCTTATTGATCTGTCTGAGAAGGTTCGGGTCGAATTCGGCGAACAATTTCCTGCCCGATTGGTATACACCACCAATCTTGCGTGATCCGGCCAGGCGGTCGCTCAGGCTGGGGCGCAGCAGACCACCAATTATCGGTGTGTTCTCCAGATTGGTTTGACGTTCACTGTATCGGGACAGCGCTCCTTTGAGGCGAATGGAATAAGCAGTATTGATCTGGGGCGATATCAATACAAGTTCGTCTATTCGGGTTTTTCCCTGTTCCAGGCTCAGGACCAGTTGGTTCCGGCGTTCTCCCCGGCGCAACTGGTCTTGGCTTGCATAAGCACTCTTACCGGTAAGAATGGCAGGGGCTGTCAAAGTGAAGGCTAATACTCGCTTTGTATATTCACGTCGGTTCATTTGAATCTCCTCCGCAACCTGTCAATAGTAACACAAATCGAAGGTTTTGTATATTCAGAGGGATTTCCGGCCACACCGGGTTTACGGTCTTTTGCCACGAAACCCTTGGGTAATGGCCACACCTATAAGGATCAGCCCAAGTGCGACAAAGACCCGCGAGGGCAGCACCTCGCCAAGAAATAGCCAGCCAAAGATGACTGACCAGACCGGCACCTGATAATTTACCAGTGAGGTAAAGGAAGGTCCGGCGCTGCGGATGGTGGAAACCAGAAGTAGATTGGCAATAGCAGTTGGCACGACGCCAAGAAAGACAAGTGCGCCAATGGATGTGAGGGTGGCGCCTGAGGGCATTCCCTCGATAAACATTGCCACTGGCAGGATGATCAAAGCCGCCAGAATCGTTGCAGTCGTGGCAAAAGCTACCGGTTCGGATTTTGGGGCGCGTTTCGTTACGATCGCCCCAACTGCATAGCTCGCAGCGGCCCCGAAACAGGCAAGTCGCGCCAGCGGTTCTTGCCCTAAACCACTGCTATCAAACGCTTCTATCCCAATAAGGAGCACCACGCCGCAAAACCCAAGGGCGATGCCGATGAGTTTGGGCAGGGTTATCCTTTCCCCAGTCACCAGAAAATGCGCAAGCACCATGGTTAAAAGCGGACCTGCGGCCATGGTCACCCCGGCAAATCCGGATGCCACGAACAGTTGCCCCCAGCTGAGCAAAAAAAAGGGCAGTGCCATCGAGAAAAAACCAAGGCCCAGGGCCGAAAGCCAGACCCGCCGCCCAGTCACTCCCACAGAAAAGGCCAGTGGCAGGCCCATATACCGGGTCAGTGCGAACAGGATAACTGCTCCCAAGGCAATGCGGCCGGCAGCGACGCTGAGCGGGCCAATTGACTCGCCGGCGATGGTAACGGCCATAAAAGAAGCGCCCCAGATCAGACCCAGAGAAAGCAGTTGTATCCAGTCTTTGGTGCTGGGATTTGCGGACGGGTTATGAGGGGCATTGTGCATCCCGCGCTTGTTGCACGGGGGCAGGTGGCGGGCAATGCAGATTGACACGATGCTGGCTAAAACCAACAGAAAGTAATGACCTGCGATTTAGCCCCTGATCTGGCGCATGAACGCTAGTCGAAAAAAAAGGGTGTCCCGATCAGAACCGGAACACCCATTGGCGGACGTTATTGTACGTCGTTCTAGTTCTTTTCCTGATCCACCAGTTTGCCGGCGGAAATCCACGGCATCATACCACGCAGGGTTTCGCCAACTTCTTCGATCTGGTGCGCGTCGTTCATGCGGCGCGTGCCTTTGAAGAATGGCTGGCCAACAGCGTTTTCCTGCATGAAGTCACGCACGAATTTACCGGTCTGAATGTCGTGCAGAATGGCCTTCATTTCTTTCTTGGTGCGCTCATAGGGCAGTACGCGCGGGCCGGAAACATATTCGCCGTATTCAGCCGTGTTTGAGATCGAGTAGTTCATGTTGGCAATGCCGCCTTCATAGATCAGATCAACGATCAGCTTCACTTCGTGCAGGCACTCAAAGTAAGCCATTTCAGGGGCATAGCCAGCTTCTACCAGGGTTTCGAAACCAGCACGGATCAGTTCGACCAGACCACCGCAAAGCACGGCCTGTTCGCCGAACAGGTCAGTTTCGCATTCTTCGCGGAAAGTGGTTTCGATGATGCCGGAGCGTCCGCCGCCGATGGCGGAGCAATAGGACAGGCCCAGTTCCAGCGCGCGGCCGGTCGCGTCCGTATCCACGGCCACAAGGCAGGGCACGCCGCCGCCTTTAGTGTATTCACCGCGCACAGTGTGGCCCGGACCCTTGGGCGCCATCATGATGACATCCACACCGGCTTTTGGCTCAATCAGGCCAAAATGCACGTTCAGGCCGTGGGCGAATGCAATCGCTGCACCTTCGCGGATGTTGTCGTGCACGTAATTTTTGTAGGTTTCTGCCTGATGTTCGTCGGGCATGGTGAACATGACCAGATCAGCCCATGCGGCTGCCTCGGCAACGCCCATGACCGTCAGGCCCTCAGCTTCGGCTTTTGCTGCCGAGGCTGAACCTTCGCGCAGGGCGACTACAAGGTTTTCAGCGCCTGAGTCGCGCAGGTTCAGGGCATGGGCATGGCCTTGTGAACCATAGCCAAGGATGGCAACTTTGGTGCTTTTGATCAGGTTAATATCGCAATCGCGATCGTAATAGACGCGCATCTGGCGTTCCTCCGGTTTGAGTTGTTCTGGCCGCATCCTAATTGTTTTAGCCGAATATGATTTGCAAAAACGGCAAAGATAGGGGAAAACGTACGGATACTATTCGTCATATACGCTGATAATAGAAAAAACATGCAAGTTACAGAAACTGATCGCCGCCTCCTAAGGCACCTTCAGCAAGCCCCTGACCTGGCAGTTGGCGCGCTGGCCGAACGTGCCGGGATGACTCAGGCAACATGCGCGCGGCGGTTAGAGAAGCTTATCCGCGCGGGCGTTATCCGGGGTCAACACGCCCGTATAAACTGGGCGGCCCTTGGCTATGAGGTGGAAGTATCCCTGCGTATCACCCTGGAAAAGACCAACCCACGCGCCTTCGATGAATTTCTGGCCGGGGCGCGTGAAGTGCCCGAAGTGATGGAGATCCAGACTTTTCTGGGACGGGTCGATGTGCGCCTGCACGTGCTTGCCCGTGACATGGCGCATTACCAGCATCTCTATCGCACCCGTATCCTGACCTTGCCGCATATTGCCGAGGTTGAGGCATTGGTTCAGATGGCCGAGATCAAAGCGGGCGAGGCGCTTCCCCTATGAAGCTGGACGCAACCGATCACAAATTCCTTACGGCGCTGGCCGATGATGCAACGCTGAGTGCCGGCGAGCTGGGCCGCCGTTTCGGGTTAAGCCAGCCCGCCGCGTGGCGTCGTGTGCGTCGGTTACACGATGGAGGTATCATAATTGGTCGGCGCATAGACCTGAACCGAGAGGCGTTAGGCTTTGGGGTGACGGTGTTTTTGGGGGTCAAGCTGGCGACTAAGGGCCGTGTCAGCCTTGAGGATCTTGAACGCGCGGTTACTGCTATCCCGGAAGTGCAGAGCGTACATCATGTTTTGGGGCTCTATGATTACCGCCTGCGCGTCGTGGCCCGCGATCTGGCAGATTTTGAACGGGTTTTACGCCGCAGGATCATGCTTTTGCCTGGTGTTGGCGACGTTGAGGCGAATGTGCTCTTAAGTGAAGAACGCAGGCCGGGGCCGCTGTGACCCCGAACCAACTGCAAATTCACCGATAGTTCATACAATAGGTCACTTCTATCTGGTCTAGGTACTGGCCCGAACGGCCACCTATTGTCAGGACCCGGATATTGTTTAACTGGCTGACATTCCCGCCATTGCCTCCACCAGTTACGGAGCGCCCAAAATTTGTGTAGAGTTCAAGCCGGTCAACCAGCTGGCCATGACGTACGACGATCCTGTTTATGTATTCTTCGTCCCTGAGGTTCAGAACCTGTCCGGCATTTCCGCCGTTCTGGCCATATTGTCTACCATTCAGGATCACGGCATCGACAAAAGCACCGGTTCGCATTTGTACGGCACCAGGTGCGACGGCTATGAATGGGTTTCCCCCGTTTCCCCCGAACCTGGCCTGGGCGGGGTCGCAGGCCCCAATATTTTGGCCATGCGCAAAGGCACCGGTCGAAAAGAGTGTGCTGAAAACAGTCGCGGTCAGAAATTTTAATTTTTGCATGATGTCCCCTTCGGTTTGTGAAATCGGATCCCCGGCAATCTTGTGCCGTTGGTGAACGTTCCCTGTCCAGTCTGCATCTAATGGACATATTTACAAGTTCGGGTGAAATTGGTGGGGCGCCTCGCTTGCCTGGATTTCGATTTTAAAACTCATAGAACGGTGATGTGCTAACATGCAGGTTCGGGGGGAAACAAAATTAAACCCGTCACTTCACGCTCAGATGTGATTTCTCGCTTTTCCCTGCCAGAAATATGAGTCACTCTCACACCCTGAATAACCTAAGAGGAGCCAAACATGTCCGCCTTGCTGCCAGAGATTGACCCGGATGGAATGCTGGAATTTTCGGTGGTGTTCACCGACCGGTCCCTCAACCACATGTCCGCCTCGTTTCAGGGCGTTATGCGCGACATTTCTGGCGTTTTACGGGATGTTTACAAGGCAGACTCAGTGGCGTTGATTCCCGGCGGTGGCACCTACGCGATGGAAGCAGTCGCGCGTCAGTTTGCAACGGGCAAGCGGGTCATGGTTATCCGCAACGGATTTTTCTCATTCCGCTGGAGCCAGATTTTTGAAATGGGGTCGATCGCCGCGGCTGAGACCGTGATGATGGCGCGCCGCACCGGCAATGCACCGGATGCACCCTTTGCCCCGGCACCGATTGACGAGGTTGTGGCACGCATCCATGAAGAACGCCCCGAAGTGGTTTTTGCCCCGCATGTGGAAACCGCCAGTGGCATGATCCTGCCTGATGACTACCTGCGTGCCGTATCCGAGGCGGTGCATGCGGTGGGCGGCATTTTTGTGCTCGATTGCATCGCCAGCGGCACGATCTGGGTCGACATGGTCGAAACCGGCGTTGACGTACTGATTTCCGCGCCGCAAAAGGGCTGGTCGGCCTCACCTTCGGCGGGGATGGTGATGATGAACGCGGCAGCGCGTGACATGGCCAAAACGGTCACTTCGACCTCGTTCGCGGTGGATCTGGGCAAATGGCTCGCCATCATGGAGGCCTATGAAGGCGGGGCGCATGCTTATCACGCCACTATGCCGACAGACGCGCTCAGGGGGCTGCGCGACGTGATGCTGGAAACCCGCGAATACGGTTTTGAAAAGCTGCGCGATGCCCAATGGGAGCAGGGGTGCCGCGTGCGTGCGGCCCTCGCAAAACGTGGGATCAGGTCCGTCGCAGCCGAAGGGTTCGAGGCACCGGGTGTTGTTGTTTCCTACACGTCTGACCCGGATATCAAGGCGGGCAAAGCCTTTGCGGCTCAACGTGTTCAGATTGCGGCTGGCGTGCCCCTGATGTGCGAAGAGGGGGATGATTATTCCAGCTTCCGTCTTGGTCTCTTTGGCTTGGACAAGCTTTATGATGTCGACGCCTCTGTCGCGCGCCTTGAGGCCGTTCTGGATCAGGTTTTATAGCTTAAGCAGAAGCGTTCTTCACGCGCGCTCAGTCGCGCGGGACAGAAACTCCGTCAGATCATCGGTATGGTGGTGGATATGGTCTGCCGGGGCTGCCGCTGGGGCGACATGGACCGTACGCATCCCCATTTCATGTGGCGCTTCCAGATTGCGGGTGTCATCTTCGAACATGGCCGCCGACAACGGGTTCAAATTGTCCGTCGCAAAGATGGTTTCAAAGGCCTGCCGTTCAGGTTTTGGTCGAAACCCGGCATTTTCGACCCCATAAATGGCATCAAACCGCCCGGCCAAACCGCGCGCTTCCAGCACCCTTTGCGCGTAAGGGGCCGAGCCGTTGGTATAGACGATGCACCGCCCCGGCAGATTGCTGATCATCGCCGCCAGATCGGGATCAGGGTCCAGCACCTCAAAGTCTATTTCATGCACTTCCGTCAGATAGGGGGTGGGGTCCACGTCATGCTCATTCATCAGCCCCGCCAGTGTTGTGCCGTATTTCGCCCAGTAATGGCGCCGAAGCCGATCGGCCTCGCCTCGGTCGACCTTGAGGGCACGCATCACCCAGTCGGTCATACGCACCTCGATCTGGTCAAACAGACGAGCCTCGGGCGGATATAGCGTATTGTCCAGGTCAAAAACCCAGGAGGTAACATGTGAGAAGGATGCGGCAACCATGCGTCACGCTAGGGCGCAGGCTGGTGTGATGCAATGGGTTGATTGCATCGGTGCGCTTGATTGTGGGGCGAGGGGGCGGCATATTCGGTCAAACCCTTGAGGAGGCTATACATGCAGGACGCGAAACAGGGCCAGAAAGATGCCTATGAGCTGGTGCTCGACGCGATTGATACCGGTATCTACCTACCCGGTGAGCGGCTTGTCGAAAGCGAACTGGCCGAACGGTTTGGTGTTTCGCGCACCCCGATTCGTGAGGCGTTGCAGCGGCTGGAGACGCAAAGCCTGCTGACCCGAGATGGCCGGTCACTGGTGGTTGCCTCGCTGGACCACAATCAACTGGCCGAACTATACGCGGTTCGGGCCGAACTTGAGGGGCTCGCCGCAAAACTTGCCGCACAGCATGCCGCGAAAGAGGAAATCCGGGTGCTGCGTGACATGGTGGAAAGTGATCGTTTGTTGCTTGATCAACCCGACGCATTGGCGCGCGCCAACCGGCGGTTTCACCGGCAATTGCACCATGCATCCCATAACCGATATCTGGTGCAGCAATTGGAGCTTGTGCACCGCACCATGGCACTTTTGGCAACCACATCCCTGGCAGCGGAAGGGCGCAGCCTGAAAGCGGTGGATGAACATGACGCTATCGTCACCGCGATTGAGGCGCGCGACAAGGATGGTGCACAGGAAGCATTGCGCACCCATATTTCCAAGGCGTTTGAAACACGGCTTAAAATCAATGCCGGGTCGGATATTACGGGGTAGCGATCGGGTCTTTTGATGCTTCGACCGTATCGAACACCCCATGCACGGTTTTATCCCTGTAGAACGGGCGGGTGACGATCTCGACAAACCCTTTCAAAGCCGCAAGGCTGGCTAACGGAAAATATAGATGCAGACTTGGCACCCACAGGCGTAGAAACCGGTGCTTTGAGGATGATACCGCCAATATGCCAAGCGCGATGGTCAGCGCTTCTGATATTATGAAAATCACGGCCAATCCATAGAACATGGCGGTTGGCATTACCCCAACTAAGGGATGTGGCAGCCCAAGCGGTAAGGCCCAGAAGCTCCACAAAAAGGGGGCTAAAAGGACCTGGCTGAGTGACCCAAGGAACAATAACTGGACACCCAGAAACCGCCACAGGCCAAGTTCGCGGATCAATTGTTTTGGTGCACGCATATGGACCCCGTAGGTCATCGCATAGCCCTTGATCCAGCGCGAACGTTGTTTGACCCAAGGCCAGACGCGGCAATTTGCTTCTTCTTCGGTGACGGTATCGATAAGTTCGGTGCGGTACCCGTGGCGCGCCAGACGAATGCCGAGGTCGGCATCTTCGGTGACGTTATGGGCGTCCCATCCACCCAGTTCCTCTAACGCCTCCCGGCGAAAAAACAACGTTGTTCCCCCCAGGGGGATGGCAAATCCCAACCGTTCAAGTCCTGGTAAAATGACCCGAAACCATGTGGCATATTCAACGGTAAAACAACGACTTAACCAGTTTGTTCGTGCATTGTAAAAGTCCAGAATGCCTTGCAGACAGGCGACATCTTTGCCGCGTTCGTGAAAACGGCGTACAACGCGGTGAATCTGGTCGGGGTCGGGTGCGTCTTCGGCGTCGTAGACGCCAATGATTGACCCACGGCAGAAATCCAAAGCAAAGTTTAAGGCCCGTGGTTTGGTTTGAACCGCACCACGCGGCACAATGATCTGACGCATCCAGCGCGGCAAGGTGGCCGCCGCAAGCGTCGCCTGAGTTAGGCTGTCGTCCTCTTCGACCACAAGGCAGATATCCAGAAGCTCTCGCGGATAGGAAATTGCCTCCAGCCGTTTGACCAGACGTCCGGCGATCTCTCGCTCGTGAAACAGCGGAACCATGATGGACACGGCTGGCAGGCGGGTAATGCCAGGGGCGTGGCGCTTTGAAAAGAAAGTAACTTTTTGGTGCTTTAAACGGTACAGGTGCATGATAGCCGCGGCTGCCTTCAATGCCGAGTTCAGAACAAGCGTCAGCACCGCCCAAAAGGTCACAAGGGCAAAGCCGGCCACAGGCGAGATGATAAATAAAGTTGCCAATAACAGGATGACAGCACCTGAAACCCGGCCGATCATAGCGCTGTCCCAATTGCGGCAACTTTCACTGTCCGCCACACGGGTTTCAGCCTTGTATGCAAGCGAACGGTGGCGGGCGGCTACCAGTGCATTCTGAATATGCTCTTCTGGCGCAATTGCCAGATGTGTTCTGCCAAATTCTGCAGGCAGCTCTTTGCGGATCGTGTCAAATTCGTCTGGTCGCGAACATATGATTACAGTGGCACCACCGACCCGCTTCCACGGCACCACGCCCATTCGAATGCAGGTATCGGCACCGAGCCTGTCGATCAGCCGTACATCCGGGGGATCTTTCTGCAGGTCCGCGACCATTGAATTATATTGAAAGGCTAGGGCGTCATACAAGTCATCACCGGAAAGCATCGAATTAGCCAAAAGGATATCGCCAAATCGCGCCTGTCCACGTGCCTGCAATGCGACCGCGCGCGCAAGGTTGTCCTCGGACAGCACCCCACGCTCGCGCAGGATTTGCCCCAACAGCACCCGCCTTTGTGTCGGGGCCGGAGAAACATCCTGTTCCTTCCCTTCCGAGTACACAAGGTGAAGATTTGTTGCAGGCATTTCGCACCCCGGAAACCAATGATCCGTGGATGGTGCGTTAAGGGCGGTTAATTAACGGTTAACAGAGGGGTGTAAACCTCGGGAAAAATGGCGGCGAATTCAGGTTTTGGCGTCCATGGCAGTCACGAAACGCTCAAACAGGTAATAAGAATCTTGCGGACCGGGGCTTGCTTCGGGGTGGTACTGCACTGAAAAAACCGGACGATCAGCCAGACGAATACCGCAATTTGAACCGTCGAACAGCGAGATATGGGTCTCCAGCACGCCGTCTGGCAGGCTTTGGCTGTCAACGGTAAAACCGTGGTTCATCGAGGTGATTTCGACCTTGCCGGTCTCCATATCCTTTACCGGGTGATTGGCGCCGTGGTGACCGTGGTTCATCTTGATGGTTTCAGCGCCCAAAGCCAGTGCCAACATCTGGTGGCCCAGGCAGATGCCAAAGATTGGCAGGTCAGTGGTCTCAAGAATGGTTTTGATCATCGGAACAGCATATTCACCGGTCGCCTCGGGGTCGCCGGGACCGTTGGACAGAAAAACGCCGTCCGGGTTGTGGGAAAGTATATCTTCGGCAGTCGCCGACGCCGGAAGTACGGTCACATCGCAACCGGCCGAGGCAAGACAGCGCAGGATGTTTCGTTTAGCCCCGAAATCAATGGCGACAACCTTGTGACGCGGATTTTCCTGTTTGGGAAAGCCACCTGGCCAAGCCCAGCGCATTTCGTCCCAGGTATAGCTTTGGGCGCAGGTGACATCAGCTGCCAGATCCTGCCCCACAAGGCCGGGGAAGGCGCGGGCCTGGGCGACCAGCGCCTCAATGTCAAAGTTGCCTTCGGGATCGTGGGCCAGCGCCACATGCGGTGCCCCCTGCTGCCGGATCAATACCGCCGATACCGATGCGTCCGCGCCGGGCCAGCCAGCTTTGCAGATCTTCGGCCGCGCGCCAGTTTGAAGGCTCAGTCGGGTCCCATTTCACCACCATCCCGGACGCGACAGGGTCAGCAGTTTCATCATCCTGCGGGTTGACGCCAGTGTTGCCGATATGAGGAAAGGTGAAGGTGACGATCTGCCCGGCATAGGAGGGGTCCGTCATAATCTCCTGATAGCCGGTCATGGCGGTGTTGAAACAAAGCTCGGCGGTGGCAGTGCCGGTTGCGCCAAAACCCTGTCCAAAAAACAAGGTTCCATCCGCAAGCGCCAGACAGGCGGTATGCGCGGGTTGGTTCAGGGTTTGTGCAGCGGCAGACATGGCAGGGCTCCCAGTAAGGTCGCGGCGAAACTAAGGATGGAAGAGGCGAGGGTCAAGGGGGCTCTGGCAGATCGTCAAAATAGTCATATTGTTTAAAAACAATAACTTAGGTGAAATTATCCCCTGTTGTGCGCTGCGTTTCAATTAGCTAATGTGGGGACTTCGCTAAAGCCAGTGAATGGGACAGACATGGAACTCAGATCTCGCGTGACCGACGCATTGAAAACCGCAATGAAAGAGCGCGATACCGATCGGCTCTCGACCTTGCGCCTGATAAATGCGGCGATCAAGGACAAGGATATCGAGTTGCGGGGGCAGGGCGAAGATGCCGCGGTCACCGACGCTGATGTGCTTGTTATTTTGGGAAAAATGGTCAAGCAACGCCAGGAAAGCGCCAAAGCCTATGAAGAGGGCGGGCGCGTGGAAATGGCCGAAAAGGAACGCGCCGAGATTCTGGTGATTGAAGATTTCCTGCCCCGCCAGCTTAGCGAAGAAGAGACACTGGCCGCTATTGATGCCGCGATTTCCGGCACCAAAGCCGAAAGCATCCGCGACATGGGCAAGGTCATGGGCGCGCTAAAAGGCAAATATACCGGCCAGATGGATTTCGGCCGGGTAGGACCGCTGGTGCGAGACCGGCTGGGATAGGCTCTGAACAAACCGCACTCAAATTGAGTGCCTGCGGCACACATGTTTCTGATTGGCTTGTTGGGCAGGCGGTGTGGCCTGTTGCACAAGACGCCGCTCACCCGCTGATCCGAGCTGGTCAGGAATGAAAACTGCTGCGCTTTCTTAGCGATACTCCCTAATTTTCTGGTTTTCCCACGACATAGCCCTCGTCCTGAAACGCCTTGATGACCGATTCAACAAAGGCATCGTGACGTGCGGGGCTCGATGTTGGGCTCCAAACGCCTGTCGTCTCCCCTGTAGAAATCCTGAATCTGATGGGCCCATGCGAAGAGGGATCGCCAGGCAATGTTATGTTACCACCTACAGACCAACAATCACCTAGGCGGTTTGGACAATCGCCCGGGTGCGTACGAACCTCCTCCATTCGGTTCAGCGTGATATAGATATCGTTAACCGATACTTCCCTTTCCGTTCGTGAAACCTCGATGTATGTGCTGAAATGATTGGTAAAGATAATCACACGGGAGGCAGTGTATAGGACGCCAAGAGTTCCAATGAGTAAGATAGCGATAAATGTTATTGCACCCTGCTTGGCAGAGATTTTCATTGCCCAACTCCTATAGCTGCCAAAAACTCCTTCATACTATAGTTCCACCTGACATTGGTCTTCGTGCCAGGGTTTAATACGCCGGATATATCCAAGCGTACAATGTTTCTGCGCAGACCAGCAGGACTTTGCGTCAAGGGGTCGACAATTTTCATAATTTCAATATTTCGCTCAGGGTATCCAGAATATGAGCCTGCTGGAATTTCTTCGGGGGTCGTAGAGACGATGTGAGTGAAACCCTCGGGTTTGCGTCCCACATATCCCATGGAATGGAATACGATGTAGTCACCACCCTTTAAGCTGCTTACGGACCCAGCACCTGCTAGGATCAGTCCGCCACCCATGGAATGCCCTGTGCCTGAAGGTTGGGTGAACACGCCTAGTTCGGGGTCCATGTAGCGGGCATTGAGGGTGAGCAGGCCTGCGTCGTAGTCCTGCCCTTAATGCGCAGACTTACTCCGCGCCAGTACCGGCAGCAGCAGGCGGTATAGTTTCGGGCGTTCGTCCTCGCTGAGGAAGGCGCCGAGTTCCACAATCCGTTCTTTATCTTTACCGCAGCCTTTGAGGGTTAGGTATTGGGGAACCGGGCCGCCGGTTTCATGCAGTTTCAGCGTCACCCAATAGGGGTTGGCCTGCCATTCCTGAAAGCGGTTCTGTGGGCCTGTTCGGGTCAGGTGGATATGGTCGTGCCAGATGGAAAGCTCTTCGAGGATTTCGCCGTCGCGGTAGCTTTTTTCGATGAAATACCACAGCAACCCCAGTGCCCCCATGGCGAAGGGCAAGAGGCCCCAGAGCAGGACCGAGCCGATCAGGGGGAAGAGCGGGATTAGCAGGAGCAGGAAGGCGCCTGCGATGGTGGCGGCAAAGCCGCGCCGGGGCAGGGAGCGGTGCGGCCACAGGTGCAGCCGTGCGAAGGGTGCATCCCCCGCCGCATAAGAGAAGGCCCCGGACGTTGCCGGGGCCTCCTTTGGTTCTATGTCCCATTCATAGGGCATGGGTTTTAGCGTGCCGCGCTAATGCGCTGGCCCTTTGTCCCAATCCTCGCGCTTTGGCAGCTGCTCGAACGTATGTTCGGGCGGCGGCGTGGGCAGGGTCCATTCCAGCGTGTCGGCATATTCGTTCCAGTAGTTCGGCTCGGACACCCGTTTACCCGCCAGAAGCGTGTAGGCGATGATGCCGATGAACAAGAGGAAGGACGCAAACGACAGGAAAGCACCGTAGGAAGAGATTTCATTCCAGTACGAGAAAGCTTCCGGATAGTCGATATACCGGCGCGGCATGCCCTGACGACCTAGGAAGTGCTGCGGGAAGAAGGTGACGTTGACACCGATGAAGAACATCCAGAAATGCAGCTTGGCCGCAAACTCAGGATATTGCCGCCCCGACATCTTGCCGATCCAGAAATAGACGCCCGAGAAGATCAGGAAAGCCGCCCCCATCGACATGGTGTAATGGAAGTGTGCCACCACGTAGTAGGTGTCATGGTAAACCCGGTCGATACCCGCTTGGCTGAGTACAACGCCAGTGACGCCACCCAAAGTGAAGAGGGCGAGGAAGCCGAGTGAGAACAGCATCGGTGCCTTGAACTCGATCGAGCCGCCCCAGATCGTTGCGATCCAGCTGAAGATCTTGATGCCCGTGGGCACCGCGATCACCATGGTCGCCAGCATGAAGTAGCTTTGCTGGGTCAGGCTCATGCCAACCGTGTACATATGGTGCGCCCAGACGATGAAGCCAAGGAAACCGATGCCGATCAGCGCCCAGACCATTGGCAGATAGCCAAAGACCGGCTTGCGCGCGAAAGTGGCAAAGACGTGGCTGGCAATACCAAAGCCGGGCAGGATCACGATATACACTTCCGGATGGCCAAAGAACCACAGGATGTGTTGGTAGAGAACCGGGTCGCCGCCACCGGATGGGTCAAAGAAGGTACCACCGAAGTTACGGTCAACCAGCAACATGGTGATGGCGCCTGCCAGAACCGGCAGGCTGAGAAGAATCAGCCATGCGGTGACAAAGATCGACCAGGCAAACAGCGGTACTTTGAAGATAGTCATCCCCGGTGCGCGCATGTTCAGGAAGGTCGTGATCATGTTGATGGCGCCAAGGATCGAGCTGGCACCCGACATGTGTACGGCGAAGATCGCCAAATCCATCGAATAACCGCCTTCGGTTGTCGATAGCGGCGGGTAAAGCACCCAGCCAACACCGGAACCAAGTTGGTCATTCCCGCCGGGGCTCAGCAGAGAGGCAACGCCAAGTGACACACCGGCAACAAACATCCAAAAGCTCAGATTGTTCATACGCGGGAAGGCCATATCCGGCGCGCCAATCTGTAAGGGCATGAAATAGTTACCAAAACCACCGAAAAGCGCCGGAATGACTACGAAGAACATCATCAGGACGCCGTGGTAGGTGATCAGAACATTCCACAAATGGCCGTTTGGTGTACAGGTCGCCGTGGCATCTGCCACAAAACGTGCACCCTCGAGGCACATATACTGCACCCCCGGCTCCATGAGCTCGAGGCGCATGTAGATGGTGAAACAAACCGAGATGAATCCGACGATACCTGCTACGAACAGGTAAAGGATGCCGATATCCTTGTGGTTTGTGGACATGAACCAGCGTGTAAAGAAACCTCTGTTATCCGCGTGTTCATGGTCGTGGATGGCTGCGTCTGCCATATGGACCTCCCTAAGGTTTAATTATCCTGTGCTCTGCAGGTTGCCCCGCACAGGTTAAACCTTCTCTAAAGCGACTGAAGCTTAGGGGCAATTAGAAACATTTAAAAAAAGCCCCACACCGGTGTTTCCGGGTGGGGCTTTTACAATCATATGCCTGAAGGGTCAGGCGGTGGCCTTCTTAGGATTCGTCTTCACCCTCTTCAGGACCGTTTTCCGCAAGGAACGCGGCAACGTTAAGGCCGTTCTTCAGTTTGAAAGTCATCTTGGACTTTGCTGTGTTGTCGTCAAGATAGGTGCGCAGGAAACCTTTCGGGTCTGCGACATAGGTGACCAGCTGTTCGATATCCCAGACAAGACCAGCTTCGCCCGCTGCTACAAGGTCAGCGCCATAGCGGAAACCTTCAACCGTACCAGCCTGACGTCCGACGACACCCCACAGGTTCGGGCCGGTTTTGCCGCCTTTGAAAATCACTTCACCTTCGTCGTCTATGATGGCGTGGCAGGCTTTACACTTTTTGAAGTCTTTTTCACCTTTAACAATGTCACCGTCATCGTCAGCGAAAGCCGCGCTTGTTGCAATCAGGCTGGCCGCCATGGTCAGTAGAATTCGTTTCATACTATCTCCGTTTGGTAGGATTCCTCTGGCGGCGATATTACCAATTTCGCGCAGGTATGCGAGAGAAGATTTGTCGCGGCAGTATGTGGTGGGCAAAATTCTGATCACATATGTGCGAGCGAATAAAAAATATCGCCTAATTTCAACTTACTGAACAGTACAAGCCGGGCTGTGCCCAGCTTGCAATGTTGCAGTATTGTTTGCTGTGGATTAGCTATCCTCGAGCCCGATCCGGTAACCGGCATGGCAGGCTGTGCAGGCGGATAGGATCACCGACAATTCCTCCAGAACCATGTCGGCATCCTCAAATTCAAGAGCGTTCTGCGCCAGCTCGTCGAAAGCGCTGTGCGCAGCAAAACCGTTGGTTTTGAATTCAATCGGCAGCTTTGCAAGCATGGCCGGGTCTTCGGTGCGTGTCAGGATCATGCCAACCGCAGTAGCTTCTTCGGCGATGCTGGCGTAATCCTCGGCTATGATGCCTTCGGTGATACCCTGCACGGCTTCCAGCAGCCCGCGCATTTCCCCAAGCACGTGATCACGTTCCCCAACACTGAGCAATATGGCGGTACGGCCGTCATTTGCCTCAAGTGTCGAGCCACGAATAATGAACAGATAGGACATAGCTCCTACGATGATGGCCAATATGGCAGCGATCGCCCATGCGAATTTTGCGCTTTTCATGATTTTCTCCCTGTTGTTTCAATTAGTGAGTAGTCACTAATTAACGGTGTGTCAAGCTATCGGGAAACTGGTGGTTTCAGGTGAAGACCTTTGAAAAAGTTTTTTTCAGCGCCTGATCCACATCCCCCAGGGTCACGGGCAGGCCGAGGTCGACCAATGAGGTGACGCCGTGGTCATTGATGCCGCAAGGCACAATACCCGAGAAATGTTCAAGATCGGGTTCCACGTTGATCGAGATGCCGTGGAAACTGACCCATTTGCGCAATCGGATGCCAATGGCGGCGATCTTGTCTTCGTGCAGGCTGCCGTCTGTATTCAAGGGCAGGTTGGGGCGGGTCACCCAAACGCCGACGCGCCCATCGCGGACCTCACCGGTGACATTGAACTCGGCCAGAGTGGCGATGATCCACGCTTCCAGCTTGCGCACAAAGGCACGCACATCACGCCCGCGCCTGCCCACATCCAGCATTACATAGGCCACCCGCTGCCCCGGTCCGTGATAGGTATATTGCCCGCCGCGTTTCGACGGGAAGACCGGGAACCGATCAGGGTCCACCAGATCGGCAGGCTTGGCCGAGGTTCCGGCAGTATAAAGCGGCGGATGCTCCACCAGCCATATCAGTTCATCCGCCTCCCCACGGGCAATGGCACCGGCGCGTGTTTCCATGAAGGTCTCGGCTTCCAAGTAATCCGTCAGACCATCAGAGGTGATCCATTCCATGCGGGCATTCCATTTTCAGTGGTTCTAGGGTGAGGCCGTATTTTGTTCGTTTTGGCGTTATTTCATTCTTATACATATAGAAAGGTACATCGAATGTTGATCAAAAAAAGCCTGATGACCGCCCTTACTCTTTCGCTCGTAGTCGGAGCGAAACCGGCAGTGTCGGGTAACGAGTTCATACCCGGGCTGATCATCGGTGGTATTCTGGGCGCGGGGCTATCCCAGAACAACCGGGACAACAGAGTTTACCGTGGCATTCCAAGCACGCAGGAAGGCAAGGATATTCAGACATCCCTGAACTACTTCGGGTTTCCGGCTGGGGTGGTGGATGGTCAACTGGGGCAGAAATCGCGCGCCGCAATCTCAAACTACCAAACCTATATGGGCTTTGAGGCCACCGGCAATCTGACCGAGTATGAGCAGGACTTTCTGATTTCGTCTTACCAGCGCGCCCAGCTTGGTGGGCCTGTCATCAACCAGGTTATCAGCCAAAGTCACGAGGGCACACGCGCTTTGCTGTACCATTTCCGTGACGAAATGAACGGCACCCTGCAAGTGGCCGAACCACAGGGCGGTGGCGAACAATCAACAGGATTGCCCAGCTTCTTTGGCGCAGGGCAGGGGCCTTCGCTTTCCCTTTATTGCTCCCAAAACGTTCAGGCAGGGGTGGGCACTCTTGGCGGAGGGTCCGGTCAAACAGATCCGGCAACCGTACTGGGCCAGCAGTTTTGTCTGGCCCGCGACGCGGCCGCCCGGCAGGGTAATGCCCTGATCGCTTCAGTGCAGGGGGCAACCCCGCAACAGATCGAAGCACAATGCGCCCAGTTTGGTCCGGCTATGGCGGATTATGTGGGTTCAGTGGCGGCCAAACCGGTTGATGCGGTGCTGTCGGATGTTGGTGCATTCGTGCAAAGCACCGGCATGTCCCCAACCGATCTGGTGGGGACGGCCAAAATCTGTTTGGCCGTTGGCTACCGCACCGATGATGACGCGGTGGCCCTTGGTTCGGCGCTGTTGCTGACAGCTTTGGGCAACCGGCCATACGGTGAATTGGTGGCGGACCATCTGGCGTTGGGCTTCGGTATCCCTGCATTGCCGGACGCGGCAACTGGCTGGTATCAGATAGCGTTTGACGCGCTGGAACAAGGGGCGCCTGCCGTGTTTGAACCGAACAACCCCGAGCGTGTCGATGTGGTCTATAACGCGGCTCATGCGCTTGGTGGTGGCGCGGGCCAGTTGGCTCTGCCATTGTTCAATACTGGAAACTAGGGGCGTTTCGCACCGCTAGCGCTGAGGTAAGAAAACGCCCTTTTTTGTCCATCGGGAAGGGGCGAAGCGGCTACGGCTAACATCCGCCCACAAAAACCCTACCGGGACATACAAACCCGCCGCGATGTCAGGCAACAGTGCCGGAAATTTGCCGTAGCATTTCCTTATAGCCGTCAACCCCACGTGCGCCGACCAGAAGGTGTCTGGACTGGAATATCATCGCCGGAACCCCGGTAATCCCGCGCTCAATCCAAAAGTTTTGCATGGTACGCACCGTTTCAGCATAGGCACCGTTTCTCAGTGCCTTTTGCGCGCGGCTTCGCTCCAACCCTGCCTTGGCGGCAATATCGCCGAGTATTTCGACATCAGATACATCCTGCCCTTCACTGAAATGCGCCCTGAACAATCCAAGCACCATCTTGTGTTGCGCGCCCTGTTCGTCTGCCCATTCAACCAGTTGATGTGCCTTAAACGAGTTTACCATGCGCATGTCTTCGCGAAAATCAAAGGTAAAGCCCAGATCAGCCCCAAGCGAGGTTATATTCTCGCGCGTTTTAACGCTGTCCTCCAACGTTGTGCCGTATTTTTGCATAAGGTGTTCACGCAAATTCTGCCCTGAGGCAGACATAGTGGGATTCAACTCAAACGGATGCCAGTGGATATCGGCGCTGACGCCGGATTTTTCCAGCGCCCGCGTCAGTTGGTGAAATCCGACCACACACCACGGGCACATGATGTCGGAAACGATGTCTATCCGGACCGGGGTGAGGTTTTCCATCTCCATTCTGCCAGTTTGCTTCATAAAGGCCGGCTGGACAATTGTCTGGTGAACAATACTGCGTGATTTGGCAGGCCTGGCGCACGGGAGGTAGCACGGTCAGGGCATGAACAAATCGTTGCTTACCGGTGTCTTTACACCTCCCACTGCACGCCTTGGTAACCGTTGGTGACAGGTTGGCACGGGAAAGTCTGAATTTTGCAGATTTCCCCTTCACATCAACCAGTGGCTTCGTTATGTAGCGGCTCACCAAGCCAAGGGCATGCGGTCGTGGCGGAATTGGTAGACGCGCAGCGTTGAGGTCGCTGTGGGGTAACACCCGTGCGGGTTCGAGTCCCGCCGACCGCACCAAGATATTTCCGAAGATACTATAAAATCAAATAGTTGATGGGATTGCTATATATTTTATCCCCCAAAATATCCCCCAATTGTGTTGCGGTGCCTGCCTTCAAAAACCAAAGGGTAATAGGAGAAATTCATAAGAGGGGCTTCTGGTTCAAGATGACAGGGCTGGTGTTGTTTTTTTTACATTCCAATCAATATTTACACGCTAGTGCGCTTGTAAGGAGCCTTCACTGGCATCTTCAGCTCCTCCCACCCTAAGACTAGCGCGCGGCCCTGTATGAACCGCAGGCCCGGTTGAAAGCCTGTTGTGAGCAAAACGGCACTTCTGACATACGCGTTGGCCGTAACAAGTGACTGCTTTTAAGCTAGGCACGAGATTTACGAGGCTAGCGAGAAAAGCGGGATCTGCTTAAAGCTGATCTTTATCCGCACCGCAGCATATGCGCAAAACCTGATAGAAAAGGGCGGAAAGTGTGAATTAGCTGCATGTGCAAAACCCCAATGGCGAGGCGTTATAACCCGACATTCAGAACGCCCAAATTGGCAGAGTGTTCTGCACCACCAAAAGTCGGCTCAGAGCCCTTTTTCATACGCACTAGTTGGCATAGAGGTGCTTAATCTGCATATAGCCGTCATTTGGTACACACGGCGGAGAATCCGCCCCTATCGATACCTGCGCTCGGCACACAGCATCAATCCAGAAACGCCTTTTCGACTACATAGGTTTTAGGATCGGAATTGGCGCCTTCTTCCAACCCGTATTTCTCAAGAATTTCCTTGAGTTCCAGGTTAAAGGCCAGGTTGCCGCAGACCATGGCGCGGTCGGTTTCGGGGTTGATCACCGGCACGCCGAGATCCTCAAACGCAACGCCCGAGCGCATCAGATCGGTGATCCGTCCCATCTTGGCGCTCTCTTCGCGCGTTGTGGTCGGGTAATAGCGCAGGCTTTCGTGAAAGCCCTCGCCGATGAACTCGGCCAGCATTTCGTCCTGGCGGATTGCCTCGATTAGCTCGCGCCCATAGGTTAGCTCGCCCACTTCGCGGCAGGTATGGGTGAAGATGACCTCGTCATAATCGTGAAAGGTCTGCGGGTCGCGCA
The DNA here is from genome assembly GCA_964550345.1 of uncultured Aliiroseovarius sp. Taxonomy (GTDB): domain Bacteria; phylum Pseudomonadota; class Alphaproteobacteria; order Rhodobacterales; family Rhodobacteraceae; genus JAAEUB01. The sequence continues at coordinate 3,002 of CAZJYZ010000037.1, read as the reverse complement.
GGAGCGACGCGAAAGGCGCTATCCCGGTGCCAGTGGCGAAAAACCACAGCCTCTTGCCAGGCAAAAGCGCGTCATGCACCAGGGTGCCGACTGGCTTGGGGCGCAGGATAATCTCATCGCCTGCCTTGATATGTTGCAGGCGCGAGGTTAGGGGGCCATCGGGCACTTTGATTGAGTAAAACTCAAGCTCGTCGTCCCAGGACGGGCTGGCGATGGAATAGGCGCGCAACAGGGGTTTGCCGTTCTCGCCCATTAGGCCGATCATCACAAATTCGCCTGAGCGAAACCGCAAGGATGAGGGGCGCGACACCTGGAACGAAAACAAACGGTCGGTCCAGTGCGTGACCTGCGTCACTGTCTGGGTATCGGGAAAAATTCTGGCGGGTTTGGCCCCAATAGTGTGGGGTGGGCGTTGATCATTCATCTTCAGTCATACCTTCCGCTGCCCCAACCTCGCGCATGCCGAGGTGGGTCTGGTAGTGGTTGGCTTGCCAGGCGGACCTGGCGCGCCACTGCTCTTGTGGCTGACGAACGGCCAGCGCGGCACCGATCTCGACCTCGTCAAACCCGCTGCGCCGCACCATCGCGTACTGGTCGGCGATAAGATGCCCGCTTGCTCGCAGCCGTCCGCGGTATCCCGTGAGTCTCAGTTGCCGCGCCAGGGTGAACCCGCGCCCATCGGCGAAATTGGTAAATCGAATGCGAATGAGCGAAATCCTGTCGAAATCCGGTCCCAGGCGGGCCAGATCTTCGAGCGTGGTTTCAGCGGCCAGATCAAGCGCCACATCCTGCTCCGAAGTATCCGCCAAAACAGTTTCAAGGTCAGCAAATCCCACCTGGCAATCATCGGGGACAAAACCGGCATCTATCGCGATAACACTCATGTCTTTGTCCTTTCCCGTACGGTTTTACCGTCTTCAAAGTGGATCCCGCATTCGGCCTTTTGCGTGTCACGCCAGCGTCCAGCGCGGCTGTTTTCGCCATAATGGGTCGGCGTCGTGCAAGGCGCGCAACCGATCGAGCTATAACCTTTTTCTTGCAGCGGATGCGGTGGCAAATGGTTTTCCAACATATATGTGCGCAGCTCTTCCGGGCGCCATTGCGCCAGCGGATTAACCTTGACCCGCCCGTCCTGGACTTCGAAATGCTCGAGTGCGGCGCGACGCTCCCCCTGAAACCGTTTGCGTCCGGTGATCCATCCCCCAAACGGAGCAAGCACGCGGGTCAAAGGCTCAATCTTGCGCAAGTTACAGCACGCCTGCTGGTCGGTTTGGTGCAAGATATGATCTGTGTCACGGGCCATGAGCTGTTCGTTGTCGGGGCGTACCACACGGATATCGTTCAGCCCCATATCGGCGGCCACCGCGCGTTGGTATTTCAGCGTTTCCTGAAACAGCATGCGGGTGTCGAGAAACAGCACCGGCACGTTGCGGTCGAGCTGCGCCACCATATGGATCAGTACGACAGAATCTGCACCAAAGCTTGAGGCCAGGGCAACCGGACCGATGCGGTCATTATTGATTGCATGGACCAGCACGGCACAGGCGGGGCGCGACCGGAACCTTTCGTTTAACTGGGTGACATAAGCCTCCAAGGACAGGGTCTGGGTATCACGCGACATGGGATTGTGCCTCCGGGTAGAGCGCCTGCTTGAAGGGGGCAGGCCCGGCACGTTTGATGGTTTCGAAAAAGCTTTCCGAGGCACCTTCCCGAGTCTCGAGATAGGCCTGTATCAGCCGTTCGATGGCCGGGACGATCTGGTCATAGGCAAAGCCGGGGCCGGCGCGAGTGCCGATTGCGGCCTCTGGGCCGGCATCGCCCCCGAGGGTGATCTGATAGTTCTCGACCCCCGCGCGGTCGAGGCCGAGAATGCCGATATGACCCAGATGGTGGTGGCCACAGGCGTTGATGCAGCCTGATATTTTCACCTTGATCGGCCCGATTTCTTGCTCAAGATCGAGCGCTTTGAAACGGTTGGCGATCTCTTGCGCGATCGGGATCGAGCGCGCCGTGGCCAGCGAGCAGTAATCCATGCCCGGGCAGGAGATGATGTCTGAGATCAAACCGGCATTGGCAATGGCGAGCCCCGCCGGTTTCAACGCCGCGTGCAGCGCTGGAAGGTCGGATTTGGGCACGTGCGGCAGGATGATGTTCTGCTCATGGCTGGTGCGGATATCGCCATGGCCGAAGCGTTCGGCAAGATCCGCGATCAGGCGCATCTGGTCAGAGTTTGCATCGCCTGGGGTCTCGCCATGGGCCTTGAGCGAAATCGTGACAATCGCGTAGCCGTTCGCCTTGTGCGCTGACAGGTTGGTGTCGGTCCAGGCGCGAAACACCGGATCAACGCGCCGAGCATCCTCGAAAATATCGATTGACGTAGTTTTGAATACCGGCGGCGCAAAGCTCGCCGCTATCCGGGCGAAATGTTCCTGATCGATCCCCGAAAACGATGGTTGCAGCAGCGCAAAGCGCGCCTCGACGAGATCGCGGATCTTGTCCAGCCCGTGTTCGAAAACTGTGATTTTTATCCGTGCCTTGTATTTGTTGTCGCGCCGGCCCAGCAGATTGTAGGTGCTGACGATGGCTTCGAGATAGGGCAAGAGATCTGCGCGCGGCAGGAATTCGCACAGCACATGGCCCAGCATCGGCGTACGCCCAAGACCACCGCCGATCAGGATCCGATAGCCGATCTCACCGTCAAGGTTTTTGACGATGCGGATACCGATGTCATGCGCCTTGGTCACCGCACGGTCATCCGATGTCCCGGTGACAGCGATCTTGAATTTGCGCGGCAGGAACTGGAATTCCGGGTGGTCGGTGGACCATTGGCGCAAGAGCTCGGCGGTCGGCCGCGGGTCTTCCACCTCATCGGCGGCAGCGCCTGCAAACGGGTCGGCGCTCACATTGCGGATCGTGGCGCCCGAGGTCTGGATTGCGTGCATGCGAACTTCGGCAAGCGCTTCGATCATGTCGGGCACATTGCTGAGGGTGGGCCAGTTGAA
>CAZJYZ010000036.1:25109-33154 GCA_964550345.1 uncultured Aliiroseovarius sp. | reverse complement strand
CTGCTGAAGGATACAGAGGCCCAGGCGCCCGAAGTACCTGATACACCGGAAGAGATCCCATCCGAGCCGGAAGAGGTTCCTGCAGCGCCGGACGAGATACAGCCATTGCCGGTCGAAGCTCCGCCAATTACGCCCGAGGAAATGCCTCAGGAGATACCGGTTGAAACGCCACCGGCTGAACAGCCAGAGCCTGCTCCGCAAGCGGAACACGGGCAGGTAGTGCAGCCTGTTCAGGATGTCTCGTCAGACAGTTTGAGCGAGACGGCGCCTGTAGATTCGACATGGGGCGAACCTGTGTCACCGCAGCCTGATCTGGCTGATCCCGTAGCGGCTGAGCCTGCCGAAGCAGAAACCACCGCTCCACAACATGTTGAACCGGAAACGGCTGAGCAGGTCGCGACGGAAGTAACGCCCATCGAACCCGAACCAATGGCAGAAGCCCCCGGTGCACCAGCGCCTGCAACTGCACTGGATATCTCGCACATCCCCGAAGATCCCTCGGAGGATGAGGGTGATGTTACTTCAACAAACACCAGTATTCTTACGTCCCTGCGCGCCGCACGCGACCGGGGACAAGGCCCTGCCCAAAACACAGAGGAAATCACAGATCTGACTGCCCGCCTGTCAGCACTGAAAAAGCGAATGACCCGCGAAAGACATCAGGCATAAACAGCTTTGATCCGTACATTGATTTTTCCAGCTTGCCACGGGCAACAAAATCACTATGTAGAGGCGGATGTCGGGCTATGGCGCAGTCTGGTAGCGCGTCCGTCTGGGGGACGGAAGGTCGCAGGTTCGAACCCTGCTAGCCCGACCATATCACCAAATGCCCGTGCGAATGGCGCGGGCATTTGTGTATTAGGCGCAGGGGGGTGGCATGAGTAAAGGCGAAAAGACCGGCATGGGGGTTCTGTCAAGTCAGAGCATCGCCGAAATGGTGGCGGAGGGGCTGATCAAAGGTACGCCCGAAATCATTCCCGATCAGATCCAGCCTGCGTCTCTTGACTTGCGGCTGGGCGATATTGCTTACCGTGTACGCGCATCCTTTCTGGCCGGCGAAGACACGCCGGTTTCCGAACGCCTGTCTGAGTTTGAGATGCACCGTATCGACCTCAAGGGTGGTGCGGTGCTGGAAAAGGGCGCCGTTTATGTGGTGCCACTGATGGAAAGTCTGGCGCTTCCCCAAGGGGTGCAGGCGGTGGCGAATGCCAAAAGCTCGACCGGGCGTCTGGACCTGCTGACCCGCGCCGTCACAGATGGCGGGGTTGAGTTTGACCGCATCGCGCCGGGCTATCATGGCCCACTATACGCCGAGATCTGCCCGCGCTCGTTTTCGGTGCTGGTACGCCCCGGCATGCGCCTGAACCAGATCAGGTTTCGCGCCGGACAGGCCCTGTTGTCAGATGATGAATTGCGCGCGCGCCACGTCAAAGACCGGTTGGTGGACGGGGACGCACATATTGATCAGGGTCTGGGGTTTTCGGTCGATCTACGCCCACGCAAAGGCGACCTGATCGGCTACCGCGCCAAGCCCCATACGGGCGTGATCGACCTTGGACGGATCGGATATTACGACCCGGCGGAGTATTGGGAGCCTCTGCACACCAGCGAAGGCCGCCTGATCCTAGACCCCGGTGCCTTTTATATCCTTGTCAGCCGCGAGGCGGTGCATATTCCGCCCGATTGCGCCGCCGAAATGGCCCCCTATCTGGCCATGGTGGGTGAGTTTCGGGTGCATTATGCGGGATTTTTTGACCCCGGTTTTGGCCATGATGGTGCTGGCGGCGCGGGCTCACGCGGGGTGCTGGAAGTGCGCTGCCACGAAGCGCCCTTTGTGCTGGAACATGGACAACGTGTTGGACGGCTGGTGTATGAGCGTATGCGCGAAGTGCCCGAGCAGCTTTACGGCACGGACATCGCCTCGAATTATCAAGGTCAGGGTCTGAAATTATCAAAACATTTCAAGCCTGTATAAGGCTTTCCCGCAGCAATTCAGCTTAGCCGGACACTGCTTTTGAGCCGGGATTCAAAGAGATTTCATGCCTTCGGCGAGGATATTTCCGGCAAGAGGAAAAGGGGAACAACGCCCGTTACGATGGTGGTGAGAGGCATGCCTTTAGGGCGGGCCAGACTGATCACATCCGCCGCATCATTTTAGCTGCCTGACGGGCACGTTTAGCGGCCTGACGGGCCTGACGCGCCTGCTTGCGTTCTTCGGGCGTCATCTCGGTAGGGTTCTGACCACGGCGCGCAGCCATGTTGATGCCCTGATTTACGGCTTTACGCATGAACATGCGCAGGACCATGTTAATAATCTGGTTGGCGTTCATCTGCGCCCCCTTTTGCTTTCTGCTCTCACGCCAGCTTAGTGCAACATAGTGGCGTTTTCAGGGCAAAAACTGTGTCTGTCAGTCCTCAAACAGTTCCGACTGCCCCTCTTCGCTTTCATCCTCTTCTTCGCTGTCTGGCCCCGGCATCTGGCCCGGTGGCGGGCGACTTTCCAACAGGCCTGCAGCGCGCAGTTCTTTCAGACCCGGTAGGTCACGGGCGCTTTCCAGTCCAAAATGATCCAGAAATTCCTGCGTTACCACGAAAGTCACCGGCCTGCCCGGCGTCATACGACGGCGGCCAAAGCGGATCCAGCCCATCTCGATTAAAAGATCAACCGTGCCACGCGATACGGAAACGCCGCGAATCTCTTCTATCTCGGCGCGGGTCACGGGCTGATGATAGGCGGTGATGGCAAGGGTTTCGACAGCGGCGCGGCTGAGTTTACGGGTCTCAACCGTTTCTTTTTGCATGAGAAAACCAAGGTCTGACGCCGTTCGGATGGCCCAAGCGTCCCCCACCTTTTGAACCTGAACACCACGCCCCTCATAGCGTTTCTTGAGGTATACAAGCGCCTCGGCAGGGTCCGAGCCATGGGGCATGCGCGCGGCCATATCCGCCAGCGTTACCGGCTCGGCAGAGGCGAACAGGATCGCCTCGACCATACGTTCCTGCTCACCCATTGGCGGGGCTTCGAACAGGCTTTCTTCATCTTCCATCTCGTCAACCATCACCGGTTTTCCGTATCTGAATGGGGGCAAAACTTTCGCCCTGCCTTATTTCAATCGAACCGGTTTTGACCAGTTCCAGAGAGGCTGCAAAATTAGCGGCGGTGGCGCTGCGCCGACGCGCAGGGTCCACTTCCCAGCCGTCCGGCAGGTACGAGGTCAGGTCGGTCCACTCGCCTGCATAGCCGATCAGCCCGCGCAGGCGGTCCAGTGCCTGTTCCAGGGTCATCACCGCATCACGGTCCATGATGAAGGGGCGAAACTCGTCTTTGGTGCGAATGCGTGCATAGCCCTGCATCAGGTCCATCAGGCTGGCGTCATAGGTAACACGTTTGCGGCGGCTGACATCTTCGGGCACGCCACGCATGAAAAAGTCGCGCCCCTTCTGGTCCCGTGCCATCAGGCGGGCAGCGACGTCACGCATGGCGGCAAGCCGCTCCAGCTGAAAGGCCAGATGGGCCGCCAGTTCTTCGCCCGATGGCCCCTCTTCGCCGGGTTCGGGCGGAAGTAACAGGCGGGATTTCAGAAACGCTAGCCAGGCCGCCATCACCAGATAATCCGCCGCCAGTTCAATGCGCAAGCTGCGTGCTTTATCGATAAATCCCAGATATTGCTCGGCCAGATCCAGAACCGAGATTTTGCGCAGGTCGACCTTTTGCGTCCGGCTGAGCGTTAACAGAAGATCCAGAGGACCTTCGTAGCCATCAACGTCGACGATCAATGCTTCGGCCGCCAGCCTTTCGCTGACCGAAATTACATCGCTTTGAAATTCGTCCTCAGCCATCCGCCGCCTGCCCCGAAATCTCGCCGGTTACCTGTCCGGTCATCAGGGCGTGAAATTCGGCTTCGGCAGCGGGAATGTCAATGGCTACGGGGGTAGTACGCCAGCCCACTGCCTGATCGGCCCTTGTTTGCGCTGTTTCGGACAATCCACCAGCTGCTTTTGCGACTTCCTCCATATCGGCAAGGTCGCCGTTGCAATGCAGGATCATGTCACAACCCGCCTGCAAGGCCGCCCGGCTGCGTGTTTCCAGCGGGCCCTCAAGTGCAGACATCGAGATGTCATCGCTCATCAACAGCCCTTGAAAGCCAAGCTCCCCCCGGATCAATGAAATGATTTCGGGTGATTGCGTGGCAGGGTGGTGCGGGTCGATGTCCTCAAAAACCACATGTGCGGTCATGGCCAGTGGTAGTTCAGCCAGCGGTTCAAAGGCCATGAAATCAGACCAGCGCAGGGTCTTATACTTATCCTTGATCCGCGGTAACTCTGCATGGCTGTCAAGATCGGCACGTCCAAGGCCGGGCATGTGTTTGACAACGGGCAGCACACCGCCATCCAACAGACCCTGTGCTACCGTGCCAGCAATCTCCGACACACGCACCACATCTTCGCCGTAACAGCGGTTTTTAAGGATTGCATGCGTGTCGGCGCAGGCAATATCGGTCACCGGGGCGCAATTGCCGTCGATACCAACTGCGCGCAGTTCATCGGCGATCAGGCGGTATCGCAAATACATCGCCCGGACCGCCCCTTTTTCGTTCAGCCTGACCTGTTCGAGCGGCGGCAACCAGTCACGCCAATGGGGCGGGGTCAGGCGCGCCACACGCCCACCTTCCTGGTCTATGAATACCGGCGCATCGCGGCCCACAGCTGCCCGCAAATCATTCGTAAGCGCCGAAAGTTGCGCCGGGTCTTCAACATTGCGGGCAAAAAGGATGAAACCCCAAGGGTCAGCCTCGCGCATGAAGGCGGTATCGGACCGGGACAAAGCGGGACCGGCACAGCCGAAGATATACGCACCCTGCCCGGCCATGTTCAGCGGGTCATAACCGGAATGCAGGCCGCCTGCCCGGTCATCAGGGCAGCACAGAAGCGGCGCGCATCGCTCAGGTCGTCAAAACCCAGTGCGCGCAGGCGATAAAACGTCTTACCGCCCGAGCTTGCCTGCTCAATCACCCGGACCTTTTCAGACAGGTAGTCTTCGAACCGGACCATCAGCCGGTCCCATTCCCCGCGAGCAATTTCTTCGCTGTCGAATGCGCCAAGCTGTACCAGACGTGTGCCGACCGGGATATCGGCTGCTGCCATCTCTTGCACAGTTGAACCAGTGGCAGAAACAGGCGCAGGTGCCACATCGGCTATTATTGCGTCTGTTGCGACAAGGCCTTCGGGGCGATAAACCGGGTGCGGTGAACGGCTAACCCCGGGTGTTGAGGCAGCGATGATCTCGGGCGCCAGAAGGGCCACTGCGACGGCATTGTTTGCCGCTTCCTGCGTTGAGGCAGCGCTGTTAGCAGCAGTCGGTGTAATGTCAGTTATTGCACCGCTCAGGGGTGCGACCCCTTCGGTAAGCTGGTCGGCAAGGGCCAGCATTTGGGCTTCTACCGTATCCTGTTCAACCTGCACTTCTGGCGCGGCGGCATCGCTTGCCGGCAGGGCCGAAACCTCGGCCCCCGATACAATTGGCGCATCTTCCGGTGCCAGCCCAACATTGCGTGGTGCCAGTGCCAACCTGTCGGCCGGCGCTTCGGCGCCGCCATCGGCTTGCACCGCATTAACGGAAAATCCCTGATAGGCTGCGCTTTCGCCGCCAGGATCATCAGGCTGGATACGCATAGGCCCTTCCAATGCGCGCACAACCGGAATGCCAGAAACATCGCGCACGGCCAGCCTGTAACCCCAGACGCCAAGCCCTACCAATAATGCCAGAGATAACACCGCGCCTAAAAGGCTGGTAAAACCACCCCCGTTCGGGATGTCCGCTGTCTCCTGCCACTCTGTCTGCGCGGCGTCGGCCTCATAAGTAATATGATCACCTGCCGGTGCGTCTATTGCCGCCTCAAATGCCAGTGCCATGCCTGCCTTTCCGCCGGAGCGGGTGCCTGCCCGAACCGGATATCTGCTCTTGCCTCACTCCCCGAATGCCGGATTGCGCTTGTTGTCAGCGCATTTCCTCGGCAGGGGTTACCCCAAGAATATCAAGACCTGCAGAAAGTACAACGCCGACGGCGCCAGGCAGGGCAATTTTTGCCGATGTGGCAACCGCGTCATCCTCCTGCAAAAAGCGCAAGCCGGGGTTTTCGTTGCCAGCATGCCATAAAGCATGGAAATCAGAGGCCAGTTCATAAAGATAGAACGCCACGCGATGCGGCTCATGCAGGCGGGCGGCAATTTCGACCAGACGCGGCCATTCAGCCAGCTTTTTGGCCAGTGTTACCTCGGCCTTGTCGGTGATCAGTGGCGCGGCGGCGGTCGTGATACCCATTGCTTCGGCCTTGCGCTGAACACTGCGCAACCGGGCATGGGCGTATTGCACATAAAAAACCGGGTTGTCGCGGCTTTGCTCCAGCACCTTGGTAAAGTCGAAATCCAGCGGCGCGTCGTTTTTGCGGGTCAGCATGACGAAACGTGTAACATCCGCCCCAACCTGATCGACTACATCGCGCAGAGTGACAAAATTCCCGGCGCGTTTCGACATTTTGAACGGTTCGCCATCCTTAAAGAGCCGCACTAGTTGCGTCAGCTTGATATCCAGCGGCACCCGCCCGTCCGACAGCGCTGAAACCGCTGCTTTCATACGTTTGACATAGCCGCCATGGTCGGCACCAAAAATATCAATGAGCTGGTCGAAGCCCCTGTTAACCTTATCAAAATGATAGGCAATGTCGGGCGCAAAATAGGTCCAGTTACCGTCAGATTTCATGATCGGCCGGTCCACATCATCGCCATGCGCGGTCGAGCGGAACAAGGTTTGTTCGCGCGGCTCCCAATCCTCTGGCATCTTGCCTTTGGGCGGCTCCAGCGTGCCTTTGTAGATCAGATCCTTGCCGCGCAAATCTTCAATCGCCGCTTCGATCAGCCCGGTACCGTAAAGGGACTTTTCGCTGAAAAAATGATCCATATGGATGCCAAGACTGGCAAGATCCTCGCGGATCATCACCATCATCGCTTCGGTTGCATAGGCGCGCAGCTCGGCCAGCCAGACAGCTTCGGGCTGATCCAACCACTTGTCGCCTATCTCATCCGCCAATGCCTTGCCCACAGGCACCAGGTAATCACCAGGATACAAGCCCTCGACAATCTCCGGCACAAAACCCAGCGCCTCGCGGTAGCGCTCATAGACCGAACGCGCCAGCACATCGACCTGTGCCCCGCCATCATTAATGTAGTATTCACGCGTCACGTCATGACCGGAATATTTCAAAAGGGCGGCCAGCGCGTCGCCAAAAACCGCCCCACGCGTGTGGCCCACATGCAACGGACCGGTGGGGTTGGCCGAGACAAATTCGACGTTGACCTTCTGCCCCTGCCCCATTTTGCTTTGGCCATAATCCTTTTGGGCAAGGATATTCGCCACAAGATCCGCCCAGATACCAGTTTCCAGCGTCAGATTAAGAAAGCCCGGTCCCGCCACGTCAGCGCTGGCAATACGCTGGTCCGCCTGCAGATGTTCCGCAAGGGCAGCCGCAATGTCGCGTGGTTTCAGCCCGGCAGGTTTTGCCAGCACCATGGCCGCATTGGTCGCCATATCGCCGTGCGCTGCGTCGCGCGGCGGCTCAACCGTGACATTACTAAAGGACAGCCCCTCAGGCAGCTGACCTGCCAGGACCATGGCCTCAAGGCGGTCCAGCACCAGCAAACGAATATCGGCAAACAGGTTCATGTTGTTCTCTCTTTCATGCCTCGGGGGTTTAGCACGGGCGGGCTTGAGGTCAACGTATTATCAGGTTGCCAGAGCCGCAAACCAGTACCCGTTCGACAAGGGTCACGCATCTTTCAGGCGCGCATGTTCCGTCAGGGCAAAGCGGTCGGTCATCCCGGCAATATAATCGGTGACAAGGCGGGCCAACTCGGTATCCCCCTCGGCGCGCGCAATATCGGCCCGCCACGCGTCAGGCAATAAATTCGGGTTGCTCAGGAACATGGCAAAGAGATCTTTGACCACAATCGTCACCTCGTCGCGTTTTTCGACAACCGAGGGCGCGCGG
>CAZJYZ010000036.1:0-25096 GCA_964550345.1 uncultured Aliiroseovarius sp. | reverse complement strand
CTGCCCCCAGAGCCCATCGGAGAACCGGATAACGGGCCGCCCGGCCAGACGGATGTCTTCCACCGAACCGGGATTGACCTCCTGCAACAGGCGGCGCGATGTAACCAGCACGTCCTCAACCATAGCGCCAAACACCTGACGCAGCGCCTCGTGGCGCCGACGAACCGGGTCCAGCCCAGGCCATTTCGCGTCAACCTTCGCAAAGGCCGGACCGACAATTGGCAACACACAAATCTCTTCCACATCAAATAAACCGGCGCGCAAGCCGTCATGCAAGTCGTGGTTATTGTAAGCAATATCATCAGCTAAAGCTGCCACCTGCGCCTCGCCACCTGCATGGGTCGCAAGCTCCAGATCATGCAAAGCGTCATATTCTGCCAAAGCAAAAGGCAAATCACCCGTCACCGGGCCATTATGCTTGGCGATGCCTTCCAGACTTTCCCATGTCAGGTTCAGCCCGTCCCATTCGGCATAGTGACGCTCCAGCGACGTGACAATTTTCAGTGCCTGAGCGTTGTGGTCAAAGCCACCATATGGCGCCATCAGGTCGTTCAGTGCATCTTCGCCCGTATGACCAAATGGCGGATGGCCCAGATCATGCGCCAATGCCACAGCCTCGGTCAGCTGCTCGTCCAGCCCCAGTGCACCGGCCATGGTACGCGCCACCTGCGCCACTTCGATGGAATGGGTCAGACGGGTGCGGTAATAGTCGCCCTCATGCTCCACAAAAACCTGAGTTTTGTGTTTTAACCGGCGAAAGGCCGAAGCGTGGATGATGCGGTCACGGTCGCGCTGAAAGGGCGTGCGAAAGGCACTTTCAGCTTCAGGATACAGCCGCCCGCGCATACGCGCCGGATTTGTTGCATATGTGGCGTTCATCTTTGCCTCTCCTGATGCGTATTGAGTGACGCACCACTCTTGTTGCCCTGCCCTACATTCCTTATATTGCACCACGCGAACAGAAGGAAAGATGTGATGGAACTGACCCTGCCCCCGAAAGTATCTGAACGCGCTTTTGCGCGGCTGGCGGAAATTGGCGCCGCGGCAAACGGTAAAGCGCTGCGCGTCGCGGTCGATGGCGGCGGTTGTTCCGGGTTTCAATATGACATCACTTTGGATACCCCTGCCGAGGGCGATCTGGTGCTGGATGGCGGTGGTGAAAGGGTCGTGGTCGACGAGGTTTCCCTGCCATTTTTGACTGACGCGGTGATTGATTTCACCGACGAGCTGATCGGCGCACGCTTCGTGGTCGAAAACCCCAATGCCACCGCATCCTGCGGCTGCGGCACGTCGTTTTCAATGTGATGGCAGACAGGGTGCCCGTCCGACCGGCGGGCGTCCTCGCTGAGACCAGGCGGTCAAATGGCCGGGTCTGAGCATTTCAAAACAATCATCATCGGTGCCGGAGCTGCCGGATTGTACTGCGCGGCGATTGCCGGCAAAGGTGGTTCGGTTCTGGTACTGGACCACGCTAAAAAGCCCGGCGAAAAAATCCGTATTTCCGGCGGCGGGCGCTGTAACTTCACCAATCTGCATACAGAACCTCTGAATTTCATAAGCAATAACAAACACTTTCACAAAAGTGCGTTAGCGCGGTTTGGGCCGTGGGATTTCATAGACATTATGGAGCGCTATGGCATTGCCTGGCATGAAAAAACGCTGGGGCAATTGTTTTGTGACGGAAAAGCCAACCAGATCGTCGATATGCTGCTGGACGAAATGCGCAAGGTCGGGGCCGAAATGCGCCTGTCCACCATGGTTGAGCAGGTGGAAAAAACCAGTGAGGGATTTCGCCTGAAACTCACCGGTAGAACGGTAACCTGTCAGCATCTGGTTATAGCAACCGGCGGTAAATCTATCCCGAAAATGGGGGCAAGCGGCTTTGCCTATGATGTCGCACACCAATTTGACATGGTGGTGACGGATACGCGCCCTGCCCTTGTCCCACTGACCTTTCCCGAAGGCCGGTTCGCGCCCCTGTCCGGGGTTTCAACGCGGGTACGGGTCTCCAATAGTCGGGCAAGTTTTGACGAAAGCATGCTGTTTACCCATCGCGGATTGTCAGGGCCTGCGATCCTGCAAATCTCGTCTTATTGGCGCGAAGGCGAGGAGATCATCATTGACCTGATTCCTGATACCGACCTCTTCGCGGTCCTGACCGCTCAGCGACAGCGCGAAGGGCGGCGGCAGCTCAAAACTGAACTGGCACACCATTTGCCCGGCCGTCTGCTGGATTTTCTGGCAAGCGATCTGGCACTGGAAGGCAACCTTGCCGACCAGTCTGACAGCCGATTGCGTGAACTTGAGAATGCCCTAAAGAACTGGCGTCTGATCCCGAACGGGTCCGAAGGTTACCGCACCGCCGAAGTGACATTGGGCGGGGTGGATACGGACGGGCTCAGTTCCAAAAACATGATGTCAAAAACTGTGCCGGGTCTCTATTTTATTGGCGAATGCGTTGATGTGACCGGCTGGCTGGGTGGTTTCAATTTTCAGTGGGCCTGGGCCTCGGCCCATGCTGCCGGAACATGGATATCGGCGCAGGCCTGACCGGAAAACCAGCCCTGCCCGCGCCAAAATTTACTATTGCCTGGTCCAGATTTCGCTGTCGCACATGCCGCCGCCAAACATGCAGCCCTTGATCTGCAAACGGTCACCCGAGATCGTGACCGTGCCGTTGAAGGTCATGAAGCCCGGCATATCCGGATGCTTCATATCGGGACCCTTCCAGATCCCTGGGCTTACCGGCAACATGCCATGGCACATCTCAAAACCGTCGCTAACCCGGGTACACATCATCACGCCACCATCATCTGTGACATTGATCACTTGACTGCCTTCGCGCAGCCATTGGGTTGTACCAGCAGAAACGGGTAGCGCAGCTATCGCCATAGCACCCGCAAGAATTCCAGTCATTATTTTCATTATTTTTTCCCTGTTTTCATATCATGCTTCATATCATGTAATATGAATAATAGCATGGGACTTCGGAAATGTGAAGAAATGGAATACCAAACCACCCAGCGTAGAAACTCCACCCCGGCATTCAATGCAGGAGGCCTGACTACGGCTTTGTTTAGAGTCTATTAGGTCATCCGCGCCTTAACACCCACGCATGCTTCAGCCGAGACCACCAGAGACTTTGGTTTTCTTCCACCTGCATCTTGTGTCGAGCCACTATTCACCGTTAACTGCCCCTGCGCGCGGAGGGATTTATGAAAATAGCCAGCTTTAACATAAACGGTATCAAAGCCCGTCTGCCTGCCCTTCTGGAATGGCTTGATCAGGCCCAGCCAGATGTTGCGATATTACAGGAAATTAAAAGTGTTGATGAAGGCTTCCCGCGCGAGGTTTTTGAAGACAAAGGGTATAACGTCGAAACCCACGGGCAGAAAAGCTTTAATGGGGTCGCCATCCTGTCAAAACTTCCGCTTGAGGATGTAACGCGCGGCCTTCCGGGCGACGAAGCGGACGAACAGGCACGCTATATCGAAGCGACGGTGGTTGGCGAAAGGGCTGTGCGCATTTGCGGGTTATACCTACCTAACGGCAACCCGGTTCCGGGGCCGAAATATGATTATAAACTTGCCTGGATGAAAAGGTTAAGAAACCGCGCCAAAGAACTGTTATTACAGGAAGAACATTTCCTTATCACAGGGGATTTTAACATCATCCCACAAGCCGAAGATGCCGCCCGTCCCGATGCCTGGCGCGAGGATGCCCTGTTTCGTATGGAAAGCCGTGATGCGTGGCGGCGGCTGGTCAACCAAGGCTTCACCGATGCCTTTCGCACCCTCAATCCGGCGCCCGAGCAATATTCGTTCTGGGACTTTCAGCGCGGCGCGTGGCAACGTAACGACGGCATTCGCATTGACCATTTCCTGCTGTCGCCGGAATGCGCGGACCTGCTGACCGAATGCCGGATCGACAAAGAAGTCCGGGGCGGGGAGCGACCTTCGGACCACGTGCCTATATGGGTAAAGTTAGCAGCGTAAGGATATGTAATGACGCGCAAAATCATCATTGATACGGACCCGGGACAGGACGATGCCGTGGCGATCCTGTTGGCGCTGGCCAGCCCTGAGCTGGAGGTGCTGGGGCTAACTTGTGTGGCCGGGAACGTACCGCTGAACCTGACCCAAAAAAACGCCCGCATAATTTGCGAATTGGCAGGGCGTCCAGATATCAAAGTTTTTGCCGGATGTGACGCACCGCTTTCGCGCAAACTGGTCACAGCAGAACATGTTCATGGCAAAACCGGACTGGACGGGCCGGACCTGCCTGATCCCAAAATGCAACTGGCAGACGGGCACGCGGTGGACTTTCTCATCGACACTCTGCGCGCCGAACCTGCTGGTACCGTAACCCTTTGCCCGCTTGGGCCACTGACTAACATCGCCACTGCCTTTACCCGCGCGCCTGACATCATGGAACGCGTGCAGGAAATCGTGTTGATGGGCGGGGCCTATTTTGAGGTAGGCAACATCACGCCGGCAGCCGAATTCAACATCTACGTTGACCCGGAAGCGGCTGATATTGTGTTTAAATCCGGTGTGGACCTTACGGTGATCCCACTTGATGTAACCCACAAGGCGCTGGTAACCAAACCGCGCAATGACGCCTTTCGCGCCCTTGGCAACCAAACAGGTATTGCCGTGGCGGAGATGACAGATTTCTTTGAGCGTTTCGACCTTGAGAAATACGGCTCGGAAGGTGCGCCTTTGCATGACCCCTGCGTCACTGCCTATTTGATCCACCCGGAATTATTCACGGGCCGCTTCATCAACGTTGAAATCGAGGTAGGATCGGAACTGACACGCGGCATGACGGTGGCTGACTGGTGGGGGGTCACGGACCGTGCTCCCAACGCCACCTTCCTTGGCGACATCGAAGCAGACGGGTTTTTCAGCCTGCTGACAGACCGTCTGGCGCGTCTGCCCTAACATGCCCACCCAGTTCGACAACTCCTATGCCAGATTGCCCGAACGGTTTTACACGCGGCAGGCGCCCGTTCCGGTAGCGGCACCGCAACGCATATCCCTCAATGCCCCCTTGGCACGCGAGCTGGGATTGGACGACGCTGCGCTGACCCCTGAAGTTTTGGCGGGAAACGCGCTGCCTGAAGGGGCTGAACCACTGGCGCAGGTCTATTCCGGACACCAGTTTGGCAATTGGGCCGGGCAATTGGGCGACGGACGCGCGATTTTACTTGGGGAAGTCGCTGGCAAAGATGGTCGCCGCGACATCGTGCTAAAAGGCGCGGGGCGCACCCCCTATTCGGGGGGCGGTGACGGGCGGGCCTGGCTGGGGCCGGTCCTGCGCGAATATATCGTCTCGGAAGCGATGTTTGCCCTTGGCGTGCCGACGACCCGGGCGCTGGCGGTCGTGACAACCGGCGAAGAGGTAATGCGCGAAGGCCCCCTGCCCGGCGCCATCCTGACGCGCGTTGCCGCAAGCCATATCCGGGTGGGAACCTTTCAGCATTTTGCCGCTGCAGGGGACTCAGACGCTCTGAAAACGCTGACGAATTACGCAATAACCCGCCATTATCCGGATGCAGATGGCCCGCTTGGCTTGCTGGAGGCCGTTTGCGGCGCGCAGGCCGATCTGATCGCGCGCTGGATGGGGTTGGGTTTCATCCATGGGGTGATGAACACTGATAACATGGCGCTGTCGGGCGAGACCATCGATTATGGCCCCTGCGCTTTCATGGATAGCTTCAACCCCGACAAGGTCTTCAGCTCTATCGACCAGATGGGGCGTTATCGCTGGTCGGCGCAACCGGACATGGCCGCGTGGAACCTGACACAGCTGGCGGGTGCCTTGTTGCCGGTGATTGATGCGGATGAGCAAGCGGCCATTGAGCAGGCGCGCAGCGTTCTGGACGGCTTCCCTCAGAAATACGAAGCGGCATGGCTGGATAACATGCGTGCCAAGATAGGATTACGGCGCAAAGAGGAGGGCGACGGGGCGCTTATCAATGGGATTTTGAGCCGCATGGCAAGCGCGCGGGCAGATTTCACCCTTACTTTCAAAGCTTTGTCAGAAGGCTCTGCCGCGGAACAATTGCAGGAAGAAGGCGCCTGGGAAAGTTGGGAGCGTGACTGGCGCGCCCGGTTAGCCCGTGAAAACGGTGACATGTCAGCCATAATGCGCGCTGCAAACCCAGTGTTGATCCCGCGCAATCACAGGGTTGAAGAAGCTATCGAGGCCGCCGTCACTGGCGATTTCGCCCCATTCCACCGGCTGAATACGGCCCTGTCCGCGCCGTTTGAGGACAGACCGGAATTTGCCGACCTTGCCAGCGCCCCCAGCCGGGATGAACGCGTATTACAGACATTTTGTGGCACCTGAGGCGGCTTATTTATCTTTTCTCTTACTGGATTTCGGAAAAAACCACCGATTTCGCCGGACAAATTCAGCGATCAGGCCAGACAGTCCGGAATTATCCCGGCCACGAAGATAGGCGTAGCCCGCCGAAGCACCAACGATGGCCCCGCCGGCATTGCTGAGCAGATCCAGCATTGTGTCATCAAGGCCGCTTTTTTGCATGTTCATGCCAAAGGACAAGTCCATGCTGTATTCAAACAACTCCCAAAGGGAGCCCATTGTAACGGCAAAGGTAAACCCTATGAACGCAATGGCCCAGGGCGGGGCGGCGTAGCGGTCACCCTCAAACATGACCAATGCGATAATGACACCGACCAATCCGAACCCCGTTGCCGAAATGGCGTGCAAAGCCAGATCCCACCACCAAAAACGCCCATAAAAATCCAGCACTTCGCCCAGGAATAAAGTGGCAAACAGAAACAGCACCATTCCGGCAAAAAAAGCGACGGGTAAGCGCAGTTCATAACGGTCGGCAATCGCGGCCGGGATCATACTTGCGGCAAGGGTGGCGAAGGCGACAAATCCCATCTTCCAGTTTTGCTCAATCAAAGCAAAGCCGAACGCCCCGATTAGGGTGATCCAGATTGCATAAACCAGCCAAGAATGCCCGCGATAAAACATATCCCAGATATAGGCCGGTGCGGCAGGGGGTTCAATTCCTGTGTGACCATGCACATATATGAAGGGAGAAGGAGCAGATATGCGATTAGCAACTTATAATATGCGTAAAGCAATTGGGTTGGACCGCAGGCGGGACGCGGGCCGGGTTCTTGATGTGATCAACGGGCTTGGCGTAGATGTCATCGTTTTGCAGGAGGCCGACAGGCGGCTGGGCGCACGCCCCAGCGCCCTACCCCACGCCATGTTGGAAGAACACAGTGATTTCATCCCCGCTGCTCTGGCGGAAAACGATGTCTCGCTGGGTTTTCACGGAAATGCTATTTTGGTGCGACGCGGGCTTGAGGTCAGTGCAGCAAAGCGCATCGACTTGCCTGGTTTGGAGCCGCGCGGTGCCGTTTCGGTGGAAATTGAGGGCGCTTTACGTGTGGTCGGGGTGCATCTGGGTCTGATGCGCCGCCACAGGCGCGCGCAGATTGGCCAGATCAAACGGGCGCTGAATGGCAATACTATTCCAACCGCTATCCTTGGCGATTTCAACGAATGGTCCCCCAAACAAGGGTTGGAGGGGCTGGCGCAGGGCTATGAGCTACACGCACCCGGCCGCTCCTACCACGCTGCGCGCCCGGTTGCGGCTTTAGACCGCGTGGCCTTGAGCCATGGGATTGAGCTGCGTGACGCTGGTGTCGAGGAAGGCAAGGTAGCGCGGATAGCCTCGGACCACTTACCCGTCTGGGTTAAACTTCAACTGCCCTGAGGGCGGCGCCCTTTGCGATTAATGAAGGCAATTCCTGCACTTACCAGCGCCAGTTGTCCGATCAGAGTGGCCGTCACCTGCTCGTTCAGCCACAACCACCCCATAATCACCCCGAAGATGGGGGACAGGAAGGCAAAGCTGGAAACGGATGACGCTTTGTAGCGTTTGAGCAGCCAGAACCAGAACAGGTAGCCAAAACTGGCCACAGCGACGATTTGAAAACCCAGGGTCAACCCGTGTACCGGCTGCAAATCACGCACAAAGGGGCCAAAGAAAAGGGCAGCAAATATTAGGACAGGCGCCGAGATCAGAACCTGCCAGAATATCTGCATTTCCGGTGTGAGGCGCACAATTGGTGTCACCCGTGCGGCCAGAGACACCCCCATCCAGCCCCATGCGGCCCCAAGGGCGGCCAAATCCCCGATCAGCGATGCCTCGCCCCCACCGGGCGCGCGGTCGAGAATTGCCCAGACCACTCCGGCAAATGCCAATGTCAGCCCTAATGTACGAACCGGTGTAAGGCGTTCACCGGGCAGCAGGAAATGCGCCATTAGCGCCATCCAGACAGGCATGGAATAAAAGATGATGCTGACACGCGCCACCGATGTCAGATCAAGCGCGATGAACAGGCAGATAAACTCGGCCGCAAAAATCAGCCCGGACAAGATCCCGGCACCTATCGTGCCTTTTTGCCAGTCGAATGGAATACGTCGAAACAGCATCCAAAGCCCGATCAGAACAACAGCCCCCAAGGACCGCAGCCCTGCACCAAAAACCGGCTGCAGACCCTCATTGGTCAGTTTGATCACGACTTGATTGACCGCCAATATGAGGAAGAAGACCACCAGTGATCCCGCCCCAAAAGTATCCATATCCGACTTCGCACTCATTGGCGCATCAGGCTTTGAGCCGGGCTGAGTGTCAAGCCCATTTCCAGAGGCGGCGCGCCGTGGTAAGGCTCGCGCAAATTGGCCGGGGAAAACATGACCTTTTTACAAATCGCATCGCTTCTTATTGTATTGGCGGGGGCATTCGGCGCCATCAACTACCTGGTGCTGCGCCTGCCCTCGGCCATCGGCATATTAGTCGTGGCCTTGCTGGCCTCCCTTGCTGTCATGGGGCTGGACCTGCTTTTGCCGTCGCTGGGCATGGCCGATGTGGTGCGCGGGGTCGTGACCTCAATCGATTTTTCCGACGCGTTGCTGGAAGGCATGTTAGGGCTGCTGCTTTTTGCCGGCGCCCTGCATGTAAAAATCGCCGACCTCAAAGCCCAATGGCGGGTGGTCTTCCTGATGGCCACGATGGGCATAGCGCTGTCGACCATGATCGTCGGGGTTGGTTTCAGTTGGATCACCGGCATGCCGCTGATGATTGCGCTGGTTTTCGGGGCGTTGATTTCGCCCACCGACCCGGTGGCGGTGCTGGGCGTGCTGCGCGAGGCGTCGCTGCCCAAGACGCTGGAGACCAAGATTGCCGGGGAAAGTCTGTTTAATGACGGGGTTGGCTACGTGGTGTTTCTGGTGCTGGTTGGTCTGGCTTTTCCTTATGCAGGCGGGCATGGCGCAGCCGAGCATGGCTCAGAGCTGACCGCGGCGGCCAAACTGTTTTTTCAGGAAGCCGTGGGCGGGGCTGTGCTGGGCGTGGTGCTGGGCTGGCTGACCTTCCGGGTGATGCGCCTGATTGACGATTATTCGCTTGAGGTGCTGATAACGCTGGGGCTGGCCTTTGGCGGTTATGAACTGGCAGTAGCCTTGCATGTCTCAGCCCCGATCATGGCGGTGTCAGCGGGGCTGCTCATCGGTGATGTGGGTGCCAAACACGGGATGAGCGAAGAGACCCGCAAATATGTCGATGCGTTCTGGAAACTGATCGACGAGGTTTTGAATGCAGTCCTGTTCCTGATGATCGGGTTTGAAGTCTTCGCCGTTGCCTTTACCATGGACAATGTTACTGCGGGAATAGCCGCCATTGCACTCGCACTGGTGGCACGGCTGTCCGCAGTGGCGGTGCCGGTGATGATCCTGCACCCGTTCAGGGATTTCTCCAAGGGCGTGATACCGATCATGACATGGGGTGGGCTCAAGGGTGGTATTTCAGTCGCGCTGGCCCTATCCCTGCCAGATAGTGAATGGAAACCCCTGATCCTGACAGCGACCTATATCGTGGTGATCTTTTCGATTATCGTTCAGGGCTTAACCGTAGCACCATTGGCCAACCGGGTTGGCCGTGAACCGGATTTGATGTGATGGAAACATTTGTACTTTTACTGCGCGGCATTAATGTCGGTGGCACCGGCAAGCTGCCCATGGCAGACCTGCGCACACTGCTGATTGAATTGGGGGCCAGAGATGTGGCGACCTATATCCAATCGGGCAATGCGGTGTTTCGCTCAGAG
Source organism: uncultured Aliiroseovarius sp. (assembly GCA_964550345.1). Classification (GTDB taxonomy): domain Bacteria; phylum Pseudomonadota; class Alphaproteobacteria; order Rhodobacterales; family Rhodobacteraceae; genus JAAEUB01. The sequence goes on along the minus strand of CAZJYZ010000036.1, from coordinate 14,936 downwards.
TTTGACGCGCGCGATCTGGCGCAGCGCCTTGAAGACCAGATAGAAACGCGTTTTGGCTTTCGCCCTGATGCGTTGATAATGTCCGGAGCCGAGTTGACCGCCATCCTCAACCGCTTCCCCTTCCCCGCGGCCTTTGACGCCCCCAAAACCGGACATATCTTGTTTCTGACCGGCCCACCCCAGCCGGATCTGGACAAAATGCAGGAAATCGGCGCCCCGGATGAGGCATATGCCCTTGATGATACGTGCTTCTACCTGCATGCGCCGTCGGGCATCGGCCGCTCCAAACTAGCGGCAAAGATTGAAAAATTACTGGGGGTTTCGGCTACGGCACGTAATCTAAATACGGTTTCAAAACTGGCTGAAATGGTGGCTGCTTTGCCGTGAGGTTGCGCCCGCGCATCGGGCCCGCTGCGCGGACCATCCTTGCGGTCGCGGGGCCTCGCTGCGCTCGGCAGGACTGTTTTTAGTGCCCGTGCAGTTTTTTTTGTTCCGTCCTTTGGTGGCATCGGTTAAAACCGCCTGACCAGACGGGGCGAATATGTTAAAAACCATCCTAAAAAAGTGCGAGGCTAAGGGCCTGCGGATGACCGGCCAGCGCCGGGTTATCGCCACGGTGTTGGAGACGGCTCATGAAAGCCACCCTGATGTCGAAGCTCTGCACCAATTGGTGACAGAGATCGATCCCGGCATTTCGATCGCAACGGTTTACCGCACTGTCAAACTGTTTGAGGAAGCCGGCATTTTGGTGCGTTATGAATTCGCCGATGGGCGCGCACGTTACGAAAGTGCCGACCGCGACCACCACGACCACCTGATTGACATGCATTCCGGTGAAGTGATCGAGTTTTATGATCCCGAAATCGAGGCCCTGCAGGACAAGATCGCTAAAAAGCTGGGCTATCGCCTGAAGGACCACCGGCTGGAACTTTACGGCGTGCCGGTTAAAAAAACCGAGTAACGGACAAGCCTATGAACAACCTACGCGCCATTGCGCTGATGATCGCAGCGATGGTGTTCTTCACCGCCGGTGACACGGGCATAAAACTCGCCACTGCATCAATTTCCTCAGCGCAGATCCTGATCGCGCTGGGATTGTTTGGCGGAGTGATTTTTGCCATATTTACCCGATTACAGGGCCACAGGGTTTTTACCCGGGATGTGGTGCGCCCGGTCCTGATTTGGCGTAATGTCAGTGAAATCGGTGGCACAGCCCTGATGGTTCTGGCCTTGTCAAAAGTGGATCTGTCGCTGCTGGCAGCAATTTTCCAAGGTGTGCCGCTGGTTGTCACCCTTGGGGCAGCCCTTGTCCTGAAGGAAAAAGTGGGCTGGCGGCGATGGCTGGCAATTATGGTCGGGCTGGGCGGTGTTCTGATCATCATTCGCCCCGGCTCGGCCGTTTTCGAGCCGGAATTGCTGCTGCCTCTGGCCGCGATGATTTTCCTGTCGATGCGCGATCTTTCCACCCGCCTTATCCCGACAACAATTCCAACCCTGCGCGTGGCCACCTACGGTATGTCCTCGCTGGTGATAGCCGGGCTGATCCTCATGGCATTCGGGGAAAAACTGACCCCGATGAGCCTGTCTGTCAGCGCCATTGTAGCACTGACAACGCTGGCTGGCGTTGCGGGCTACTGGACCATAACAGCCGCCATGCGCATGGGCGAGGTTTCTGCGGTGGCGCCGTTTCGCTATAGCCGTATCCTGTTTGCCCTGGCAGCGGGTTATTTCGTATTTGGCGAACGTCCGGATGCCTGGACCTTGCTGGGCGCCGCCATCACGGTTTTGGCGGGGCTGTATATATTTGCCCGCGAGGGCCGCATGCATCAACGGAAATAGGATGTGTTAACGCTAACAATCCCGTTTACATTCGCGCCTGACCTGATATGAAATGCTCAAGTTTTCCAGCCCAGAAGAGGCCCCTATGAGCACCATTATCGACATTTTCGCCCGAGAAATTCTTGACAGCCGTGGCAACCCGACCGTTGAGGTCGACGTGATCCTTGAAGACGGCACAATGGGGCGCGCTGCTGTGCCTTCGGGGGCCTCCACCGGTGCCCATGAAGCGGTTGAGCGGCGCGACGGTGACAAAGCCCGCTACAAAGGCAAGGGTGTGCTGGGGGCGGTTGAGGCTGTGAACGGTGAAATCGCCGAAGTCCTGACCGGATTTGATGCCACCGAACAAGAAGCGCTGGACGCGGCCATGTGCGAACTTGACGGCACGCCAAACAAGGGCCGTCTGGGTGCCAACGCCATCCTTGGGGTCAGCCTTGCCGCAGCCAAAGCGGCCGCAGATTTTTCGACCTTGCCGCTCTACCGTTATGTGGGCGGCTCGTCGGCCAAGGTGTTACCAGTACCGATGATGAATATCATCAATGGTGGCGAACATGCTGACAATCCGATTGATATCCAGGAATTCATGATTGTGCCAGTTGCAGCCGAGAACATTCGCGAAGCGGTCCGCATGGGATCAGAGGTGTTTCATACTCTCAAAGGGGAATTATCCGCCGCTGGCCTGTCTACCGGTATAGGGGATGAAGGTGGCTTTGCCCCGGATCTCAGCTCGACCCGTGCAGCGTTGGACTTCGTCCTGAAATCCATTGAGAAAGCCGGGTACAAACCGGGCGAGGACATGATGCTGGCGCTCGATTGCGCTGCCACGGAATACTTCAAGGGCGGCAAGTATGTCCTTGCTGGGGAAGAGAAAACTCTGACCAGCGACGAAAACGTCGCCTATCTGACCGCCCTTGTGAATGACTACCCGATCTTCAGTGTCGAAGATGGCATGGCCGAAGATGACTGGGATGGCTGGGCCGCCTTGACTGCGGCCCTTGGCGACCGGGTGCAATTGGTTGGGGACGATCTTTTTGTCACCAATCCTGAGCGTCTGGCACAGGGCATTGCCCAGAAATCCGCCAATTCCATGCTGGTCAAGGTCAACCAGATCGGCACGCTTTCCGAGACCCTGCAGGCGGTCGAAATGGCCCACCGCGCCGGATTTACCAACGTTATGTCGCACCGCTCAGGCGAAACCGAGGACGCCACCATTGCCGACCTCGCCGTGGCCACCAATTGCGGTCAGATCAAAACAGGCTCCCTCGCCCGCTCAGACCGGCTGGCAAAATACAACCAACTGATCCGCATTGAAGAAGCGCTGGGCGAAAGTGCGATTTACGCCGGGCGTTCTATCCTTAAATAAGGGTGTTCGCCCGTGAAAACCTTAATCTCTGCCTGATTGGGGACGATCGGTTTCGACCGGGTTGAAAGAGATTTGAGACCTTCGGCGAGGATATTTCCGGCAAGAGGAAAAGGGGTTCATGTTTTACGCGGCCTGATTTGGCGAAAACGCTCGTGTTTTGGCGCCAAGCAGCGACAATACCCGCTCGTCCAGGTAGCCGGGGCAAGTATTTGCCCCTTAGGCACGATTTTTCTGGACCTTCGCCCCAGCATCGCTACCTTCAGGCGCAATGAAAAACACGGGAGGAAAAATAATGAAGAAAATCACATCAAAGCTGGCGGTCATAGCCATTACCACCGCTTTTGCGACCGAGGCTATGGCCACGGAATGGAATGTATCGGTCTGGGGCAAACGGCGCGCCTTCACTGAGCATGTTGAAAAACTGGCCGAGCTGATTTCCGCCAAGACAAATGGCGAGTTCACCCTGAACATCTCTTATGGTGGCCTGTCCAAGAACCGCGAAAACCTTGATGGCATTTCCATCGGCGCCTTTGAAATGGCGCAGTTTTGTGCCGGTTACCACCGCGACAAAAACCCCTCGATCACCGTTCTGGAACTGCCGTTTCTGGGTGTGAATACACTGGAAGAGGAAGTGGCGGTGAGTCATGCGGTTTACGCCCATCCCGCCGTACAAGCCGATCTTGCACGCTGGAATGCGAAACTGCTGATGACCAGCCCGATGCCACAATACAACATCGTTGGCACCGGCGAGCCGCGTGCAACACTCGCTTCGTTCGACGGCATGCGCGTGCGCGCCACCGGCGGTATCGGTAACGCATTCTCTGCTGTTGGCGCGGTACCCACATCCGTGACCGCCACGGAAGCCTACAATGCCATGGAATCGGGCGTTGTTGACACGGTGGCCTTCGCGCAACACGCGCACTTTTCGTTCCGCACCATCGACCTGGCGACATGGTGGACCGAGAACCTCAACCCCGGAACTGTGAACTGCCCGGTTGTTGTTAACACCGACGCATACGATGCCCTTTCGGATGCCGAACGCGAAGCGCTCGACAGCTCGGTTGATGAGGCGATTGCCCATTACCTGGCGAATTACGGCGAGCTTCTGGACCGCTGGGAAAGCGTCTTGGCTGAAAAAGGTGTGGCCAAGGTCACCATTTCGGACGAAGATCTTGCAGCCTTCCGTTCCGCAGCCGCTGACCCTATCCGCGATGCATGGATTGCGGATATGAGCGCACAAGGCCTGCCCGCGCAGGAGCTTTATGACCTTGTCATGTCCACACTGGCTGACATGCGTTAAGAGACAGGCCGCTCCGGACACACCGGAGCGGCCATTTTTGACATGAGTACATCCTCCTCCGTCCTGTCCGATCGCACGGAATTGTCGCGCTTTGACCGTGCGCTGTTTCGCCTTGAAAGTTTCCTGAACCTCGCAGGGGGCCTCACCATATTCGCTCTGGTCGGTCTTGCTGTGGTGCATGTGCTGTCACGGAAATTTTTTAATGCGCCTGTGCCCGGTTACGTTGACTGGACGGAGCAATTCATGGCCGTTTTTGCCTTTCTTGGCCTTGCCTATACCCAACGCGAAGGTGGCCATATCCGCATGGATATCCTGCTTAGCGCCCTGAAGGGGCGTCGTTTGTGGCTGGCGGAGTGGCTGTCGATCCTGTTCATGCTGATCCTGACCACCGCGCTGATTTACGGCACTTATTTTCATTTCGACCGCTCTTTTGACATCAATGCGCCGCTGTTTTCACGCGACAGCTCCATCGACATCGCCCTGCCCCTGTGGCCTGCCAAACTGATCGTGACCTTTTCTATGGCGCTTCTTTGGCTGCGGCTGTTTTTACAACTCTGGGCCTATGGGCGCGCCTTTCTGACCGGGGCCGAAGCGCCTGTGGCGGTACCTTTGATCGAAACCGCAGCCGAAACTGCTAACCGCGAAGCACATTCCGTCGAGGGCGCCAATGAATGACCTGATTGACATGAAAGTGCTGCTCGAGGGCGTCGACATTTTCACCCTGAGCCTGTGGCTGTCGGGCTTCATGGTGGTTTTAATCCTGATTGGGGTGCGCGTTGCCTTCGCCACAGCCTTTATCGGCTTTTTGGGTCTCTGCCTGTTTTTCATGCAAAAACAAGGCTTTGACAAAGGCCTGATCACGGCGATGAAGCTAACTGGTCAAGTTCCGCATTCCAAGGCGACCACCTATGCCATTTCACTGATCCCGACCTTCATCCTGATCGGATATCTTGCCTATTACGCGGGCCTGACGCGCACGCTGTTTGAGGTGGCCAAACGCTGGGTTGGCTGGCTGCCCGGCGGAATGGGGGTCGCGACCGTTTTTGCCACGGCCGGTTTTGCCGCCGTATCCGGCGCCAGCGTCGCAACCTCGGCAGTGTTTTCGCGCATCGCCATCCCGGAAATGCTGGAGCTTGGCTATGATAAACGTTTCGCCGCCGGCGTTGTGGCTGCTGGCGGCACGCTGGCCAGCCTGATCCCGCCCTCGGCCATATTGGTCATCTACGCCATCATCGTTGAACAAAGCGTCGGCAAGCTCTTACTGGCCGGGTTTGTGCCCGGCGCCGTTTCGGCAGTGATCTATGCCGGGCTGATCATCGGTATGGCCAAGTGGAACAAGGACCTTGGCCCCCCTGTGAAGGGTTACAGCTGGGGCGAGCGGTTCAAGGCCCTGCCCGGCGCCACCCCGATCCTGTTCGTGGTCTTCATCATCATCTATTCGGTCTATTTTGGCTGGGCCACCCCGACCGAGGCAGGCGCCTTGGGGGCTTTCGTCGTGCTGATCATGGCGCTGTGGCGCGGCATGAAATGGGAGCAACTGAAATCTGCCCTGATGGAAAGCGCCAAGTTGACTGCGATGATCTTTACCATGATCTGGGGCGTTTTGATCTATGTGCGGTTCCTGGGCTTTGCCGACCTGCCTTCGGCCTTTGCCGGCTGGATTGGTGGGCTGGAACAGCCGGCCCTGCTCACCCTGCTGTTAATCCTCGGTGCCTATGTGGTGTTGGGTATGTTCATGGACGCCATTGGCATGCTGATCCTGACCCTACCAGTCACATTTCCCGCGGTTATTGCCCTTAACGGCGGCCCCGATGTGACCCGCGAAATGTCGACCCTTGGCATGTCAGCGGATGAATGCGCCATCTGGTTTGGCATCATCGTGGTCAAAATGGCCGAGCTTTGCCTGATCACCCCACCGATCGGCCTCAATTGTTTCGTGGTCGCAGGGGTCTGTCAGGATTCAAAACTACCCATCAAAGTTCAGGATGTCTTTCGCGGCGCATCCCCGTTTTTCATTGCCGATGTGGTTACAGTAGGCGTACTGATCGCCTTCCCCGCCATCGTCCTGTGGTTGCCGGGCCTGATCTGACCCAACAGGCCGAACGAAATCGTAACCCGTTCCCCTTTCATCTTGGCCTAAATACCTTGGGGGTTTGGGGGTGAAACCCCCAATCCATCCTTACAAGCGGGTACCACCGAAAAGTTTCAGAGCCTACTGACCAGACAAAACCACCGAAACCGGTGCCAACGCCACTGATTTCGCCCTGTTGCCCAGGCTCCACTCAATCAAGGCCTGAATGGTGCTGGTCCGGGCAGGGCCCAGCAGGATCACCCCATCATTCTGACGGGCTTTGAAGGCAGCATTATCCATGAAACGTCGGATCACGGCACCACTCTGCCCGTCATTATCAAGTTCACGAAAGATCAGCCCAGCGGCCACACCTTCTTTTAGTGCAGATTTATGACCCGTGTTCAAACCCTGAGGTATCGAGATCAATCCGTGGCCCGAGGCGTCCAGCACAACCGCCACCTGAGTTGCGGCCGGCCCCATTGTCTGGAAACCACTATCCTTGGGCGCCATCATCGCAACGGCTGCATCCAGATAAGGCGTGAAGGTTGACATTGTCACCTCGACATCCGTTGGTGTAGCGCCTTGCGGCAAGGGGACAGAAAGAACAATTTCAGCACCGGCAGCCCGGTAGAATGCTATGGCCTCGGCTGCATCTGCCGCTGCCCCGTCTACCACAAACGAGATCGGAAAAGGCAGGTTTTTCAGGTCCCCCAGCAGGTTGCGCGCCGCCCCGGTATCTATCAGCAACACAGCCATAACAGGCTGCTCCTGCGGATTTTCAAAACTCTGGGCATTGATCCTGAGGGCCGGCACCATGGTAGCGACTACCTCGGCGCCTGAGGCCGCAACGGGCGTTTGACCGATGGACGGCAAGCGGTTTGTAGTGACATTCGTGGCCAGATCCCCGATCTGACCAACCCGCGTTCCGGGAACAGATTGCGCCTGCCCGGCATCTGCCACTTCATCTGGCAGGGCTGCTGGCGGGGTCTGTGTTGGCGGTAGATTTTCAGCATTGGCACCAGAGGCCTGACCCGGCGCATCCTTATCAGGCACATTATCTGCCCCCGCCACGGCAACATCTGGCCCTTGCCCGCCCACAGGCGGTGACCCGGCCTCAGCCCCGATAATCAGAACATTGGGGGATGCGGGCCGTGCTTCTGTGGCAGGTACATTTTCACCTGCGGGCGAAGTCACGGAAGCAACGCCCGGAACCCGGTCTGCACCTTCACCCTGCGCGGCGGCTGCAATATCCGGCCCCTGCCCACCAGTTGGCGGTTCCCCAGCCACAGCGCCCTCAACTTGCGCAGCTGGCACGGCCGGTTGCTGACCGGCTTGTGGCAGATCCTCGCTTGCAGGGGATGCGGGTCCTGTGGCCAGGCTGGAAATGCCGGGCGCTGGTTGCGCGCCGGATAGGGTCGGAACATCGCCCCCTCCCGCGTCTGCAAGTGTTGCCGGCGCATCCCCGGCCCTGACATCCGGTGAGGGTTGCGTGGCAGGACCTGTGGATGAAGGCAAAGCCGAATTTGCCGGCACTGCATTGGGCGCGGCCGGAGCGCTGGCGCCGCCAAACGTGCCGGAACCCGGGGCGATCACCGCTGGTGTCTCCTCACCGGTTCCGGTTGCTGCTGCCGGCGCCTGGGTTCCCGCTTCGGGTGGGGTTGAAACCCGTTGCTCTTCCTGCGGGTACATCAAAGCCAAGCTGACCAATCCCAGCCCGCCCACAAGTGAACCCCAGACTATTCCGGTTAAAAACCCGCGTGCCATTGGCCGCCTCCTGCAAAATCCTCGCTCGCCGCTCTTGACCCTCTGGCGGCTCTCCTTACAAGTATAGCCCGATGAACCCCTCAGGTAACCCCCTTTGCCAAAGGCCAGCGCCATGATCCTGCTGATCGATAATTATGACAGTTTCACCTATAATCTGGTGCACTATCTTGGCGAATTAGGCGCCACGGTCGAGGTGCATAGAAATGACGCCCTGAATGTGCAGGAGGCTATGGCCTTGCGGCCAGAAGGCATTCTGCTGTCACCCGGCCCTTGTGACCCGGATCAGGCCGGTATTTGCTTGGCGCTGACCCAGGCCGCTGCTGAAACCCAAACCCCACTTCTGGGCGTCTGTCTGGGCCACCAGACGATTGGTCAGGCCTTTGGCGGACAGGTGGTGCGCGCCAGTGAAATCGTGCACGGCAAAATGGGGGAAATCCACCACAAGGGCCAGGGCGTCTTCACTGGCCTGCCCTCACCTCTGCAAGGCACACGCTATCATTCACTGGTGGTTGAGCGTGAAAGCCTGCCGGATGTGCTTGAGGTTACCGCAGAACTGACGGACGGCACAATCATGGGCCTGCGTCACAAAACCCTGCCCATCGAAGGGGTTCAGTTTCACCCGGAAAGCATCCGCAGCGAGCATGGCCACGCCATGCTGCAAAACTTCCTAAATACTTTGAAAGTTCCCGCATGAGCGACCGCATAAAACCCCTGATCCATGCTGCTGCCGACCGGCCATTGACCCGGGCGGAGGCTGAAACCGCGTTTGACATCCTGTTTGAAGGCGAAGCCACCCCCAGTCAGATCGGCGGATTTCTGATGGCTCTGCGTACGCGCGGTGAAACCGTCGAAGAATACGCCGCCGCCGCCAGCGTCATGCGCGCTAAGTGCAAGAAGGTTCGCGCGCCCGAGGGCGCTATGGATATCGTCGGCACCGGCGGAGACGGCAAAGGGACCCTGAACATCTCGACCGCCACTGCTTTTGTTGTGGCAGGTGCCGGTGTCATCGTTGCGAAACATGGCAATCGCAATCTGAGTTCAAAATCAGGGGCTGCGGACGCCTTGGGCCAGATGGGCATCAATGTCATGGTCGGCGCGGACGTGGTTGAAAAGGCGCTGAGCGAGGTCGGCATCGCCTTCATGATGGCCCCTATGCATCACCCCGCCATTGCCCATGTCATGCCAACGCGGTCGGAGCTGGGAACGCGCACCATTTTCAATATTCTCGGTCCCCTGACCAACCCGGCAGGTGTGAAACGCCAGCTGACCGGCGCGTTTTCACGCGACCTGATCCGACCCATGGCCGAAACGCTGCAAATGCTGGGCAGCGAGAAAGCCTGGCTGGTTCATGGCAGCGACGGCACCGATGAATTGGCGATATCCGGCGTAAGCTGGGTCTCGGCGCTGGAAGGCGGTGCGGTCAGAGATTTTGAGCTTCATCCGGAAGAGGCAGGCCTGCCGGAACACCCTTTTGAAGACATTCTTGGCGGTGTGCCGGAAGAAAATGCACGGGCATTCGCGGCACTTCTGGCTGGTGAGGCGTCAGCCTATCGCGATGCGGTGTTGCTGAATTCGGCGGCGGCTCTGGTTGTGGCGGACCAGGCTGGAGACCTGAAAACTGGTGTGGAACTGGCGCGTGAGTCGATCGATTCCGGGGCCGCCAAGGCAAAGATAGAGGCTCTTGCACGGATCACATCAGAGGCTTGAAATCGTTTTAAAATCAGGCATTTGGCTCGGCAAAACCTAACCCACCAGTATTCCGGTAAATTGGAAAGACAGATATACAAATCTGTCAATTGGTAAACAGTATTTTCTTTGAACAGGTCTGAGGTTCAGACGCTGAGCGCAGCCCGCAATTTGCTGGCGTTGGCCGCTATTTCATCCATGTCCCCCATATTTCCCGGCGGGTCCATTCGCACGCCGTCAAAGCGTGGCAACACGTGAAAATGAAGGTGAAATACCTCCTGCCCGCCAGCGGCTTCTGTGAATTGTTGCAGCGTAATACCATCGGCGGCAAAGGCAATCTTCATCGCTTGGGCCAATCGCTGCACCGTCGCCATAACCGCTGCCAGACTGTCAGGGTCAACATCCAGAATATTACGCGCCGGTGCTTTTGGAATAACCAGTGCGTGGCCGGGGCTTCGGGGCATGATGTCCATGAAAGCCAAAGTTGCCTCGTCTTCAAAAACTTTGTGGCAGGGGATTTCGCCGCGCAGTATTTTTGCGAATATATTGTCGTTGTCGTAGCTCATGAATTTGCCCCGGTTAGGAGTGAAAGCAGCCAGCACCATACCAGCTGCCTTTCTTTATCGGGGTGTCACGCGTTGACGTCAACGACGACCCGGCCCCTGACCTGACCTTTCAGAATGTCGCGGCCCAGTGCTGGGACATCGGTCAGCGTCGCAGGCAGGATCATCGCCTCAAGCTTGTCCATCGGCAGGTCCGTGGCAATTCGTTGCCATGCCCGCACGCGATTGTCGTAGGGCTGCATAACACTATCAATCCCCAACAGGTTCACACCACGCAGGAGGAATGGGATAACCGTCGCCGGCAGGCCCGCACCGCCAGCAAGGCCAACAGCCGCAACCGAGGCCCCATATTTCACCTGTCCCAGAACGCGTGCCAGCATGGCGCCACCAACCGCGTCAACGCAACCGGCCCATGTTTCGGCCTCAAGCGGGCGTTTAGTGGTCTCGGCCAGATCTTCACGCGCCACGATACGGCTGGCGCCAAGACCGGTCAGGTAATCCGCCTGTTCCGGACGCCCTGTCACACCGGCCACCTGATAGCCCAAATTCGCCAATATTGCCGTCGCGACCGAGCCAACGCCGCCCGCAGCCCCGGTAACCAGAACTTCGCCATCAGCGGGGGTCATCCCGTGATCTTCCAGCGCCATGACAGCAAGCATGGCAGTGAAGCCAGCCGTGCCTACGGCCATGGCCGAACGTGTATCCAACCCTTCGGGCAATGGCACCAACCAATCGGCTTTCACCCGCGCCTTCTGGGCGTAACCGCCCCAATGGGCTTCGCCAACACGCCAGCCGGTCAGTACGACCTTGTCACCGGGCTTGTAGCGGTCATCTTGCGAGGTCTCCACGACGCCCGCAAAATCAATCCCCGGCACATGGGGGTAATTTCGCACCAAACCGCCACCTGGGCCAACGCACAGACCATCCTTGTAATTCACGGTGGAGTAGTCGACCGCAACTGTCACCTCACCTGCAGGCAGTTGATCCTCGGATATCTGCTGTATCGCGGCGCTGGTTTTTCCTTCTTCGTCTTTTTCGACAATCAAAGCGTTAAACATCACACTCTCCTTAGTGTTTGTCCCTGAAAGGGATATCCGTATCGTCTGGTTTTACACCTTCGGCGGTCAGCATGGCGTGAACCTGCCCCCGATGGTGGGTCTGGTGGTTGAACAAGTGGGTTACCAACATGGCACGTGGTCGGGTAACATCGCGACCCAACGCGCCGGAATGCCAGCTAAGCTCACCGCTCAAATCTTCTTGTGCAACGCGACTTGCCCAATCTTCAATGCGTTTGTCCGCGAGAGCGCGCTCGGATTTCAAATCCACCCAGTCCAAAACGAATTCAGGCGAATCCTGAATTGACACTTCAGGGGCCTCCCAGCCTTCAAACCTGTTCATCCAGATTGTATCGCCCCACAAAATATGGCTGAGCGTGCGCTGAATAGAGCCAAAGAACGCGCCGTGATCCCTATCGCGCGCATCCTGATCCAGTGTGTCTGCCGCAGAATAAACGCTTTGGTTTTGCCAGGTATTATACCCGGCCATCATACGCACAAATTCAGGCGTGATCATTCCCCATAACCTTTAGGTACCGGCAGGTCCGGCAAGGATGCCGCGCGTTTTTGCAAAGCACGACCAATGACCACGCGGCTGATCTCGGTCGTGCCATCAACGATGCGCAGCATCTGTGACAAACGGCTGAGTCGGTCCATCCCGTAAGGTTTAAGCAGCCCCATCCCGCCCAATACCTGCGTACAGGTATTCGCGGCATTGACCGCCGCATCGGGCACGAACCGTTTGGCGTGGGCCGCCATCAGCGGGCCTTCCGGCGTGCCCAGCGCGTTGGCTGCAGCTTTGTACAAAAGCCGCGAGGCCTCAAGGTCTGTCGCCACATCACCCAGCATCCACTGAATACCGTCAAGATCAAGGTTAACCCCTTTGAACATCTTGCGGTTCTTGGCGTAGCTGAGCGCCGTATCCAATGCGGCCTCCATCAGCCCACAACAGCCGGACGCAATGGATACCCGCGCAATGTCAATCGCCATTAGGGATCCCTGCAGCCCCTGCCCCACCGGCAGAATGATATTGTCTTCGGGCACGACCACATTATCCATGTACATTTCTGACAGCGGCAGGAATTCGTACGAAGGAGTCTCATATCGCGGGCCAAAGGTCAGGCCCGGCGTATCCTTGGGAATGGCAATCATCGCCATATCGTGATGGCCGGGTTTGTCCGTGGTTTTGACCACAGTGAAATAGATATCCGCCTCTCCGGCCAGAGAAACCCAGGCTTTGGCGCCCGAGATGGTCCAGGTACCGTCCTCATTGATCACCGCGCGCGAATACATGTTGGCAGCATCTGAGCCTGATTGCGGCTCGGTCAAAGCGAAATTGGCCAGCTTGCGGCCTGATGTCAGGTCCCGCGCCCATTCATCCTTGAACGCATCCGTTCCGTAGCCACAGCCGGCAAAGGTGCAGATGTTGTGCATGGACAGGGCGAAGGCATAGGCCCCGTCGCCCTTGCCCAGTTCTTCATAAACCTGAATGCCATCGCCCAGTGACAGACCCTGCCCGCCCAATTCCTCGGGTGCATAAAGCCCGGTCAGGCCGAGTGCTGCCGCCTTGTCCGAGGCGTCCCGCGGCCAGATACCGGCCTTGTTCCACGCATCCACATTGGGCTTGATCACCTCGTCCGTGTGATTACGGGCAGCTTCCAGAATCTCGTCGATTGTAGTGGACATTGGGGCCTCCTCAGCATGATTTCCCGTAGCTCTGGCAGGTTTTCGCGCGCCTTTCAAATTCAAGCGTTACCCACAATGCGGTGACGCTGCGTCACCTTTCTTGCGCCAGTTGGGATAACAATACTGCAAGCACCGCCGCATGCCATGGAACATGAAGAAAGAACATCCCGACAAGGTCGGAACCGATCTCACTGAGGGGTAGGGCCACGGTTCCGCATACAGCCCCAGCTAAAATCACAGGTACGATCACCCGCAACCAACCGGAGGGGCGCAGGAAAAGGCAGGTGAGGAAGGAAACCAATCCGGCCCCGATCGCGCCACCGACAAAACCTGGCACCATCATCTCGTGCCCAATCGTGATCTGACCGTAGGCAAAAATGGCGCTTTGAGTAGCGGCGTAGTAAATCGCCGGCGTTAGTAACGTCATCACCAGTATCTGCCATGGTTTCAGACCATATTGTGCACGCACATACAGCGCCAGTACCAGCCCGAACACCGAACCAGCCGTGTACACGAACACCAAGTCTACCGATCCAATTCCGGCGAATTTGAAAAAGGCAGTGACTGGTGGAACCAGCAAAGTTCCCACCAGACCGGTCCCCACACCCAGAACCGCGCCCCGGCGCAATTCTGAATGAGAATTTGTGCTTTCCATCACTGCCCCCTTTTTGCAGCTTTGCCTTTAGTTCCAGTCAAAGGTGATACTGGAATGGTAAGAGCTCCAGTCCGAGCTGTCGACGCCATTGAAAAGCGAACCGCGATAGGCCTCTAGCCCCTGGATCGCTAACACGAAAACATCGCCACCCTCTTCGCCAATGATACCGGCATGACGGGCGGATGTGCAAATGTCGCTGTCAGCGGTGTACGGGTCACTGCCCCAGATAGTTTGCGTGGGGGCATTGGGCGCGCAGCTGCAGGCATAATATTCTGTATCGGACGGCATGATATTGCATTCCGGCAGGCTGCTGAAGCCACCACCGCCCTGCACCGGGGCGTCAATCGTGTATACATCAAAGCTGCTGCCATAACTACCCCAGGTGCTGGTGGTTATACCGTAGCTGGTGCTGCCGGGATAGCTGTCCTGCCCCTCCCGGCGCACCACTAGCACATAACTGTCCCAGTCGCCGATAACGCCCGCATGATACGCGGCGGTGCAGATATTGCTGTCAGAGGTATATGGCCCAGAGCCCCAGACGCTTCCCTGCTCAAAGCCCTTCGGGCAAGCACACGTCAATTCGTCAACATTGTCCGGAAAGCCACTGCAGGTCGGGGCGTCGACAAAGCCACCGCCACCGCCCCCTACATCCTTGTCCTTTGCCTGAACCGGCGAAAGGGCCGTGAATGTCGCGATCGAGAGGGCGGCGAGTATCGGGAAAAGACGGGTGGACATAGGTTTCTCCTGTTTTAACAATGGGATTGACGAAAGGCTCTGCCAAACCACCCACCATGTCAACATGCATGCATGTAAAACCCGCGCCGTTATTGCCGCAGGGGCTACAACAACGACTTGAAACAAGGCGGCGGGTTGAATACATATGCTGTGTCGGCTTGCCGACTATGGACATAAACGCGCTCGCAATAAGCGGATCGGACCCGGGGGCGGTACCCGGCG
>CAZJYZ010000035.1:0-34358 GCA_964550345.1 uncultured Aliiroseovarius sp. | reverse complement strand
GACATGGAAGCCTGCAAACAAACCCGAATAATCACCTCTACCAGCTTTGCTCCAAATGAGGCGATCCGGGATGGTCGCCTGCGTCCTGAGCTTTTTCACCGTATCAGCGCCACGCAAATACAGGTGCCACCCCTGCGCGATCGTTCTTCTGACATTGCCGAGATTTCCATGGCCGCGCTTGAGGAATTTGCCCGATCCGAGGGTGGTGGATTTGAAGGTTTCACCCCGCAAGCGATGCAGAATCTGCGCTCCTATGTCTGGCCCGGGAACATTCGTCAGCTGATAAATGTCATTCGCAACATCGCGGTCCTTCATGGTGAAAATAATCTAAAGGGCCATATAGATTCGCATATGCTACCCCGTGACATGATACCTCTCCAATCAAAAGGCAGCTCTGTACCCACCAACGACCTTGCGGATCAGGAAGCCGAAAGGCTGGGTGAACTTGTCAAAGACATGACCCTTGAGCAGGTTGAACGATTTGTAATCGAGGCAGCAATCAGGCGCGAGCAGGGATCGGTCACCCGTGCTGCCAAAACGTTAGGCGTGGCGCCCTCGACCCTGTATCGCAAAAAACAAAGTTGGGAATAGGACCAAAGCGTCTGTAGTTCCTTCACGCCGCCACCCGTGCGGTCGCTGTAATCCAACTGAGACGCACATCCTGAAGGAAATTACGCACTCCCTTCACCGGGGAATCACGAATTCTGCTGCTCACAGACCTGCAACCACGCTGTCATGAGATGACAGAGGACGTGAATAACTGGTTTCAAAAACCTCCCAGAAAAAATTAAATCCGCAAGAACTGAATTTCCTACAGGATAAGAATCACCAGGTGACGCCCTTATACCTAATTGATTTATTTATATTTTTTACCGACTGTTAGCAGATAACAATCCCCTCGACACCAAACGTTAGGCCATAACCTGGCGGCGATATTGTTTAGCCGAAACAAGGCGGGGCATCACTGTCTCATCGGCACCAACGCTCCCGACCGACATACAAACGAAGCGGGCAGACACGGCGCAGATACAAAGACTGAAACACGAAACAGAAACATTAAAACACGCAACCAAAGGAACGAAAAAATGACCATCACAACAACTTTGAAATCCGCTGCCCTTTCCCTCTTCGTACTGGCCGCCCCGGCCTTTGCTGGTGACAACTTTGTCGTCATCGACCAGTGGGGAACCGGCAACGCCGTTGGTGGCGCACAGACCGGACACTGGAACCAGATGACTGTATTTCAAACCGGCTGGGGCAACACTTCGATCGCTACTCAGGACGGTTTCGACAACCTCACCGTGGTTGGCCAGGAAGGTCATCACAACATGTCCGGCATCACACAAAACGGTGCATGCAACGTCGCTGGTGTCGCACAATTTGGTGGCCACAACGAAGCCGATGTTGCTCAGGACGGTACCTGCAACGCGGTTGGCGTAATCCAGGCCGGCCACGGTAACAGCGCATCAACCAGCCAATATGGCAACGGCAACGTGGCGGTGATCGTACAAAACTGATCCCCCCAGCCCTGCCCGGGCAGGTGGTGCCCTCCCTCCCACCTGCCCGCCAAACCCAAAACCAAAACCAGACAATGTCAGGAGACCGAAATGACCAAGCTATCCATCCTCCCCCACCCGATCCCGGCTGCTGCCATGTTGCTCGTATCCATCGGTGTTGCCGTGGCGGCCAGCCCAGCTACCGAGGTCAAGGACCTGCCCCTTTCCTGCGCCGTTGAGCTTAACGACACAGGCCGCATGGTCGAGATTACCGCCCGTCTGGCAACAGACGAAGACATCACCGGCACTTACGCCATGACAATCTCAAAATCCGGCTCTGGTGGTTCCTCGCGCATCCGTCAGGGTGGTCCCTTTGAACTTGAAGCCGGCGACGATGTAACCCTCGGCAAAACAATGATGAGCGGCAACCCCGATCAATTCGACATCGACTTCACGCTGGACTGGAACGGCCTGCAGCTGCGCTGCCCGTCGGTCGAGCTTTAATCAAACATTCCCCAAGGAGATATCCCATGAAACGCTTTATTCTTTCCGCCGTCCTCGCCGCCTTCACAGCAGCACCCGCACTTGCCGGAGGTTCACTTTCAATCGCCATCAACCCAAGCAATGCGGATGAGGCAAATGCCATCCGCGCCGGGCTGGCCTTCTACGCAATCGCCCAGGCGCTTGAGGGCAACGCCAACGTCGTACAGAACGGCAACGGCAATGCCGCAGGTATCGGCCAGTTTGGCGACGGCAACTGGGGGGTCGTCCATCAGGAAGGCGACGGCCATACCGGTACGCTTTCACAATCCGGCGATAACAACGCCTTTGGTGTTTTCCAGTTCGGCGAAGGTACAGAAGGCCACGTAGCCCAGTCGGGTAATGGCACAGGATTGTTGTTCCAGTTTGGCTTCTAAACCAACCCGTTACTGAGCTGCCCTAAAAATCCGCCTCGGAACCTGCTTCCGGGGCGGTTTTTCGTGTCATGTCAATTGATTAGCTTGACCAGATGAATTGCACCTGCTTGGGTAGCTATTGTTGGAGGATCCCATGACCAATTCCCGCCTACCAGGTTTTCACAATCTGACCAGAGAAAAACGTCTGGCCAAGATCGCTGAGGAAACCAGATTATCCGACGAACAGACCGAGTATCTATACCGCGCCGCACATGCCGACGGTGGCCTTGCGGACAACCTGTCTGAAAACGTCATCAGCGTGATGTCCGTGCCACTGGGAGTGGCGACAAACCTGATCGTGGATGGTCAGGATGTGCTGGTGCCAATGGCGACCGAGGAAAGCAGCGTTGTCGCTGCGGTGTGCAACGGCGCACTTGCGTGCCGCGACACAGGCGGGGTGCGAACGGATTCCGACGCGCCACACATGATCGCGCAGGTGCAAATTACAGACCTACCCGACAGGGCCGCCGCCCGGGTGGTTCTGGACGAAAAAACTGAAGAAATACATCGCCTTTGCAATGAGTTAGATCCGGTCCTTACCAGATTAGATGGTGGATTTAGGGGCATCGAAATACGCGATATTGGAAGTTTTCTGGTACTGCATCTGATCGTAGATGTGCGTGATGCGATGGGGGCAAACGCGGTGAATTCCATGGCCGAAGCCTTGGCCCCAAAGCTGGAAATGTGGACAGGTGGCAAGGTGGGTCTGCGCATTCTGTCAAATCTTGCCGACCGGCGTCTGGTTCGAGCAGAGGCGGTCTGGCCAGCCGAAATTTTGGGGGAAGAAATGGTCGAGGCCATGCTTTCTGCCTATGCTTTTGCCGCCGCAGACCCCTACCGCGCCGCCACCCATAACAAAGGCATCATGAACGGGATTGACGCCGTTGCTTTGGCTACTGGCAATGACACCCGTGCGCTAGAGGCCGGGGCGCATGCCTTTGCCGCCACAAGGGGCGAACCTTATAAACCCCTGACATCTTGGGAAAAAGCTGAGAATGGTGACCTTCTTGGCAGGTTGGAACTGCCGGTCCCCGTGGGTATCATCGGGGGTGCAACCAAGGCGCACCCGACAGCGCAGGCGGCCCTGAACATACTCGGCGCTACCAGTGCGGACAGGCTGGCGCGGGTAATGGCGGCAGTTGGGCTGGTGCAAAACTTCTCGGCCATGCGCGCCCTTGCGGGCGAAGGCATTCAGCGCGGACATATGGGGTTGCATGCCCGTAATGTGGCAATTGCCGCCGGCGCCAAGGGAGACGAGATCGATTTTGTGGCACAGGAAATGATCCGACGCGCCAGCGTACGCGAGGATGTTGCGCGAGAAGTTTTGAAGGGCGTTGTTTAAAGTTTTAGAGTCCGTCCCTGTGGCATTGTTTGCACAAAAATGCGACAGGCCCTGAGATTATTCCGAATGGAGTTTGGCCGGGGTTTATTTCTACTTCCCGCCCCCCTTCTCAGACAAATTGTTCGCGGATCAGACGCTCTTCCAGACCATGGCCGGGATCAAACAGAATGCTGTGGCGGATCGCATCCTCGGACCGGATTTCAACTGCCACAACATTGCGTACCGAGCGGCTGTCGGCATCGGCCATGACCGGGCGTTTTTCAGCCTCCAGCACATCAAAGCGTACCAGCGCGCTTTTGGGTAGCAACGCCCCGCGCCAGCGCCGCGGTCGGAACGCGGACATTGCAGTCAGCGCCAGCACGTCCGAGCCAATGGGCAAAATGGGACCATGCGCCGAGTAGTTATATGCGGTTGATCCGGCGGGCGTTGCCACCAAAGCTCCGTCGCAGATAAGCGTATCCATGCGCTGGCGCCCATCGACGCTGATCTGCAATTTGGCGGCCTGTGGACCTGCGCGCAGCAGGGACACTTCGTTAATCGCCAGCGCTTCGTGCACGGATCCGTCCACACATTCAGCGCGCATTCTAAGCGGGTTGATCACGGTTTCTTCGGCTGCACTTAGCCGTGCCTCAAGATCATCCGAATTAAATTCGTTCATCAAAAAGCCAACCGTACCGCAGTTCATCCCATATACAGGCAGGTCCAGCTTTTGGTTTGAGTGCAGCGTATGCAGCATGAAACCGTCGCCGCCCAGCGCCACGATTATGTCGGCCGTGTCCAGCTCCTCATGGCCATAACGTGTCATCAATTCGCTACAAGCCTTCTGCGCTATGTCTATGTCACTCGCGCAAAAGTGAATTTTATGGGTTTGCCGGTCCGCCATGATCGGGCATCCTTTTAGTCTATTAAGGTTTGTTACCGTATCCAGGACAGAGAGCAAACTATTTCACAAGGCATGATCCCGATCATATACTGCCAAAATGACAACCAATAGGCTCTGGTCAATAAACGCGAACAGGAGTGGAAATTTTGAACAACAACCATATTAGCCGTCGGTCCCTGCTAAAGTCAGGCGCTGCAGCCGGGGCTTTTGCCACTATTCCAATGGTAGTACAGGCCGCAACCGAAGCCGGTTTCAGGCATGAAAACAAGCTGGCTATTCCACCGCTAGATCCGGGCCGGGTAGAGGCCGGCACGCGGGTATATGACCTGAACATGCAAGACGGCATTTCTACCTTTTTCCCAGGCTATAAAACGCCAAGCAAAGGCATTAACGGTGCCTATCTGGGGCCGGTTTTGCGCATGCGCAAGGGTGATAACATCCGGTTGAATGTCACAAACTCTCTGCAACATGACACGACGCTGCACTGGCATGGTTTCAACCTGCCGGCCGCCGCCGATGGTGGCCCTCATCAGGTGATCCGGCCAGGTGCTACATGGTCGCCGGAATTTGAGGTGCGCGAAAATGCCTCGACCATGTGGTTTCACAGCCATCTGATGGGCCAGACTGCCGCACAGGTCTGGGCCGGGTTGGCGGGCATAGCGATTATCGACGACGACGAGGCGGATGCCCTTGATATACCGTCAGAATATGGAGTGGATGACTTCCCGCTGGCGCTGCAGGACCGGCGCTTCAGGCTAAGCGGTGCTATGTCTTATGAACCTTCGCGCCATGATCTGATGGCCGGGATGCAAGGCAATTATCCGGTGCTGAATGGCACGGTTTTCCCGTATATGGAGGTCACGACCCAGCGGGTTCGCTTGCGCCTGCTAAACGGGGCAAATGCCTCAATATACAACCTGACATTCCGGGACCGGCGGACGTTTCAGGTTATCGGATCGGATGGCGGATTACTGCCCGCCCCTGTTTCGCTGAAAGAATTGCGGCTGGCTCCGGGCGAGCGTGCCGAGATCATCGTGGATTTCTCAGACGGGCAACCGGCTCATCTTGAAAGCATTTCAGGGGGTGGCCATGGCAGCAATATGGGCGGGGGCATGATGATGAATGAGATGGGCGAACAAAGCCCGGCCTTCAACCTGCTGGAAATGCGCCCGGCGGGCACCCTTGCCGCGACACCTGCCATTCCGCAAACTCTGGCTAGCCTTGATACCCCGGATGAGGGTCTGGCGGTCAATACGCGCAAATTCCTGCTGGAGATGCCGATGATGGGTATGGGGATGATGATGGGTCGCGGTGGCGGCTTTACCATCAACGGAAATGAAATGGATATGAGCCGCATAGACAATGTGGTGAAACGGGGTGAAACCGAAATTTGGGAGATAACCAATGCTGGCCCCATGGCGCATCCCTTTCATGTGCACAACACCCAGTTTCGGGTGCTGGACAAGGGCGGACAGCCCCCGGCACCTCAGGAGGCTGGCCTGAAGGATACCGTCTTGGTGGAACCGGGCCAGACAGCGCGGATCCTGATCCGTTTTGATCATTATAGCGACCCTGACTTGCCCTATATGTATCACTGCCACATTCTGGAACATGAAGATGCCGGGATGATGGGGCAGTTTACCGTGGTCTGAAAATGGAGCTCCCAACCATGAGCAACCCCTGACGGGCGTGCTCATGGTTGGGCGTGGCGCAAAACGCTACTGCGTTTTACGCCTAATTTGAGGCCTCAGGCGGAGGTATTTCTGCCAAAATGAAACAAAGTGCCGCCTATTATATGAGGTCATGTGACGCGCAAAGTGTCACCCTGGTCGTTTTCTGTGTTCCCGAAAGCACCCGTGTCAGGTAAAGACCCGGGAAGTGAACAATGTGCCTGCAGGAGAACCGCCATGAGTGAAGCCGTCCGCGACAAGGGATTTTTTACCGAAACACTTGCGAACCGCGATCCGGAATTGTTCGGCGCCATCGAGGGCGAGCTTCAGCGGCAGCGTGATGAGATCGAGCTGATCGCATCGGAGAACATCGTCTCGCGCGCCGTAATGGAAGCGCAGGGCAGCGTTATGACCAACAAATATGCCGAAGGTTATCCGGGCCGTCGGTATTATGGTGGTTGCCAGTGGGTGGACGTTTCGGAAAATCTGGCGATTGATCGCGCCAAGGAATTGTTTGGCTGCGAATATGTCAATGTTCAGCCCAATTCGGGATCGCAAGCCAACCAGGGTGCGTTCATGGCGATGATCCAACCGGGGGACACGATTTTAGGTATGAACCTTGCCTCGGGCGGGCATCTGACCCATGGGGCCGCGCCGAACCAGTCAGGCAAGTGGTTCAATGCGGTGCAATATGGTGTGCGACGTGAAGACAGCCTGATTGATTATGATCAGGTGGCAGCCCTTGCGAAAGAGCATCAGCCAAAGATGATTATCGCCGGTGGCTCGGCCATTCCGCGCCAGATTGATTTTGCAAAGTTCCGCGAGATTGCCGACAGTGTTGGCGCCTATCTGCTGGTAGATATGGCGCATTTCGCTGGGTTGGTGGCTGCGGGCGAGCATCCTTCGCCGTTTCCACACGCTCATGTCGCTACAACCACGACCCACAAAACCCTGCGTGGTCCACGCGGTGGTATGATCCTGACCAATGACGAAGCACTTTCGAAGAAAATTAACTCAGCGATTTTTCCGGGGCTTCAGGGCGGACCATTAGAGCATGTTATCGCGGCCAAGGCCGTAGCCTTTGGCGAGGCTTTGCGGCCCGAGTTCAAGACATATCAAAAGGCTGTGCGCGCCAATGCGGTTGCTCTGGCGGACCAGCTTATCAAGGGGGGCCTCGACATCGTCACCGGCGGCACCGACACCCATGTGATGCTGGTCGATCTGCGCCCCAAAGGCGTGAAGGGCAATGCCACTGAAAAGGCGCTGGGGCGTGCTCATATCACCACCAACAAAAACGGCATTCCATTTGACCCAGAAAAACCGATGGTGACATCCGGTATCCGCCTAGGCACTCCGGCCGGCACCACCCGTGGTTTTGGCGAGGCTGAGTTTCGCGCCATTGCCGACATGATCGTCGAAGTTGTCGACGGGCTGGCGGCTAATGGCGAAGACGGCAACGGCGCAGTTGAGGAGGCCGTTAAGGCTAAGGTGGCCGACCTTTGTGCGCGTTTCCCGATGTATGAGGGGCTTTGATCAGGCGAAACCCTTGATGAGAACAGGTGGGCCGGTGAAATTGGCGGGCCACCTGCAGCCTTCAGCACCCTAACATTTGCGACACGAATGGAAGGCTAGGGCTTGATCACCAGTTTTCCTTGCACTTCGCCTTGGCCAGTACGTCGCAATGCTTCTGGTACGGAGGAAAGCGCAAGGACATCCTCAAGCTGAGGGGTGATCTGCCCCTTGACGGCCATATGCGCAACGCGCTCGGTCAGGTCACGCCCGGACGGGACGATCAACATGGAAATGGATTTACCTTGCAGCCTGAAACCCAAGCCGCCAAAAACAAGTGACAGCAGAACCTTCACATCACCGCCCACAGCCCGATAAACCCCGTGCTTTGACAATACCTTGGCGATTTGTCCGGGGCCACGTGTAGCAACCATATCAAGGATCCTGTCCCATTTGGTCCCGGATTCGGTGAAATTGAGCTTGCGATAGTCAATCACCTCATCGGCCCCCAAAGACCTGAGCCAATCGAGTTTTCCGACTTTGTCGACAGCAGTAACACGCGCACCGGCGGCCTTGGCCACTTGCAGCGCCATTGTACCCGACCCGCCGCCCGCGCCATTGATCAAAAATGTGCAGCCTTTCGTCAGGCCATTTGTCCCGGCCACAGCAATACCTCCTGCCTGAGGCAAGCATGCTGCAATTTCATCGCTAAGAGTATCGGGCACTCTTGCCAGCTCGGAAGCGGGAATACAGGCATATTCGGCAAAACCACCCCGGGTCATAACAAAATCACCCATGACCCGCTGGCCTACTGGCAAATCGGTAACACCTGGGCCGAGCTTATCCACTAAACCAACAATGTCCGAGCCCAGCACCCGCCGTTTCGGGCGCCTCAACCCACCTGCAATCCGGGCATAAAACGGGTCCCCCACCAGGTATTCCCAGTCCGACAGATTTACCGCGCAGGCCAGCACCCGGATCCGGACCTGACCCTTGCTTGGTTCCGGTACCGGTATGTCAGCAAGCCGAAGCTGCTCCGGCCCGCCATAGCGGTCATAAACAACAGCTTTCATCAACGGCCTTGTCATCTGACGCTCTCCACACATAAACGCACCATCCGGGTGCTCTGACCTGCATGCGTTCCGCGCGCCCTTGAAAAAAGGAACAGTGACCCGCCTTTATATGCTACCAGCCTCAGAGACCTTAACCCAGAGTATCGGTGTTATCTGAACTATTTTTTCAGGGTCTCTGGGCCTGCAAACCAACAATTACAATACAGGTCATACATCACGCCATCCGCGGTGCCCCACCTCTGGATAATCACTGGACAAGGCCGCCCGGATCATCTTTTCTAATGCGATGAGTACGAGTAACCACAAGACCCGCAATCTGGAACGTTATCTGGGCAATCGGGTCAGATCCCGCCTGCCGCATTTACCCGCCGAATTTGTCATGTTCGTGCTGAAACAGGGCTGGGCCTGCCTGTTTGGCGCCATGATGTTGGCGGGAATTATCGTCTCAAAAATGATATGGCAGGATGGTTGGGCGCTGGCGCGTTACGATGCGCTAGTGATCTATGCGATCGGTCTTCAGGCGGGGTTTTTGTGGCTAAAACTGGAAAGCTGGCGCGAGGCGCGGGTGATCTTGCTGTTTCACATCACAGGCACGGCAATGGAGATCTTCAAGATCCAAGCAGGCAGCTGGGCATATCCCGAACCGGGGCTGCTGAAGCTGTTTGGTGTGCCACTGTTTTCGGGTTTTATGTATGCCAGCGTCGGCAGCTATATGGCGCGGGTCATCCGCATATTTGACATGCGGTTTTCCCCCTATCCACCATTTTGGGTGTCGGTGCTGCTGGCCTCTGCCATCTACCTGAACTTTTTCAGCCACCATTTTCTACCGGATATTCGCATTGTCCTGTTTGCGGCCACTTTGGTGCTGTTTGCCAGAACCCGCATCTGGTTCACCATTGGTGGGCGCTACTGGATGCCTTTGCCTGTGGCGGCACTGTTAACCAGCTTTTTCCTGTGGATCGCGGAGAATATCGGCACCAATACCGGCACCTGGGTCTATGCAGGCACGGATGGCTGGGGTTGGGTCAGCTTTTCAAAACTGGGAAGCTGGTATTTGCTTCTTTACGTGAGCTTCGTAACGGTCACGCTGGTTTACCGTGACGCGTTGGGGCCGCTCAAAGGAACCCACGCCAACGCAGAAGCGCCAGCAGGATCACCACCAGAAACAAGAAACTAGCTGACAGCCCTGCCAGCCAGTTCAAAAAAGTGTCGCGTCGCCTTGCCCAGAGGTCTAGGCCCTTCAGGTAGCGCTCTATGTCGGCATAGGCACGCTCCAACCGGTCGGGGTCAGCATGCATTGATAACCGGGGGTGATCTTGCAACGCCTGTGCTTCCACCAAAGCAGCCCCATGGTCGCGAATATATCTGGGTAGCTGACGGCCCGCGCGTTTGAGCTTGGCCTCAAGCCCCTTGCCGCGCACGCCCAGCTTTTCTTCCATTAAGCGCGCCAAGTAGTCGGTGCGGGTCTGCAAATCCATGGAATTTTCCGTTTTTACCCATGACAAGCCCTTTCCTGGGGCCTCCATAAACCCTAGATACCCTCCTATGTTGGAAATGACCACATTTGGCGAAGACCACAGCGGCACACCGATCCTGATTGCCCACGGGCTGTTCGGGTCCGCCCGCAATTGGCGTGTTATCGCCAAGCGGCTATCGGAAGAACGCCGCGTTGTCACCGTTGACATGCGCAACCACGGGGCCAGCTTTCATGACGACAGCCACAGCTACGGCGACTTGGCCGGTGACCTGGCAGCTGTCATTGAAACACTGGGCACGCCGGTTGACCTCATCGGCCACTCCATGGGCGGCAAGGCGGCGATGGTTCTGGCAACGCAGGCGCCAGAACTGGTGCGCCGCCTTCTGGTCGCCGATATCGCGCCGGTACCTTATGGCCACAGTCAAAGCCACCTGATCGAAGCCATGCGCGGGCTAGACCTGAGCACCTTAGCCACGCGCGCCGATGCGGATACGGCCCTTGCCGGAGCGATTGAGACCGCTGCCCTGCGCGCCTTCTTGCTGCAATCTCTTGATATTACTGGACAACGCTGGCGACTGAATCTTGATGTGTTGGAGCGGGACATGGCTCTGATCACAGGTTTTCCCGAGATCCACGGACAATTCCCCGGCCCCACCCTGATGTTATCCGGTGCTACATCCGATTACGTGCGCCCGGAACACCGCCCCTTGATCAAACAGCTGTTCCCAACCGCCCGGTATGCAAAAATTCCCGGAGCTGGCCATTGGCTGCATGCCGAGAAACCTCGTGAATTCATCGAAGCCGCACGTGTATTCTTTACCGCATAGCATTACGGCTTCATCTTGGTAAAAATACCTTCGCCGAAGGCAAGAAATCGCCGCGTAGCGGAATCCGAGCGAAGCGAGGCTCACCTGTTTTCAGAAAATGCGCGGAAGACGTGCCCGACGATGGGCTACAATCTTGTTAATGCGTCCAGACCCGGCGGCGATTGGTAGCAAAGTTCTCACCATACCCACCAGCGCGGATATTCGCCTTGCGTTTATGCGGGTTGCTGACCACGGCATCAATGCCATGCGCCTCGGCATATTCAAGCGCTGCTTCTTTACTGTCAAAGCGCAGACGCACCTGACTTTGGGTATCATGCGAGCCAGTCCAGCCCATCAGCGGATCAAGCGCGCGCACCTCATCGGGGGCATATTCCAGCAGCCAGACACGGGTTTTACCCATTCCGGAAGACATGGCGTTTCGGGCGGGCTGATAAATACGGGCGCGCATGGTAGACTCCTTCAAGAATACGCCAATCTTATCCTAAACATCCGCCCCTTTCGCAAGCCAGAAGGGACACGGGATCAGAAAAAGATCAGCCGAAGGGCTGATAACAGCACTGCGGCACGGATCAAAGCCCGGAAAAGGGTCAGATTGATGTATTGCAGAAACGCACGCCCGGCTATGGCCCCCAACACAATCACAGGCAGGTAGAGAAGATTCACGCTTAGGCTTGTGGGCGTGATGATGCCTAATGAGACGGCAAAGGGGACTTTTACAAGATTCATCAGCAGGAAATACCAGCTTCGTGTACCGACAAATTCGGATTTGTTCAGCCCGAATTGCAACAGATATATGCCAAAGACTGGTCCGGCGGCATTGGCGATCATCGAAGCGGCTCCGGCAATAATCCCGGTCACGCTGGTTGCAATCCGTCCTTTCGCATGACGTTTGAAATGTTCACTCAGACCAAGATCAAGAACCAGCATGCCCAGAATGATCCAGCCAATAACCCGGACAAAATCAGCCTCGGGCAGCAGCCACAGGATACCTGCGCCCAGAACAACACCAATCACTGCCAACGGCAACAAACGTACAAGCAATGCCCATTGGCAATATCTGCGAAAATACAGCACCGCCATAATGTCGGCCGCGATCAGCATTGGCAGGAGCAGACCCGGCGACGCCTTGCCGGGCAGCGCCAGAGCCATCAACAAAACCGCCAATATCCCCACACCACCGACCGAGGTTTTGGTGAAGCCAACCAGAAAGGCTGCGAGGCCGATATAGATATATGAAAACGCGCCGAGGTCCATGTAACGGGCATGTAAACGAAAAGGGGTGGCTGCGAAAGCATCGAGCGACGCAGGCAGGGTGACTGCCGGACACGACAAGGGAGCTAGGGGTGGGGTGGGTGTTTTGTCGGGCCGGCAGTCAGTTCTGCTGCTTGCCCGTTCAGGCTATCCGGGGAGGATTGTAACTGCACGGATAAAATACACCTTTAGTTGTAAATAAATTAATAAAATTCTCTCTTTAGTGGCAACATCTCCTTAATCGGGTCTGGCTGTATTGGCTTTGGGATAGGGTTGCACGTAATTAGAAATGTTCACCTTTGGGGCAATCTATTCTTCTTTCCCGAAATTATTCCAATCCTGACAGCCTCCTGTCAGGAGCCTTGATTTGCCCGTCTCTCAGGCTTGAGTAACCCCGCCCGACATAGTATCACTGCCTGCCCTGCCTGTATGAGGTGCATCTATGCCAACAACCATGCCAGCAAAGAAACCTGACGCCGCCAAACTGCCCAAGCTTGAAGGCGGCAAACGGTTTGTCATGCACTCACCCTTTACGGCTGCAGGCGACCAGCCCACGGCAATCGCCGAACTTGTTGCCGGTGTTGAGGCGGGCGAGCGAGAGCAGGTCCTTCTGGGCGCCACCGGCACCGGCAAGACATTCACCATGGCGAAAGTGATCGAAGAAACCCAGCGCCCAGCCCTGATCCTTGCCCCCAACAAAACATTGGCGGCGCAGTTGTACGGTGAGATGGCCGGGTTTTTTCCCGACAACGCTGTTGAGTATTTCGTCAGCTATTATGACTATTACCAGCCCGAAGCATATGTCGCGCGCTCGGACACGTTCATTGAGAAAGAAAGCCAGATCAATGAACAGATCGACCGAATGCGTCACTCGGCCACGCGTGCCCTTCTGGAACGCGATGATGTGATTATCGTCGCCTCGGTCAGCTGCATTTACGGCATTGGCTCCCCTGAGACTTATACGGCGATGACCCAGGACATCGAGATCGGCAAGGAATATGACCAACGCGCCGTCATGCAGGACCTGGTAGCGCAGCAATATAAGCGTAACGACAACGCCTTTGCCCGCGGTTGTTTCCGGGTGCGTGGTGACTCTCTGGAGATCTGGCCCAGTCACCTTGAAGACCGCGGCTGGCGGTTATCGTTTTTTGGGGACGAGTTGGAAGGGATCACCGAGTTTGACACCCTGACCGGGGCCAAGACGGACGATTTAGAAAAGGTGCGGGTTTATGCAAACTCTCACTACGTCACCCCGACCCCAACCCTGAAACAAGCCATTGAAGGCATCAAGAAAGAACTGGCCGAACGCCTCAAACAGCTTGAGGGTGAAGGCAAGTTGCTGGAAGCCCAGCGCCTTGACCAACGCTGCACCTTTGACCTTGAGATGCTGCAGGCATCGGGCTTTTGTTCGGGGATCGAGAATTATTCGCGCTACCTGACCGGACGCGCACCGGGTGAGCCGCCCCCCACCCTGTTTGAATACATCCCTGATAACGCCTTGGTTTTCGCTGATGAAAGCCACGTTTCCGTGCCCCAGATCGGCGGCATGTATAAAGGCGACTACCGGCGCAAGTTTACGTTGGCCGAACATGGTTTCCGCCTGCCCTCCTGCATGGATAACCGGCCGCTGAAGTTCGAAGAATGGGACGCGATGCGCCCGCAGAGCATTTTCGTTTCCGCCACGCCGGGTAAGTGGGAACTGGAACGCACCGAGGGTGTTTTCACCGAACAGGTGATCCGCCCCACCGGGCTTCTGGACCCGCCAGTCGAAATCCGCCCGGTTGAAATGCAGGTCGATGATCTGCTCGACGAAGTCCGGAAAGTAGCGGCAGACGGATACCGAACGCTCGTCACCACCCTGACCAAGCGCATGGCCGAGGACCTGACCGAATATATGTTCGAGCAGGGCATTCGCGTGCGTTACATGCACAGCGACATCGACACGATTGAACGCATTGAAATCCTGCGCGACCTGCGTCTGGGTGCCTTCGACGTGCTCATTGGTATCAACCTGTTGCGCGAAGGGCTGGACATTCCCGAATGTGGGCTGGTGGCCATTCTGGATGCGGACAAGGAAGGCTTCCTGCGCTCGGAAACCTCGCTGATCCAGACCATCGGCCGGGCTGCGCGAAATGCCGAAGGCCGGGTGATCATGTATGCCGACCGGGTGACGGGTTCGATGGAGCGGGCCTTGCGCGAAACCAACCGCAGGCGTGCGCGCCAAGAGGCGTATAACGTCGAACATGGCATTACGCCTGAAACGGTGAAGAAAAACGTCGAGGATATTCTGGCCGGGCTATACAAAGGCGACACGGACATGAGCCGAGTCACCGCCAAGGTCGACAAACCCATGGTCGGCGCCAACCTGATGGCGCATCTTGAAGGCCTGCGCACCGATATGCGCAAGGCGGCAGAGAACCTTGAGTTTGAAGAGGCAGCAAGACTGCGCGATGAAGTCAAACGGCTGGAAGCGGTGGAACTGGCCATCGCCGAAGACCCGATGGCAAGGCAGTCAGCGGTCGAGGCGGCGAGTGAGGTGAAGGGAAGGTCGAGCGCTGGGAAGCCGGGGCAGCGGGCTGGGCGGGGGAAGAGGGGGTAGAAAATAGTTCACATAGCCTTTGCTGCGATACCCTTCCATGTAGGGTTGTCGATTACGGTTGTTTGATAGACCGTAAGGGTTCTGCAGCCATCTATTGATTTCAGCAATTCTTTGACAGATTTTACTAGTGGCTTTGGCATCCAAGGGCTTAATACAACCTTATTAATACAATTTATCGGCATCTTATATTTGGGGTAAGGTTTACTTTTACTCAGTGCAGTATGCACTACGCGGAACTCCGATTCATGCTTGTAGGGCAACCTTTTTAAGTACGGTAATTCTTCTACGCTTGGTTTGCTTCGACGCAAACTATCTATAGCCTCATAGTTAACAAGGCCGTGACACACGTCAGTATCCCTTGCAAAAATTCTTAAGAAACGTTCACGATCAAGATCAAGACAAACGCCGTCGGAACCGGGTGAAAAAACTCGCCAGTGGTGATATGTCTCGGTCTCTTGTGCAAAGCACAGTGCCGCAACGCTTTTTGCTTTTTTTAGCTCTTTGTACCTTTGCATGAAAAAAACGTCATTTGAATCATCCCAGCTTTCAGGATCAAGCAGTGCAATATTTCTAGTTCCGAGAATGTGAATAACTCCAGCTAAGTTGGTATAACGGCGTAAAAAGCTACGTTTAGTCATCGTGCTAAGTGCCCTCCTAACCTGGGGTGTTTATGCTAAACACTTTATCAGATTCTTAGATTTTGAACAATCTGAAGGCGAGACAACCGGCCTTACACCACTCAGCAACAAGGACAGCGCCCGGCACGGGGTGGGCGCGGTTTGGGTTTGTGGGGCGGCGGGGTGCGTCACTCATAACGCCGGTGGGAATTGCCACACATGAGGAAGCGCCCGCCCATGGGGCGGGTCGGGCGCTGTCCGGCTTTGCCGAACAAGAGGTACGTTTAAAGGACGACGCCCCCTGTTATCGCATATCACCCACTGCTCCCTTACCAATTCGGGGAAACCTGAACCTGTCGGAGCCCCTCATGCGTACCTTTGTCGCCCTCGCCGCCCTCATCATTCTTACCGCCTGCACCACACCGCAGGAGCGTTGCATTTCCGACGCCCGCTCGGAGCAATACGCCATCGCCTCGCAAATCCGTACCATCGAGGGTAACATCGCCCGCGGCTATGCCATTCATTATCAAACAGTGACCTATACCTATTTGGGCGTATGTGACGATGGGGCTGGTGGGACGTATCCATGCGAAAAAACCGATACGCGCACCGAAGAAACGCCGGTGGCCATTGATGTGGCTAATGAACAGGCCAAGTTGCCCGGACTGCGCCAGCGGCTAGAGGCAGCCCGCATCCGCGCGGACGCCGCCGTTATTCAGTGCCGGGCGACCTACCCGGAATAACGCCGCCAGATTGCTTTACGGGATTTATCAGACGGTTATTGCGCCAATCCAAGTGCAGCCAGATGGGCAACACTTTCCTGAATGCAGGAAAAATCGTTGATCTCGACAATCAGGCGCGGGCTGGATTTCACCCGGGCAAGGCTGGCAAACACTGCGTGCCAGTCCGTGTCGCCTTCATAAAGCGGCCAAT
This sequence comes from uncultured Aliiroseovarius sp., assembly GCA_964550345.1. Classification (GTDB taxonomy): domain Bacteria; phylum Pseudomonadota; class Alphaproteobacteria; order Rhodobacterales; family Rhodobacteraceae; genus JAAEUB01. Next base: position 17,725 of record CAZJYZ010000035.1, on the reverse strand, counting down.
GGCGGTCCGCCAACCCGTCAGCGCCCTGCAAATGCACATGCGCCAGATCCACACCCGCCGCCTCGATGAAGTCAGTGACGGGCGGCGCCCCGCAGGAGCGGTGCGCCCAGTGGGCGTGCCCGGTATCAACGGACAGTTTGAGCGCGGGCGTATCTGCCGCCGCAACAACAGCACCGCGCTCTCCGGGATCAAGGTCCTTGATGTTCTCAAGCACCATGACAACGCCTTGATCCTGCGCCCGCTTCAAGGCAGGGCCAATTGTGGTGAGGATTGCCGCCACTTTACGTTCGCGGTCTCTTGGCGCGTTATCAAGGTTATGATGTTCCCAGGGGTCATAGGGCGAGTGAATAACCATCTGATTGGCGTTCAGTGCCTCGCAGACATCCAGCGCCTGATCCAGGCGCGTCTGAACGATGGAGCGGATATCTTCATCTTTCACATCCAGTTCAAACCCCATGAACGGTCCGTGAATCCCAAGTCGCCCTTGCCATCCGTCAAGCAAGCCTTTTGCAATGTCAATAAAGGGGTCGGGGTTGTTCAGAATATCGGCAAAGCTGAATTCCGGTAGTTCAAGATCCCGGTTCTTTTCAATCAACCAGTCCCGGTGACGGTTCAGGTCCAGAACCGATAGCTGGGCACCAATCACTGGCAAGTCAGGCATGTAACTATCCTGCAATCATTACAACGTCATACATTACCGGTTCAAAATCTTTGCACAGCGTTGAGAACTTGCGGTTATAGGAGCGCATTTCATCCGTGCGCAGCAGAGCCTGAAAATGTTCGCGGCTTTTCCATTGTGTGTAATTTGCGATCCTTGTCTGAGCGTCATTCACATGCATGGCCGCACCAATGAAGCCCGGCTGCTTTGACACGAAATCATTGCAGGCGGTCTTGAGCTCATCCAAAAGGTCCTGACAGGTCCCCGGCGTGACCTCGAAAGTTGTGATCACTGTCTGCAGGTCAGCATCCTTGCGAATCTGGGGCATGGCTATCTCCTCTGATCAGTCCGAGCCGAATAGCGGCGCTGCATAAACGCGCTGCTCAGGCAGATTATCTGCAAACATGCACCGCGCAGGCCGCGTGACGCACGACCCTGGCTGCAGTTGAGCCCAGGAAATAATCCTGTATGCCGGGTTTGTGTGATGCAACAACGATGCAATCCACTTCGTTCTCTTCGGCATATTCAAGAATTGTATGACCGGGATGGCCCGATACGACCACCGGAGTGACCCCATCGTCCCCTTCCAAATCCGCATTCAGACGGGACTGCAACTCAGCACGGTTTTCGTCTAACCGTCCTTCTGGCAGATACTGCGCTACATAGGCCGGAACCTCTTCCATGACATGCAGGGCGGTGATTTTGGCACCCTCGGCGGCCAGACAACGCGCAATGCTCATAGCCTCATTGGCGTCCCGGTCATGATCGAAGGCAACTGGTACAAGAATGTGTTTATACATTTCAACGCTCCTCTCTTTTCAATTGAAGGTTAGCCCAGCGCTGGCAACCAGTCCATGAGATAAGTCAATCATTTGGCTGAGATGGGAATTACTTGGGTGTTGGTCAAAGTTTCCGAAACAGCTAATGGTAGGTGATACTACCCTTTTAGGTAGGTACAGATCCGTCACAATCCAATTCAGGCTACTTTCCCAGGTTTCTGGTATTCCGGAAAACTGGTAAGGTAGATAAGCAAATGTCCCAACGGTTTATGAAAGCATTTTCTTAAAAAAACTTTCTTTCCTCTACTCCTTCGACCACCTGTCTGAAACCTTTATAACCTTTCGGTCACCTCAATAACGCTGTCTGTACCTGCACATCGACCAGCAAAGGCTGGATGCCGACACTTTTGGCAATCTTTAATCACCTCGGGGTACACCCAAATGCGTGCGTTCCCACAATATAGGAAAGGCAATCTGGACGAACTCAGCCCTGGTATGCTTTAGTGCATTACTTGCTACGCATATTATCAAACATGCGTTTGAAGTGGGGATATAGAGGAAACAATATGAGTTCAGGCAAGCGCAGCCGAAAAAGCGCCGAGGAACGCAAGGCGGAGATTGTGAAAACAGCTATCCACCTTGCTGCCGAGGTCGGGCCAGACCGGGTGACCACCCAGCGCATCGCCGACTCCGTTGGCTTGACCCAACCGGGTATTTTTCGCCACTTTCCCACGAAAGCTGACATTTGGCTTGCCGTCGGTGAATGGATTGCACCGTCTGAGGAGGGGAACGCCGGACCGAAAATCCTGAAAGCCAACACCACATCACCTGTGCATTTCCTACAAGATCTGGTTGCCCGTTATCTTGCTGGCATCGCCCGTAATCCCGCCATTCCAGCCATTCTGTTTTCGCGGGAGCTTCATGCTGAAAACGAAAAACTGAGGGCGCATTTTGAGCATATTATGGAACGGCGCAGGAAAAGATTTACAAATCTGGCACAACTGGCCCAGGATCAGAGGCAAATTCTTACCACTATTCCTGCGAGTGATCTGGCCGCTCTTATCCTTGCCCTTATTCAGGGCCTTGCCATGCGCTGGTCCTTGGAGAACCGGAGTTTTGATCTGGAGGCTGAGGGGGTGCGATTGCTAAACCATCTTCTGCAACCCCAAAGCCCCACATGATGTCTTTTGTATATCTAACATATTCAATATGTCGCAGACGAATCGCTTTGTTTTTAAATCTATACTGCTAGTGTGTGCCCACACGCGTTCAGGTTCGCCTCAGACTAATGGGCCGCGAAATACCAGTTCGTTGATAAGGGGAATGAAACCCCTACCGTATGACAAAGGAGAATTACCATGGCACATGTCGTCGTTCTGGGCGCAGGTCTGGGTGGATCTATCCAGGCTTATGAGCTCAAAGAGACCCTGACGAAAAGTGACACAATCACCGTCATCTCGAACAAACCCTATTTCCAGTTCACACCATCAAACCCCTGGGCAGGTGTTGGCTGGCGCAAAAAGAAAGATATCATCGTTGATCTTGCCCCGGTGATGAAACGTCGTGGGATCGAGTTTATCTGCGATGGCGCCAGCAAGCTGGACCCGGAGAATAATACGATCACGCTGGAAAGCGGCAAGGTCGTTACATACGATTATCTGGTGATCGCCACCGGACCAGATCTGGCCTTTGACGAGATTGAGGGCTTTGGCCCTGAAGGCCACACCCATTCTGTTTGTCACGTCGAACACGCCGAGGTTTCCGGCGACCAGTGGGACGCGTTTTGCGAAAACCCCGGCCCCATCGTCATTGGCGCTGTGCAGGGTGCCAGCTGTTTCGGCCCGGCTTATGAGTACCTTTTCACTATCGAAACCGACCTCAGACGCCGTAAGATCCGTGACAGGGTGCCAATGACCTTCGTGACGTCCGAACCCTATATCGGGCATCTTGGCCTGGGTGGCGTGGGCGACACCAAGGGCATGCTGGAAAGCATGTTGCGCGATCGTGACATCAAATGGGTGACCAATGCCAAGGTCGACAAATTCGATGACGGCATGCTGCACGCAACCGAGGTCAACGAAGATGGCTCGGAAAAGGAAAAGCACGAGATTCCCTTTGGCTATTCAATGATGCTGCCCGCCTTCCGCGGCATCCCGGCTGTGATGGGCATCGAAGGGCTGGTTAATCCGCGCGGTTTCATCGTTGTCGACGAATATCAGCGCAACCCGAAATACCAGAACATCTTTGCAATCGGTGTTTGCATCGCCATCGCCCCGCCGGTTATGACCCCGGTCCCGACCGGCGTGCCAAAAACCGGCTTTATGATCGAAAGCATGGTGACGGCCACGGCCCACAACCTTCCCCGGGTTATCGACGGCAGGGAGCCCAACAACCTGCCAACCTGGAATGCCTTCTGTCTGGCTGACTTTGGCGACCGGGGCATGGCCTTCCTTGCCATGCCGCAAAACCCGCCGCGCAACCTCAACTGGAATAGCCAGGGCCGCTGGGTGCACTGGGCTAAACTGGCTTTTGAGAAATACTTCATGCGCAAGGTCAAGAAAGGCGTCAGTGAACCCTGGTATGAAAAAACCATCATGAAAATGATGAAAATCAACAAGTTGCGGTAAACACAACAAACGGATGAAGAGACCAGAGCCCCGCCAGAAATGGTGGGGCTTTTTTAAACTTCAAAGGAGTGCAGGTCTTCCCCAACGACGATGGTGCCCGAGAACTCTTCACGCACCTCATCCTCTACCACCTGCAACATAGCCGAGCTTTTGGGGGAAAGATGGGTCAGAACCACTTGCTTTACCCCGGCAGCGGCAGCAATCCGCCCTGCTTGTCTTGCCGAGGCCAATACGTGCTCAGCCAACAGACGTTTTTCCTCACCGTCGATCTCAGCCTCAGCCATGTAGCAGCATTGCAGCAAAAGGTCTGCGCTTTTGGCCACGGCGCGCGCACCTGCGCAATCGACCGTGTCACCACTGATCGCCAATACCTTTCCACCCTGTTCCAGCCGATAGCCAAAACAAGGCCATTCCTCATGACTTAGCCCCATCGCATGGCCATGCTCCACCCTGTACGCTGTGACATGCCAGTCAGATCCATGAAAAACTTCCCCGGGCGCCATTTCCCTAACTGAAACTATTTTGCGAAGGTCAGGCATATCGTTGCCCATGAATTCTGCCTCGCGCAGGCGAAAGTTGATATCCCGGCAGTAAATCTTCCAAAGATGCGCGATAATGGCGGCAGAACCTTCTGGTCCGATCACCTTTACCGGCGCCACCCGCCCATCGTTCCACGCCGAAAGCAAAAGATCACCAAGCCCGGCAATATGGTCAAAATGGTGATGGGTAAGAAAGATGAAATCAACCTCGGCAGGGTCACGCCCAAGTTTAGCCATCTGGGTCGATGCCCCGCGCCCTGCATCTATCAGCAGGCTTGCATCTGCCAGATCAACAAGGTTCGCTGTCGCTTGCCGTTCGGCAGTTGGTCTGGGTGTGCCGGTGCCTAACAATGTAAGTTTCATGCGGTCTTTTACCTTTGATTGCACGCCTTAGACGAAGCAGGCCAAAGCGCCCTATCAGAGATTTGAAACCCCGAGCGTAGCGAGGCCCAGCCCAACGGGAGGAGCGCCCATCTTTGATGGGTTGACGACGGGCGGGAGCCGCCTGCCAGCTGATCACTTAGACTTACTCGGTCGCTTCCGCCGGGTTCTCAAGCACCCCGCCAACCCAATCACCTGCGGCCTCGGATCCGTCAGAATAGCGCACAGAGCCCTGCCCCTGACGTTTGCCATTTTCAAACAGGCCATCATAGACATCACCGTTTGAATAGGTTGCCACCCCGGCACCGTGAAACAGCCCGGCTTGCCAGCCACCGGTATAGGTGAACCCGTCCGGCATGGTGATCGTGCCGGTTCCGTCGCGCAGGCCGTCGGCAAAGCCACCTTCGTAAATCGTACCATCGCCAAAGGTTGTTTTACCCTGACCGTGGCGCTTGCCGCCGCTCCAGCCTCCGACATACGAATAGCCATCCGGGTAGGTCAGCGTGCCCTGTCCGTCATATTGCGCGTCTTTAAACTGGCCCTCATAGGTCGGACCATTCGCATAGGTCGCGACGCCTGACCCTTCGATCACCCCTTCGGACCAGTCCCCTTCATAGGTGTTGCCACTGGGATAGATAATTTTGCCGACACCATCCGCCAGCCCGGCCCGGAACTGGCCCTGATAGATTGAGCCATCCGGGTATTTAACACGCCCAGCACCTTCAATCACGCCCGCAACCCAGTCACCGGTATAAGAATAGCCATCGGCGCCGTTGAACGTCCCGGTGCCGTGGCGGGCATCATTTACAAATCCGCCCTCATAGCTATCGCCATTGGCATAAATGACTTTACCGGTGCCATTGCGCTGCCCGGCGACGAATGCCCCGGTGTAAATGTCGCCATTTGCCTGTGTCAACGTGCCAACACCCTGCATCTGGCCAGCCACCCAGGCGCCATCGAATTTCATGCCTTCGGGATCAGTCAGAACGCCCTGACCCGAGCGCTGATCGCCCTTCATTTCACCCTGATAGACCGAGCCGTCGGGATAGGTCGAACGCCCACGCCCCTGCTTTACGCCAGCAACCCATTCGCCTTCATAAACATAGCCCGAGGGGCTTTCCATCCGCCCCTGCCCGTGATGCAGCGCGTTGCGAAAGCCGCCTTCGTATTTCACGCCATTGGCGTAGATCACCAGACCCGAGCCGTTGATCTTGCCCTCGACCCAGTCGCCTTCAAAGGTGCCGCCATCGGCAAAAGTGATCTTGCCAAAGCCGTGCGGTTTGCCTTTGGCAAAACTGCCTTCGTAAACCGACCCGTTGGGGAAGCGCGCGACACCTTGTCCGCGGATCTCACCCTCAACAAACTCGCCGGTATATTCGTATCCGGACGGTAAAGTGTAGGTGCCCTGCCCGTGCTGCTGACCATCCTTGAAGGTGCCCTCATAGGTGCCGCCGTCATCGTATTGCTTGACTTCAACCGCGCCGGTTTCCTGCGCAAGAACCGGCCCGGCACCACCTGCCAGAGCAAGTGCCACTACCAATGCGGGGGCAATTCCCCTTTTGTCAGACTTAATATTGCGCACCTTAACCCCCGTATATCTTTCGGGTAAACCTAGTCGACGCGCGCGGGTGAGACAATCTTTTAAACACTTCTGATCTTTTCCCTCGGCACAAACCTGCTAAAGAATTGCCTCAATGGATGCCGGAAGGACAAAAATACGCGATGAGTGACACGTTTCGCCTCTCACTGGCCCAGCTCAACCCCTGCGTCGGGGCCATCAGCGCCAATGCCGCAAAAGCGCGCGAGGCCTGGGAAAAGTCCCGTGCAGCGGGCGCTGACCTTATTGCCCTGCCCGAGGCATTTCTGACCGGATATCAGACGCAGGACCTTGTGGCGCGCCCACAATTTTACCGCGATGCGATGGAAGCCGTTGAAACTCTGGCCCGCGATTGCGCCGATGGCCCGGCTATGGGGATCGGCGGGCCGTATCATGATGGGGCAAACCTTTATAACGCCTATTTCATTCTTGCCGGCGGCAAGGTCGTGGCGCGCCTTTTAAAACAGCAACTGCCCAATGAGACCGTGTTCGACGAAAAACGCCTGTTTGCCCATGGCCCATCGCAGGAACCTTACCAGATTGGCCCCCTGCTGATCGGATCCCCGATATGCGAGGATGCCTGGCACGCGGACAGCGTCTGTGCGGATCTGGCCGCAAAAGGCGCGCAACTTTTGTTGGTGCCCAATGGTTCGCCCTATTACCGCGGCAAGATGCATGACCGGTATGAGCATATGGGCGCGCGCGTAGAAGAAACCGGTCTGCCGCTGGTCTACCTCAACCTAGTTGGCGGACAGGATGATCAGGTGTTTGACGGCGCTACTTTCGCTTTGAACCCCGATGGCAGCCTTGTGCAACAACTCCCGCTTTTTGACGACGAGCTTCGCCATATTGACCTGACAAAATCCAGCGCGGGTTGGCAGATCACCCCCGGCAAAATCACGCCCCTGCCGGACGAATGGGAGGCCGACTACCGCGCTATGGTCGAAAGCCTGCGCGATTACATGGGAAAAACCGGGTTTAAGAAGGTGCTGCTGGGCCTGTCCGGCGGCATTGATTCAGCACTGGTCGCGGTCATCGCCGCCGACGCCCTTGGCCCTGAGAATGTGCGTTGTGTGATGCTGCCTTCTGAATACACGTCGAAAAGCAGTCTGGACGATGCGAAAGAGATCGCCGTGAACCTTGGCTGCGCCTATGATTTCGTGCCGATCTCAGGCCCACGCGCAGCGGTGACAGAGGCGCTCGCGCCCCTATTTGAGGGCACCGAACCGGACGTAACCGAGGAGAATATCCAGTCACGTCTGCGTGGCCTTCTGCTGATGGCTATGTCAAATAAATTTGGTGAAATGCTGCTGACCACCGGCAACAAATCCGAGGTTGCAGTTGGATATGCCACTATCTATGGGGACATGTCCGGCGGGTATAATCCCTTGAAAGATCTTTATAAAACCCGTGTGTTTGAGACCTGCCGCTGGCGTAACGCTAACCACCAGCCCGACTGGATGGCAGGCCCGGCAGGCGAGGTTATTCCACCTCGTGTGATCGACAAGCCGCCCTCGGCCGAGTTGCGCGACGACCAGAAAGACGAAGACAGCTTGCCTCCCTACGAGGTGCTGGACGCCATTTTGGATGGGCTGATCGACCGCGAGGCCAGTGTTGGCGAACTGGTGGCAGAAGGTTTTGACAAGGCCATGGTCAAAAAGGTCGAACATCTGATTTTTATCAGTGAATATAAACGTTTTCAGTCAGCTCCGGGCACACGCCTGACCCTGCGTAGTTTCTGGCTGGACCGGCGGTATCCGATTGTGAACCGCTGGCGAGACGAAAGCTGAGCCGGGCAGATTTACAGTAAACGTCTGAACCGCTGAGGCAGACGCACAAAGGTCCTGCCCTTAGGGTTGCCGGGTTTGTTAAGCGCATAAAGCGGACGAAACCAAGTCATATACCGCCGTGCCCGTGTAAGATATGGATCAGCCTCGCGGGGTTCACTGCTGCGCAGGGCCTGAAACAGGGCCTCGCGCCGCCCCTGATGGGCGCTCCAATCTGATTTTTGGCGGTGCGCGTCCTCTTTCGTAACACCGGCGATTTCGGCATCAATCATACCTGTATGAATAAGATACAGATCCGGTGCGATACGGAAATTGCGGCCTTTGATCCGATGCATTCCGCTGCCCCATCTAAGCGGCTGGTTCATCACACAGGCCTTGGTGTAGCGCGCCGATACTTTCGCATAAGCGCGCTGCGCCAACCACGGATTGGCGGGATCAAGGGCAGCTTCCTGATCCAGATGCTGAACCACATCCAACCCGGTGGCCGACCATGATGGGCGCGGCGGTAAAGCCTCAAGACAGGCAGCCAGACCCAAACCGGTAGCAGGGTCCGCTATAAGGTATTCGTCTATGTCGGTGGCAATAACGGTTTCATAGCCCCGGGCAAAAAGCCGAGCCGCCTGATCTGACAGACGCGCGGCCCGGCGCTTGTCTCCAGCGGTGCGGCTCAGATCCTCGTGTTCAATGACGGTGATGTTAACCCCCGGCGCGTCGGGCTGGGGCTGATCAAAGCCATCAATAAAAAGATACAGGTTTGTCGCCCCGAAAACCTGACCGTAATACGCAACCCACTTGTCCAGAAACACGCCACCATTGCGCACATTCGAGATGACAGCGATCCGCCCCGTCACACCCCTTGCCCCCTGAGTTTACTGGCCATGGCGGCGAAAAAACGCATCCTTCACCTCGTGACGACGTGGGTCAGCTGTGAAGGTGGGTTTATTTTTCCCTTCAAAATCATACCCATAGGCGTCAATTTCCCATTTTGAGAGTTCGCCAACAAAGTCGCGAGTTTCGTCGTCATACATTGCCTGATAGGCTTTCGTCTTTTTCGGCCTGAGCTGCGCCTTTGCAGACACACCTTCAAGAACCAGGGGTCCCGGCAGACCTATCTTTTCACCAAAGGCCAGCAAATCCTCGGCCAGACATTCATATCGGATCAGGAAGTCGGTCATCGCCACCCCATCTATCGTATAGATGTATTTATGCGACAATACCCGGTGCTTGTAATGGCCGGAAAGCCTGGCCCTGAAGCTTGGCGCGCCGTAGCGGAAAATATAATCCTTAAAGGCCGCCTGCTGCACCTCGAAGGGCTGTGCGCGGTAATCTTTACGCCGCTGCGCCCAGAAAAAGGCGGACACTGCCCGGTCCCAGGGATTTCGCTCAACCGTGGCAACGATGTGATCACTCACCTGACGCCCAAAAGCCCGGTATGCGCGGGTAATTGGCGCGTGCTGCGACAGGCGCACGGGCAAGAACCCCGAGGCCGGCATCCGCACATGTCTGAACTTGCGGATCCCGCGTGTCAGGTCTGACCCGCCATCCCTTTCCTGCAGGTCCGTCATCATATCTCCCGGCCCGAGAAACTCTGACAACTTCAGCTCTATCGACGAACCAGCAACCTTGCGCGTCTTGGCGAAGATGAATTTGTAGCTATTGGAAACGATCATGGGGTGGGACTTCAACCTGTGCATATGCGGCGCTGCGCCCTCCATACATGTCCGTCGCCACAGGATCAACAGAGGTAAAAACCTGCAGGCAAATACATGGCGGGGTTCAAGGGCGCTGAGTACAAAAACTCCTTTATGATCCGACGCACTGGTGTAGATATGGGTTAGAGGGAGGCGCGCATGGTTGAGAACAAGACAAAGGCGACCGGCGCGGATGTGCTGAAATTCCTGCACTTGGTCGAGCCGCAAAAAAGGCGTGATGATGCCTTGGTGTTGCACGACCTTTTCACGAAGCTTTCCGGATTTGAGGCCCACATGTGGGGGCCGTCAATCATCGGCTTCGGGCAGTACCACTATGTCTATGACAGCGGCCGCGAGGGGGATTTTCTGGCCACCGGTTTCAGCCCCCGCAAGGCGAACATGGTGCTTTACATCATGCCCGGATATCAAGATTACGATGAGATTCTCGGACGATTAGGCAAGCACCGCTTGGGTAAATCCTGCCTGTATATCAACAAGCTGGACGATATTGACCTTGATGTTCTGCGAGAGTTGATCAAGGCTGGGCTAAGGGACCTCAACAAGATATGGCCGGTCAAACCAGGCTGAAACCCCGTACCCGTATTTAAAAACCCCCGGTGCGTATAAACACGCCCGTAGCGACAAAAAGCACTGACAACAATGTCACGGCACGGATGTGCCAGCCCATCAGCGGCAGGCTTTCGACAGACAGCGTGGTGATCACCCGAAAGCGGGCGTTGAGGGCAAGGCCTGCAGTCGCCAGCAGCAACACGAGCTTTGCGGCAATAGCACTGGTTACCGGGTCGTTGAACGATAGCCAGCTGGACAGGCCGGGGCTGAGTTGCCATGCCATCCACAGCCCAGTGGCAACCTGCACAAACAAGGCTGGCATCCCTATACGTTCAAACCCTTGCTCAAAATCCAGAAGGATCGCCGGGTCGCGCGCGTTCAGAGCGCGTGGCAGAATGAGGAGTGCCAGAACCAAATGACCACCGGTCCAGATGGTGGCCCCCAGAACATGGGCAAAAAGTAATAGCCAGAAGTAATCCATTGTTCGCACTCACCGCTCTTGCCCGGTCCATATGGACAATTGCGGGGCGATATGAAAGAGCATGCGCCAAGGAGACGCACCATGACCATTACCCGTTTTGCCCCCTCGCCTACCGGTTACCTGCATATCGGCAACCTGCGCACGGCTTTGTTCAATTACCTGATTACGGCTCAGGCTGGCGGGACGTTCATTCTGCGTCTTGATGATACCGACCCGGAACGCTCGAAACAGGAATATGCTGACGCCATTCAGGAAGACCTGACCTGGCTAGGCTTGAAATGGGACCGGGTTGAACGCCAGTCGGACCGGTTGGCCGAATATGAGGCTGCGGCGCAAAGACTGCGCGACGCGGGCCGGCTGTATGAATGTTTCGAGACACCGGTTGAACTGGACCTGAAACGCAAGAAACAACTGAATATGGGGCAGCCGCCGGTATATGATCGTGCGGCGCTTGATCTGTCCGATGCCGAGAAAGACGCGTTACGGGCCGAACGTGGTGCCGGACACTGGCGCTTTAAGCTCGATCAAGCGCGCATCACATGGAAAGATGGTGTTCTGGGCGACATGTCGATTGACGCGGCCAGCGTTTCCGATCCGGTGCTGATCCGCGGCGACGGGCAGTTTCTTTATACACTGGCAAGCGTGTGTGATGACGTGGATTATGGTGTGAGCCATGTCGTGCGCGGGTCAGACCATGTAACCAACACGGCCGTGCAGATCCAGATCATTGAGGCTTTGGGCGGTACCGTACCAGAATTTGCCCACCATTCCCTGCTGACCGGCCCGAAAGGCGAGGCTTTGTCCAAACGGCTTGGCACTCTGGCGCTGCGCGATCTGCGTGCGCAGGGGATCGCCCCCCTGGCGCTCTTGAGCCAGATGGCGCGGCTGGGGTCGTCCAAGCCGGTGGAACTGGCGGCCTCAATGCAAGAGATTGCCGATGGGTTTGAGCTGTCATCCTTCGGCGCGGCCCCAACCAAATTTGACGTGGCTGACCTGACACCGTTGACGGCGCATCATCTGGCCGGGCTGGAATACAGTGCAGTGAAAGATGACATCGCAGCCCTTGGCGTGCCGGATGACATGGCCGAAGCATTCTGGAATGTCGTTCGCGAAAACATCTCGGTCATGGCTGACCTTGCCGGTTGGTGGGAGCTTTGCCGCAATGGTGTGGCGCCGGTTATTGCCGAGGAAGACGCAGATTTCGTCGGCGAGGCATTGGCGTTGTTGCCCAACGGGCCATTTGATGGGGATAGCTGGGGAGCGTGGACCGCCTCAGTCAAAGATGCAACCGGACGCAAGGGGCGTGGATTGTTCATGCCACTTCGAAAGGCTTTAACAGGTATGGATCACGGGCCGGATATGTCGCGGCTGATGCCTTTGTTGCAGGTGGTTCAGGCAAAAGGTTAGCGGGTTTCACCCCGCGCTTTGCGCTGGGCGACCGGCGAGGGGGCCAGCCCCCTCGTGCTCCCCCGAGGTATTTTAGCCAAGATGAAGAAGGGCTTAGAGTGGCAGGATTTTTGATGCGGCTTTTGATATGCCAGCGTCCACCAGATGGCGTTCTTCTTCGCTGAGTTTCTGGTGGCGGGAATATACGGGTGCTGCACGGTCATCAAGCACCGGGGCATGCCAGCCTTCGGTGGTCTCAAAGAAATGCTGCACGCCGTCATGGCCGAATTCCCGCAGATAGCCCTGCACCACCACGTCAATATAGCTGAGCAGCACCGGGTTATCTTCGGTTGGCGGATGGTGCTGGTCCTCGGCTATTGCATAGATCGCGACATCAAGATCGCGCCCGGCCCCGTGGCTGACGTGGTGGGACGCATCGTGGCGCTGGTAGGCACGTTCGCGGTGATCAAGGGCAGCCCAGTCGCCGCCCGGTACACCCGCAATCAGCCCTTCCACATAATCATCCGCTGCCGGGACGGCTGTCAGGTAACATATTTTGCGGTCGGGTGATCGCCGCCAGGCCCGCCGCCAACCCTTGGCGCGGGCCAAGTGGGCATCCGGGTAGTCATGGGTGCGCCGATTTACCAGGGAACCATAGCCAAAAAAGAACGGGTCGGACATTTTGTGCCTTTCATTGCATACACTGGAATACTTTACTTGCCAGCACCCATATAGCGCGCTAGTTTCACGCCAATCGCAACGGGAGAATCCGGGTGTTTATACAGCCCGGTGCCGAAGGAGCAACCGCCCCGGTAAACTCTCAGGCGCATGGACCGTTGCGGGTTAAGGACTCTGGAGAGTGGTGCTGACGCACCCGCCGAAGGGATAACGATCTCAGGCGAAAGGACAGAGGGGGCATCTTTTCAGGGGTTTTTTGCCCCTAAACGGTGCCGGGCGAATATCTGAGCCGGCGGATATTGGGGGACGTATGAGCGAGTTGAAACGTACCGGACTTTACGATCTGCACGTGGAGCGCGGCGCCAAAATGGTGCCCTTTGCCGGGTATGAAATGCCGGTTCAGTACCCACTGGGTGTGATGAAAGAACATTTGCATACGCGCGCGGCGGCTGGCCTTTTTGATGTCAGCCATATGGGGCAGGTGATTTTGCGCGGGGATGATCCGGCGCGCGCGCTGGAGCGGCTGGTGCCACAGGCATTGGCGGGGCTTGGCGAAGGGCGGCAACGCTATGCCTTTTTCACCAATGATGATGGCGGCATTCTGGATGACCTGATGGTGGCCAATCGGGGGGATCATCTGTTCGTCGTGGTTAACGCCGCCTGTAAAGAGGCCGACATTGCCCATATGCGGGCGGGTCTGGCTGACTGTACGGTAGAAGAGGTCACAGACCGCGCCTTGCTGGCTTTGCAGGGTCCGGATGCCGAGACCGTTCTGGAAGCGATCGTGCCCGGTGTGGCGGCAATGAAATTCATGGATGCTGCGGTGCTTGAGAGCGCGTTTGGTGCGCTCTGGATCTCACGCTCGGGTTATACAGGCGAAGATGGCTATGAGATTTCAGTTACCAACCAGCATGCCCGCGCCCTGGCCGAGGCTTTGCTGGCAGACGCACTTGTAGAGCCGATCGGACTTGGTGCGCGCGATTCCCTGCGCCTTGAGGCCGGTTTGTGCCTATACGGCAGCGACATTGACGAAAGCACCAGCCCGGTCGAGGCAGGTCTTGAATGGGCCGTGCAAAAGATACGCCGCAATGGTGGTGCGCGTGAAGGCGGCTTTCCCGGGGCCGATCGCATCCTGCAGGAATTTGACGAAGGCGCCGCGCGCAGACGGGTTGGCCTGCTGCCCGGCACACGGGCACCGATGCGCGCCGGAACACAAATTTTTGCGCATGCTGAAGGCGGCGAGCCAATTGGCCACGTCACTTCTGGCGCTTTTGGCCCTACTATCGGGGCGCCTGTATCCATGGGATATGTCGAGACAGCCTTTGCCGCCACCGGCACCGGGGTTTTTGGCGAAGTCCGCGGTAAACGCCTGCCGGTCGAGGTGGCTGACATGCCATTCCGGCCCTCAACTTACAAACGCTGAAGAAGGAAAATAGCAATGAAATATACCGAAGAGCATGAATGGCTACGTGTCGAAGATGACGGCACCGTGGTGATCGGCATTACCAACCACGCCGCCAATGAGCTGGGCGACATCGTCTTTGTCGAACTGCCTGAAGAAGGCGACGAGATGACCAAGGACGATGAGGTTGTGGTGATCGAAAGCGTCAAGGCGGCCTCGGACATTCTGGCGCCTCTGGACGGCGAAGTTGTCGAGGTTAACAGCGCCGTTGTCGATGAGCCCGGCAAGATCAACGAAGACGCCGAGGGGGATGGCTGGTTCTTTCGCCTGAAGCCCGCGGACCTTGCCCCGATGGACGAATACATGGACGAAGCGGGCTACAAGGCCTTTATCGGCTGACACCCTTTTACGGGGGTCGCATTAATTGACCCCCGCCAAAACCCTTTCCGGAGACGACCATGCCTTTCACTCCTACCGGCTATCTGCCTTATGACTTTGCAAACCGCCGCCATATCGGCCCCTCGCTCAAGGAAATGGACGAGATGCTGGATGTGGTCGGGGCACCCGATCTTGCAGCGCTTATCGATCAGACGGTACCTGCGGATATTCGTCAGGATACGCCATTGGAATGGGGGCGGGCACGCTCTGAACGTGAAATGCTGCACCAGATGCGGATAACGGCGTCAAAGAACAAAGTTCTTCGGTCGTTTCTGGGACAGGGGTATCATGGTACGGTGACACCCCCGGTTATCCAGCGAAATATCTTGGAAAACCCGGCATGGTATACGGCCTATACCCCTTATCAGCCCGAGATCAGTCAGGGTCGGCTTGAGGCTTTGCTGAACTTCCAGACAATGATTTCAGACCTAACCGGGCTGGAGGTTGCCAATGCTTCGTTGCTGGACGAGGCCACCGCCTGTGCGGAAGCTATGACCATGGCGCAGCGCATCTCTAAATCCAAGGCCAAAGCCTTTTTCGTCGACAAACATTGCCACGCACAGAATATCGCCGTGATGCGCACGCGGGCTGAGCCTTTGGGCATCGAGATCATCGTCGGCGATCCGGCAGAAGACCACGACCCGACACAAGTTTTCGGCGCGATTTTTCAGTATCCCGGCACCTACGGCGTGGTGCGTGACTTCTCCGATTGTATGGAGGCGCTGCACGCCAACAAGGCGATCGGCATCGTTGCTGCCGACCCGCTGGCTCTGACCATCCTGAAAGAACCTGGCGCTATGGGCGCGGATATTGCCGTTGGCTCGGTCCAGCGGTTTGGCGTTCCGATGGGCTTTGGTGGCCCGCATGCCGCTTATATGGCCACCACAGACAAACATAAACGCGCCATGCCCGGGCGTATCGTTGGAGTTTCGGTCGACAGCCACGGCCACCCGGCCTACCGCCTGTCCCTGCAGGCCCGCGAGCAACATATCCGCCGCGAAAAAGCTACGTCGAATGTTTGTACCGCTCAGGCGCTTTTGGCAGTAATGGCCAGCTTTTACGGGGTATTTCATGGGCCAGAGGGGCTCAAGGCCATCGCCCAGCGCATTCACAGAAAAACTCTGCGTATGGCCAAGGGACTGGAGGCGGCGGGCTTTGAGGTTTCACCTCATGCTTTCTTTGATACGATCACCGTCGAAGTCGGCCCGTTGCAAAAGACAGTACTCAGGGCGGCTGTGGCCGAGGGCATCAACCTGCGCCCGGTCGGTGACACCCAGATCGGCATCACCTTGGACGAAGCCACCAGAGGTGCCGCAATTGAAGGCGTGTGGCGCGCTTTTGGGATTGACCAGCATGACAGCGATTTCACCCCTGATTACCGCCTGCCGGTCGATATGGTTCGCCGAAGTGAATACCTGACCCATCCGGTATTCCACATGAACCGGGCCGAAACCGAGATGATGCGCTATATGCGGCGCCTTTCCGACCGCGACCTTGCCCTTGACCGGGCCATGATCCCGCTTGGATCCTGCACCATGAAGCTCAATTCTGCCGCCGAGATGATACCTGTTAGCTGGCGCGATTTTTCGATGATCCACCCGATGGCGCCTGAGGATCAAACCCAAGGCTATCAGCACCTCATTTCAGATCTTGAAGACAAGCTATGCCAGATCACCGGATATGACGCGGTCTCAATGCAGCCAAATTCAGGCGCACAGGGTGAATATGCCGGATTGCTGGCGATTGCCGGGTATCACCGTGCTAACGGCGAGGAAGACCGCAATATCTGCCTGATCCCGGTTTCCGCACACGGTACCAACCCGGCCTCGGCCACCATGGTTGGCATGAAAGTCGTGGTGGTGAAATCGGCCGATAACGGCGATATCGACCTGGATGATTTCCGCGAAAAAGCTGCCGCTGCCGGCGACAAACTGGCGGCCTGCATGATCACCTATCCGTCCACGCACGGTGTGTTTGAGACAACTGTACGCGAGGTTTGTGACATTACCCATGAGCATGGTGGGCAGGTCTATATTGACGGGGCCAACCTCAATGCCATGGTTGGGCTGGTACAGCTTGGTAAAATCGGCGGGGATGTCAGCCACCTGAACCTGCACAAGACGTTTTCCATCCCCCATGGTGGCGGTGGACCCGGCGTGGGGCCAATTGGCGTTGGCAAACACCTGATCCCTTTTCTGCCCGGCAACGCCTTAACCGGGGGTGAAGGTGCTGTTTCGGCGGCTCCCTTTGGATCGGCGTCAGTTTTGCCAATCTCCTGGGCATATATCCTGATGATGGGCGGCGCAGGTCTGACCCAGGCCACACGGGTTGCCATCCTCAACGCAAACTACATCGCCGCGCGCCTGCATGGCGCCTATGAGGTGCTGTTTACCGGTCCGGGTGGACGTGTAGCCCATGAATGTATTCTGGATACGCGGCCCTATGCTGAAAGTGCCGGCGTAACGGTGGAAGATATTGCCAAGCGTCTGATGGATAACGGTTTTCACGCCCCGACCATGAGCTGGCCCGTTGCCGGAACCCTGATGATTGAGCCAACGGAATCCGAGACCAAGGCCGAGCTGGACCGCTTCTGCGATGCCATGCTGGCCATACGCGAAGAAATTCGCGCCATTGAAGAAGGGCGCATTGACCCGGAAAACAACCCCTTGAAGAACGCCCCGCACACAATGGAAGATTTGGTGCGGGAATGG
>CAZJYZ010000034.1:23677-36269 GCA_964550345.1 uncultured Aliiroseovarius sp. | reverse complement strand
CCTATCGTTCCTCGGGCGCCGGTGGCCAGCACGTGAACACCACCGATTCCGCCGTGCGCATCACCCACCTGCCAACAGGAATCGTCGTCACCTCGTCCGAGAAAAGCCAGCACCAGAACCGCGATATCGCCATGAAGGCGCTGAAATCGCGCCTTTACCAGATGGAGCTGGAACGTCGTAACGCCGCCATTACCGAAGCCCACGAGGCCAAGGGCGATGCGGGTTGGGGCAATCAGATCCGTTCATACGTGCTGCACCCCTACCAGATGGTGAAAGACCTGCGTACGGGGCATGAGACCTCGGACACCCAAGGGGTGCTGGACGGCGACCTGGGCGGCTTCATGGCCGCAACGCTGGCGCAGGATGTGGCCGGTAAAAGCCGCGCCGAAGCGCAGGGCTAGGTTTAAGGGAAAAGAGAGATTCTTGAGCGTCGGCTTCGAGCCCTTTGCTGCCCATGTGGACGGGTCGCTGTAGGGATAGCGATTGGTGAAATGCATCGGAGCTTTTGGCCCCATTCAGAAGTCTGGGCACAATCTATGCAAGGAAGCAAAGGCTAATCTGGTAATGTCTGCGCATAAGCCAGGATATCTACAATCACAGACATATCCAGTATGTGAAGAGCTGGCATGGCCTCATCGGGATGGCCGTTTCGAATCTTGTGGAGTACTTCCCATGGATTACTGCGGGCTACTTGACCGACATCGTAGCCAGTAGCCAGCGCATCGCCCTCTACACCATGACAGGTGGCGCAAAGGATATCAAATTCATTCCGCCGTCGCAACGGGTCACCTTTGGCGATACCGGTTTCACGATCGATAAAGGCGTCCATATCTATCTGGCCCCGGGTGACAAAATTCGCCAGGTCTAAAAGATCCTGGAAGTCGAGAGGGCCATCAAACCACCGAGTCCCATGGTAGAGGTGGTTGGCGTCCATAAGAAGCCTGACCACATCGGCCGGCTCTGCGCCCGCCATTTCATCAATACCCTTTGCGCCAGTGTAATGGTGGCCCCGACCATAGGCCCCGTCACGGCCCTTATAATCCCAGCCATGGCATTCTTTGCAGCGCCAATTAACCTCTGGCGATTCCGCGTAGGTTGCATCTCTTGGATAGGCTGGATGGCGGGAAATTGGTGATGGCGCTTTCGTTTCCTCTTGCCAATTGTCGTAGAGTCGACCTCCACGAGCAATAGAAGCGGATAAATCCCTTCCCGGCAGGGTTGATGCATAGGCGAGCAGGTCACCCAATCGTTTGATCTCTAAAAATCGCAACGGCGGCATCCGTTCAGCCGGATGGCCGTTAATAATCTTATGTAACGCCTCCTGAGGATGAAGACGAATGAAAGTGCCTAGCGGCGCCACAGTCGTAATTTCGTGGCCATCTTCACCATGGCAATTGGCGCAAATTGTTGCGTATAGAGGCGCCTCCTTACTGACATCGCCAAGGAAGCGAATTGGATTTAATCCGACGAAGGGGGTCATATCGACCAAGCCGTCGGAAATGAAGGCGGCAAGATCCGCATAATCGCGTTTTGACAGTAAGATGCCGTAACCGTGGTTTTCGTTTTGCAAAATACGTTCAAGGGAGGCGGGGGTAACAACCGCTTCATTGCCAAGGACTCCGGTTTCCTGATCCGCCCGTCCCATGTAGTCCCAACCATGGCAGGAAGAACAACGCCAACTAGTTTCTGCAACGTGCATTGAGGGTTGGGTATATTGGTATTCTGGATGAATTTCTAATGGTGGCCGATCTCTTGTTTCTAGGAACCAATTGTCGAACAGACGTCCACCCCGTGCAACCGACGCGCCATCCGCAGCCCAAGCCGGCCCACTAGTTAGAAAGGGAGAAATTGCGAATACAGCAACCAAAAATCTGATGATTATTCTCAGGAAAGAATGGAGAGGAACCTGTTGTGTCATAAGCTAATCCTTTAAGGTGGCCATTTCCTGTTGTCCTCCCATCTCCTCCGATTAGTACAATTCAAATGGATGTTTCGATGATATCCTTTTTCGGTCCCGATAATTTGGATGATGAGAAAGATGTAAACCCAATTCCAATGATAGGGTAGTAGCGATGCGTTACAATGCGTCAAATAGCTCCAGCACGCCAAGAACTGTTTTGGTCTGTTCCTGGCACTTCTCTTCCGTGGCTCAGTTGGCGCAGGCTGGATAGTTGCTCGGATATCCAAAGTCAGCTTTGTCCCGCGTTGCTGACGTCGAACCAAAAAAGTTATTTGCGGAGTGAATAGCTCCCGGCGGCACATATTAACGAATGTTGGTATCCTGCGCGCCTCTCCCCAAAAAAACGCCGCTGAAATTCCGTTTGCAAAATCCATACGCATTCCAGGCGCCGGGATTGCGAAAATCCAAAAAACCACAGGACACCTTGACGCAGGAGCAACTTGTCGCAACACTCCCCCGAAAGCGAACAGCAAAAAAGAAACGCAGGGGGGACGCATGTCCGATACCACAGATTTGTCTACAACCGCACCATCCTCACCACCGATTATAGGTGATATTGGATTTTCCGATATCAGCGCAGCTTTGTCAGCCGGGTATCGTGACTTTCGCAAAGCCCCGATATTCGGGCTATTCTTTGCCGCCTTTTTCGTTATCGGTGGCATCGTCATTTACCTCGAACTAACGGTGCAGGGGCGCGAATACTGGGTGATCCCGCTGGCGCTGGGCTTTCCCTTGCTGGCCCCGTTTCTGGCGGTAGGGCTTTACGAGGTCTCACGCCGTCTTGAGGCGGGGGAAGAGTTGGACTGGAGTGGGATTCTGGGCGTGGTCTTTCGCCAGAAGGACCGGCAGATCCCGTCCATGGTCATGGTTTTGATCATGTTCTTCATGTTTTGGGTATTTATCGCCCATCTGGTCTTTGCCATTTTCATGGGGTTGGAGCCAATGACGAACGTCATGACCAATTGGCGTGACACGTTGTTGACCAGCAATGGCCTGACCATGATTGGAATAGGTACCCTTGTGGGGACGGCAATGGCATTCATGTTGTTCGCCCTGACCGCAATCAGCTTGCCGATGCTTCTGGACCGCGAAATGGATTTCATCACAGCCATGATTAACTCGTTTCAGTTCGTGACGCAGAACCTGATCCCGATGATCGGCTGGGGCATTGTCATCTCGGCGCTGGTGATTGTGGCCATGATACCGTTTTTCCTGGGGCTGTTCCTTGTTTTGCCAATTTTGGGCCATGCTACATGGCACCTTTACCGGCGTGCGGTCAGCTTTGAGGATTAAACAGACGGACTTTTAGGGTTCAACGTCGCTTGCCACCGCGCCGGGTACCCGCGATCAGGGGCTTGCGCGCGGGCAGTTGCGATAAAATCTCGCGACGTTCGCCCGCGGTCATGCTGCCCCAGCTTCTGATTTCTTCTGCGTTACGCAGGCAGCCAAGGCACAGGTTTGAAACCGGGTGCAAAAGGCACAGGCCTTGGCAGGGGCTGGCTGGTTCGTCCCGGCTCCAGACCGGGTCATCGCTCATAAAAGCACCTGCCGCAGGCGGTCCAGCGCCCCTTGCAGGATGAAGCCCGCTGCCACGTGGTCTATCACTTCTGCACGGCGCGCGCGGGATGTATCCGCCTCTAAAAGCGCACGTTCTGCCGCGACCGTTGACAGGCGTTCGTCCCAGAAAGTGATCGGCAGATCGGTCAGACGTTCAAGATTGCGGGCAAAGGCGCGGGTGGACTGACAGCGCGGCCCTTCCGAGCCGTCCATGTTACGTGGCAGGCCAAGGACGATGCCACCAAGATCGCGAGCGGCGATGATTTCAAGCAAACGGGCCGCGTCTATGCCGAATTTGCGCCGTTTGATGGTTTCCAGCGGGGTCGCAATCTGACGCATCCCGTCTGATACCGCCACGCCAATCGTTTGCGTGCCAAGGTCCAGCCCGACAATCGCCTGACCGGGGCGTAGTTCTGTGGCAAAATCCTCGATCTTGTCACAGATCATTCGGTAGCGTCCGTATCCACTCCAGCGTCTGTCGCGGCCTGCCGGATCGGCGCAAGGTCTTCGGGTTGGTCGGCAAAAACCTGTGATGCCTGTGCCCAAACTTGCGCGGCGCGCACTGTTTCTTCTAACGCACCATATGTATTGATCAGCTTCACCCAGTCGCTGGCCGGGCCACCATGGGAAGCCAACTGGTCAGCCAGGTTAGTGGCAATATTGTCAAGATCACGCAGGCGGGCCTGTTCTTCGCTGTCAGGGGTGGGTGTTTCAGCCTCGGGCGTGGACACGGCGGGTAGAGTAAGGCCCGCACCGGTCGCTGCATCGTTGATCATGGCCAGCTCGGCCGGATAATCGGCAAAAGTCTGCTGTGATTCCTGCCAGATAGCAATGGCGCGTTCGGTCCGGTCCAGGGTGGCCAGCGCCGTGATCAGTTGCGCCCATTCCTGCGGGCTGCCGCCTTCGGATGCCATGCGGGCCATCAGTTGCTCTACCATATTTTCAATCATGGCGGCGCGGTCTTCCGGGCTCATGTCAGCGGCGGCTGCCATATCCTCGGCACTGGGACCGGCAAGAGGGGCCATCGTTTGTGGCAGCGGCGGCAGGGTGTAATCCACCCCGGCCATGTCGGCCAGCATGCCGATCTGGGCGCGCACAGGTTCAACCCATGCGGCGTCGGGCGGGCTGTCCCGCAACAGGTCTCGCCACAAAGCAAAGGCGGTATCCGGGCGTCCGATCTGGGCAAGCATAAGCCCGGAATAATAGCGTGCCACAAGGTTGTCCGGCTCGCGTCTGAGGATCTCGGTCAGGGCCTGTTCACCCTCTGGCGAGACATAACCACCAGCGGCCAGCGCCAACAGGTCGACATATTGCGCAAAGTCGCCGGCGCGCGCCGTGTCCCCCATCGCGGCAAGGGCGCGTGCTTTGGCTTCATGCGCGGCAATGAAATTGCCCAGCCGCCCTTCGTGCAAGGCCAGAAGTTCGTTGCCCTGCAGGTCGTCCGGACGTTCAGCCACAGCGGCGCGTAACTTGTCCATCAGTTCGATGTAATCCGCCGGCGTCTCGGCTGGCGGGCCGCCCCAAAGGGGCATTTCCGCCTCGACCTCGGCTTGTGAGGGCCGGGTTGCGCGGGTTTCAGCGGCGGCGTCAATGCGCCCGGCAAGGGGCATATCCGGGTAAGTTGGCTGTCCGATCTGGTTGGCACCGAGCTGATAATAGACCACGTAACCACCGCCGATGAGCAGCACAGCGCTGAGGATGAGCGCCGTATAGGTGGCCGCGGTGGGGGCGCCCTTTCCTTGATCTGAAGCTTCACGCGCCTTGTCAGCCGCCAGCAGGCGGCGCGAGATTTCCAGCCGGGCACGCTCGGCCTCTTCTGGGGCCAGGGTGCCGCGGTTAAGATCGCGTTCAAGCTCGTTCAGTTGATCTTTGTAGACCCCGATGTCAAAATCTGCGGCACTTGTGGCCCCGGATTCGCGTGTTTGGAGTAGTGCACGGGCAAATGCCGCCAGAACCACGAGAATCATTAATCCAATTATCAGCCAGAACGCCATTTTGCCTCCGTATTTTCAACTCTCGTTTACCCCGGCATCGGGTCAGTTGAAAGGGGGGTATAACGTTGCTGTGATCTCCACGATGTCGCAAACCTGACCCCAAGCGGCGGATGGTTACATTGGCGCCGGTCCCGGGCTTGTTAATAATGCGCCAAAAGCCGCCTGTTTGCCGTTTAAGGGGATTCGCCATGCGCCGTTATTCTGCCTTTGCCATTGCCCGCGAAGCCACGCGTTATCATCAGGGATGGGAACGTGCCTGGCGCGCGCCGGAGCCCAAGAAAGAATATGATGTGGTTATCGTTGGCGCCGGTGGGCACGGGCTGGCCACCGCCTATTACCTGGGTAAAAACCACGGCATCACCAATGTGGCGGTGGTGGAAAAAGGTTGGCTGGGCGGTGGTAACACCGGGCGTAACACCACGATCATCCGCTCAAATTACCTACAGGACCCGTCAGCGGCGATTTATGAAAAAGCCCGCTCGCTTTATGAGAGCATGAGCCAGGATCTGAACATGAATGTCATGTTCAGCCCACGGGGCGTGATGATGCTGGCCCAGACCGAACATGAAAAACGCGGCTATCTGCGCACCGCACATGCCAATTCCCTGCAAGGGGTGACGACCGAGTTCATCACCCCCGAGCGGGTCAAGGAATTGGTGCCGATCATCAATATCTCGGGCCCGCGTTATCCGGTGCTGGGGGCTTTGTGGCAGGCGCGTGGCGGCACGGCACGCCATGACGCGGTGGCCTGGGCTTATGCGCGGGCGTGTTCAAACATGGGCATGGATATCATCCAGAAATGCGAAGTGACCGGGGTTGAGCAAGCGGGCGGTAACGTCACCGGTGTAGGGACTACGCGCGGGCGTATCGGCTGCAAAAAGCTGGCCATTGTCGTCGCAGGCCATTCCGGCGCGCTGGCGGATATGGCCGGGTTTCGCCTGCCGATCGAAAGCGTCGCCCTGCAGGCTTTGGTATCCGAGCCGATAAAACCGGCGATCGACGTGGTGGTAATGGCCAATACCGTGCACGGCTATATGAGCCAGTCGGACAAGGGCGAGCTGGTGATTGGCGGCGGCGCGGACGGGTTCAACAATTACACCCAGCGTGGCAGCTTTCATCATGTGGAGGAAACCGTGCGGGCATTGGTCGAGACATTTCCGATCATCTCCCGCCTCAAAATGATGCGCCAATGGGGTGGTATTGTGGACATGACCGGGGACCGCTCGCCGATCATTTCAAAGACGCCGCTAGGTGGATGTTTCATCAATGGCGGCTGGGGTACGGGCGGCTTCAAGTCAATCCCCGGCTCCGGCTGGGCGATGGCGGAACTGGTCGCCAAGGGCGAACCGGGACCACTGGCATCCGCCTTCGGGCTGGAGCGCTTCCGCGAAGGGCGTTTCATTGATGAGTCTGTAGCTGCGGGGGTGGCGCATTGATGGATGTTTTGCGGAATAATGCGGGGCACCGCCCCGCTTCGCGCCCGACCCGCCCCCATGGGCGGGCGCGAAATGCGCCCACCCCTGGTTCGGGCGCAAAGCGGAATTTTGTTCGGCACGCGCCGGCACATCTGAAAGGAAACAGGGGAGTATTATCATGCTGATCCTTGAATGCCCCTATTGCGGGGTGATGGCGGATGAAACCGAGCTGGCGCTGGGGGGCGAGGCGCATTTGACGCGCTTTGGGCCGGGGGCTGATGATGGTGACTTTGAGGGCTATCTGTTTCACCGAAAAAACCCGCGCGGCGTGCATTTTGAGCGTTGGCGCCATGCCCATGGCTGCGGCAAGTGGTTTCACGCGGCGCGCGATACGATGACGTTGGAGGTTTTCGGGACATACTCGGCGCAGGTGACCCAGCCGCCCAAAGATTTGGTGGCGGCGATCAAAAAGAAACGGCCTGACTGGGAGGGCTGGGGATGAATTTGGTTTCGAATTGCTGGCGCAATCCGATTGATGCGAGGGGCGCTGCCCCTCGCGCTCCCCGAGGTATTTTCGCCAAGATGAAGGAGCGGGTTGGGATATGAGCACGCGGTTGGGGCAAGGCGGGCGGTTGCTGGATCGCTCAAAACGGGTTGAGTTTCGTTTTAACGGCAAGCGGTTGTCGGGATTTGAAGGGGACACGTTAGCCTCGGCATTGCTGGGGGCGGGACAGAGCCTTGTAGGGCGTTCGTTCAAATATCACCGTCCGCGCGGCATTGTGGCCTCGGGCGTGGAAGAACCGAACGCTTTGGTTGGTCTGGGGGAGGGTGCGCGTTTTGAGCCCGATCAGCGGGCGACGACGACCGAGCTGTTTGAAGGGCTGGAGGCGCGCAGCCAGAACCATTGGCCATCGCTGGAATACGATGTGGGGGTGGCGAATAATTATGTGGCGCGGTTTTTGCCGGCCGGGTTTTATTACAAGACTTTCATGGCACCGCGGGCTGCTTGGAAACATCTTTTTGAACCGATCGTGCGCCAGTCGGCGGGGCTTGGTAAAGTGCCAAAGGACCGGGATGTAGACCGGTATGAGCATTATTACACCCATGTGGATGTTCTGGTGGTCGGCGGCGGTGTTGCCGGGCTGGTGGCAGCCAAGGCTGCGGCGGCAACGGGCGTCGAGGTTATGGTGCTGGAGCAAAGCGCCCATTTTGGTGGCCGCGCGCCTGTGGATGGTGGTGAGATTGATGGGATGCCCGCAGATGAATGGGTGAATGTCGCGCTGCAAGAGCTAGAAAAGGCGGAAAATGTTACCCTTCGCACGCGCTGTATGGGGGCAGGTGTCTATGACCACGGCTATGCGCTGGGATATGAACGCGTGGCAGATCATACGCTGGAAGATGGCCGACCGCGCCACCGGTTGTGGCGCATCAGGGCGGGTCAGATTGTCACCGCGACAGGGGCGCTGGAACGCCCGCTGAGTTTCGCGGGCAACGATATTCCCGGGGTCATGTTGGCCTCGGCTGTGCGTGACTACGTGGTGAACTGGGGGGTCAGCCCCGGGGATCGCACGGTAATCGTCACCAATAACGATGATGCTTACCGCACAGCATTGGCTTTGGTTGAGGCCGGGCTGGTTGTACCGGCTATCATTGATGCGCGTGCTGAGGTGCAGGGCCCTCTGGCCGAGGCAGCGCGGGCTGCCGGGATCAGGGTCGAGGCCGGGCGGGCCATCGCCAAAGTGCATGGCGGCAAGAAGGTCACCGGCGTGTCGGTCTCGGTTCAGGCCGGCGAAGGGGCCGGAATGGAAGAGATCGCCTGCGACGCAGTTGCCATGTCTGGCGGCTGGTCGCCGGTGGTGCATCTGTGGTCCCATTGCGGTGGCAAGCTGAACTGGGACGATGCGCAGGCATTTTTTCGGCCTGACCCGAAACGTGCACCGACCGGAGCAGATGGTGCGCCATTTGTTGCCACGGCGGGGGCTGCCTCGGGCGCTCTGAGCCTGGCGGATGTTTTACAGGATGCCCATGTGGCCGGGAAGACAGCAGGCAAAGCCGCGGGTGGCAAGGCTATCCGCAAGGCTGCACCAAAGGCAGAGCCGGAAGAGATGCAGGCGATCGAACCAGTCTGGGTCATGCCGCACGGCGCGGGGCCGGAAAAACGCATGAAAATGTGGCTGGATTTTCAAAATGACGTCAAGGTCAGTGATGTGCAGCTGGCGGCGCGTGAAGGCTATGAAAGCGTGGAGCATACCAAGCGATACACGACGCTGGGTATGGCAACGGATCAGGGTAAACTGAGCAATATCAACGGTCTGGCCGTGCTTTCTGATGCATTGGGTCAACCTATCCCACAAACCGGCACCACCACGTTTCGCCCGCCCTATACGCCGATCAGCTTTGGCGCGATCACCGGCGAGGCGGCTGGGGAATTATTCCAGCCCATCCGCCAGACGCCCATTCAGGACTGGCACGAAGAGGCGGGTGCTTACGTTGAGCCGGTCGGGCATTGGCGGCGTCCCTATTGTTACCCAAAGAATGGCGAAGGCCACGACGAGGCAGTGAAACGTGAGGTCACAAATACCCGTGAGAATGTCGGGCTGCTGGACGCATCCACGCTGGGTAAACTTCTGGTCAAAGGTCCGGACGCGGGCAAGTTCCTCGATATGCTTTATACCAACATGATGTCGACCTTGCCGGCGGGTAAATGCCGCTACGGGCTAATGTGTTCGGAGAACGGATTTCTGATCGATGACGGCGTGGTGGCACGCATGTCTGACGATAGCTGGCTGTGCCATACAACATCGGGTGGGGCCGAACGTATCCACGGGTTGATGGAGGAATGGCTGCAAACCGAATGGTGGGACTGGAAGGTTTATGTGGCCAACCTGACCGAACAATTTGCCCAGATCGCCGTTGTGGGTCCCAAGGCACGCAAAGTGCTCGAAAGCCTTGGCGGTATGGACCTGTCGAAAGAGGCGCTGCCCTTCATGCAGTGGAAAGACGGGAAAATCGGTGAATTTGATGCGCGGGTCTTCCGGATTTCTTTCTCGGGCGAGCTGTCTTATGAGATCGCAGTGCCGGCCTCGCAGGGCCGCGCGTTCTGGGACACGCTGCTGGCGGCAGGGGAGGATTTCAACATCTTGCCATATGGCACCGAAGCTCTGCACATTATGCGCGCCGAAAAGGGCTTTATCATGATCGGGGACGAAACAGACGGTACGGTGATCCCGCAGGACCTTGGCCTTAACTGGGCTATTTCAAAGAAGAAAACCGACTTCCTTGGTAAACGCGCGCAGGAGCGCAGCCATATGACAGACCCGGAACGCTGGAAGCTGGTGGGGCTGGAAACGCTGGATGGCTCGGTGCTGCCAGACGGCGCCTATGCGATGGGGTCGGGCGGCAATATCTATCACCAGCGTCATACTTTTGGCCGCGTCACCTCGACCTATTACTCGCCTACGCTGAAGCGCGGCATTGCCATGGGGCTGGTCCAGCGCGGGCCTGAGCGTATGGGCGAGGTGATCGACTTCTCAACACTGGAAAAGGGCAAGGATCGCGTTAAGGCGCGCATTGTTGATCCGGTTTTCTACGACAAGGACGGGGAGAAGCAGAATGTCTGATACGGTTTCAGCCCTGATCGGGGCAAGCTCAGAAGGGTTCTGTAAGGTTGAAGAGGCCGGGCTGGTCGGCATGATCACCCTGCGTGCGGACCTGTCACTGGCCAAGGTGGCGCAAGCCGTGAAATCTGCCACCGGCGCCGAGATGCCGGGGCAGGGCGCCATTACAACAGGCGCAAAAGGGCAGGTGGCCTGGATGTCCCCGGATGAGCTGTTGCTGATCGTTGAGCATGCGGCTGCGCCGGGCATTGTGGCGAAGCTGGAAAAGGCGCTGGCAACATCACATGCGCTGGTGGTCAATGTCTCGGATGCCCGCGCCATGTTTCGGGTGACGGGGGAGGCAGCAGCCGACGTGATCGCCAAACTCAGCCCGGCGGATTTGCGCGGCTTTGCACCGGGCGCTTTCCGCCGCTCGCGGCTGGCACAGGTACCGGCAGCGTTTCATATGCCGGATGCCAACAGTTTTGAGATCGTCTGCTTTCGCTCGGTTGCCTTGTATATGTTTGGTTTGTTGACGAATGCGGCGCGTAACGGGTCTGAGCTTTAGCATACCAGTTTAAGTGGAGTGGCATTTGTGTTAACCCCAACAGGCACAGATTTTTAAACCAGTCCAATTTGAGCTTACGGGGAATGTTATGAAAAGGGTGTTCGTTTACGCTATATTTGCACTTTCGCTAATGGTGGCAACACCGGCTCTGGCTAAGCAATATGTCTGCCAGTTGGCGGAGGCCAATTTTATATCCACCGTTGTGGTGATTGATCACAATGAAAGCACCGGGCAGGTGACGGTATTTGATGGCGTTATCAAGCATTACATCGGGAATGAAATTTCCGGAGAAGTTTCCCTTCGAAACACCAAGCGTATTACCTTCACCTGGGTTCTGGACGGTATCAATGTAAGAACGCCGGGGCGTAACCAATATGTCAGCGGTTTCAATTACCGCATGACCATCCAGCATTCTTCGCTTTCGGCAAGAATAACCGCCAGACCCAACGGGTATACCGACAGGTTTTCCAGCAAGGGACGGTGCGAAATCAAATGAAATGAAGGTCTGACCAGTTTTTCAAGCCAATTGGCGAACAAGGCATAAAACCCAACAGGTTCATCTTTTTTTGCGGATCGTCGACACCGTTAGAGTGTCTGCTTCAGGGCTGTTGTGCCCAATAGGTTCAACCTGTTGTCAATTGGCGTGCGGGGCCGGGGGGTGAAGTGACCTGAGATATTCGAGTAGAAATATAGGACTTGTCATATATGGGACTAGTCACTATTGGTGAGGCATGTCTTTACGTCACGCGATTCTCGGTTTTCTCGCCCATTGCCCGATGACGGGCTATGATCTTAAACGTCATATGGCGCGCTCGGTCGCGCATTTCTGGCCTGCAGACCAGGCCCAGATTTACCGCACCCTTTCGGCGCTGGTGGATGATGGGCTGGTCGCAGTTGAAACTCAGACACAGGAAACACGGCCAAACCGGCAGGTGCATTCGATCCGCCCTGAAGGGGTGGTTGAACTGGACCGTTGGCTGGGGGAAGCCCCAGGGCTGACCCCGACGCGGGAACCTTTTTTGATGCGGCTGTTCTTTGCAGGGCGGTTGGGGCCTGAGGCCGTGCACCGGTTGCTTTCGGCGCGCATAGAAGAGGCCGAAGAACTGATCGCGGAGCTGGGCGCGATCCGGGACGAGGCGCAGGGCGCGGCGCAAAGCGGGCTTGAGGGGCGGATGCGGTTTGCAACCCTGGAAAATGGGCATGCCCATGCGCTGGCCGAGCGTGACTGGGCGCGTACTTTACTGAATGAACTGGTAGGAGATGAACATGGCTGAGACACGCCCCGCCACTTTGCGAAATATTGTTATTTATATCGTTGCCGTACTGGTCATAGGCAATCTGGCCGGCATTTTCTACCATGCTGTTGATGGGCTGGGCGGGCTTGTTTTCATCCTGTCGCCGCTTCTTGTTGCCTTTGGATTGCGCATTTTCGGGGGCGATGGTTGGGGGGATGTGGGATTTGCTCCGCGTATCGCAAAGCATCCGCTTCTGTATCTTGTTGC
>CAZJYZ010000034.1:0-23667 GCA_964550345.1 uncultured Aliiroseovarius sp. | reverse complement strand
GCCCTGCTGATCTTTCCAGCCTTTTTTGCGCTTACCTTAGGGATAGGTGTCGCCATTGGTAGTGTGCATATGCAGCCCGGCTGGCCTGCTTTGTTGACAAATGTTGCCCTGGCCGGGGCGGTTCCGGTCCTTGTTTTTGCCTTTTCAGAGGAGGTTGCCTGGCGGGGATATCTGGAGCCACGCCTGAGCGCCCTTGGCGTTCCGGCTCCGAAGCGGCACCTGATTGTCGCTTTGGTCTGGGGAGTGTGGCACACCGGTTATGTCCTGTCGCAGACGGATTATACCACCTTGCCCCTGCCACTGTTTTTTGTGCTGTTTTTTACGGCAATGGTTCCAATGTCGTTCCTGTTTGGCATCTGGCGCACGCGCACCGGATCGTTCTGGCCGGCCTTCTTGGCGCACGGGATCGCGAATGTTCTTGCGTGGCCTTTGCTGAGCTCTGAAATAGTCGTTATCGATACACCACTTTTATTTGCCGCCCGCCCAGACGGCCTGCTCATGCTCGGCCTGTTGGGGCTGGCCGCATGGGTGGCCTACGCAAAGGCGCGGTGAGTGGTTCAGGCTTGGGCCTGAGTGTTTTCCTCAGGAATTTGGCATCGGGGTCTTGACCTTTCCCCTTTCTCTGGACCATTTACTGGGGGAAGAGAAACGCGAAACAAGGATAATGATATGGCTTTTGAACTTCCAAACCTTCCTTATGCCCACGATGCGCTGGCAGATAACGGCATGTCGAAAGAGACACTGGAATACCACCACGACCTGCACCACAAGGCCTATGTGGACAATGGCAACAAGCTGATTGAAGCCACCGAATGGGACGGCAAATCTCTGGAAGAGATCATCACCGGCACCTATGACGCAAATGCCGTGGCGCAAAATGGTATTTTCAACAATATCAGCCAGCTTTGGAACCATAACCAGTTTTGGGAAATGATGGGGCCGGGCAATTCGGCGATGCCTTCTGAGCTGGAAGCAGCCCTCAAGGACAGCTTTGGTTCGGTTGACGAGTTCAAGGCGCAGTTTACCGCAGCTGGCGTTGGCCAGTTCGGCTCAGGCTGGTGCTGGCTGGTCAAGGACGCAGATGGCGGCCTGAAGATCACCAAAACCGAAAATGGCGTGAACCCACTATGCTTTGGTCAGACCGCTTTGCTGGGTTGCGATGTGTGGGAACACAGCTATTACATCGACTTCCGCAACAAGCGCCCGGTCTACCTGTCAAACTTCCTCGACAATCTGGTGAACTGGGAAAACGTCGCCTCACGCATGTAAGCGACCTTCCAGACAGAATTCCGGTGCCCTTCCCATATTGGGGAGGGCATTTTTGTTTGATCGGAGGGTGAAGTTTGGTTTGGGCGCTGGATTTTTGCCCCTCGACTCCCGAAGCCATGACTAGCCCCCCAAACGCTGTCGGCTTCAGGCTTGATGGTCAGCTTTGAGCACATCCGGTCTAATCACAGAATTCCTGCTGAGCTCAGCGCTTGGGAGAGGTCTGAAAGCTGGGCTTCGTATCGCCTCCAGCCATCGTCGCTACCACGGTAGATTGGTTTGCGGACCTGTTCGGAACTTGCTGTCAGAACCTGATTGGAGGCGCGCTCTGGCGTCAGCCAGTCTTTGGTCCAGACCAGCCCAGATTTCTGCGCAAGGTCCTTGGTGACACCTTCGGGATCAGATACCAGTTGGGCATAATCCAGATTGATAATGCGCCCGGGGAATTGTTCATCCCAGAATGTCATGAGATCGCGGTGGAGCGCCATGAAACGGGCAATGTCAGACGGGTCATAGATAAATGCGTTGCCATTTCCGGCTAACGAATACCGATAGAGCGACCATGCCACAGCCATCGGATCACGTGAGACATGCAAAACTTTTGCCTCTGGTACTGCCGCTAAAACATAGCCTATCCATCTGAAATTCAACGGCATCTTGTCAATCAGAAACGGGCTGCCATCCGAGTAGTCGCCGTAGCCATTCAGGACCTCTGTACGCAGGCTGGCAATGTCTTCGGGTGTCAGCTCTTTGTGCGTGCGCTGCATCAGATTGCGCAGTAACTGACCAACAGCGATCTGCACCACTGTCAGTTCACCGCAAGGTTGGGTTCCTTCAGCGCGGGCAAGAATGCGTTCAACAAGTGTAGTGCCAGATCGTGGCAAACCAGTCACCAGAAGAGGGCGCAGGCCAGTATCTTCTTCCACCGGCTCAGGCGGGGATTTGAACAGGACCTTGCTTAACGCATAAGGGACGGCATCTTTCTGAAAGTCATAGCCAAGTTTCTTTCTGGTAAGGGCATTTCCCTTCTTCAGCACAGAGAAGGCTTCTTCACGCTCATCCAATTCATCAAGCGCTTTGAATAACGCAAAGCAGAGTGGCGCAGTGGCTGGATCGCTTTGGTCAGATTTAGCATAGAGGGCGCGCATTTCTTCCAAATGAGGCTCTGTGGCGCTGTAGGAGGTTGAAAGGGCCAGATTGTGGTGCAGCGTTTTATCCGCCGGTCGCAAAGCGATTGCCTTGCGATGGTAATCAACTGCCAGGGGAATGTTTCCTTGCGCGCGGGCAAGGATGCCAAGATTGTTCAGTGTTTGCGGATCCGATGCACGGGTCTTTAAGGCGGCCAGAAAACATGCCTCAGCTTCTGCCCCCCGGCTCATTTCGCGCAAGGCGCCCCCCTTTGCATTCAATGCATCCGGATGGCCAGGCCTTCGTGCCAGGACCTGATCCGCAGCCTGCAAAGCCGCCGCTGCCTTGCCCATTTCAAGTTGACACAAAGCAAGTGACAAGCCGATTTCGGGCATGTCAGGCGCCAGTGCGGCTGCGATAGACAGATCGTGCTCCGCGTCAGCCCAGGCGCCACTGTTTTGCGATGCTTGTGCGTCTTTCAAGAGGTCAGGCAGGGCGTTCGGTTTGAGGGCGTTCAGTTCCTGTCGGGCGCGCTTGTTGCCGGGAAATCTGGCTAAAACACTTTGGTAGTGACTGATGGCCGTTTCCCAGTTTCTTTCCTTTGCGGATTTTTTTGCGTGCGATAAAATTTGTCCGATAGATTTTTCGGGAGGCACCCTTGACCCTTCCTGTAAAACGCGATGTCCGCCTAGTCCGGCTTCCTGCCCGGGACCTTCCGGGAATTCAATTTTGATGTCAACAATGACAGACGTTTACAAGCATGGGTTTCATGACATCTTGGATGCAGATCCCAACCCGGGAAGGGCATTATTTTCGTTTTTCCACTATCAGAAATGCCCTTCCTTACGCGTTCTCAGGCAGGGCAGTTGACCTTACCCGGTTTTCGCTCCGGTGCGGTGCAATCTTGCGGGACAGGCGGCGAAACGGCTCTTCTACATACCGGTGTGTGAAGACAGATATTGCGAGAACCATCAACAGCACACCGGTGGTAAGTAGTGGCGCGAAACCCGTGTACAAAAACACCCTTGGGATGCTGGATGCTTCAGCCAGCGCCAGATTTGTAACATCCGGCAGTCCTGAAACAACCTGTGCCACGAGGGAAATAACCAAGGCGTGCACCATATAGATCGAGTACGAAATCTTGCCCAAATACACAGGGAGAGGCCGGTTCAGGAGGCGGGAAAAATAGCCCTGAGAAGTGGAAAAGGTCAAAACGAGCAGCCCGAATGCCAGTATGACATTCAACTCGGTCACCGCGGATCCGGGTGCGACCGTTATTGTCGCGGCAACAAGCGCGATGGTAGCCCCTTCAAGAAGAGTGCCTGGCCTCCAGCTGGGGTCGACATATTTTTCTTTAAACAGATACACTGCGACACCAAGAAAAAAGCCACCGATACACCGGATCGCACCCATATCGAATGTTCGCAGCATGGTAGTGGGGTTGTCACGCACCAAAAACGCGTATGCGACCAGTGAAACCGCCAGCGCGTGCCCAAGCCCGAATTGGCGCCCGAAAAGTCTCAGGACGATAAAAAACAAGACATATGCAATCAGCTCAGCGCCAATGCTCCAGGCGGGATAATTCCAGCTTAAGAATGACTGAAGGCCAAAACTGTTGATCAGGAACAGGTTTATCTGAAAGCTTTCGCTGGTGTGACGTGCATCAAACGCCGGTATGTTTTCGCCCCAAAGGGTGAACAATGAAAAGGCTGCCATCCACGCCATCATGACGAACAGGTGAAGCGGGAACAATCGGCCGATGCGTAAAATCAGGTAATCGGCCGCCCGCAGACCATCGGCGAGCTTGTCCCGATACGCGTAGGTCATCACAAAACCGGACAGGACGAAAAAGAAGTCCACGAACAACGCACTGTTCTGGATGAGAATATGACGCTCGCTCGCGATAAAAGGCATATGAAATAAAACGACCATAATAGCCGCAACCGCTCGGAGCGATTCAAGAGAGGCGTAGCGCATGTATTCTCCCGGTTGGTATTCTTACCGGAAAGAACCAGAAAATCGTGTCATTTATTTGGCGCATTTCTTGACGGGAGTGGTTTGGCGCGTGGCCGGGTTTGTACTGACCGTAATACACAAGGTGGACGATCGTGTTGTTTTGGTTAAATTGTATACATTAAACTAAAAATTCTTGCTGGGAGAAAGCATGGCATTCAGGCTTGAATTTGTTACCGAGTTGCCTGACCCAGTGGCGTTTGAAGCAATGATGGTTGAGTATTTTCAGGTCATGATTAACAAGTTGGTGGATGCAGGTGGCCCGGCTAATTCTGCGGTTGAGTTTGCTGCTGACACAATGGCGCATCTGGATGATCTGAAACCACCCGGTGGGCGCCTTTTATTGGCGACGCGCGAAGACGGAATGCTGATGGGGTGCGGTGTTATTCGGAAAATTCGCCCGGACGCCGCCGAATTGAAGCACATGTATGTCCGACCAGAAATGCAGGGTTTGGGGTTAGGACGAAAGCTGTTTGAGATGAGGATTGCCGAAGCGGGAAACATGGGCTGCAAAATGCTCTATGCAGTTACGATCACCGGCAATACCGCGATGTTATCCATGTATGAAGAGTTCGGTTTCAGGTACATTCCACGATATCCGGAGAATGCGAATTCGCCGGAACTGGACCCTTATCTTGTTTATCTTGAGCACCGGATTTCTTAGATCACCCCTGCAAACAATGCTGCGGATTTCGCAACTTCGCGCTGCATATGTTCGCGAAACAGTTGAACCCGTTTGGTGTTGCGCAGATCCCGGTGGTAAAGCAGCCATAGCCCGAGGTCATGTTGTGTTTCAGGCTGGTGGAACCTGACCAGATCGGGGTCCCTATCCCCCATGAAACATGGCAGGTAGGCAACACCCAGCCCCTGTTTCAGGGCTGCGACCGTTAGCAATGTGTCATCCACACAAAAGGAATGATCCCCCTGCGGGCGGGCCTTTTTGGTCCAGGTTCTGTGAAAATCACAGCATTCAACGCCAATCCATTTTTCACTGACGCGCCCGGCTTTGACAGCTTCGCAATAATCGGTGGCACCATAGACGGCCGATGCGACCTTAGTCAGCTTCGTGCCGATCAATGTCTCAAGCGGGGTGTTGGTCTGGCGGATGGCCACATCAGCTTCGCGTTCGCCCAGATGCAGGGAGTTATTCGTAACCTGCACCCGCAATTCGATATCCGGATAGGCTTCACTGAAACGCGCAAACATCGGCATCAGCACGGTCGAGGCCATATTGGCAATGGCCGTCACGCGCAATTCCCCGGCCACGTCGTTATTTTGCCCGCTACTTGCGGCTTCGAAAGACAGGATTTCCTGTTCAATCCGGCGGGCAGACTTTTTCAGCTTTTCACCGGCCTCGGTCAGAACGTAGCCTGACGATTTTCGCTCAACCAACTGGGTGGCGAGCTGTTGCTCCAACGCACGAATGCGCCGCGATACGGTCGAATGACGTACACCTAACCGTTTGGCAGCATTGCTGAATGAGCCTTCACGGGCAAAAGCAAGTAAAAGTCGCGCGTCGTCCCAATTCATCCGATTCCCCTCATTTTGTGCATTATTGCACAATGGGTGTCGATTTTTCTCGAATTTTCAAAAACCGGATTGAATGTAACCATTTCAGAAGATGACCTTTTCAGTAGTTGACGAAGGGTGGTTCAAAGGAGAGTGAAATATGCGCAAAAAGTCAGAAACTTACACAGGGGGCTGCACCTGCGGCGAGGTGCGCTATGACGTGAAAACAACACCTCTGATCGTGCATGCCTGTCACTGCCGTTGGTGCCAGAGGCAAACCGGTGGGCCGCATGTGATCAACGCGCTCTACGAGGCTGAGATGATCGAGCTGACCAAAGGCGAGGTGGAAATTACCACCGTCCCTTCCCCAAGTGGCAAAGGACAGATCATCGCAAGATGCCCCACCTGCAAGGTTGCACTCTGGAGTAACTATGATTTTGGGGGCATGCGTGAACGCCTCCGGTTCCTGCGTGTGGGTACGCTGGATAACCCTGACCTGATGCCGCCGGACGTGCATATTTATACCTCGACCAAAATGCCGTGGTATATCATCCCGCCGGACCATTACGCGGTCGAGGGATTTTATGATTCATCAACCACATGGTCTCAGGAAAGTCAGGAACGTTACCGGGCGTGGAAAGCAGCCACGGACTGAGGGCGGGGCAGGCGGTGTCAGGCCCGTTTAGGATAAACGGCTCGGGTTTACACCAGGCGGCTCTGCAGATCGGCCATCAGGGCGGGGACATCATCCACAGATTTATAGAAATCCCGCAGGCCTTCCTCGGCAAATCCTTGCCCGATGATCTGGTGGATCAACCCCTGTAGCGGATCCCAGTAGCCCGCGATGTTCAACAGGTAAATCGGTTTGTCATGCAGGCCCAGCTGGCGCCATGTCAGGGCCTCAAAGAACTCGTCAAGCGACCCGGCCCCGCCGGGCAGCACCACGATCGCATCTGAGTTCATGAACATGACCTTTTTGCGCTCATGCATGTTTTCGGTGACCACAAAGGTGGACAGGTCGCGTTTGCCGACCTCACGTCGCAACAGGTGCTCCGGGATTACACCGAACGTGTCACCGCCGGCCTTTTGTGCTGCATTTGCCACCTCTCCCATAAGACCCACGTCGCCCGCGCCGTAAACCAGCCGCATGCTCTGACCTGCCAAAGCAGCCCCAAGCGCGCCCGCGGCCTGCAAATAGGCAGGGTCAGACCCCTTGCGTGAGCCGCAATAGACACAGATGGAAAGAATGGCGTCAGTCATGGCATGGCTTTCATAGTAATCTCTTTTGACCCGTGATAGCGGGGTTGCTAAGCTCTCTCAAGCGCTGGCCGTTGCGGGCCGGGCAATGAGGAAGGACCGGGGGGAAATATGGCAGCGCAAAATGGTGGATTTTTTGCAGGTGGCGTCGGGATGGCCGCAGGTGCTGTCGGGGCAGTAATTTTGGTTGTGGCGGGCTACATTGGTTATCAGGCGATGCAGGAACCCGTGCCTGAGCCAGCGCCGAGCGAGGTTACTGCAAGCGAAGCGTCCCCGGAGGTCGTGACCGCGCCAACCGGCGATGAGGCCCCCGCCGATGTGAGTTCTGAAAGTGACACTGCGGATGCGCCTGCTACAGCCCAGCCGCCGGAGGCCGCGCCCGCGGCCCCAACACCCCCCAGTTTTGATCTGGTGCGGGTTGAGGCGGACGGCTCTACCATAATCGCCGGCCTCGCCGAACCGGGCAGTGACGTGCATATAGTTCTGGATGGTAAGGACGAGATTGTGGTGCAGGCCGACAGCGCCGGGAATTTCGTGGCGATGATGAATATCGGCCTGTCTGAAAAACCACGGGTGATTACACTGACCGCAGTTCTGGCGGATGGGCAAAGTGTGACCTCGCCAAGCTCTGCCATTATTGAGCCCAGTGTTGAAGCCGCACCTGTTGCCACTGCCGAGGCAGAGACAGAGGCTGAACAGGTGGCACTGGCCGAGACGGATGTCGCAACACCGGAAATGCCAGCGCCAGGAGACACAGAGCCTGCACAATCCGGCGAGGTCGCCACTGAGGCCGACGAACCGGACACTCCGGATCAGCCTGAGGCGCCCGCGACGAGCGCCGAGGACACGCAAGTTGCGGCTCTGGATGACGGGCAGGGCGATACGGAAGAAATAGCGCAGCCTTCGACAGAGGCAGACAGCCCGCCGGATAGTGGCGAGGCCCCTGCACAGCCTGCCCAGCCCGCCACGAGTGCGGGCGAAACACTTGCCGAAGTTAGCGAAGGCGAGGGCACCGGCGTCGTCAGTGTGGCAACGCAAGATAGTACTGAAGTTGCTTCGGTACAGGCCGAACCCCTAGCCCCTGCGCAACCTGATGTGCCCGCAGCGGCAGATACCGTTGATAGCGGATCAGGCGATGGGCAAGGTGAGGTGGCGGATGTTCAGACCGCGGATGCCTCGACGCCATCGGTCGAGGCCGGAGAACCCGTTGCCTCCGATGATGAGGGCGATGGGCAAAGCAGTGTGGCAGCCGATAGCGACGGCAGCGCGCCCGTTGAAGATAGCGGCGCGGATGCGTTGGCCGACGAAAGTACGCCGGAAGTCACTGAGCTGGCTGAAGCTGAAACTGAAACTGCAGCCGCGGAAGGCATAGCCCCGGAAAGTGGGGATATTGCCGAGGCTGACCTTGCAGAGGATGCAGGGGAAGCAGGCGGGCAGGAAGCCTTGCTGGCAGAAGCGGAGCCAGACGGAGTTCAGGATGAGGTGGCCGCCGAAGGGGAAACTGTCGCTACTGCAGAAACGGATACACCGCCGGAAACGACCTCGACCGCCGAAGAAAGTCAGGGCGTTGAAGAGGGCGAAGGTACAGATAGCACCAGTGATACTGCCGGTGACACGGCTCAAACCGAGCTGGCCGAGGCAAGTCCGGTTGCGACAGAGGCGCCAGCCTCTGAAACCACACCGCAGGCCAGTGTGGAAACCGGGTCAGAGGCCGAGGCCGAGCCAGCCGCCCCGCGGGTGCTGATCGCTGACAGCGAAGGTATCACCGTGGTACAGGAGGGCGGGCATGGTCCGGCAGTACTGGAAGTCGTGACGCTGGACACAATCTCGTATGACAATGTGGGTGAGGTGCAATTGTCTGGTCGCGGCTCTGGTGCGGATAATGTGCGGGTCTATCTGGATAATGACCCCATTCGTACGGCCCGCATTACCGAAGAAGGCCAGTGGCGCACCGGGCTGCCTGAGGTTGAAAGCGGTATTTATACGCTGCGGGTTGACGCTTTGCGCGATGACGGCAGCGTTGCCTCGCGGATAGAGACGCCTTTTAAGCGTGAAGATGCTGAACAACTGGCCGCCGTAGCGGCTGAGGTTGCCGGCGAGAAGGGCGCAGCGGTGCCAATACAGGCGGTGACCGTGCAGCCCGGTTCAACCCTGTGGGCCATCGCCAAGGCGCAATATGGTGAGGGCATTCTGTATGTGCGGGTGTTTGAGGCTAACCGCGACCAGATCCGCGATCCGGACTGGATCTATCCCGGGCAGGTCTTTGCCATTCCGGTGGATGCAGAATAACTCCGCCAACGCCGGGCCGGAAACATTCTCATAAGACGCGCCCGTGGCGCGCCGGTTTTTCGTAGCCGCGATGTCAGCTCGCGTCGCTCGTTAAACGCATGTTCACCCAACCCGACTGGTTCGAAGTCACATAACCCGGCGTGGGGACGAACAGG
This sequence comes from uncultured Aliiroseovarius sp., assembly GCA_964550345.1. GTDB lineage: Bacteria > Pseudomonadota > Alphaproteobacteria > Rhodobacterales > Rhodobacteraceae > JAAEUB01. The sequence continues at coordinate 14,050 of CAZJYZ010000034.1, read as the reverse complement.
TATGCGTATTCATTTAACGATCCGGTGAATTTGAGAGACCCGGGGGGGAATGCCGCTGGTAATGTTGGAGGGTGCAACTCTGATGGCTGGTGCGATGAGGAAGAAGATTACTACATTTATGACTCACGATATGACACTGCAAGCACGGATTATGACGAGCGTGATGGGGACGGACAGCACACAATCGCGGTCTATTTCCCATCAACTGCAGGCACTATTGATCCAGTGCTTCGCAACGGTGTTAACGGGAGCAACTAGAGGGGGTGTATTATCACGAGCACAGGTTATTGTCGTTCGACTATTTGGAAAGTCCTTACACCAAGCGGATGGTGCCAGCGTTTCAGTGCTAAAAACACTATCGGGTCGACATAATGGTGTTGTCTCAGGGCAACGTGGAGTTATTACTACATTTAGCAACCTATCTCAGAAATCCCTTGACGGATTGGCAAAACGGTATGGATGGCAGTGACGAAAAGGTAATGTGTTGTTTCTCCGGGAAGTGGGTTTCAAAGAAGGAGGCAGTAGAAATGCGAATTGTCTTTCCAAATCATCCGGATGAAATTCAAGTTCTGTACGCGGAAAAGGGTGCATTTTCCGAGTTGGTTATCTGTTCAATCCCACTTCACCCGGACTTCTTCGATTGAAAGAAATGGAACCCGAATGGGTGCGTATAGCGAAGATCTTGTTTTTGGAGACCTTGAAAAGGTTCGATATTTGCCTTTACAGAAACACTTCCTCATCAAATCACCCTGAACTGTCCCATTGGCGCTGACGTCACACGCCCGCTACATGGACCCCGAGCTCGGCATGTTCCCCCAGCCCGTCTGGGTCGAATGGCTGCGCCATCCGACCGGGGCCTCGCTGCGCTCGGCTTGCCTTGAATATTTATTCGCGCGTTTTGGTTTCAGCCATTAGCCCCCGGCGCAAGGGCAAAGCCATCGCCCCTAGGGCGAATCTGCCAGCTTTGTTCGGGGGCATTGCGGGCGCGTTTGCGCGACAATTTCCAGGCCTGCCGGTCCTCGCTGTGATCCGGGGCCATGTGCCAGCGGCTTTCCACGCCGGGTGCCGCCCCTTCGGGGGTCAGGATCAAACCAACCGGGGCGTGGCGCCCTTCGCGCGGGCCGGTTTCCCCGGCCAGATTCAGGCGGCGCACCGGGGTCAGGCCGGGTGGGGCAGGCAGGTCACCCACCACCAGCGGTACCACGCCCGAGCGCATGACCTCCTCCAGCGTCCACAGGATATCCTCGGCGCGCTGGGCATGGATGAAGGTAAAGCGCCCCGGATCGGCAAAGCGCACCATGCCGGGGCCATAGGGCTGTGCGGGGTTCCAGGCGGGCGCCACCCAGAAGACCGGGCCGGTCATGGCACCCGCAATCATCATGGCCAGCGTGTGGCGTGCCGGGCCGCAAGCCTCGTGCAGGCGGGCGCGTTGCAGATGAAGGCGCCCCAGAAAGACCTGCCCGGGGTCAGGGCGGTGCGGGGCGCGGGTGAAGCTGGGTGAAAGGCGGCTGTGTTGCATGGGTGCAGCATACATGTTCATGTTATGTTCTCAAATACATTTCACACAGAGGCAAAAAGGGTTCCTTCTGCGACAAAAGTTCGCATAAGTTGGCCGAAGCGAAACAGGAGGAACGACCATGAAAACGCTGATAACCGCCGTATCCGTAATGATTTTTTCGGGCTTTGCGGCTCTTGCCGAGGGGACAGAGCACTACCTTGCCATCCATGTTAACCAGAATGATCCCAAAGTGATGAACATGGCGCTGAACAATGCCGAAAACGTCAACGCCTATTACGAATCACAAGGCGATAGCGTGATCATTGAGCTGGTGGCCTACGGGCCCGGACTGAACATGCTGGTTGAGGGGCGCAGCCCGGTGGCCGACCGTATTGCCGCCCTGTCGCTGGAGCATGAAAACATGAGCTTTGCCGCTTGTGGCAATACGCACCGTAAAATGAGTGCAAAAGCCGGCGAGCAACTGGCGCTTCTGGACGAGGCGGGCATGGTCACATCCGGTGTTGTGCGGCTAATGGAACTGCAAGAGCAGGGCTATGCTTACGTTCGCCCCTAATGACTTGCACATCTGACAGGCTCACGTAAACCTGCCCCCTGAATGCGAACAGGGGGCAGGAATATGAAAATGAACAGGTTGGCCAGCGGTGCGCTGGAGCTGAGCGAGCTTTGCCTCGGCGCCATGAACTGGGGATCGCTTGACAGTGAGGCCGAGGGGCACAGCCAGATCGACATGGCGCTGGATCACGGTGTCAATTGCATCGACACGGCGGAAATGTACCCGGTTAACCCGATCCTTGCCGAGACGGTTGGGCTCAGCGAAGAAATCACCGGCCGCTGGTTTGCGCGTACCGGGCGGCGTGCGGATGTGGTGCTGGCCACCAAGGTTACCGGTTCAAATGGCGGATTTGTACGCGAGGGGCGTGGGTTTAATGGCGCCGTGATCCGCGAAACGATAGATGCGTCGCTGAAGCGTCTGCAGACCGACTATATCGACATTTACCAGCTACACTGGCCCAACCGCGGCTCATACATGTTTCGCCAGAACTGGGACTATGACCCGAGCGCGCAAAACAAGGCTGAGACACTGGACCATATGCGCGACGTGCTTAGCGCCCTGCAAGAGGCCGTGGCGGCGGGTAAAGTGCGCCATTTCGGTCTGTCAAACGAAAGCGCCTGGGGCATGGCGATGTGGCTGGCGACAGCGCGTGAGATGGGGGCGCCTGAGGCGGTAACCATCCAGAACGAATATTCCCTGCTGTGCCGGATGTTCGATACCGATCTGGCAGAGCTTTGCGCCAATGAAAAGGTCGGGTTGATGGCCTTTTCGCCACTGGCTGTGGGGCTGCTGACTGGCAAATATCAGGGTGGCGCGGTGCCCGAAGGCTCGCGCATGTCAACCCAGCCCGAGCTTGGCGGGCGTAACTCACCCCGGGTGGGGACTGCAGTTGCTGCCTATCTGGATATCGCCAAAAAGCACGGGCTTGACCCGGTGCACCTGGCGCTGGCTTTTTGCCGCACACGCCCCTTCATGGCGACGGCCATTTTTGGGGCGCGCAATGCCGATCAGATGGCGCGCGCGTTGGGTTCGGTCGAGGTGGAATTGAGCGACGAGGTGCTGGCAGAGGTAACCCAAGCGCATAAGGCGCATCCGTTACCCTATTAGGCGCGGTCGGGAAAAAGACTTGAGGCCTCCGGCGGAGGTATTTTTGCCAAGATGAAGAGGGTCGGTTTTTCGTCAGGGCCGTGGTGTATAATTCTCAAATGACACTAAGAGTGTCGGATTTGAGCTTGCCACTAGTGGCATTGCCGGGACATGGTTCACGGGAAATGTCCAGGGAGGTCAGGATGCCACTGAATATGAACCGGGAAGTATTTATTACCTGTGCCGTCACGGGTTCAGGTTCTACCCAGGACCGCAGCCCGAACGTGCCGCGTTCTCCGGCCGAGATCGCCACCAGTGCCATTGACGCAGCCAAGGCCGGGGCGGCGGTGGTGCATTGCCATGTGCGTGAGCCTGAAAGCGGCGCGCCAAGCCGCCGGTTGGAGCTTTACCGCGAGGTAACAGAGCGTATTCGCGAGGCAGAGGTGGATGTGGTGTTGAACCTCACCGCGGGCATGGGCGGTGACATGGTCTTCGGGGCGCCGGAAAATCCGCTGCCATTGTCAGAAGATGGCACCGATATGATCGGCGCCAGCGCACGGGTGGCGCATGTGGCTGAATGCTTGCCCGAAATTTGCACGCTTGATTGCGGCACAATGAATTTCGCTGAGGCCGATTATGTCATGACCAACACCCCCGGCATGTTGACCACCATGGGGAAAATGATGACCGATCTGGGGGTGAAGCCTGAGATTGAAGCCTTTGACACTGGTCATCTATGGTATGCAAAACAACTGGTTAAGGATGGTGTTTTAGATAGCCCCGCCTTGGTTCAGCTTTGCATGGGGGTGCCATGGGGTGCGCCGGATGACCTCAACACTTTCATGGCGATGGTCAATAATGTTCCGGAGGACTGGACGTTCAGCGCCTTTGGCCTTGGGCGCAATGAAATGGCTTATGTGGCGGCCTCGGTGTTGGCGGGCGGCAATGTACGCGTCGGGCTTGAAGATAACCTGATGCTGGATCGCGGTGTTTTTGCCACCAATGCGCAATTGGTGGAGCGGGCGGCCAATATCATCGAAAATCTCGGTGCGCGGGTCATTGGTCCTGCGGAAGTGCGTGAGAAACTTGGCCTGCAAAAACGAGCGCCGGTCGCTGCGTGAAACGGGCCGCACTCGTCATAACGCTGCTATTGGGGCTGACAGGCTGCGGGTGGTTTGACCGTGACCCGATAACTGAAGTTGAGTTTTTCCGGGATACGGAAATCGAGCTGACCTCGACAACCCGTTACGATGCCGACGCTTTCGCCGGGTTTTGGAATATTCGTGCTGAATTTGCCCATGCGGGCGCTGTGCCAACGCGCGCCGGGATAGATTTTCAGCAAGATCCTGAAGGCGAGATCGTTCAGATCGTTTTGCACGGAATGAAACGTCGGCGCTTCAAGGAAGAGTATTTCCTTGAGATTGAAGAGGTGGGGCCGGGACGTTTCGTCAACGGTATTATGCCATATGGCATCGAATACTGGGTTTTGTGGGTTGATGAAGATTACCGCACAGCCGCGATCGGCACCCCGTCCGGCACGTTTGGCTGGATCATTGACCGTAAACGCAGCGGTGGCGAAGATCGGATTGAAGCCGCCAAAGAGGTTTTGGAATGGCTGGGCTATGACATGGCGCGCCTGATTGATTTGCCCTGAGGAGAGATTATGAAACGACTGGCGTTAATAATGTTAATGTTGCCCGCAAATGCCTGGGCCGGGGAATGGTGGCAGGGTGTCTGGGCCTGGGACAAAGACTGGTGTTCTTCAGCCGGGCAGATCGGATCAGTCTCACTTGCACCGATTGCCATTACCGACACTGAAATACAGGGTTACGAGAATACCTGTCAGATCACCGGGACGCAGGAAGTGGCGGACCTGAACGCGGTTGCCCTGACCCTTGCCTGTTGGGGCGAGGGTGAAAGCTATGATGATGCGCGCCTGATAATGCGCGGCGAAGACGCCATCTGGATGTGGTTTGGCAGCGATGAACCTGTGCAGTTTCACGCCTGTAACGGAAAGAAATAAAATGAACAAAACGGCATGTATTATTGGCGGCGGCGTCATTGGCGGTGGCTGGGCCGCGCGGTTTTTGCTGATGGGGTGGGATGTGCGGGTTTTTGACCCGGATCCTGAGGCAGAACGCAAAATCAGCGAAGTGCTGGGCAATGCTCGCCGTTCCTTGCCCGGCCTTTATGAGGTGGCATTGCCAGAGGAAGGCCAGCTTTCCTATCACGCGACCTTGTCCGAGGCCGTGACCGGGGCCGAGTGGATACAGGAAAGCGTGCCCGAACGGTTGGAACTCAAGCGCAAGACCTATCAAAAGGTACAGGAATTTTGCGATGCGGGCGCGGTGATCGCCTCGTCCACCTCTGGTTTCACGCCGACGCAGTTACAGGGTTGCGCTACGCGGCCCGAGCAAATTCTGGTCGCGCACCCCTTTAACCCAGTCTATCTGCTGCCTTTGGCTGAACTGGTGGGCTCTGACCAAACCGATATGGAACATATTGAAAAGGCGACTGAAATTCTCAAGGATATTGGGATGTTTCCGTTGCATGTGCGCTCGGAAATCGAGGCGCATATCGCCGACCGGTTCCTTGAGGCCGTGTGGCGCGAGGCGTTGTGGATGATCAAGGATAATATCGCCACGACCGAGGAGATTGACGATGCCATCCGCTATGGTTTTGGCCTGCGCTGGGGACAGATGGGGCTGTTTGAGACCTACCGCGTCGCCGGGGGTGAGGCGGGGATGCGCCATTTCATCGCTCAGTTCGCCCCGGCGCTGGAATGGAACTGGACCAAACTGATGGATGTGCCCGAGCTGGATGACGCGCTGATTGACACCATCGCCGCGCAATCAGACGCCCAGTCTGGCCACATGACGATCCGCGAGCTGGAGCGCCAGCGCGACAACAACCTTGTGGCCAAAATGCGCGCCCTCAAGGCGCAGGATTGGGGCGCGGGGGCGCATCTTAACCAGCATGATCTGGCGCTGCGCCAAGGCGAAGTGGATACCGCCAAACCCATCATCACGGTCGAGCGTGCGGTGCCGCTTGATTGGGTTGATTATAACGGCCACATGAACGAGGCACGGTATCTGCAGGCTTTTGGGGACGCCACCGACCGGTTCATGGAGCTGGTTGGCTGTGACAGTGATTATATTGAAAGCGGCGGTTCTTACTTCACCGCCGAAACCCATATTCGGTATCTCGACGAGGTCCATGCCGGGGGGCGTATACGGGTCGAAACGATCTGCCTTCTGGGCGAAGGCAAGAAGATGCATGTTTTCCACGAAATGTTTGAGGGAAAACGTCTGCTGGCAACCGGCGAACATCTGTTGTTGCATGTCGACCTTGAGACCCGCAAATCAAGCCCGCCTCCGCCGCATATCGAAGCGCGTCTGGCGGCGATTGCGGCTGAGCATGCAACATTGCTACGGCCCGAGGGGATAGGCCGCGCAGTCATGGGGGCGAAATGAGCCAGCATGTGCTGATCACAGCCGGAGCTTCGGGGATCGGGCTGGCAATGGCCCGCGCTTTTGCCGAGCAGGGGGCAAAGATCTGGGTCACGGATGTGAACAAGGCAGCATTGGCTGATCTGCCAAAGGCGTGGAACGCAACAAGGGTGGATGCGGCGGACGAGGCGGGCGTTTCTGATTTGTTCAATGAAATCAAGGGAAAATGGGGCAGGCTTGATGTGCTGTGCGCCAATGCGGGCATTGCGGGCCCCACCGCTTTGATCGAGGACGTGGCGCTGGAAGACTGGCGCGCTTGCGTGTCGGTTAATCTTGAAGGTGCCTTTTTGGCGGCTAAATACGCTGCCCCGATGATGAAAGAGGCGGGCGCGGGGGCGATGACCATTACCACCTCGACCGCGGGGATGTTTGGCTACCCCAATCGTGCACCCTATGCGGCAGCAAAATGGGCTAAGATCGGCCTCATGAAAACTCTGGCGATGGAGCTTGGCCCTTTTGGTATCCGCGTCAACGCCATCGCCCCCGGTGCGGTTGAGGGCCCGCGCATGGAGGGGGTGCTGGAACGTGAAGCGGTCGCCAAGGGCATGACCCGCGATCAGGTCTATCAGGGTTATGCAGCGGGCACCTCGATGCAAAGCTTTGTCACGGCAGGGGATATTGCCAATATGGCGGTCTTTCTGGCGTCAGACGCCGCCCGGCTGGTGTCCGGGCAGGTGATTGCTGTGGATGGCCACACGGTCAATCCGGACCCGCAGATTTAAGGATGCGGCAGGGGGCGCTGCCCCCGACATCGTAAATGCCGGCATTTACGATCCCTCCCCCGAGGTATTTTTGCCAAGATGAAGACGCAGAGCCTGACCTTAGTGGTGAAGGGTATCGAGAAAGCCCGGTAATGCGCGGGCAGGCACGGAGGCTGCACGCACCAGGCCATCGAAATGGCGAGTGAAGGCGGAAATGCGCTCTGTGTCTCGAAAAGCCACATAGTTACGACCCAAATACAGTACCGCAAGCAGGGGGCCGAAAATGGTGATCGGCGAAGAATACAATTTTCGCGCGTCAAAGAGGTAGAGCCTCAGGGAGGGGTATAGTTGATCATGCAAGGCGCGCAGATGGGTGATCTGGTCGCGCCGGATTGGTCCGGGCAGGCCGGAATAATAGCCATGTCCGCGGGCAAAGCTGGTGAGCTCATGCAGGGGCAGGGCGATTTCATAATCCGAGTTCTGATCGCGCATGAAGGATAGCCGGTCTTGCGAGGCTCCGATGGCCTGCCCGGTCGTGCGCCCCAGATGCGGCGCATATTCCCATTCCAGCACGGCGCGGGTTTTCAGCATATCTGGCAGGGCTGCCGGAACATGACGGATTTTGTACCCTGCCGCTTCCTGATGCCAGGTGAAAATCTGTTCATCGACCAAGGCGCGTGGGGCCTCGGTCAGGGTCAGTGAAGTAGCCAGCAGGTCGGCGGCGGGTTCGGGGCGTTCGGTCAGGCCTAGCAGCCAATCGGCCGAGACCCCCAGCGCATGGGCGCATTCGGCTACGACCTGCGCGTTGGGCAGGCGTGCGCCGTCGTCTTTCAGGAGCTGTGAAATGGTTGAGCGGTCGATGCCTGCACGCCGTGCGAGGGCGCTTTGGCTGACCGATTTGTCGCCCATGGCGGATGCCAGACGAACGCGTAACAGGGCAGCGCGGCTGCTTTTGTCGTGTTTGATCTCCATTGTGTACTAAAATCACATCTGCAGAGCTTTGTTAACTGCTTTCTCTCTGCTCAAGGGGTATTTCGTCATTTAGGGCTATAAAAAACATGGGAAAAAAAATGGACAGCACCCGACGATCCTGGACGAAAGCCTTGTTATGGAACCTGATCGGGTTTGTCAGCATGTCGGTTGTCGGGTTGGTGATGACAGGTTCCCTGACCACCGGGGGCGCCATGGCGATGATCAATACGGGCCTCGGCCTGTCTCTCTACTTTTTGTACGAGCGGCTTTGGGCGCGGGTGCGTTGGGGGCGGGCATGAAGGGTGAATGGCCGACATGGCTGGCACTGGCAGCCGCTTACCTGATCTGGGCACTGGCGACGATGTGGCTGGCGCAGTATTCGCTGATTTTGGCCGTCTTGCTGGCGGCACTGGCAGCGGCTTTTCATTCCTCCCTATGTCACGAGGTTTTGCACGGCCACCCGACCGGCAATAATCTTGTTAACGCCGCGCTGGTCTTTCCGGCACTTAGCCTGTTCATCCCATATCTGCGTTTTAAGGATACCCATCTGGCGCATCATTTGGATGACAACCTGACAGACCCCTACGATGATCCGGAAACAAATTTCCTTGATCCGGCGGTTTGGGCAAACCTATCGTTCCCGATCCGCGTAATATTGCGCTTAAACAACACTTTGGCCGGTCGCATGGCCTTGGGGCCGCTCATCGCACAAATTGTTTTCATGCGTGCTGATTTGGTTGCTATTGCGCGCGGAAACAGGCGTGTTCTGGCGGGCTGGCTATTGCATGTTCCGGCTGTGTGCCTGGTCGCGTTGTGGGCGGTCAGCTACGGTCAGATGCCGGGCTGGGCCTATCTGGTTTCGGCCTATCTGGCGCTGTCGCTTTTGAAAATCCGTACTTATCTGGAGCACCGTGCCCACGAAGATGCCCCGGCGCGCACGGTTTTGATAGAAGATTGTGGCCCGCTCGCATTGTTGTTTCTTAATAACAATTACCACATTGTGCATCACAGCCATCCGGGGGCACCGTGGAGCCGGATGCGCCGGCTTTATCGCGCTGACAAGGAATATTATCAGACCCTGAATGATGGCTACGTCTTTCGCTCCTATGGTGAGGTTTTCCGCCGGTATTTCCTGCGCGCCAAAGATCCGGTACCGCATCCGCTCTGGCCACGCGAGGGGTAACAGGGCATAGCTGGGCAATGACCTGGATACTTCTGTCTCTCGCCGCCGCAGCCTTTCAAACCCTGCGTTTCATGCTGCAAAAAACCCTGTCCATGGGCACGCTCAGCACTGGCGGAGCGACCTATGCGCGATTTTTTTATTCTGCGCCCTTCATAACACTGCTAACGGCGCTCTACCTGTTGTACTCGGGCGCATCCTTTCCAGAGCTTTCACCAGTTTTCTGGGCCTATGCCCTAAGCGGTGGTCTTTTCCAGATCCTCGGCACATGGGCTATGGTGGCGTTGTTTTCGCGGCAAAGTTTCGCGGTCGGTGTAACGTTCAAAAAAACCGAGGTGATGCAGACGGCACTGATCGGGTTTGTCCTGCTTGGGGATCGGGTAACGACCCCGGGCATGGTGGCAATATTAGGGGGATTGGTGGGGGTCATTGCGCTGTCGGCACAGCCGATCTCATCTGGCAAAGCGCTGAAAACACTTGTGAACCCGGTAGCCGGACTGGGCTTGCTTGCAGGGGCCTTCTTTGCTTTTTCAGCGGTGGGATACCGCGGTGCGACATTGCAGATTACGCTAGATGATCACCTCATGCGCGCCCTGATCACATTGACGGCGGTGACCGTATCGCAAACGCTGGCGATGACGCTTTGGCTGCGGCTGCGTGAACCCGGCGAGATCTCGGCCGTTGCCCAAGCATGGCGCAAAGCGGTGTTGATTGGGCTGACCGGGCTTGGTGGTTCGCTGTGCTGGTTTACCGCGTTCAGCATGCAAAACGCCGCGTATGTTTTTGCGGTTGGCCAGGTTGAAGTGATCTTTTCCATTGCCGCAAGTGTTCTTTTCTTCGGCGAGCGTCTGACACGGCGCGAAGTGGTGGGAATTGCCCTGCTGACAGGGTCAATCCTTGCGCTGGTTCTTTTCGGGTAACCTGCTCAGTCCAGCGGGCTTTTACCACCCAGACGCAAAAACAGGCTTTCTTCGTCGCTGTTTTTGAAAAATGGCAGGGTCGGTGGGGCCGAAAGGTCCGGCAGACGGGCTGCGATCTCGGCCAGTACTACCTGCGTGATGAAGGGCAGGGCAAAGCCACGCAGCTTGTCAAAGGGGATCCATTGCAGGTGGCTGAGTTCTTCGCTGGCTGCGGAAAAATCGTCAGGGTCGGTTTTTAGCTTGGCCGCGTCTACAACAAAAAATCTTGCGTCAAACCGGCGCGGTCGGCCGGGCGGGGTGATGGCACGGGCGACAAAGGCCATCCCATCAGCTGATGGTACGTGCCCGGTTGCTGCGTAGTCGCGCCAGTCCGGCGGGGTCGTGCCAGACCAACCGGCGCGCGCGCCCAGAACCTGCCCGGTTTCTTCCCATAATTCACGAATTGCGGCGACTAACAGGGCGTGGCCTATGTCCTCAGGCGCGTCCGAAGGCAGGTTATGACCCAGTCGACTCAGGCACGGCTCGGCCCCTCTGGCTGCCAGCGGTACATGTGCGTCGCCCGCATCGACGGCCCCACCGGGAAAAACGAATTTACCCGGCATGAAGGCAGCTTTGGCCCCACGCTGCCCCATCAATACTTGCGGAGCCCCGGCAGCATCGCGGATCAGGATAATTGTCGCCGCGTTGCGGATTATTTTTGCTTTGTCCAAATTTTCAGCCCGGGGTTAGTGGCGATTATTCTGCGCCGGCCTCGTTTTCCGGGTCAGAGTACCTGTCCTCGGCAGCAAAGCCATGCATATATTTAGCCCATTGAAAGGCGATCATAAAGCCCTTGAGCCGGGGGAGGAGATAAAGGCTTAACGCGACAGTTCCAACCGCAAAAAAACTGGCCATTATCAGCGGGTCTGGGCGCAGAGAATGATACACGCCGCCGATCAGCGGCGCCATCAGGTGGCCGACGATGAGAATGGTCAGATAGGCCGGGCCGTCATCGGCGCGCTGGTGATAAAGTTCTTGTTCGCAGACCGGACAATCATCACGTACTTTCAGATACCCTTTGAACAGGGATCCCGTGCCGCAATTTGGGCAACGCCGGCGAAAGCCGCGCCGAATGGCCGGCCACAACGGACGATCCAGTTGCGGCGGCTGATCAGGATCATCCACAAGGTCAATTGCTGAGTTCATGGCGCAGACAATAGGCTGCGTGACGTGAAAGGCCATAATTGATTTTCGTTTGCCCGTAAAATGCGTCGCCTTGTCGCAAATTTTTTCCCTGTAGCGACGGAAAGTCCGCGCCCACCCGTATCTGCTGTGACACCGGGTCAAACCGGCGGTGGGTAAGTACCGAACAGGTAGACAAGGAGAAGCGAAATGAAACGTATAACACGTAAAACGGCGATTGGGCTGATGATGGCAAGTGCTGCTTTGATGGCAACAGTTGAGGTTGCCTCGGCACGGGGTTTTGGCGGTCATGGTGGTCCCGGTGGGCCCGGCGGCCCCGGCGGGTTCGCCCAGATGGATTTCGCTGACATTGATGCAGATGGCAGCGGAACTATCACCCTTGAGGAATTGCAGGCGCTGGGGGATGCCCGGTTTGCCGCCCTTGATACGGACGCTAGTGGCGCGCTGGACAAGGCCGAGATCACGCAAATGCTGACGGAAGGTGCGGAAAAACGCGCGGCTAACCGTGCTGCAAACGGGCGCACCATGCCCGAGGGCCGGGACGGCGCAACGCCAAGTGCCGAGCGGCTGGCCTGGATGGCGGACGGCATGTTCCTGCGCATGGATGCGGATAAGGACGGCTTGATTTCTGCAGCAGAAATGCAGCAACCGACTGAAAGGCTGGAACGCCTGATCGACCGGTTTGATACGGACGATGATAATGCCATCTCCGAAGCCGAATTCGATGCAGCCAAGGATAAGCAACGCGGGCGAGGTCAAGGCCGCGGACGCGGATAAAGAACTGACGGGGCGGGACGCAAATCCCGCCCCGTACTTGCGCAATGACAGGGCTGGGGATATCTGCAGACGTGAGGGACATGGCACTGGATCAAATTGGCGACATATCAGACGAGGCGCTTTTGCTCGCCTTTGGCAATGGTGACCGCGCCGCTGCCACGGTTCTGACCACGCGTCTGACGCCACGGGTTCTGGGTTATGCAACACGTATGCTGGGCGGAGACCGGGCGGAGGCCGAGGACGTGGCACAAGAAGCGATGCTGCGCCTGTGGAAAGTGGCTCCTGAATGGCGCCCGGGCGAGGCCAAGGTTACAACTTGGCTTTACCGGGTGGTGACCAACCTTTGCACCGACAGGCTGCGCAAGAAACGCAGCGTCGATATCGACGCGATCGAAGAGCCGGCGGATGACAAGCCGGCAGTAACGGCCCGCCTGATGGCCAAAGATCGTGCACAGGCCCTGATTGAAGCCATGCGCGACCTGCCGGAAAGGCAACGTCAGGCAGTAACGCTCAGACACATAGAAGGTCTGACGAATCCGCAAATAGGAGAGGTTTTACAAATCAGTACCGAGGCGGTCGAAAGTCTGACCGCGCGGGGCAAAAGAGCGCTGGCCAAAGCTTTGGCACATCGGCGCGAGGAGTTGGGATATGGCGATGAATGATCATGACATGCTGAGCGACGCCCAGTTGGAGGCGTTGTTTGAACACGCACGCGAAGAGGTGATATTGCCGTCACAGGCATTGTGGGAACGGGTACATGCGGATGCTGATGCCTGCCTGCCGGTGCAGCAGCCTGACCCGCGCCGGGCGCCGGCCCGTACAGGGCTCATAGCCGGGCTGATCGCGGCAATCGGCGGCTGGCCCAGCCTTGCAGGCCTGGCCACGGCAACAATTGCCGGCGTCTGGATCGGATTTTCAAACCCTGAAATGCTGACGGATACATCCGTTTCTGGTCTGCTGCCGGGGCTTAGTGCTACAGAAACCTATCAGCTGGAAGATTTCACGCCGGGTTTTGCCAGCTTTGCCGACGAGTTTGAGGAAGGATAGGCCGTGTCTGAAAAAATGGAAAATGGCTTGCCGGGGGAAAACGCTCAGGGCAATCAAGGCACCGAAAAATGGGTCCGCGCCCTTCTGGCCCTGTCGCTTGGTGCAAACCTGCTGATAGCGGGGTTGGTCGTCGGGACCTATGCGCATGAACGTGACCAGCTAGGCGCGCCGCGCGACGGTGCACTGCCCGAGGCGCGGGTAATGCGCGATCTGGGATTGGGGCCGTTCATGAACGCTTTTCCCGAGGCAAAGCGGCGGCAAATGGGGCAGGAATTACGGGGCCGGATCGGAACGTCCAACATGAACCGTGCGTCCCTGGCTGATGAATTGGCGGCAATTCTGGAGGCGACGCGGGCGCAACCATATGATCACGGCGAACTTACCGCGGTAATCGAACGTCAAAAACAACGCATCAGTGACCGCGCCGATATAGGGCGCGACGTGGTGCTTGAGGCGATTGAGGAAATGAGCCCTGAGGAACGCGCGGCTTTTGCAGACCGGATGGAACGCTCCTTGCGCCACGCACTTGAGCAGCTGCGTCGTCCGGCGCGCCCGTAAGCATTCTTCAGGCGGCATTTTTGACGAAGTTGATCTGGTTTCTGCC
>CAZJYZ010000033.1:0-36404 GCA_964550345.1 uncultured Aliiroseovarius sp. | reverse complement strand
AGCCAGCAGGGTAAGGCGGCCCTGACGCAACAACGCCGCTTCGCTGCCAGGTGCGCTCTTTATAAGGTTTTCAAGGGCTTGCTGCGGGAGGTCCTGCATCGGGTTTAAAATCTGCTGCCCGGCGTGATAGGTGGCCTTTCCGGGCCCGCGAATAGCCAGAAGTGCACCTATCAAGGCTGGCACCGCGTAATAGACCAGACGAAAGGCTACTATGGCCGTCAGCAGCTCTTGTGCGTCATATTGCGGCAACAAGGCCAGCAACGTGATCTCAAACGGACCGACGCCGCCCGGGGTGCCCGAAATCAGCCCGGCCCCCAGCGCAAGCAGGAATACGGTCGTGAAAGTAAGCAAATCAACCCCAATAGAGGCCGGAAGCAGTATATAAAATGCCCCCGCCGCCATGACCGTATCAGCTAGGGCCAAGGCAACAATTGCCGCCATGGCTTTGAGTGGTGGTAATCTCAGCCGTTTGGACAGGTGGGGGAATACCAAGCTCACCGCTATTAACGCGGTCCCGGCTGCCAGAACGCCAACGGCAAAAAGGGAAATGCCGGGAAGGGGCAGGGCAGTGGGGCTGATCAGGATGGCAATCGCAGTTACACAGGCCCAGCCGGACAAAAAGGTGATGGACACAATTGCGGAAATCTTGAGAGCCCCGAAAAAGCTGAGATTCGGCAGCATGCGCCAGCGTACAAAAGCGCCGGAGATAACGCCAAAACCAACGGTTTGCGCCACAGCGATAGCCGTCGCACCCGAGCGCGTGGCTGCCTGAGGGGCAATGTCTGTGCCAATCATCCTGTGAACGACCGCGTCATAACGTCCAACCGCCCAAAAACTGGCGATGGTCAAACAGGCAGCTATACCCCATTGCCATAGCGTGACATCGTCAATGCCGCTCCAAATGCCGGAAATATCAACCCCGGCAAGTTTGTCCCACAACAGTAAAAGTAAGCCGATAGAAAAGCTCAGCGGCATCATTTGGCGCGCGGCTAATCGTCGAATATCGCCTGCTAAAAGCCGCCCGCTCAGCGCGGTAACCCGTGCATCCATTGTTATCTGTATCCCAACCTGCCCCCAGGGATGATTTTGTCTTTTTTTCAAGAATATTGGGTTAATGTTTAAAATTAAGTAAAAAAAAGGCGGTACAGTTACGTACCGCCTGTAATTTTTCTAAAAAAATCCGGTCAGTTCAGGATTCTTCGAGCAACTGGATTTTTGCCTCTGACAGGAACTTAGCTCTTTGGGCACGAACCGTTTCGATATCAGATGCTGCACCCAGATCGGCCGCGACCTTGCGGATGACGTCCTCGTCGCCAGCCTCTTCGAAGTCAGAATTGATGACTTCGCGGATATACCCGTCAAGCTCGCTTTCCGGTTTGCCAATTACTCCGGCCGCCCAGATGGCCAACAGCTTGTTGCAGCGTGCCTCGGCTTTGAAGTTCATCTCCTGGTCATGAGCGAACTTGTTTTCGTAAGCGGTTTCGCGGTCATCAAAGGTAGTCATAGTGGCTCCGTACTGACGTTGGTGTCTGTTGCTACTGATATGCCTATCCAAGGGCGAACCTGCAACCCCTTGCGGATATTATGCGACATTCTTGCGGGTGGCGGCGCTTTGGCATATAGGGCGGGCAGTAACCTGCGAGGATCCCATGGCGCGGCGCAAGAAAATCTACGAAGGCAAGGCGAAAACTCTGTATGAAGGGCCGGAACCGGGCACTTTGGTGCAGTATTTCAAGGACGATGCCACCGCATTCAACGCTGAAAAGCGGGATGTGATTGATGGCAAGGGGGTGCTGAACAACCGCCTGAGCGAGTTTTTCATGACAGGGCTGGCCAATATTGGCGTGCCAACGCATTTCCTTAAGCGCCTGAATATGCGCGAACAACTCATCCGCGCGGTCGAGATTGTGCCGCTGGAAGTGATCGTGCGAAATTTCGCGGCTGGCTCGATTTCCAAACGACTTGGTATCGACGAGGGCACACCGATGCCGCGCCCGATTGTCGAATTTTCCTATAAAGACGATGCTTTAGGCGACCCTTTGGTGCCCGAGGAATACATCATCGCCTTCGGCTGGGCCAGCCAGCAGGATCTGGACGATATGGTGTCGCTGGCTTTGCGCGTGAATGACTACCTTTCCGGCGTGATGTACGGGGTTGGCATCAAATTGGTGGATTTCAAGATCGAAATTGGCCGTGTTTACGAAGGTGATTTCCACCGTCTGATCGTCGCCGATGAAATCAGCCCTGATTCGTGCCGCCTGTGGGACATTGAAACCGGGCGCAAACTGGACAAGGACGTTTTTCGTCGTGATCTGGGAGATCTGGCGGATGCTTATACCGAGGTGGCTAAACGCCTGGGTGTTTTGCCGTCAAATGTTACCCATGCGCCAACCAAACCGACGCTGATCAATTAATGGGGCAGTACAAATCTGTTACTGCCTGAGAAAAAAGGAACGATCATGAAAATCCGTGTGGATGTAATGCTGAAAACCGGTGTTTTGGATCCTCAGGGCGAAGCGGTGCGCCACGCCCTTGGTACTTTGGGTTTTGAGGGCGTCGAAGGGGTGCGTCAAGGCAAGGTGATCGTGCTGGATCTGGCCGAAACCGATGCCGACAAGGCTCGTGCGCAGGCCACGGAGATGTGTGAAAAGCTGCTGGCCAATACGGTCATCGAAAGCTACGCGGTCGAGGCGCTCTAATGCGCGCCGCCCTTCTGACGGGATATCGCAAGCCGTTGGAAATCAAGGATATGCCTGAGCCTGACTGCCCGGAGGACGGCGTGGTTTTGCGCCTGCTGGCGTGCGGCGTCTGCCGCTCGGACTGGCATTCCTGGAATGGCAGTGACCCGGACGTGACCCTGCCGATCGTGCCGGGGCATGAATATTGCGGTGTGGTCGAGGCCGTGGGCAAGGATGTGCATCGCTGGGCCATTGGTGACAAGGTGATCGCACCTTTCATTCTGGCCTGCGGCACCTGTCCCGATTGCAACGCCGGCAACCAGACCATTTGTGACACGCAAAAAATTCCGGGCTTCACCCAAAACGGCGCTTTTGCCGAAAAGATTGCCGTGCCCTTTGCCGACGCTAATCTGGCCGCTTTACCCGACGGTATGGATCCGGCACTTGCGGCCTCGCTGGGCTGCCGGGTCACCACAGCATGGCAGGCCCTGACTGCGCGCGCCGCTTTGGCGCCGGGCGAGTGGCTTGCGGTGTGGGGCGGGGGTGGCATTGGCCTGTCGGCATTGCTACTGGGCCGCGCCTTGGGAGCGCGGGTGGTGCTGGTCGACGTGGTTGAGGAAAAGCTGGCCGAGGCCAAAAGGCTCGGAGCGGACGCTGTGGTGAATGGGCGCGACGCGGATGCGGTGCAGCAGGTTCGCGCGGTCACCGGCGGCGGAGCACATGTGGCCATCGAAGCACTGGGCATCGAAGAAACCATCGTCAATGCCATGAAATCTCTGCGAAAACTTGGCCGCATGGTGCAGGTTGGTATGCCCGCCGGGGAACATACCGACATGACGCTGCCGTGGGATGTGCTCTATTCCGGCCAGTTAAGCATTCACGGCACCCGCGGCATGCCCGGGCAACGTTACCCCAGCCTTTTTAACCTGATCGAGGGCGGGCATGTTGACCTGTCTTCGCTGATTGCGCGACGTATCGCCCTGTCAGATGCCAGCGATGAACTTGCTGCTTTTGACGGCCCAACTCCGCCCGGCATTGCCGTCATCACCGATTTTGCCTCCTGAAAGGAACCTGACCTATGAAAGCTGCTGTCATCGTCTTCCCCGGCTCTAATTGCGACCGCGACCTCAAAGTTGCCTTCGAACGCGCCGGTGCCGACGTCACCATGGTCTGGCATAAAGAAGATCACCTGCCCGAAGGGCTGGACATCGTTGCCGTGCCCGGTGGTTTTTCCTTTGGCGACTACCTGCGCTGCGGAGCTATCGCGGCGCGCTCCCCGGTGACAGCTTCCCTGATCCGCCACGGTGAACGTGGTGGCTATGTGCTGGGCATCTGCAACGGCTTTCAGGTGCTGACTGAAACCGGGTTGCTGCCGGGGGCCCTGATCCGCAATGCGGGCTTGAAGTTCATCTGCAAGGATGTGGAACTGAAGGTCGAAAATGATGATACCGCCTTCACTCGTGGCTATACCAAGGGCCAACGGGTGACATTTCCCATTGCGCATCACGATGGCAATTATCAGGTACCCGACAAAAAGCTGGCCGAGCTACGCGGCGAGGGCCGGATTGCCTTTACCTATGCCGACAACCCCAATGGCTCCACCGGGGATATTGCCGGGGTAATCTCGCGCAACAAACGGGTTCTTGGCCTGATGCCGCATCCGGAGCGGGCGGTGGATGAGGGACATGGCGGCACAGACGGCGTCGCGATGTTCAGCACACTTGTGGAAAGTGTTGTAGCCGCCTGAGCCCCACCTCTCTTGAGACATGGGGCCAGCAGGTCTATCTTACCCCTATGGCCAGCACGCAAAATCAGGCTCCGGCAGAAGTAATCGGCATAATCCGCAAGGGTATTTCCATGCGGGCGCGGGCGGGGTTTGTTCTGCTGATTTCACTGGCTGTGACTGTGGTCTGGATCTCTAATGACTGGCTGACCGAGACCTATACTGAGACCACCCGTAACCGGGCCGAGCTTCGTATCGCCCTCTACACGGGCAACCTTGTTTCGGAGCTGCAGCGCAATTCGGTTGTCCCTTTGCTGCTGTCGCGCGACCCGTTGCTGATTGGTGCGTTGAATTCGGATGACTACAGCCAAAGCACTTCGCGGTTGATTTCTTACCGTGAAGAGATTGGTGCTGCTTCGTTGATGTTGTTGGACCGGGACGGGCGCGCGGTGGCGGCGACCAACCGTGAGTTACTGGGCTCCAACCATCGCCAGGACCCATATTTTGTTGAGGCGCTGCGCTCGTCCGACACCGTGTTCACCACGTGGCGGACCGAAGCGGGGGCTTACAAGTTCACATATAGCCGGAAAATTGAATCCGCAGGTGAGCTAACCGGCGTCATTCTGGTCGAAGTTGATCTGCACAAATTTGAAAGCTCTTGGGCGGGGATATCCGACGCCGTTCTGGTGACAAATTCGGAAGGCGAGATTATTCTGGCCACTGCTCCTCGCTGGCGTGGCAAGACCGAAGAACAGGCTCTGGCTGAAATGCCAGCGCCCACGGCCATTGAACGGGCTCTGCAATTTACCGCACAATGGGCCGCCTTGCCCGACGACGCGTACTTTTTGGGGGATGTGGTGATGCGGCAGGAAACCCGGGTCGGGTTTCAGGGCTGGCGGATGATTTCATTTACCACCTATGCCTCGGTGCGTGAGCGGGTGAACGGCATATTGGCGCTGGAGATTATGGGCTTTGCCATAATACTGGCACTGGGATTTTACATGATCAGCCGCCGGGCCCAGTCACGGTCGGTCGAATTTCAGATGGAATCGGCGGAGCTTCGCCAGTTGAACAATGCCCTGCAGCGGGAAATTGCCGAACGTCAGAAGGCGGAAAAGAACCTGCAAGTGGCCGAACAAACCTTGGCGCAAAGCTCAAAACTGGCGGCCCTTGGCGAAATGTCCGCTGCTGTCAGCCACGAGCTGAACCAACCCCTGGCGGCGATGAAAACCTATCTGGCCGGCGCCATGTTGTTGCTCAGACGTAATCGCGGCGCGGAAGCCTTGTCGAGCTTTCAGCGTATTGACGACCTGATCGAGCGGATGGGCGCCATTACCAAGCAGCTCAAAAGCTATGCCCGCAAGGGTGGCGAGGCGTTTGAGGCCATAGATATAAGGCAATCTGTGTCAGTTGCCCTGTCGATGATGGAGCCTCAGCTGAAGCGTCGCCATGTGCGTATCACCCGTAACATTCCCCGTGACCCGGTGGTGGTGATGGCGGATCGGGTGCGCCTTGAACAAGTTTTGATCAACCTCTTGCGCAATGCCATTGACGCCACCAAATCTGTTGAGGACCCGCAGGTGGATATTCTGCTGACCGGGGGCGAGGTTGCGACCATAACTGTGCGCGACAATGGTGGCGGGGTCGAGAACCTTGAGGCGCTGTTTGAGCCCTTTTACACCACCAAGTCACCGGGGGACGGTGTTGGCCTGGGTCTTGCGATTTCTTCCGGTATCGTCAACGATTTCGGTGGCCGCCTGACTGCGCGTAACGGGCAGGATGGCGGTGCGGTTTTTGAGGTAGAACTGCCGATCTCGGATGAGACGGGCAACAAACAAGGTGGCACGGCAGAGGCCGCCGAATAGGTACGAAGGTAAAAGACCATGACACAGGCAATGAAAATCGCCATCGTTGATGATGAAAAGGACATGCGCCAGTCGATCAGCCAATGGCTGGCCCTGTCGGGCTTTGACACAGAAACATTCCCCTCGGCCGAAGACGCATTGAAGGCGCTTGGCGCCGATTACCCCGGTGTGGTCGTGTCGGACATCAAGATGCCGGGCATGGACGGGATGGCCTTTTTGAAAAAGCTGATGTCGGTGGACAGTGCTTTACCTGTGATCATGATCACGGGACATGGCGATGTGCCCATGGCGGTTGAGGCGATGCGTGTTGGTGCTTACGATTTCCTTGAAAAACCGTTCAACCCCGACAAGATGACCGATTTGGCCAAAAAGGCCACCCTGCGTCGCCGTATGACGCTGGATGCCCGTGCCTTGCGCCGTGATCTGGGTGACGGCAGCACAATTATGAAAAAACTGATCGGCGCGTCGCCGGTGATGTCGCGGCTGCGCGAGGATATTCTGGATATAGCCCAGGCCGATGGGCATGTTCTGATCGATGGCGAAACAGGCACCGGCAAGACCCTTGTGGCCCATGCGCTGCACGCGGTTGGGGCCAAGGCGGCGCGCGAATTTGTCATCGTCGCCTGTGCTGGCAAAGAAGAAGAGGAACTGGGGCGCGAATTATTCGGGCCGATGGTTGATGGTGGTGGCCAGCCTGCCGTTGAATATGCACGCGGCGGCACTCTGGTGCTGGAAGATATCGACGCATTGCCAGCTGACCTGCAGGCACGGCTTCTGGCATGGATCAACCAGCAGGGTAGCCCGGCGGAAACCCGCATCGTGGCAATCTCGAACCTGCAGGAACAGGGGAAAACCGTCGAGGATTGCCTGCGTCCGGACCTTTATTACCGGTTGGCGGCAATGAAAATTACACTGCCACCGCTGCGTCAGCGTGGCGAAGATATTTTGATGCTGTTCACCCGTTTTGCCGACCAGTTTGCCGAAGAATATGGCTGTGCAGCGCCGGGCGTATCGGCACAGGAAGCCGCCCAACTTTTACAGGCACCGTGGCCGGGGAATATCCGCCAATTGACCAATATCGCCGAACGCGCTGTGCTGCAAAGCCGCCGTGGTTCTGGCACGATCTCGTCGCTGCTTATGGCGGACCATGATGAGGTGCAGCCGGTCATGACCACCGAGGGCAAGCCCCTGAAGGAATATGTCGAAGCGTTTGAGCGTATGTTGATCGACAACACGATGCGTCGGCACAAGGGCTCGATCGTTGGCGTCATGGACGAACTTTTACTGCCACGCCGGACCCTGAATGAGAAAATGGCCAAATACGGCCTGCAGCGTTCCGACTACCTGTAAGCTATTGTTATATTGAGCGCCTGCGGCGCACCGGTTTTATTTAATCGGTGGGCGCGAAGATGGTTTGCCCTTCCGCCAATGTTGTGAAACTCTGCGCCAAACGGGAGGGTTAAATGACGGAAAATAGGCTGAAAACAGCGTTGGCGCGCGGTGACATGCAGGTGGGGACGTGGTTAAATCTGACCTCGCCGGAAGGGGCGGAAATAGCCGGTGCGGCAGGCTTTGACTGGTGTTTGATAGACGGCGAACACGGGCCTTATGATCCGTCACAAATTCTGGAAAAATTACGGGTCCTCGCTGCCTTTAATGCCAATGCCGTGGTACGGGTACCTGTGGGCGAGGCATGGGTAATCAAGCAGGTGTTGGACCTTGGCGTGCAGTCTTTGCTGGTGCCGATGGTTGATACGGCCGCGCAAGCCGCTGATATGGTTGCCGCCACCCGATATGCGCCGGAAGGGATACGGGGCATGGGGGCAGCTGTGGCGCGGGCCTCAATCTATGGGACGGACACTGAGTATGTCGCCAATGCGAATGGGCAGATTTGCCTGTTGGTGCAGGCGGAAACGCCAACCGCCCTTAATAATCTGGATGAAATACTGGCGGTCGACGGGGTTGATGGCATATTTATCGGGCCAGCAGATCTGTCTGCAAGTATGGGATATCCGGGCAACCCGGCTGCCCCGGAAGTTCGTGATGCGATCAAGGATGCAGTGGGACGGATCAGGGCAGCGGGAAAAACGGCTGGCATCATTCACTATGACGCTGCAGATTTTGCCTATTACAAAGAGATTGGCGTGAATTTTCTGGGCGTTGGGTCAGATGTAGGGCTTCTAAGTGCAGCGCTTCAGGATATTTTGGCAAGGGCACGCGAGGCGGTTGGCGGCTAGGCTACCAGCGTCCGCGCATGGTTAACCACAAAAGCGAAAACCGGCGCGAAAACTCGCTTTCGACCAACGTGCCGTTCAGGGCTGCCTCAGGATCTTTGATCGCGCGTGCCAGTATCGGCTTGGCTCGCCACGCGGTTCTGAGTGCGGGGTAAAGCTGCCTTTGCCGCAAGGGCTGCGCCTGTCGTGCTTTTGAAAGCTGCCCGGCGCCAAAATGAGCAAGGCGCCGGATTTCCTCTGGACGTGGTGGGGAAAATCCACTTTGGGCGGTACTCAGCGCTGGCAGGGCCATCAGCCAATTAGCCAACCCGGCCGCGTGCCCCAAAGCGCAGAGTTGTTTTTCATCATCGGGCCCGGCCCCAAGGGCCAACCCGGCAAGCACCATCAGCGTGCCGCTGGTGTGGCGCGTCAGGCTCTGCGCATCCGGGGATGGGTTTTCAAGCGTGGCCTGCCAGCCGTCTATCATCTGTTTAAATAACGCCGCGGGCAGGTTGGCAGCATGGATCACGTCGGCCAGAGGGTCGGTAACCTCATGTTTATACGTCATTTTACCGGCGTAAATGTCCGTAAGCTGGTCGCGCCAGAATTGCAGCCGCATGGCGCCGATCAGGGGTTCCTGCGAGGCCCCGCTGGCGCGTGCCAGTTCCAGATTGAGGGCATAAAGCGGCAACAAGGCTGCGCGTGCTGCAGGTTTACCGGTCATCACCGCCAAAAAACGGTCCGGGTCGCCACGTTGGAGCAGATCACTGCAAGCCTCAATGCTCATCTGGCGCGGGCCACAGCAAGGGCGTAGCCAAGCAGATGTCGGTTGGCACGCCAGCCCGAGATTTCGGCCTCGGCTTCGTCCAGCACTGCGTGCATGTCGGGTTTCGCGCCGGGACGAAGGGCGGTTATGCGCGCCTCCATCGGGGTGAAGTAGGCCTCCCATGCGCTGTCGGCCAGAGTGTCGACTGAAAGGATGTCATAGCCCGCGGCCGTGATGCGATTGCGTAAGGTTTCGATTGTTCCCATCGCCGGATATTCGGCCTGCCACTTTGTTTCCAGATCCGCATCACGTTCATCCGTCAGCCAAACAAGCTCGGAAAATGCCACCGTCCCACCGGGGGCGAGGGCCTTGCGCCAAATCTGCAAGCCTTCGGTGATACCGAGAAAATAGAGCGCACCTGAGCACCAAATCAGATCATAAGGCCCGCCGGGATCGGCCATGTCCCCAACATGTGCCTCGACCCGCGCGTCGCCTGCAAAACGCGCCCGTGCCCGTTCAACAAAGGGCGGGTGTTTTTCGATTGCCGTGATTTTGCCATCGGGCGCATGGGCCAACAGCCCCTCGATATCCGCCCCAGATCCGCATCCGGCATCCAGAATGCGCGCATCGCGTTTTACCCTGGCATGGCCAAGGGCGCGATCAAGGCTGGCCCGGTCGCCGGGGCCTTCGCGCTCCAGCCCCGCATAGAGTTCCCAAAACGCATCATTCATGTGGGTGCACCGCTGTCGCGGATCAGTTTCCAGTTTATCGCGTCCAGCAAGGCCTCAAAGCTGGCATCAACGATATTGGGTGAAACCCCGACTGTGGACCAGCGCTGGCCCTTGCTGTCTTCGCTGTCGATGATGACACGTGTCTGCGCCTCGGTGCCGCCATCGGTGATGCGCACTTTGAAATCTACCAGTCGCATATCGTCAATCATCGCCTGAAAGGGGCCAAGGTCTTTCGACAGGGCTTTGGCCAGCGCGTTAACCGGCCCGCGGTCATTGCCATGCGCGTCCATGCTTTCAGAAACCGAGAGCTTCTTTTCGCCGTCCACCTTGACCACGACCACAGCCTCGGACAGGCTGATCATCTTGTTGTATTTGTTTTTACGCCGCTCGACCGTGACCTTGTAGCGTTTGACCTCAAAAAAAGTGGGCAAGCGGTTCAATGCCTCACGTGCGACTAGCTCAAACGAGGCTTGGGCGCTGTCATAGGCATATCCCTGATCTTCGCGGGCCTTTACCTCTTCAAGGATGCGTCCGAGGGCAGGGTCACCCTTGGCCACGTCTATTCCGGCCTCGGCCAGTCTTGTGCGCAGGTTGGACTGCCCGGCCTGATTTGACATGGGCACGATGCGGGCGTTGCCCACGGCCTCGGGCGGGATATGCTCATAGGTCGTGGGGTCTTTGAGGATGGCGCTGGCATGCAGGCCCGCCTTGTGCGCAAAGGCGCTGGCGCCGACAAAGGCGGCGGATTTATCCGGCACCCGGTTGAGGATATCGTCCAACTGGCGCGAGAGGCGGGTGAGATCCTTCAAAGCGGCCTGACTAACCCCGGTCTCATAGGCGCTGGCATAGGGCTCTTTCAGCATCAGGGTCGGGATCAACGTGGTCAGGCTGGCATTGCCGCAGCGTTCCCCCAGTCCGTTCAAAGTTCCCTGCACCTGCCGTGCGCCTGCATCGATGGCGGCAAGGCTGCCCGCCACCGCGTTGCCGGTATCGTCATGGGTGTGGATGCCCAGATGATCGCCGGGAATGCCCGCTTCGATCACCGCGCGGGTGATGTCGTGGATTTCCGCCGGAAGGGTGCCGCCATTGGTGTCGCAGAGTACCACCCAGCGCGCGCCGGCCTTGTAGGCTGCCAGCACACATTCCAGCGCATAGGGCGCATTGGCCTTGTAGCCGTCAAAGAAATGCTCGGCGTCAAACAGCGCCTCGCGGCTCTTGGCAACGTGACTGATCGAGGCCGAGATGTTTTCGATATTCTCGTCTTCGGTGATACCCAGCGCAGTTTTGACGTGGAAATCATGTGTCTTGCCCACCAGACAAACCGCTGGCGTGCCGGCATTCATCACGCCCGCCAGCACCTCGTCGTTTGCAGCAGAGCGCCCGGCGCGTTTGGTCATGCCAAAGGCAGTCAGGGTGGCGCGGGTCTTGGGGGCGGCCGCGAAAAAGTCGCTGTCGGTGGGGTTGGCACCGGGCCAGCCGCCCTCGATATGATCGACGCCCAATGTATCCAGCGCCTCGGCAATCTGCAGCTTCTCGGCCACTGAAAACTGCACGCCCTGCGTCTGCTGCCCGTCGCGCAGGGTGGTGTCGTAAAGGTACAGGCGGTCTTTGGTCATGCTTCTTCCCCTTTACCGGGGCGCTTCAGCGTCCCGGTTTGCGCCCGACCCGCCCCCCAGGGCGGGCGCAAAATGCACCCACCCCCGGGACGGGCGCAAACCTTTGGCATGAAATGGGTCATTTGAGGGCCTCCAGTTTGGCGGGGTCGAAGTTGGGGCCGGGCAAAAGTTCAACACCTTCTTTTAACATTCGAACCTCGACGCCGGCATCACTTAACGCGCTTTTCATCGCATCAACCCTAGAGAAATCCTTATTTTCCATGGCCTTGGCGCGTAACACAGTCAGTCGTTCGGCATATTGGGACAGGTCTTGCACCGGCGTTTCCGCCCATGTCGGAATTTCGTCCTCAATCAGCCCTAGGAACTGCAATGTGTAGCGCAGTGTCACCACATCGTCGGCAAGCGATAGCTGATGGCATTCAGCGATGGCCTCTGCCGTGTTCAGATCATCAGACAATGCATTCACCACCCCAATATAGGGTTCGCCTCGCCCAACGCCCTGAACCGCTTGAGAATACCACTTCCGGAGTGTTCTCTCCGCCTCTTCCCGTTTCCTCTCGGTCCAGTCCATCGGCTTGCGGTAGTGGGTTTGCAGGAACACAAATCTTATCACCTCACCGGGTACACCCTGCTCCAGCAGATCATGCACCGTAAAAAAGTTGCCCAGTGACTTGGACATTTTCTTGCCCTCGACCTGCAGCATCTCATTGTGCATCCAATAGCGCGCAAAGGTGCCTTCGCCGTGGGCGCAGACCGACTGGGCGATCTCGTTTTCGTGGTGCGGGAATTGCAGGTCGTTGCCGCCGCCATGGATGTCAAAGCTCTCCCCCAACAATTCCGCCGACATGGCCGAGCATTCGATATGCCAGCCCGGGCGCCCCTTACCCCAAGGGCTGTCCCATCCCGGTTGATCGCCGGATGAAGGCTTCCACAGCACGAAATCCATCGGGTTACGCTTATAGGGGGCCACTTCGACGCGCGCGCCGGCGATCATGTCTTTCACCGAACGTCCCGACAAAGCGCCGTAGTTTTCATAGCTCTCCACCGCGAAAAGTACATGCCCCTCGGCCTCATAGGCGTGATCCTTGCCAATAAGGTCTTCGATCATCGCCACCATTTCGCCGATATAGGCGGTGGCGCGCGGCATCTCGTCAGGCTCCAGCGCGCCAAGGGCGGCCATATCGTCCAGAAACCACTGGGTGGTTTCCGTCGTGATCTTGCCAATATCGCGCCCGCTTTCCTCGGCCCGGGCGATGATCTTGTCATCGACATCGGTAAAATTACGCACATAGGTCACGTGATCCGGGCCATAGACATGACGCAGCAAACGATAGAGCACATCAAACACCACCACAGGGCGCGCATTGCCCAGATGGGCGCGGTCATAGACCGTCGGCCCACAGACATACATGCGCACATTTTGCGGGTCGATCGGGGTAAACGGCTCTTTAGAGCGGCCTTTGGTGTTGTAAAGCTTAATCTCGGTCATGTCTTCCTCGCACACGTTCCCGTGGCGGGCTTAGCAACTTATAACCAATGAGGAAATGAGAAACGGCCCGCCTGACGATGTCAGTGGGTAATACAGCAAATAATGATGCAGTTTTTACGTTTCATGCCCGTCTGATAGCAGGGTTCCAGCCTTCTGCCAAGCCTGCTAGGCTGCGCCCATGTCTTATGAGTTTGCCAATTCCGTTTGCACGGCCCTGCCGGGTGCTGAAATGTCCCACCCGTTCGGAGATGATCACGACGTCTGGAAGGTCGGGGGGAAGATATTCGCGGCGATAACGCCGAACGAGGGTGCCTCGGTCAAAACGGCGGATGTGGAAACCGCAGCCCTCATCAAAGAGATGGGGCACGGCGTGCATGCGCCATATTTTCACAAAAGCTGGGTGCGGGTGAACTGGGGGATGGTGCCCGAAGAAGAGCTGCGTGAACGAATTGAAACGGCTTACGGCCTGATGCGCTCCAGCCTGAGCAAGAAGGCGCAGGCTGAATTACCCCCACTTGCTTAAAAGGGTTCAGGCCTGCCCGGCATTGGTTTTAACCGCCAGCACGCCTTTGGCCCAAAGCTGCAGGATTTTCCAGGTAATGACGGGAATAATTAGCGTCGCTGCCACTAGAGCCAGACCACCAAGGATGCGGAAAACCTCGCCATGACCCGCTGCGCCCATGATTTGCATGATGGTTGAAAAGGCAGCAAGTGGGAAGGTAAACGCCCCCCAAAGCGGGGAAAAACCTGCCGCTGTCAGCCAGCGCACCCGCACCAGCAGATAGGCAAGAATCAAAATGGCGTAGATGCCCAGCCAAAACCCAATCACCGGGTACCCCAGCAGGTAGGCGATGGTGCCCAGAACCGATGCCGGGGCCAGATGTATGGCCAGTGTCGGTCGCAGTGGTGGCGGGGTTGCGCTCGTGATGATCCCCTTGGCGGAAGCGGCCCAGATTGCCACTGCCAGTACGAATGTGCCTGCGAATATCATTTGCGAATAAGTAGCATAGCCAAGGGGTAATGCGGCCAGCGGGCTTAGGATGAAGCCGACAAAAATCAGGTGCCAGACCGGTGTGACCCGGCGTGCCTCGGCAGGACCGGTGACAAGTGCCTTCAGGATCAGGGCGATGAGAGTGGCGTGCAGCAAGGCGGCCAAAACAAGAACCGCAAGCGCCAGCGACGTTGAGTAGGTCACAAGGCTTGCAGCCAAAAGCATGCCCGATAACGTCATGCCCGCCAGCCCCGCACGCCCCGGCAAGGTCTTCAGGTCATCCAAGATCACGCCGGGCCTGCGGATGAATTTTGCTGCGTAAGCCACTAATGCAAAAAGATATAACAGCGTAACGGCCCCCAGTATAAGGTCGCCCATAGCCTGGGAGACTCCAAAACCATCACTCGCCCGCCGCCAGGCCAGACCAAGGCCGAAAAGGCCGAAGATGGGTGGGAATATTGCCGGTGGGGTGCGCCGGAACAGGCCGGGTTTGGCGGGTTGTTTTTGCATGGTTGGCTCCTCTTCGCTTTTGCCATGTAGCGCCACGGCGGGAGTTTTAAAAGGGCTAGGTGGTCGCAGGGGCTTGTCAGTGGCGCCGATGCGCGGCAATGCTGGGGCAAAAGGGGGCTTTATGACTTCACACGGATATGAAAGCGGGCGGTTGAACCTGCCCTTTGTTGGGATCGCAACCTTTGCCAAGAAACCCTATGTGGCCGACTGGTCTGCGATTGATGCCGATGTGGCGGTACTGGGCGCGCCTTTTGATTTCGGCACCCAATACCGCCCGGGTGCACGTTTTGGCCCACGCGCGATCCGCGAGGCGTCTACCTTGTTTTCTTTTGGCCATGCCGGTGCCTATGACCACGAGGATGACGCCACCTATCTGGGCGAGGACGTGCGCATCGTTGACTTAGGGGACGCCGACATCGTGCATACGGATACAGTGAAAAGCCATGCGGGCATCCGTGCCGGGGTTGAGGCCAGCTTGTCCGCCGGGGCGCTGCCGGTAGTGCTTGGCGGGGACCATTCGGTCAATATCCCCTGTATCGAGGCCTTTGACGGGCACGGCGACATTCATGTGGTGCAAATCGATGCCCATCTGGATTTTGTCGATATCCGTCATGGGGTAACGCGTGGTCATGGTAACCCGATGCGCCGGGCTGCAGAAAAAGATTATGTCACCGGGCTGACTCAACTAGGCATTAGAAATGTGTCCTCGACCGCCAGGGATGGCTACGAGGCAGCGCGGGAAATGGGCGCGGACATCCTGTCTGTGCGTCAGGCGCGCAAACTTGGAACCCAAACCGTGCTTGAGCGTATCCCCAAAGGTGCGCGGGTTTATGTTACCATTGATATTGACGCTTTTTGCCCATCAATCGCCCCGGGCACCGGAACGCCCAGCCACGGGGGTTTCCTGTATTATGAAGTGCTGGAATTCCTTCAGGGGTTAGCCGAGGCGCATGAGGTGGTGGGCATTGATCTGGTCGAGGTGGCACCCGACTATGACCAGTCAGACATCACAGCCGTTTTGGCAGCACAGCTTTTGATGAATTTTCTGGGCTTCATCTTTCACGCCCGGTCTGTGCGTTAGCAGGGCAGGGAAGAGGCCGCCTTTGCCAGTGCGGTGATGCCCTGCCAATTACCGGCCTGTACCATGTTTTTGGGCGCAACCCACGAGCCGCCAACGCATAAGACATTGGGCAGGGACAGGTAGCTGTCCGCATTGTCCAGGGACACGCCGCCGGTTGGGCAAAACCCGATCTGGGGCAGGGGGGATGCAAGGGATTTCAAAAGGTTGGGGCCACCAGCAGCCCCGGCGGGAAAGAACTTTTGCACCGAATAGCCTCGTTCAAGCAACGCCATCGCTTCGCTGGCCGTTGCGGCACCTGGCAACAGCGGCAGGTCCGCTGCTTCGCAGGCATCCAGCAAGGCGGGCGTAGCCCCCGGCGAGACGCCAAAGCGCGCACCCGCCGCTTTGGCGCGGTTCACATCCTCAGGGGTCAGCAAAGTTCCGGCACCGACCACGCCACCCTCAACACTGGCCATCGCCGCGATCACCTCAAGGGCGGCAGGCGTGCGCAGCGTGACTTCCAGAGCAGGCAGGCCCCCCGCCACCAAAGCCTGCGCCAGCGGGATCGCGTCCGCGACGTCTTCGACCACCAGAACCGGCACTACCGGGGCGAGGCGGCAAATCTCTTCGGCTTTCAGGCTTGCTTCCTGAGGGGTCATGGTGATCTCCTAAACAACCGAGGCGGCGCCGTCGCTGGACGCCCCGACATTGTGACGCAACAGATCAAACAATCCATTTCCAAGCAGTGCTTGCGGCGCTTTTGTGCTTTGCATGACAGGCTCGCGGGCCTCAAAACCCTCGGCCATCACATTCAGCGTACCAGCGTCGCCGTCCAGCTGCACCATGTCCCCATCGCGCAACCGCGCCAGAGGCCCACCCTGCGCGGCTTCTGGTGAAATATGGATAGCGGCGGGCACTTTGCCTGAGGCGCCGGACATGCGGCCATCTGTGACAAGCGCCACCTGCTGGCCGCGCCCCTGCAATACGGACAAAACCGGGGTTAGGCCGTGCAGTTCCGGCATGCCGTTGGCCTGCGGCCCCTGAAAGCGCACCACAATTATGACGTCACTGGTAAACTCACCGGCCTGAAAGGCAGCCTTGACCGCTTCTTGTTCCTCGAACACCCGCACCGGTGCTTCGATCACGTGGTGTTCAGGCTTGACCGCCGAGATTTTGATCACCCCGCGCCCAAGGTTCCCTTGAAGCTGGGTCAGCCCGCCGCTCGCCTGAAACGGCGTGGTGGTTTTCGACAGGATCTTGTCATTGAGGCTGTCGCGCGGGGCCGGTTCCCATATCAGGCGGTCGCCTGCAAGTTTGGGCTCTTCCGTATAAGCTGTAAGCCCCGTGCCCATGATGGTCTTCACGTCTTCGTGCAGCAGGCCCGCGGACAGAAGTTCGCCAATCAAATAGCCCATACCGCCAGCGGCGTGGAAGTGGTTCACATCCGCCAGGCCATTTGGATAAACCTTTGCAATCAAAGGGGTAATGCGGGAAATTTCGGCAAAATCGTCCAGCGTCAGGATCACCCCGGCGGCACGCGCCATAGCCGGCAGATGCAGGACCAGATTGGTCGAACCGCCGGTAGCCATCAGCCCGACCAGCCCGTTAACAAAGGCCTTTTCATCCAGAATATGGCCCACCGGTAAGGGCGTGTCGCCAAGGGCGGTCATGGACAAGGCGCGCCGTGTTCCTTCGGCAGTCAGAGCATCGCGCAGGGGCGTATTCGGGTTGACGAACGAAGCGCCGGGCAGGTGCAGCCCCATGATCTCCATCAGCATCTGATTGGAATTTGCCGTGCCATAAAACGTGCAGGTGCCCGGCCCGTGATAAGCGGCCATTTCGGCCTGCATCAGGGTGGCGCGGTCCACCTCTCCGGTGGCGAATTTCTGACGCACCTTGGCCTTTTCATCATTGGGCAGGCCCGAGGTCATGGGCCCCGCTGGCAAAAACACCGCCGGGATATGCCCAAAGGATGCCGCCGCCATGATCAGCCCCGGTACGATCTTGTCACAAACGCCCAGATAGAGGGCGGCGTCAAAAGTGTTGTGGCTTAGCGCAATGCCTGCAGCCAGCGCGATGACATCGCGCGAAAACAGGCTCAGCTCCATGCCCGGGGTTGATTGGGTTACCCCGTCACACATGGCCGGAACCCCGCCCGCCACCTGTGCCGTCGCACCAGTTTCGCGTGCCACTCGTTTGATAAGGTCGGGGAAGTCCGCAAATGGCTGATGGGCGGAAAGCATATCATTATAGGCGGTAACAATACCGAGATTTGGCGCTTGCGACGTGGCCAGAGCCTGCTGGTCGGTGCCTGCACCCGCATAGGCGTGGGCCTGATTTGAGCAGTTCAGATGGCCACGCCGTGGACCATTTTCAGCTGCCTTGGCGATGGCCTCCAGATAGGCCGAGCGGGTCGGGCGCGAGCGTTCGATAATCCGCGCGGTTATCGCCTTCAGGTCGTTGTTCAGTTCCATCAGAGCTTTACTCCACCTAGAATGCCGGTTTTTGGGGCTGTAGCATGACCCGTTAGCGCTAACAATCCCTTGGTTTGGAATTTAACCCAAACGTACCATGAGTTTGTTTCCGGATTTGCGAAAATAGTGCAAATTCCTGGGTATTATTGCCCATTTCCTTATTTCCGCCAGATTTTCCTGTCACGCACAGGAAAATTAACCACGAATACGGTTTCAGGCAAGGACCGGTTATGGAGGCAGGACAATGAAAAATTTGCAAATGACATTGGCAGTAGCGGCATTTGCCGGGCTATCGGCCTGTGCCACGATCCCAAACGGTGTCTCATACAGTAATGAGGTGACGCGCAATATTGATCCTACAACGGCATTGCTTTCGGCAGGCCCTGTCGTGAGTTCCGCGAGTGCTCCTTCCTATCTGGTGACAGGGGTTAACGTTGACGTCCCCGAAACTCTGGTTGTGTCCGAGGCGAATACTTATAAGCCACGCGCTGATATTGTCTGGCGCGGCGACCCTATGGGCGACCGGTATCAACAGATTTCTACCCTTGTTAAGGATGCGATGATGCGAGGTGTTTCTGGTGTCGCCGGTGAACAGGCTGTCACACTGGATATCCAGGTCACGCGTTTTCATGCGCTGACCGAGCGCACCCGGTATTCATTCGGTGGCACCCACGATATTCATTTCTGGCTGACCATTCGTGATGCTGAAACCGGTGATATCATTATGCCCGCCCGCATGATCGAAACCGAGCTGACAGCCCTTGGAGGGTCGGACGCCCTGGCTGCAGAAGCCCGTGGGGAAACACAAAAAGTGCGTATTTCCGAGCATCTGGCCTATCTGATCCAGCAGGAACTTGCCGCAGCAACCACAATGCCGGTGACCTGAGCCGGGGCGCGGATGCCATGAAAGTACTGTTGGACGCTTGTGTCCTATACCCGACGGTGATGCGTGAGATGTTGATCGGAGCGGCGGGCGTTGGCCTTTATACGCCGCTCTGGTCGCCGCGCATTCTGGAAGAATGGGCGCGTGCCGCTATCAAGACCGGGCCGGGGGGCGAAGAAATTGCCCGGGGCGAAATTGCGCTGTTGCGTGCAAACTGGCCGAAAGCCGAAATTCATCCGCGTGAAGGCGATCTGGCGCGTCTTTTTTTGCCTGACAGCAATGACATTCATGTTTTGGCTGCGGCCATCGCTGGCTATGCCGACATGATCGTCACGGAAAACCGCGCAGATTTCCCACGCCATATCCTGGCTGAGGAGGGGCTCCAGCGTCAATCAGCCGATTTGTTTTTGCTGGGCCTTTACAACCAAGCCCCTGAAAAAATGAGTAAAGTTGCGGAAAGTGTACGCCAGCAGGCCGAGCGTCTGTCCAGCGAAGACTGGCCTATTCGAAAGCTAATGAAGAAAGCACGCCTGCCGCGTCTGGGCAAGGCGTTGGAGCGGGCGGGCTAGGGGATTACCCCAGCCATTTGGCTTCGTTTTCCTCAATCGCCGCAATGCGGGCTTCGGTTTTTGGGTGGCTAAGCACCCAGGCAGGCAAGCCCCTGCCAGCCCCACCGGCCAAAACGTCCAGTTTTGAAAACAGGCTCTTTTGTGGGCCGGCACCAATGCCAGATTTCATCAACAGTGCGGTGGCATAGGCATCCGCCTCAAATTCGTCCCCGCGACTAAGGCGTGCCGCCAGAAGCGTGGTCAGCAGGTTGGCAATATAGCCACCAATGCCCGGCAGAAAACGGTTAAAGATCATCGCCATGGCCGTGCGCATGGCGTTTTGCCCGGAAAAATCGATCATCCGGCGCCGTGAATGTCCCAGCGCTACATGGCCCAGCTCATGGGCGATGACACTGGCAAGCTCCTCGCCTGAAACCGCGCCCTCGGCGTATTTCTCAAAAAACCCACGGGTGATAAAGATCCGTCCGTCCTCTGCCGCCAACCCGTTCACCTGTGGGATTTCGTAAATGTAAACCCGGATGCGTTTAAGATCGAGCGCCTTTGCCATGCGGTCGGTCAGCTTTTTCAGGCCGGGATCCGCCAGCTCGCTTGATTGTTCGTCCAGCATGCGCGCGGTACGCCATGTGGAAAAACGGTACATGATCCAACCGTATAAGAGGGCGATGAGTATCGGGCTAAAACGCAACATTCCACCTATATGGGGCATGGGGCTGTCGGGGAAAAGGGGGCAGGTGCTTGGACTTGGCTATGAAACATGTCACATTTTGCTCATGACGCAAGAATATGAATTAGATCAGGGATTTGGCGCGACTCGGCTGGGCCTGATTGTGTTGTCCACAGATGAGAGCCTTGAAGGCGAGGCTGCACTTGTCCTGCAGGGGCGCGATGTGAACCTGTTGCATGCGCGCATACCCTTTCATCTGAAAGTCACGCCCGAGACATTGGCCAGCATGCAAGACGACCTGCCCGCAGCAGCCGCCTTGCTACCTGCCGGGCTGGAGGCTATCGGCTATGGCTGCACCTCAGCCTCGACCATCATCGGCCCGCAAAATGTGGAACGGATCATTCAGCAGGTTCATCCAAACTCTGCGGTCAGCAATCCTATTTCCGCGGTCATGGCGGCACTTAAGGCATTGAACGTAAATAACATTGCCTATGTCTCGCCCTATACGCCTACGGTAACGGCGCCGATGCGGGCCATGCTGGTGGATGCCGGGATCAATACTGGGGCCGAGATCAGCTTTGGCGAAGAAGATGACTGGTCTGTTGCACGTATATCCGAGGCCTCGACCAAAGCGGCGATGCTGGCGGCGGTCGAAAATTCTAATGTGGACGCCATTTTCGCCTCCTGCACCAATTTGCGCACTTTCGGTATAATCGACGAGGTCGAGGCTGAAACCGGCCTACCGGTTGTGTCGTCAAACCAGGCTCTGATCTGGCATTTGCTGCGATTGGCGGGGGTGCAGGCTCAGGGCTGGGGGCCGGGGAAATTATTCAGGCATTAAAGGCTAACCCCAAGCGACAGGCACGGACACAGGACCGCGAAACGCCCAGCCGGTGAAATCAGCCTTGCCGGTCAGATGTAACCCTTTGAGGTGTGCAAAGGCCTGAGGCAGGGCAAGGTCGGCAATCAGGGCGCGGCTGGCGGCAGCACCGGCGCAAAAATGCGGACCTGCGCCAAATGCCAGAGATTTTGCGGTGTCGCGGGTAATGTCGAATTCCTCAGGGCGCTCGAAGATGGCCTCATCCCGATTTCCCGAACCAAACATGAAAAACACGCGCTCATCTGTTTCAAAACTCACATCTTCGATGGTGCCATTTTTGGCAACCCGGCGCGGCGTCATGCCAATGGGCGAAATCCAGCGGGAATATTCCTCAAACGCCTGCTGATAGGTGGCAGTGCCACTTTCGATCAGCTTGTTTTGCACAGGGTGGGTCAGCAGCGCCCAGATGGCCCCGGCAATCACGTCGCGTGGTTCGTTCTGGCCGCCGGAAATGGCAAGTTTGACATTGGCGCTTATCTGCTCCGCGCTCAGCCCCGCCTGCATCTGTATTGAAAGCAAAGAAGGATTGGGGTTTTCAAGCAGTTGGGGCTTCATCGCTTCAATATGCGCGTCGATCGAGGCAGTGCAGTCGGCGCATCTTGCCGCGACCTGCGTGTCATTGGCATAGTTTGAGATACCGTCGATCATACCTTGTGAAACCCGGTCCATTTCCTGCCAGCTCATATTGGTCAGGCCAGTGATGTGGCGCAGGGCATGACCGGCCACCGGCATGGCGTAGTCTGCTACCAGATCGCAAGCGCCGCTGGGCTTGAAGTCATCCAGAACCATGTCAACCGATGTCCGGAAGCTCTGCATCCAGTGATCACGCACGGTGCGCGGCGAAAATACGGGAAAGGTTGCCTTACGCTCATCGGCATGGGCCTGCCCGTCTTTGCGCATCATGTTTTGCCCCATCAGAATGGTCATCAGCCCTTGCGGCTGATCGGAACTGAACATGTCTACGTTCTTTTCTTGTTCAAAAATGCTGTCGCGCAGGGTGAACAAGGTCGCGCCGATCTCTGGCACAAAGGCCACCGGACTTTCCTGACGCATCTTTTTTAAATCGGGGTAGGGATCGGCCGTGAAGGTTGCAAGATCAATGTGATAGACGGGCGCGCTGCTCATGGCCATCCTCCTGCGGCAATGCAGGTCAAGAAAACACCGATAGTTGAGTACAGACAAGACCTCATATTCACGAGGGCGGTTCGGTGACCTGATTTCTGTCTGTCTTGGAGCGATTGAACAGGAACCAGCCCAACCACAGTGTCACCAATCCGGCGGCGATTGTGCCCGACAGGTTGCCAAGGATCTGGCCGACCGCTTCAAGCTGGGTAGAAAACGCGTAGCCAAGCCCGACATAAAGCGAAACCCAGACCATTTCACCGGCAATGTCCCACAAGGTAAATCGCAGGCGTTTCATGCTCGCAGCACCTGACAGAAAATTTACATATGGCCCCAAAGGGCTGGCCAGCCAGCGCGACAGGAACACGCCAAGCCCACCATATTTTTTGCTGAACTGGCGGGCGCGTTCCAGTAAGGCGGCACGTTTCGGGTTGCCGTTGGCAAGCCGCTCTATGTGTTTACCGCCATGTTTTCCAACGGAAAACCCTACCTGATCGCCAAGGGTGGCCCCGATAAAGGCTGAAGCGACGATTTGAGTGAGGGATAAATCCCCGCTGGCAGCAAAGGCGCCACCGGTCAGCATGATCAGCGATGAGGGCACGGGTAAGGCAAGACAGGACAGAAACGTCGCCAGGAATACCAGCGCAACGCCGTATTGCGGCACCAGTGCCAGAAGGGTTTCGGTCATGGGTTGTCTGCCCGATAGGCAAGGGCTGCCGCTTTGATGCGCTCGGTCAGTTCCTCGACCGTTTCACCGCGCGCGGCTGCCAGTTCGCCCAAAGTCATGCTTCGGCCATTTCTGGGTTCATAATCCAGTGCTTCTATCATCACTTCGGGTGGCAAATCCCAGGAATTGGCCACATAGCGGAAGGTCATCCAAGGCTCGATCCGTTGATCGCGGTGCGCGGGATCGGCCCAATAGACAGTAAAAGCCACGGTACGGATCAGGAAAAACAGGGTAATGGCGGCGGCCAGCACGAAGGCGACCAGCATGACCGGGTGGGCACGCCAAAGTTCTGTAATGCGCCGCATATTAGCCTCCCTATTCGGGTTTACCGCCCTAATTCCTGCATGCCGCGGGTGATGCCTTCCAGCGTCATTGGCACCATATTACCCTCAAATATCTGCGAAATCATCTGAATGCTTTGCGTATAGCGCCAGTGTTCTTCGCGCGTCGGGTTGATCCACAGATTTTGCGGCCATTGTTCGCGTGCCCGGGTCAGCCAAGTCTGGCCGGTCTCTTCGTTCCAATGTTCATTGGCGCCGCCGCGATAGGCGATTTCGTAAGGCGACATGGAGGCATCACCGACAAAGATCGCCTTGTAGTCTTGGCCATAGGTGCGCAGGACTTCATGCGTCGGTGTTTGGGCATTCCAGCGGCGTTTATTATCGCGCCAGACGCCCTCATAGAGGCAATTATGGAAGTAGTAATATTCCATATGCTTAAACTCGGCCCGGGCGGCGGAAAACAACTCCTCGACCACTTTGATATGCGGGTCCATCGAACCGCCCACATCTAAAAACAGCAGTATTTTCACGGCGTTACGACGTTCGGGGCGGGTTTTCACATCCAGATAACCGTGTTCAGCGGTGGCGCGGATAGTGCCATCTAGGTCAAGCTCTTCATGCGCCCCGTCGCGTGCCCAGTTGCGCAGGCGCTTCAATGCTACTTTGATGTTACGCGTACCCAACTCGATCTTGTCATCAAGGTTGCGAAATTCGCGTTTGTCCCAGACTTTCACGGCGCGCTGGTGGCGGCTTTCTTTTTGCCCGATGCGCACCCCTTCGGGATTGTAGCCATAGGCGCCAAAGGGCGACGTGCCAGCCGTGCCGATCCATTTTGAGCCCCCCTGATGGCGTTTTTCCTGCTCTTTCAGGCGCTCTTTCAGGGTCTCCATCAGCTTGTCAAAGCCGCCAAGGGCTTCGATCTCTGCCTTTTCTTCGTCGCTCAGGTGCTTTTCGGCCATTTTCCTTAGCCAGTCTTCGGGCAGATCGACAGCTTTCAGCACCTGATCGACCGAGATCTGCTCCAACCCCTCAAAGGCGCTGGCAAAGGCGCGGTCGAACTTGTCCAGATGTCGTTCATCTTTGACCATGGCGGTGCGCGCAAGATAGTAAAACCCTTCCACGTCATAGGTGACCAGCCCGGCCTTCATGCCCTCAAGAAATGCCAGATATTCGCGCAGGGAAACCGGCACTCCGGCATCGCGCAACCTGTCAAAGAAGGGCAGGAACATTCAGACCATCCGCATCAGCATGACCGTAAGGATCACCCCGGCAATGGCAAAAACAAAGGCATAGGTGGCTGCATATTGCGCCACGTCCAGCCCGGTGCCGCCGCGTTTTTTCGCGGTATATACACCGAACAGCGCCCCCAGAACCGCGCCAACAATAATAATCATGTGAAACTTCCCGGTTTATCCCCGGCTTCGGTTTGCTAACGCGGCAATCTCGTTCATGCGCGCGCCCACCTCGGCCTCTGAACCAAAGCCATAGCGCGCCCAGCCCAGACTATCAAGGCGCACCAACTGGGCTTCGATATCACGTCCAAGCAGGGCCAGTGCTTCGGCTTTGATCATAAGGAGTGTTGACAAAAGGGCAGCATTTTCAGCCGACATTACCGGTAACAGGTGGGATTCGACGATTGAAATGGCTTCTTCCAGACGGCCGCCAGACAAGGCATGCGCCGCCAGTTGTACGCCCATATTTGCCGCCTGCAATTCGCTGCCGGGCAGGGTGCGGTACACGCTTTCAGCCTGCCGGAACGAGTTCAGGGCGATGTTGCTGTCGACCCCAAGATGCAGACGTCCTTGTGCGAACAGGCTGAGTGCAAGACGTGTGTCATACCAGCCATGAGCCCGGGCAAGGTTTACTGCTCGGGTTGCAGCCTGACGCCGGGCCGTATTGTTTCCCCCGGCGCCAAGCGCGGTTTCGATGGCGTTTTTCCAGGCAACAGGCGTAGGGGCCGCAAGGGCAAGCTGCCCTGAGCCACCGCCTGGGTTGAGACGGGCAAGGATGGTGGGCAGGCGGGCTGCAACCTGCGCCCGGTTCATGCCGCTGGCAAGCTCGGGGGCGTAAAACGCCCGCAGGATCAGCATGTCGAACCCGGTCAGGATGGTGTGAAAGTTATCATCGTTGAATACGCTGTCATTCAAACGGTAAAGGTCGTTTACCGGTCCCAGCGCCTGGGCGATCTCTTCGTGCAGGCAGTCACGCATTTCCTGCGGGGATACGTCGCCCGGCAGGAAGATGGCAATTCGCGTGCGGGTAGTCAGGCGGGTCCAGTCCGTTTCCGGGCTGCCACGTAGGCGGCGGTATTCGCTCCAGCTTGAAACATTTGGTGCCACGAAACAGGCGGCGTGCGGAACAAGGGCCTGCAGACGTGCCTTGGGGATGATTTCAAGCGTGATCGAGGCGGGGGTGCCTGCATCCACGCGGGTAATATCTATACCGGCCTCGATGCGAAGACGGGCGAGCAGGCGGGTAAGGTCGTTGTTCAGGGCCGCTGGGGCACGCCCACCGGTAACGGTCAGCGTCACCGGTCCTTCGAACCGGCTGAGAACAGGCAAGGTGCGGCCGCTTTCAAGCTGGAAAGAGAGCTCAAGAAAGTCACCGGCAATCTGGCTGTTTGGGCGCATGGGCTTGGTCACGGCCGAGCCTGAAAACGCCTTCATCGGTGGCAGGTCGTAAGGCAGGTTGACGGAACGCGCCGCAACTTCGCCTTCAGGTGGCTGCACGCAACCGGCAAGCAGCAAGACGGCTGATAAAAGCAGCTTACGCATCTTAAATTCTCTCATAATTCAAAAATGGGCTAAGCTTGGCAATCTCGTCGTGGAATTGCGGTGCGGTAGCCTTCGTATCGCAGTTTTGCCACAGGACAGACGAATAGCCGTTTTCATTCGCTGTTTTGTGGACCGCATCCAGCAATGCCCTGCCAACCCCCATGCCACGGGTGTCAGGATCGGCATAAA
Source organism: uncultured Aliiroseovarius sp. (assembly GCA_964550345.1). GTDB lineage: Bacteria > Pseudomonadota > Alphaproteobacteria > Rhodobacterales > Rhodobacteraceae > JAAEUB01. The sequence continues at coordinate 10,199 of CAZJYZ010000033.1, read as the reverse complement.
GGTCCTGCAAATAGCAGACATTGTTTGTCTTCCAGGCGTTGCGGTGGAAAAAATAATGGGTCAGACCGACAGGCTTGCCATCCATTTCGGCGATCAGACCGTGAAATTCCTGATCCTCGCCGCACATCAGCCAGGCAAATGTGGACTGGTACACGGCGATGTTTATTTTGGTATCGCGTGAACGCAAGTGAGCGGTCCAGAGTCGCCTCCAGTCCGCTTCGTCTGTTTCAACCAATGGCCGCACGATAATTTGAGCAGTATTACCTAACACTGGATCAACCGTATTTAGGCCCCCGCAGTTAGATTTAGGCGAAAATGGGGCAGGGACAAAGCGAAATGTGGCCCGAATGTGGCGGAAAAACAAACTGTTGCCAGATTTAGTTCAATCAAAACCTAAATGTAGTGGATGGCAGGCATGGGCCCCACAAGGCGCTGAATTCAAATGTGACGAGAATCGGTCAGGTCAGAAAGTGACGATTCGCGGGTTACATGCCGTGAAAAGGATGCCTCAGGTCAGCGCCGATAGGGAAAAGACCGACAGGATCGTGGAAACCAGCACAACTTTGGCAATGGTTTCCGTGCGAATGCCATATTGCGTGGCGATGACGAAGGGCATCACGCCGCAAGGGCCAGCCGCGACCAGCAGGGTGATATGCCCGGCGCCGCTCATAGCTGCGGTGCCGGTTGCTGCGAGACCTGCGAAGACCGCCACGGGATGCAGGGCAAGTTTGGCAAAAACCACGCTCCAACACACGCCGCCGATGCGCGTTACGTTGGACGCCGCCAGCGTTACCCCAAGCGCAAACAAAGCTACCGGCGCAGTGGCAGCGGCGCTGAAGTCAAGGAAGGTCCAGAGCCCGGCTGGGGCCGTTTCCTTGAAAAAACCAAGGGCAAGCCCAGCAAAAGGTGCATAGACAAAGGGATTGCGCAGCAAAAGCCCTGCAACTTTCGATGCCCCGCGCTGATCGCTGGCCAGAAGCTGGGTCAAAAGCACCGTTCCGGTGAAAATGATCGCGTCCATCAACACGATTCCGGCCATGTTCAGCTGCGCCATGTCCCCATAAAGACGCTCGGTTATTGGCAGGACAAAGAGGATGTGGTTGGCAAAGCTGGCGCTCATGCCCAAAAGCAAAGCCTCACCAATCGGGCGGCGAAAAGCATAACGCATCAGGGCGAACACCCCTGCGTAAAGCACCACCTCCACCGTGAAATAGACCCAGACCGACGGCCAGTTTATCTGATCAATCGGGGCATTGCCGATGATGATTGTGACAAGCGCAGGGGCGCCCAGATAGAACACATAGCGGTTCATGGCCTGCGCCTGCAGCGAATCGATGATGGATCGCCGCGCCAGCAGATAGCCGATCAGAAGCACCCCGAAGACTGGCAGGACCGGATCCGCGAGGTTGGCCAGCATCAGCGTTGCCCGCGGGCCATGAAGGCCAGACGTTCAAACAGGTGCACGTCCTGTTCGTTCTTCAGCAAGGCCCCGTGCAGTTTGGGCAGGGCAGAGGCGCCGCCTGCTTTCAGGTCTTCGGCGCTCATATCCTCGGCCAGAAGCAATTTAAGCCAGTCCAGCACCTCGCTGGTCGAAGGCTTTTTCTTGAGCCCGGCCTGTTCGCGAATCTCATAAAACTGTGTCAGCGCCGTGGTCAGCAGCGCCTGCTTGATGCCCGGATGGTGCAATTCAACGATCTGGCGCATGGTCGCTTCGTCCGGAAAGCGGATATAGTGGAAAAAGCAGCGGCGCAGAAAAGCATCCGGCAGTTCTTTTTCGTTGTTTGAGGTGATGATGACCACCGGGCGGTGGCGTGCGGTGACACTTTCGCCGGTTTCATAAACATGGAACTCCATCCGGTCGAGTTCCTGCAGCAGGTCGTTGGGAAACTCGATATCCGCCTTGTCGATCTCGTCGATCAGCAGCACCACACGCTCACCAGCCTCAAAGGCCTGCCACAGCTTGCCGCGGCGGATGTAATTGGCGACATCGTGCACTTTTTCCTCGCCCAGCTGGCTGTCGCGCAAGCGGCTGACCGCGTCATATTCATACAAGCCCTGTTGGGCGCGGGTGGTGGATTTGATATGCCACTCGATGATTTCCATCTTAAGGGACTTGGCGACTTCACGCGCCAGCTCGGTTTTACCGGTACCCGGTTCACCCTTGACCAGCAATGGGCGCTGCAGCGTCACAGCGGCGTTAACGGCAACGCTCAGATCCTCGGTGGTGACATAATTCTTGGTAGATGCAAATTTCATGGTTCTTTCAGTACTCTGGCGGATTTCTCACTTATTTCGCGTTATGCCCCCATCACAAGGCCGGGGGCAAGCGTTTTGGGGCGTGACATCCATGCCGGTCGGGTGTAAGCGGTGGCGCAGAGAGACAGAGGAATGGCGCGGGGTAGCTTGCATAGCCCGAAAGTCCGATCCGGGAGCAATAAGGATACAGGGATGAAAGCGGAAACGTTCTTACCTGAAAATTATCGACCAGCAGAAGACGAACCTTTCATGAATGAGCGGCAGTTGGAATATTTCCGGCGCAAGCTCTTAAACTGGAAAGATGAATTGCTGGGCGACAGCAAAAATACCATTGAAGGCCTACAGGAAGGGACGCGTAACATCCCTGACGTGGCAGATCGCGCCAGCGAGGAAACCGACCGGGCGCTGGAATTGCGCACCCGTGATCGTCAGCGCAAGCTGGTTGGCAAAATCGAACAGGCCCTGCGTCGCATTGAAGAGGGCGAGTTTGGGTATTGCGAAGATACCGGCGAACCGATTTCGTTAAAACGCCTTGATGCACGGCCTATCGCCACAATGTGCCTAGAGGCGCAGGAAAACCACGAGCGGCGCGAAAAAGTGCACCGGGATGACTAGGCGAATGGCTGACAAGTATTAACATGGCACCGGTGCAGAAATGCGCCGGTGTTTTTGTTTGAAGGGATAGAGATGTTGAAGGGGCAGGAAGTTACCATAGCAGGCGCCGGTATTGGCGGCCTGGCTGCGGCAGTGGCACTGGCCCGGCGCGGCGCCAAGGTGCGGGTGCTGGAACAGGCGGATGCGATCAGTGAAGTTGGCGCGGGACTGCAAATCAGCCCAAATGGCGTGGTTGTGCTGGACGCGCTGGGGCTGGGCGATGAAGCGCGCAACCGCTCTACACGCTCCACAGCCATCTGGCTGCGCGACGGACCAAGCGGCAAAGGTGTGGTGGATCTTGATCTGAAGGAACTCGTGCCGGACCAGACCTTTTTGCTGTTTCACCGGGCGGATCTGCAAGGTTTGCTGGCGGATGCTGCACGTGACGCTGGTGTGACGATTGAGACCGGGCGCAGAGTTGTTTCGGTGGATCCGGGTATTGGAAACCCAATAATTGAGTTTGCCGATAATAGCCGCGAAGAGGTCAATTTTTTAGTCGGCGCCGACGGGCTGCATTCGGCGCTGCGTCCTGTTCTGAACCCTCCCGCCAAGCCCTTTTTCACGGGTCAGGTCGCGTGGCGCGCTCTGGTTCCCGCCACCGGTCGTGAAGAAGCCGAGGCGATCGTCTATATGGGGCCGGGCAGGCATATGGTGACTTATCCCTTGCGCAACGGTCAGGTGGTAAACCTTGTGGCAGTCGAAGAACGCAAGGAATGGGCTGAAGAAGGCTGGTTTCACCGCGATGAGCCCGAGAACCTGCGCGCGGCCTTTGCTGGCTTTGGTCGCGATGCTCAGGATGTTCTGGCACGGGTGGATACAGTGTTCCTGTGGGGGCTGCACCGGCACGATGTGGCGCTGGAATGGCATCGCGGGCGCACAGCTCTTCTGGGTGATGCGGCCCATCCGACCTTACCTTTCATGGCGCAAGGCGCGGTTATGGCCATCGAAGACGCCTGGGTTCTGGCGCAGTCGCTTGCGGAAATGGGGCTTGAGGACGGCCCGGCGCTCTATCAGGCGCGTCGCCGTCACCGCGTAGAACGGGTTATCAATATGGCCAATAAAAACGCCCGCAATTACCATTACTCAAACCCGCTGGCACGCGGGCTGGGCCATGGGGCGCTCAGGCTGGCTAACCGCTATTCACCACAGAAAATTCTGGGGCGGTTTGACTGGATTTACAAACATGATGTGACGCAGGAATAGGCTAATGTTTGTTGGTCAGAAACCCGTCGATAATATCGCCTGAAATGCCTCTGGACATAACGCCGAAATCGCCGTTCTCAAACATCGCAGAGGCAGCGTCATGAATGACCCGGTGCGTGGCACGTGCAAGACTTGAACCCAGTGAAATCCGCGCCACCCCGGCCGAAGCAAACGCATCCCGGCTAACCTTGGTATAGGGCCCGGCAACCAGCGCATTTACCGGCAGTGCCGTGGCCGCACAAATACGCGCAACATCCGCCATCGAAGCGGGCAGAGGCGCATAAAGGCAATCCGCCCCGGCAGCCTCATAGGCTTTCAGGCGGCGCAGGGCTTCTTCGATGTCATATTGTCCGTGCATGATCCCGTCCGCCCGCGCCACGAGGACAAAATCCTGTGGCAAGGCGCGTGCGGCGGCGGCAGCAGCGCGGATACGCTCAACCGCCAGATCAAATTCGTATGGGGTCGAGCCGGGCAGGGCTGTATCCTCGATGGAAATGCCCGCCAACCCGACCTCGGCCGAAAGGCGCACGGTTTCGGCGCAGATCCCGGGCGCTTCGCCAAAGCCGTTCTCAAAGTCTCCGGAAACAGGCACGTTGACCGCCGCCACCAGCTCCTCGGCATGTGCCAGTGCTTCGTCGCGGCTGACATGACCCAGATCCGGGCGCCCCAAAGTGAAGGCATGTGCCGCTGAGGAAGTGCCGATTGCCTCAGCGCCCAGAGCTTCCAGCATTTTGGCGCTGCCCAAATCCCAGGCATTGGCCAGGATAAACGGGTTTCCCCGTTGGTGCAGTGCGCGAAATTCTGCTCCGATGTTACGTGTCATGTGCATTCTCCTGTGATCCGGCTTTCTTCGCCGCAAAATCCAGCAGCCGGGCAAAAGCAGTGGCAAAAGCCTCATCCGCTACGGTCATTGCCACCCTGACATGCCCGGCGGCGGCTTTGCCAAAAGATTCGCCCGGCATCACAGCAATGTTTTCTGCCGCTAGCAGCCCGTAGCCAAATGCCTCACCGCTCAATCCGGTGGCGCGAATATCCAGCATCAGGTACATCGCCCCCTGTGCTGGCACCAGCCGCACCACGTTCTGCGCCGCTATCGCCTGCGTCGCTGCCGCCCGGCGCCTTTTAAACGGCGCGCTAATCTCATCCTCTAAAGCAGCACCCTGCCCAAGGGCAAAAAGGGCGGCATCCTGCACGAAACCGGCCACGCCGTACGTGGTGTGGGTGGCAAGGTTGATCATGTGATCAATCACGTCCTCGGGCCCAACGACCCAGCCCACACGGCTGCCGGTCATAGCGTGGCTTTTCGACATGGAGCCGATGACCAGCGTGCGCTCTGCCATATTCGGCAAGGCGCGGGGCGACAGATGTTCCCCCTCCCAGACCTGACTGTCATAAACCTCGTCCGAGATCAGCCACATGTCATGGTCCTGCGCCACCTCGGCGATGCCCGAAAGCGTATCTCTGCTGTAAATCACACCAGTGGGGTTATTGGGCGAGTTGATCAGCAGGCTGGTCGCTCCGTCAGCTTTTGCCGCAATCGCCTCGGTACTTGGCTGAAACCCGTTACGCGCACGCGCCTCGACCGGAACCGGAACCGCGCTAGCCCCGCGAATGGTTCCAGGGTAGGTGGCGTAATAGGGATCGATGAACAAGGCGCGGTCCCCCGGCTCACAAACCGCGACATGAGAGGCATAGAGGCCGGCCTGGCCACCGGGGGTGATAAGCACATTATCGCGCCCGGTTTTCACGCCGCTTTGGCCCTCAACCCGTGCCGCAACCGCATCGCGCAGCGCGTCCACGCCGGGCACCATGGCATAGCCCGTATGTCCGCCCTGTGCCGACTGGTCCATAGCCGCCAGAATTGCTGGTGCTGTGCGAATATCATGTTCGCCAATGGTCAACTCAATCACGTCCTCACCCGCCGCGATCATTTCACGGGCGCGCAAAAACAATCCCCAGCCGTCGCCATCTTCGCCGGTCAGTCCGGAAATTCGTTTTGACACCTGCATTAATTTCACTCCGTATGCTCCGGCGAAGTGGCCACGAGTCTTCTGGAAAGTCAAAGCCTCCCTTTCATCTTGGCAAAAATACCTCCGCCGGAGGCTTAAAATCTCTGCCTTGCCCTTTCCAAAGGGTGCAAGAGGTGAAATAGAGACGTGCCAAACGATCATCCCAAGGAGAACCCCCATGGAGATTCGCGAGGCCCTTACCTTTGACGACGTTCTGCTGGTCCCTGCCGCCAGTAATGTACTGCCCTCAACCGCAGATACCGCGACCTTTGTGACGCGCTCGATCGCACTGAATATCCCGCTCCTGTCCTCGGCTATGGATACGGTAACCGAAGCGCGTATGGCAATCGCCATGGCGCAGGCCGGTGGCATGGGTGTCATACACCGTAATCTCAGTATCGATGAACAGGCGCGCGAGGTGCGCCGGGTCAAGCGCTTTGAAAGCGGCATCGTCTATAACCCGATCACCCTCAGGCCGGACCAAACCCTGGCGGATGCCAAAGCTCTGATGGAGCGCTACCGCATTACCGGTTTTCCGGTCGTCGATGAAACCGACCATGTGGTGGGAATTGTTACCAACCGCGACATGCGCTTTGCCACCTCCGACGATACCCCGGTGCGGGTGATGATGAGCCGCGATGACCTTGCCATGCTGACCGAGCCTGCCGACCTTGACGAGGCCAAAAACCTGATGCAGGCGCGTCGTATTGAAAAACTTCTGGTTACGGATGGAGATGGCAAGCTTACCGGACTTTTAACCCTGAAGGATACCGAACAGGCTGTGTTAAACCCCACCGCCTGCAAGGATGAGCTTGGGCGGCTCAGGGTCGCAGCGGCAACAACCGTGGGGGATGCCGGTTTTGAACGCAGCGAGGCGCTGGTGGATGCAGGCTGTGACCTGATTGTCATCGATACCGCACATGGACACAGCGAAGGCGTGGCGCAGGCTGTTGAGCGTGTGAAGCGCATATCGTCCGATGTGCAGGTCTTGGCAGGCAATGTTGCCACTGCCGAGGCAACGCGCGCCCTTATTGGCGCCGGCGCGGATGGGGTCAAGGTTGGTATCGGCCCCGGTTCGATCTGTACCACCCGCATGGTGGCGGGTGTCGGCGTGCCGCAATTGACTGCGATCATGGATTGCGCCTCCGGCGCGGGCGACGTGCCGGTGATTGCCGATGGCGGCATCAAGTATTCCGGCGATTTCGCCAAAGCCATTGCCGCCGGTGCCTCTTGCGCCATGGTCGGCTCCATGATTGCCGGCACCGATGAAAGCCCCGGCGAGGTCATACTTTATCAGGGCCGTTCGTTCAAAAGTTACCGTGGCATGGGCAGCCTCGGGGCAATGGCGCGGGGTTCAGCCGACCGCTATTTCCAGAAAGATGCGGCCTCGGACAAGCTGGTGCCGGAAGGTATTGAGGGGCAGGTTCCCTACAAAGGTTCAGCCGGGGCAGTGGTGCACCAACTAGTAGGCGGCCTGCGCGCGGCCATGGGCTATACCGGCAATGCCAGCGTCGCCGACATGCGCAAAAACAGCCGTTTCGTGAAAATTACCGGTGCGGGCCTGAAGGAGAGCCATGTCCATGATGTGCAGATCACCCGCGAGAGCCCAAATTATAGGATTATGTAGGTAGGTGAATATGTTGCCGGATAAAGTTAAGGTGATAAAATGACCCCGGCAGCGCGCATAGCAGCGGCAGCTGACCTGTTGGATGAGGTAATTCAGGGCGCGCCCGCGGAAAAAACCCTGACCAACTGGGCGCGTTCTAATCGCTATGCAGGCTCCAAGGACCGGGCGGCGGTGCGTGACCATGTCTATGACGCCTTAAGATGCCTGCACTCTTTTGCGCATCTTGGTGGTGCGATGACCGGGCGCGGGGTGATGATCGGTGCGTTACGTGCGAAAGGCATCGCCCCGGAAGAGTTATTTACCGGTGAAGGTTATGCCCCGGCAGCCTTGAGCGACGCCGAACATGCCTTCAAAGCCGCTGATCCCGATGAATTGATCGAACTGGATTGCCCCCCTTGGCTTGCCCCGCAATTACGCGCTGCATTGGGCGTGCAATTTGCACCTGTCATGCGGGCCATGCGCCGACGCGCGCAGATTTTCCTAAGGGTAAACACACAAAAGGCCACGCTGGAGCAGGCGGTTGAAGTGTTGGCCGGGGAAGAGATTGAAACCTGCCAACATTCCCTGTCGCCCACAGCACTGGAAGTAACCCAAAACCCCCGCCGCGTTCGTAATTCAAAGGCGTATAAAGACGGTTTGGTAGAGCTTCAGGATGCAGGCTCACAGGCAATTGTTGATAAAATTGACCTGCAAAATGACCTGCGGGTTCTGGACTATTGCGCTGGAGGCGGTGGCAAGGCGCTGGCATTGGCTGGGCGTGGCCTGAAAAAAATATTCGCCCACGACAAGAATGCCGACCGCATGCGCGATCTGCCCGAACGGGCCAAAAGGGCCGGGGTGGATGTGGAAATCCTGCAGGCCGAAGCCCTCAAGGATGCTGCCCCATTTGATCTGATCGTTGCGGATGTACCTTGTTCGGGTTCCGGGACCTGGCGGCGCGCGCCGGATGAAAAATGGCGGCTGAACGCTGAGAAGTTAGATGAACTTTGCGCCATACAGGCCGGAATACTCGATAAAATTACCGATCTCGCCGGACGGAATGGCGCTATTGCCTATATCACCTGCTCCCTGCTTGAACGTGAAAATGATGCGCAGATTGATGCTTTTTTGAACCGCCATCCCGGCTGGGCCCTTAAGGCCAAAACCATACTAACACCGCTTGACGGCGCTGATGGCTTCTTCCTGGCTCTCTTAAAGAGAGAGTAAGCCCCTTGTAAACACAACCAATAGTGGCTTAACTGGGTATCGTTAACACCTGCTTAATCATATCGCGTCGAAATACACCCATAGCGAATCAATAATCAGGGGGAGCATCGTGTCGCATCCGGCGCTAACTCCAGGGCTCCTGACGCGGGCCGCCACACTTCTTTCGCCAAGGGTGGGCATTTTGCTGACCCTTGGTATGGTTATGCTCGCTGCCGCATGGGTAGTTCAGCAACCAGTCCCCGGTCTGTCTATGGTGATCGGGGGCATGACCTTTCTGTCGCTGGGCCTGCTTGTCTGGTTTTTATCGCTGCGATTTGAATATGCCCGGCGTGGCCTTGCCAAAACGCTTGCCGCCTTAATGGAAAATGATGCTTCCCCGGGATTAATCACGGACCTGAACGGCATGGTAACTTTTCAGAATCTGGCGGCGAAGGATTATTTTTCCAGAGATCAAATCGAGACTGAAACCGATACGGCCACCTTAATCGATGTCCTTGGGGATTTGTTTGCTTCGCCCGCGGCTGTCCTCAGCCGGTTGCAGAACAAGGCTGAAATCACGGGGGCCGCGCGCGAAGACATTGCTGTCAGCAACGGGCATGTGCGCTTGTCGGTGCATCTGATCGGAAAGACCGGGTTTTTGTGGCGGCTGGACGATTTGGGGGAAAACAAACCCGCTGGCCGCATGGGTGAGACCATTAACCTGCCAATGATGACTGTATCAAATACCGGCACGATCTTGTTCATGAACGAAGCATTGCGCCGTCTGCTTGGCGGACGGCAGGCCTCGCTGGATCGCGTTTTCGTCGACCTTCCCCTGAGAAATGGTGTAGTCACAGAGGTCAGCGCAAAAGACGGGAATATCAATGTACTAGTCTGTGAAATTATAAGCACGGCAGGGCGGCGCGAGGTCTATCTGCTGCCGGAGCCTGAGAAACACGCGGTTGATTCTGGTGACTGGAGCCCAGTTGATATGCTTCCTGTCCCATTGTTACGGCTGGATTCTAACGGACGTGTCACCATGGCTAACAGACGTGCCAAGGCCTTGCTTGGGGACGAGAACGCCATTGGTACATTGCTGTCAGATCAGGTTGAGGGCGCCGGGCGACCTGTTTCTGAGTGGCTGCGAGAGGTCATGGCCGGGCGTCTTTCAGGGCGCTCAGAAGTGGTGCGCGCGCTGAACCCTGAAGGCGAGGTGTTTTTGCAGGTTTCGCTTGAGCGTATGCAGGATCCGCAAGGTCCCGTTG
>CAZJYZ010000032.1:0-36621 GCA_964550345.1 uncultured Aliiroseovarius sp. | reverse complement strand
TCAGGCCAATCATGCACTAACATTCAAACTGGACCACTCAAGGGGGGCTGATCAGATTTACGATGCCGGTCATTTTTAGAAATTCGTCTGAAAATTTACCGTAAGGTTTGAGGGAGTAGTCAGCCTATGCCCCCAATGGGTCATTATAAGGAACTGGTGGATTGGTAGGTCATCCCGTCTCAGGGGCGCGAACTTCCGGCCCCTCACGTCCCTAGACCCGCGCATTGGCGGACCAACTAAAGGAATCTACCAATAGGGCTGGGTTGATAAAACAGGTTTGGGCGAGCCCTTTAAAAAACACATCGGTTTTGCACTTCGTCTTGTGATCCGGGCCAAGCGCGACTATCTGTGCCGCCAAAGGATATTCAATATGACCCAACAGGACGGCACCCAACCCGGCGGTGCATTGGAGCAAGAGCGCAAAAAATCCAAACGCATTGGTGCGCTCGGTGGCCTGTGGCCATTTTTGAAACCATATAAGTTGTTGATGGCGCTGGCAGGTTTTGCGCTTGTTTTGACTGCCGGCATTTCCCTGATCCTGCCCTTGGCGGTGCGCCGGGTGGTTGACGGGTTCGGCGGTGCGACTGATACGATACTTGATCAGTATTTTCTGGCTGCTTTGGGAATTGCCGTGCTTTTGGCGCTGGGCACCGGGCTACGTTACTATCTTGTGACGCGACTGGGTGAACGGGTTGTGGCAGATATCCGTGAGGCCGTTTTTGCCCGCGTGATCGGGATGAGCCCGGTTTTCTTTGAGCGCATCATGACCGGCGAGGTTCTGAGCCGCATCACGACTGATACGACCCTGATCCTTTCCGTCATCGGTTCATCGGTTTCGGTTGCCCTGCGCAATGTCCTGATCTTTTTGGGTGGCCTCGTCCTGATGCTTTTTACCTCCGCAAAACTCAGCGGGCTGGTGCTTTTGATCGTGCCGGCTGTGATTGTGCCGATTGTTCTGCTCGGGCGCCGATTGAGGGTTCTTAGCCGGGAAAATCAGGAATGGATCGCAGTAAGCTCTGGCAAGGCTTCTGAGGCGCTACTGTCAGTGCAAACCGTGCAGGCTTTCACTCAGGAAGCCGAAAGCCGTGCAAAGTTCGATGAGGTCACAGAGCAGAGTTTTGTCTCGGCTCAAAAACGGATCAGCACACGCGCGGTAATGACGGTCATCGTCATAGCCCTCATATTTTCCGGCGTTGTTGGCGTGTTGTGGATCGGCATGCGGGACGTGCGGTCGGACCAGATGTCCATCGGTGCCTTGGTGCAGTTTGTGATTTATTCGGTGATGGTTGCTGGCGCGGTCGGTGCTTTGTCCGAAATTTGGGGCGAGTTGCAGCGCGCTGCCGGGGCAACGGAACGGCTGGTAGAACTGCTGAACGCCGAGGATGTAGTGCGCGACCCTGCGCAACCCAAATCACTGGTAGCTCCGGTCAAAGGGGCTATCTCGTTCGAAAACGTCAGCTTTCGCTATCCGGCACGGCCTGAGCAGGTGGCGCTGGACGATATCAGTCTGACTGTTGAGCCGGGCGAGACGGTGGCCCTTGTTGGTCCCTCCGGGGCGGGAAAATCGACGATAATTCAACTGCTCCAGCGTTTCTATGACCCGTCAAAAGGGGCGGTGAAACTGGACGGAGAAGACTTGCGTGACCTGTCACGTTCAGCGTTTCGTCAATCAGTAGCGCTGGTGCCACAGGACGCGGTTATATTTGCCGCGACGGCCCGCGAAAACATACGTTTTGGTAAACCCGGCGCCACAGATGCCGAAGTTGAGCTGGCCGCCCGAGCCGCTGCGGCACATGAGTTTCTGGCGAAACTTCCGGACGGATATGACACATATGTGGGTGAGCGCGGCGTGATGCTGTCAGGCGGACAAAAGCAGCGTATTGCCATTGCGCGCGCAGTATTGCGCGACGCGCCGGTGCTGCTTTTGGACGAAGCGACAAGTGCACTTGACGCTGAAAGTGAGCGTCTGGTGCAAGCTGCAGTTGATAAAATGGCCGAAGGGCGCACGACAATCATTATCGCCCACCGTCTGGCGACGGTAAAGAACGCCGACCGCATTGTCGTGTTTGATGAGGGGCGCATCCTTGCTCAGGGCAAACATGATGAGCTTGTCGCCCAGGGCGGGCTGTATGCGCGATTGGCCAAGCTGCAATTCACCGACGGGCTGGCCGCCGAGTAAAGTTTGCTTGACCTAGGGTAACTTACGGCCAGCTTACCCTTGCCCTGAGCCCTGTTTATCGTCATCATCTTTCCCAACAATCAGCCCAAAAACGGGCAACAGTGGAGGGATAGTATGCAAAATTTCAGTTCAATGGCCGATCGTAATACGATTGAGGCGCAAATGCCGTGGGAAAAACGTGAAAAGCCGGTCACCATGTACGGCCTGCTACAGAAAACCGTAAATGCCTTTGGCAAACGAAACGCAGTTTCCTTTCAAATTACCTCGGGGCCAAAGGACAAGGCCGAAACGATCACCTGGCAGCAATTGCACGACAAGACGGTGCAGTCAGCGAACCTGTTTCGCTCGCTCGGCATTGGCGAAAACGATGTGGTTGCCTACCTGCTGCCCAATTGTAACGAGACGCTCTATACCCTGATGGGTGGCATGATTGCCGGTATTGTTAACCCGATTAACCCGCTGCTGGATGCAGAACAGATTAGTGCGATTTTGCGCGAAACTGGTGCCACAGTTCTTGTGACGCTGAAATCCTTCCCAAAAACAGAAGTGGCGCAAGTTGCAGAAGAGGCGGTACGCTTTGCACCAAACGTCAAGACGGTGCTGGAGATTGATCTCAACCGCTATCTGACGCCGCCCAAAAGCTGGATCGTGCCGTTGATCCGCCCCAAAAACCCTGTTGAGCATAACGCTAAGGTCAAGGATTTCTGCGCTGAAATAGCGAAGCAGAACACAACGCTGGACTTTGAGGATGTTCAGGAAGATCGGGTGGCGGCCTATTTCCACACCGGTGGGACCACTGGCATGCCTAAGGTTGCGCAGCACAAATATTCCGGCATCATTTATAACGGTTGGTTGGGCAATGAATTGTTGTTTGATGAAACAGCAGTCATCATCTGCCCATTGCCGTTGTTCCACGTATTCGCGGTGCATGTGATATTCATGGCGGTGCTGACATCGGGGGCGCATGTGGTTTTCCCAACCCCGGCAGGCTACCGGGGCGACGGAGTGTTCGACAATTTCTGGAAACTGGTCGAACGCTGGAAAGTGACCTTTATCATTTCGGTGCCAACAGCCATCGCGGCGCTTATGCAGCGCCCGGTAGATGCGGATGTCTCGACCCTGAAGAACTTGTTTTCCGGATCAGCCCCGTTGCCGGTTGAGCTTTATAATCGCTTTGAAAAAGCGACAGGCGTTACCATTATCGAAGGCTATGGTCTGACCGAGGCAACCTGTCTGGTGTCGTGCAACCCTCCAAGCGGTGATAAGAAGGTAGGCTCGGTCGGGGTACCTTTCCCCTATACCGACGTAAAAATCCTTAACTGTGATGAAAGCGGTAAAGTGTTGAAGGAATGTGCAACGGATGAGGTTGGCGAGATTTGTATTGCTAATCCGGGTGTCTGGGCGGGAAAAACTTATACCGAAGCGCCCAAGAATGTTGGTCTGTTTGCAAATGATACCCATCTGCGCACGGGTGATTTGGGTCGTCTGGATGCAGATGGTTTCCTGTGGATCACAGGGCGTGCCAAGGACCTGATTATCCGGGGCGGACACAATATTGACCCGGCAGAAATCGAAGAAGCCCTTGCCGGACACGAGGCGATTGCCTTCGTTGGTGCCATTGGCCAACCGGATGCATTTGCGGGCGAACTGCCTTGCGCATATGTCGAACTGATTGACGGTGCTGAGGTGACGGAAAAAGAGCTGAGAGACTACGCCAAGGATCATGTTCATGAACGCGCAGCGCATCCGAAGCATGTTGAAATACTGGATGAATTGCCGAAAACTGCAGTTGGGAAAGTCTTTAAGCCGGATCTGAGGAAACGCGCAATCACCCGAGTTTACAACGAAGCACTGGCCAAGGACGGACACGCTGTAGAAGTTGTACGGGTGGTCGACAGCAAGCGTCGGGGTCTGGTCGCCCAATTGGAAGCAAATGGTGATGTGGATAAGGACGCGGTAAAAACCACTTTGGGTGAATTCACCCGGCCATATGAATGGGTTGAATAGATCAGCCTTGCCAAATTGAGTGCCTTCGGCACGCGTTTTCCTGATTGGTGCCGGCTTCTGACGTGGCGGCCATCCCCAAAGGGTTCACGGTTATGCCGGCCACTATTGGTAGAACCTGTAAAAGTGAGATCCCGGGCAGCAATAATCCTGCCCGGACAGATGGTCGCCAGATAAATTTTGATATTTTTGCACTCAATCCGTCACACGAACTGAATGCAAAGCTTTCTTGAGGGCACTGGTTTCTGAAACCGCGTTTGGAAACAGGTCAATGCATCTGATCGCGCAGGTCGATCGAAATAACCTGATTGTCTGCCCCGTCGATATGTAGGACGGGCCCAGCAGCCACGGCCTCGACCCCGCAGCGCCGTGTCCAGCGTGGCCAGTTTGACGGGATCATCCCAAGCACCTGTGTCGCACCAAGATCACGTGCGGCTTTGGTCATTTCAACCACCAGATGCGCATGCACCATGCGGCGTATTTTTGCGGGTGTATCATTGTCCACAAAAATCCGGCTGCTTTCCCAGATATGTGAGGCAACCGGCGCCTGTTCATAGAGCAGGTTTGAGGGAATCTCGTCCAACAGCCCCCTTTGGGCGTCCCGGATCATGTAGGAGTACATTCCGACACGTGCAGTCGTAGGGGTCAGGCGAATGCCAGCAAGGATCTGTCCGAATTTATGGACCGCCACCCAGCGGCTCGCAGGGTTGTCATATTGATCATATTCCATGCCCAATGCTTCGGGCAGGTCCCAGTGGTTTCGCTCAATAAAGCTCTTTCGCCGTGCGCGAAGGAAATTTGCGAATAACTCTCCATGGTTGTGCATATTCTCAAAAGATAGTGTCGTGGTTTGCATGTTTACCCTCCAGGTAGTTCGTAAATTCGCCCAGTTTTGGGCTGGCAGCGATTACAGGCTGGCTAGAGAAACCTGTATTCTTTGGCGCGCTGAATGGCTTCAGCGGTAGTACGTGCGAACAGTTTTTTGCGGGCCGATGTCAGGCGTGCTTTCAAGGCGCTCTCAGATATGCCCAGCGAGGCAGCACCCTGTGCATAACGTTCACCCGAGGCGATGATCTTCAACGCTTCCAGCTCGGCTTTCGTCAGGTTTTCGGGAGGCTCGGTTTCATGGTGTAACCGCAGGATCACACCAGAAATAGCAGCCAGTTCTGTATCGGTAAATTCGCGGTCTCCCCGTGCGGCACCTGCGATTGTCCGCGAGGTGACGGGCCCGCATGAGACAATAACCCCGTAAGTGAGGCCGTATTCTCTTGCTTCATTCTCTTGCTTCTTTCATTATGCCGAAAGGGTCGGGCAGGTTTATCTCGGACCAGCGTGACGCGCCCGTGCGCGAAATTCCCCAAGCAACCTGAGGGTCGCGTAGACCATAGGCATTTTGCGTGTAGTGATCCGTCCAGGCCTGATCATAGGTCTGAAAGGTCATTAGTGGAGAGACAAAGCGGATGTGAAGCGCCACGTAATAGCCTAGTGGCGCAAGATCTGTCAGATCTTCCAGTAATTCATCTATCACATGATTCCTGCCCATGGGCTAATCAGTGGTCAAAAAATTGCAAAAAAACAACCGCTAATTGTTGCCGAAATGCGGAAAATCCCGGCTAAAGGGATGAATTGTCGCAGATTTTCGCACAATGCAACGCGCCGATAGTGCAATTTCGGCCTAAGAAACGTTAACATTTAGCTGCTTCTTGCCCCGCTCACGCAGGTTTGAGCGTCACTTGTCGCAGTGGTCACAAATTCCGCCGTAATTTAGCAGGAGTCTTCTATGGAAAGATGATCTGCTAGGGCAATCAGATGGGGGTCAGTTTTTACTGGTGTCACGCGTGAAAAACCATCAACGTTAGGCAGGTCAAGGTCAAAGGGCATGGTTATGAAAGTATCGCAAGCAGAGATACGGCTGAAAATCGACGGTCAAGCCGTGGGGGCGACCCAAGGGCAGAGCATTTATGAAGCAGCGGCCTCGGTGGGCATTTCGATCCCTAACCTGTGTTATGATCCGCGTATCAAGCCCTCGGGTGATTGCGGCATGTGCTCGGTAGAGATTGACGGGCAGGCGGGGAATGCCACCGCCTGTAACACACCTGTCGCCGAGGGGATGGTGGTTAATACGGGAAGTGAAGCTCTGAGTGCAAAGCGGCAGGAAATCCTTAACACTTACCTGGCGGACCATAACGCTTATTGCCAACCGCCCTGCACCGATGCTTGTCCCGCAGGCATCGATATTGCGGGCTATATCGAACGCATTATCGACAAGGATTATACCGGCTCGACCGCCCTGATAAAAGAAATGTTGCCGCTGCCCGGCGTGCTTGGCAGGGTGTGCCCGCGGCCATGCGAAGACCCGTGCAGGCGGGTTCAGATTGATGGCAGTCCGGTGGCGATTTGTGCTCTGAAACGGTTTGCCGCAGACAAAGCTGCTGAAGCCGGTGAGCCAACCCAGCCCGAACCGAAACCTGATACAGGCAAAAAGGTTGCCGTCATTGGCGCCGGGCCAACCGGTTTATCGGTGGCCTATTACCTTGCTTTGGCCGGGCACAAGGTAGTGTTGTTTGAAGCGGCAGAGAAAGCAGGCGGTATGCTGCGGTACGGTATCCCGCCTTACCGGCTTCCCAATGCGGTGCTGGATCAGGAGATCAATGACATTCTTGCACTGGGTGTGGAATTACGCACCTCCCAAGTCATGGGGCGTGATTATCAACTTGAAGGCTTGCGTGAACAGGGCTTTGACGCGGTACATCTGGCCATCGGTGCACAGGCCGCCAAACCGACGGGTCTTGAGGGCGAGGATGCGGATGGCGTCATGCCTGCCATTGATTTTCTGGCCGACGTTAACCGTAATAAAGAAGTCAATATTGGCGACCGCGTCATTGTCATCGGTGGTGGATTCACGGCAGCTGACGCCGTACGTACCGCCCGCCGTGTAGGTGCGACGGATGTGCAAATGCACTACCGTCGTACGCGCAAGGAGATGACTGCCGCCGCGCATGAGATACATGAATGCGACGTGGAAGGTGTCTCGCTGGAATTGCTGACCGCACCTGTTGCCGTGAAATCCGAAGGGGGCAAAGTCGTTGGCCTGACATCACAACGCATGGAGTTGGGCGCACCGGATGAAAGCGGACGCCGTAGACCCGTGCCCATCGAAGGCTCGGAGTATTTCACACCTGCAGATACGATCCTGCTGGCGATCGGGCAGGATGTTGATTTTGCGTCGCTCAAGCAAAACGATCTGGGTCAGCATGTGCGCTGGGGCACGATCGAGGTTGACCCCCAGACTATGATGACCAATCTGCCGGGTGTGTTTTCAGGTGGGGATTGTGTCAGCGGCGCCGCAACGGTCGTAGAGGGCGTCGGGGCAGGGCGCATGGGGGCGTTTGCTATTGATGCCTGGCTGAACGGATTGGACGAAGCCGGGATAGCGGCAGTAATCCACCGCCACCGGCCCAAATTCTTCGACATTGGCGCCAAGGCTGCGTCGGACGAGAAATTGCACGACATGCCAGTGCTCGACGAAGCGGGCCGTCTTGAGGCCTTTGCGGCCGCCGGACATGGAGGCGACGTGGATAACGACCCGGCCTTTGACGAGGTTGAAACCGGGTTCACGGAAGAAGAAGCGCTAGCCGAGGCCAGCCGCTGCCTTATGTGCCGCTGTCAGGCGGCGGGTGTGTGCGACCTGCAACGCCTGTCGATCGAATTTGACGCCGGTACAACGGAATATCTGGGCAAGGAGGCCTGGTCATGAACGCAATTGATAAAGTTGAAGGTTCAGAAACTGTCGATCCTGGTATTGCCAAGCCACTGGTTTCGTGGCCATTTTTCCAACTAGAATATGAGAAATGCATCAAATGTCTGCAATGCGTGCGCATTTGCGATGAGGTGCAGCACCGCGCAGTCTATGAGGTTGACGCCTCAGGCTATCCGACCCTTGTCAGTGGCAGCAATGACTTCCGCGACACTGCCTGCAATAATTGTGGCCAATGTGTCTCGGCCTGTCCCACCGGGGCGTTGAAAGACCTTTCCGATATAGGCGAAACCCCGAAAAACCTGCGTCAGACAACCACGACGACCTGCTGCTATTGTGGCGTTGGATGCGCCATCGAGATTGAGACCGAGGGCGACCAGATGGTTGCTGTAAATCCGGCGTTTTCTTCGGTGGCCAATACCGGCAACCTTTGTGTCAAAGGCCGCTTTGGCATGGATTTCCTGCATCATCCTGACCGCCTGACCGCGCCGTTGATGCGCAAAAACGGTAAGGAAAGTCCGCTGGAGCCAGTCAGCTGGGACGAGGCCATCGCCTTTACCGCCAAACGTCTGAACGAAGTGAAAGAAACCCACGGCGCGCATACATTAGCCGGGATCACCTCGGCGAGGGCAACGAACGAGGATAATTTTGTTTTCCAAAAGATGATCCGCTGCGCTTTTGGCACTAACAATATCGATCATTGCGCAAGGCTGTGCCACATGGCCTCGGCAGTGGCGTTTAAACAGGCGGTAGGGTCTTCTGCACCATCCGCTTCGAATTTGGATGTGGGGCTGGCAACAGGCATCATCATTTGCGGCTCAAACACCACGGTGACACACCCGGTGATTTCCAGTCAGGCGATGCGCGCGAAATATGAACGGGGTGCGAAGATCGTCGTCATTGATCCGCGCCGAATCGAAATGGTCGATCACGCAGATGTCTGGCTGCGCGCCAAGGGGGGCAGTAACGTGGCCGTTCTGAACGGTATTGCCCGGATCATCATCAACGAAGGCCTTGTAAACGAAGACTTTATCGCCTCCCGCACCGAGGGTTGGGATGACTACATCAAAGGGCTTGATCGCTACACGCCTGAATATGTCGAGGAAGTCTCTGGCGTACCGCAGGACCGGTTGCATGAGGCGGCAATGATTTATGCCCAGGCGGAACGTGGCATGCTTCTTTGGGGCATGGGTATCACCCAGCATCTGACCGGGGTAGATGGGGCGCTGGCTATGGCCAATCTGTCCCTGATGACCGGCCATGTAGGCAAACCCGGCACCGGGTTTATCCCGCTGCGCGGACAGTCGAACGTGCAGGGATGTTCGGACATGCAGGGCCAGCATAACAACCTGCCGGGGTATCACGACATTAAGAACCCGGAACACCGCGCCAAATTCGAGGCCGCCTGGGGCGTGCCGATGCCCGAAGACGAATATCACTCGGTCGTGCGGATGGAGGAAGCCGCCGCAGACGGGTCCATGAAGGCCATGTATATCATGGGCGAAAACCCGATGGGGTCGAGTCCAGATATCAGCGAAGTGCGTGAGGGTCTGATGCGGCTTGATTTCCTAGTAGTGCAGGACATGTTCCTGTCAGAAACTGCGGAACTGGCCGATGTGGTCTTCCCCGCTGCAAGTTTCGCCGAAAAAGATGGCACCTTCACCAATACCGAACGTCGGGTGCAGATGGTGCGTCAGGCGATTGACCCGCCTGGAGAGGCCCGCGCAGACTGGGAAATCGTCTGTGATGTTGCCACTGCCATGGGATATCCGATGGCTTATGACGGAAGCGCCGAAATCATGGAAGAAATTGCCTCGCTGGTGCCCTCCTATGGTGGCATCCGCCATGCACGGCTGGACGGGGACGGGCTGCAATGGCCGTGTTTTGATACCGACCATCCGGGCACGCGTTTCCTATATGAGGAAAGCTTTCCAACACCTTCTGGCAAGGCCAAGTTCCACAACATTGATCAGGACGAGGCCGGTGAAGATGTGGTGGATGATAAATATCCGCTGAACCTGAATTCCGGGCGGCTGCTGGAGCATTACCATACCGGCACCATGTCGCGCCGCTCAAAGGGGTTGGATCACATGCGGCCCGAAGGTGAGGTTGAGGTGCATCCTGAAGATGCGCGCCGCTATGGGCTTGAAGATGGCTGCATGGGGCGGATCACCACCAAACACGGGTCGATTGAGATCAAGGTTTTTGTCACCGATGCAACGCCTGAGGGTGCGATATTCTATCCATTCCATTTTGCGGAAGCACCGGCAAACCGACTGACAAGTGCGAAAATGGATCAGGCGTCAGACACTCCGGCGTTTAAACGCACGGCGGCACGGATTGAACGGGTCGACTAGGGTATCTGACATCAAAATGCGGTAGGGCAGGCATGAGGTAATGCCTGCCCTTATTGTTTTTAAAAGTCGACTTCGGTCGCCAAGCCTTTTTCAACCGCCAGATCAACAACCTTTGAGGCAACGGCAAGATCCTGCAGGCCAACGCCAGTGCCGTCAAACAAAGTGATCTCGTCCCCTTCGCGGCCATCATGATCTTCGTTGATCACGGCGCCCAGTTCAGCGATATCGGCCTCGTCCATCAATCCGTTTGCGATCGCATGCTGGCATTCGCCGATCGTGGTGGATTGTGCCACTTCGTCGGTAAAGACTTTTGCGCGCGCTACCAAGGTTGCTTCGACTTCTTGCTTGCCCTTGGTGTCCGTCCCCATACAGGCGATATGCGTGGGCCCAATAACGTGGGCGTTCAGCAGAATTGGAGTATGTGAGGATACAATGGAAACGATGACATCTGCCTCGATCCCCATCCGTTCCATCGACACCGCCTCAAATGGCAGCCCGGCCTCATCGGCGACCTCTTTCAAGCGGCTCAGACGTTCCGGGTTGCGGTTCCAGCCGATCACTTTTTCAAAATCGCGCTGCTCGAGGGCGGCGCGCATCTGGAAGGGAGATTGGTGGCCGGCGCCGATCATTCCCAATACCTTGGCGTCCTTCGGAGCGAGGTATTTGATCGATACTGCAGACGCCGCCGCCGTGCGCAGGGCAGTCAGCAAATTGCCGCCCACCAGTGCTTTGACCTTGCCGGTATCCGCGTCAAAAAGGATTACCGTTGACTGGTGGTTGGTCAGCCCCTTAGCCTCGTTACCCGGCCAATAACCGCCGGATTTCAGGCCCAATGCCAGACTTTCCCGGTCAAAGCCGGATTTGAAGCCATAAAGCGCGTCTGCATGGCCAATAGCCTCGCGGATCACTGGGAAATTATAGGCCGAGCGGCGCGACATAGCGGCAAACACTGCCTCGACCGCATCAAACGAAGATTTGCGGTCAACCAGTGCGGCAATTTCGCTTTCGGGTACAATGATCATATCAGTATGCCTTGCCGCGGGCCGATACTGGCCAAACGGTTTCAACTTTGCCACCGCGTACACCGACATACCAGTCGTGCACATTGGCGGTGGGGTCGCAATGACCGGGTACCAGACGCAGCTTGTCATTGACCTTCAGTGCCCCGTCCGGGTCACCAACCACGCCGTGTTCGTCCGAACATTTAAGGTACTCAACCGCATCGTCACGGCCAAACACCGTGGGCAGGCCGCTATCGACCGATTGTGCCTTGAGGCCTGCGTCGACAATGGCTTTGTCGGCTTTGGAATGGCTCATCACCGATGTCAGGATGAACATGGCGTTTTCCCATTCCCCATCGTCGATCCGTTTGCCTTCCTTATCAAGAATGCGGCCATAATCGGCGTCCATGAACGCGTAGGAACCACACTGAAGTTCGTTGTAAACGCCTGAATTACCTTCGAAATAGTAAGACCCGGTGCCGCCGCCACCGACGATATCGCATTCAAGGCCTTGCGATTTCAGGGCCGTGACAGCGTCCGAAACCATGTCAACCGCGATGTCGATCTTGGCTTCGCGGTCCTTATAAAGGTCCATATGCTGCATCGCACCCTGATAGGCCTGAATGCCAGCAAATTTCAGGTTGTCCGAGCTGTCAATCAGCTTGGCGATATTGACCACGTCCTGCGATGTGGTGACGCCGCACCGGCCTGCGCCACAGTCAATCTCGACCAGACATTCCAGTTCGGTGCCGTGTTTCTCAGCGGCTGCCTGAAGGTCGGCCACATTCTCGGGATCATCAACGCAAACCAAAATGCGTGAACCCAGTTTGGGCATGCGTGCCAGTCGGTCAATCTTGGCCGGATCGCGCACCTGATTAGAAACCATCACGTCTTTGATGCCACCACGGACGAAAACCTCGGCCTCACTGACCTTCTGGCAGCAAACGCCGACAGAATCGCCCATGGTTTCCTGTAACTTGGCTACATCAACTGACTTGTGCATCTTGCCATGTGCACGGTGGCGTACACCCATTTCGGCAGCGCGGTCGCGCATGCGCACTACGTTGCGTTCCAGCGCATCCAGATCAAGTACAAGGCAGGGTGTCTGAATGTCCGCTTCGTCCATGCCGGGTTTTGCAGGGATATCAAAGCCTACATCATAATCATCAAAGTTCATCGCGTTTCTCCTTACCTGTTCATCCATGGCAGCGCGTCCAGATCGACATTGCCACCGGTTATGATTACGCCCACCCGTTTGCCGGCGAAAGTGTCTTTGTTCTTCAATATGGTTGCCAGCGGCACGGCGCTGGAGGGTTCCATGACAATTTTCATGCGTTTCCAGATCAGTTTCATCGCGTCGATGATATCCTGCTCGGAAGCGGTAAGAATGTCAGTCACATGGTTTGACACAAAATGCCATGTAAGGTCTTTTAGTGGCACTTTCAGCCCGTCCGCCACAGTTTCCGGCGCGTCATCCGCTATAATGTGACCCGCGCGAAACGATCTTGCCGCGTCGTCCGCCTGTTCCGGTTCGGCTGCGTAGATTTTTACATCCGGGGCTGAGTTAGACAATGTCAGACAAGTACCCGAAATCATCCCCCCCCCGCCGATAGGCGCAACAACTGCGTCCAAACCGTCGACCTGTTCGATCAGTTCAGCCGAGCAGGTTCCTTGCCCGGCAATGACGCGCGGATCGTTATAGGGGTGGACGAATTCGGCCCCGGTTTCAGCCTCAACGCGTGCAAAAACCTCTTCGCGACTGGTGGTCGAAGGCTCACATTCCGTGATCTGGCCGCCGTAGCCCATTACCGCGTCCTTTTTTGCCTGAGGTGCCGTGCGCGGCATGACAACGTGGCAGGGAATACCACGCCGACCAGCGGCATAAGACAGGCTGAGCGCATGGTTGCCGGAAGAATGCGTCGCCACACCCTTCTCCAGCATATCATCGGGCAGGCCAAAAACGGCGTTACACGCCCCACGTACCTTGAAGGCGCCGGCTTTCTGGAAGTTCTCACACTTAAAGAACAGCTCGGCCCCGGTCAAATCATTCAAGTATGAGGAGGTCAGGACCGGCGTGCGGTGAACGTATGGCTTAATTCGTTCACGCGCCGCCAGCATGTCTTCGTATGTTGGTATGATCATCAAGTACCTCAGGCAGCTTTGGACAGGGCAGGGGCCACGTTCTTACGGAAGTATTCCTGCGCAGCAGCGACACCAGAGCCCAGTTCGATCGGGTAATCAAGGTCTTTCATCGCCATTTCAATCGTTGCCAGACCTGACAGAACCATGACATCCGTCAGTGCACCCAAATGGCCGATGCGGAAAGCCCGGCCGTTCATTTCACCAAGCCCAACTCCAAAAGAGACGCCATATGTATCATAGGCATGGTCAGTCAGATCGTTTGAGTCAAAACCTTCAGGCACATAAATTGCACTAACAGAATCCGAATTCAGGTCCGGCGTCTTGGCGCAAAGGGTCAGCCCCCAGGCTTCAACCGCGCGGCGCACACCGGTGGCCAGCCGATGGTGGCGGGCATAAACATTGTCCAAGCATTCCTCCAGCAGCATATCAAGAGATTCGCGCAGACCGAAAATCAGCGAAAGGGGTGGGGTATAGGGAAATCCGCCCGAGGCATTGGCGGCGCGCATATCACCAAAGTCAAAGAAACAACGCGGGCTGGTGGCAGATTTTGCGGCCTCGAATGCCTTCTGGCTAATCGCGACAATCGCCATACCAGAGGCCAGCATGAAACCTTTTTGCGAACCTGATATGGCCAGATCAACCCCCCATTCGTCCATGCGGAAATCCATTGAGGCCAATGAAGAGACGCAATCAACGAAAAGAAGTGCGTCGTGATTTGCCCCATCCATAGCCGTGCGCACGCCGGCAATATCCGAAAGCACGCCAGTGGCGGTTTCGTTATGGGTAACCATTACGGCCTTGATCTCGCCCTCTTTGTCTTCGGCAAGACGCGCGCCAAACAGGTCTGCTGGTGCACCAGTGCCCCATTCACATTCGATAACTTCAACATCCAGCCCAACACGCTGGCAAAGGTCGATCCAGCGGTGGCTGAACATGCCATAGCGGGCAATCAGCACTTTGTCGCCGGGGGACAAAGTATTTGTTACCGCAGCCTCCCAGCCGCCTGTGCCGGTGGATGGGAAGATTAGGCATTCGCCGGTTTCAGTTTTGAAGACTTTTTTAAGGTCTTCGAGAACAGGCAGGAACACTTCGCCGAAATCCGAAGAACGGTGGTCCAGTGTCTGCACATTCATCGCGTGACGAATGTTGTCGGGAATATTGGTCGGGCCGGGGATGAAAACCGGGTTCATATGCTGCATCGTATCCTCCATTGGGAATTGCGTTAGTGTCTTTTAACCGATCCCTTTATTTTTGCAATTTTTCTGAAATTAATTTCCATTTTGGTAAATAAAATGCTATGACATTGAAAATGAGTGAAAAAACTTTTTTCAACTCGGGGTTTATGATGAAAGTCAAAAAAATTATTTGCCTGAAAAGTTCAACAAAGCCCGAACGCAGACAGGGAATCAAAAGATGACAGAGCATGTATCAGAGAAACGAAAACGCGGGCGACCACGCGGTTCTGTAAAAAACAATAACGTTTCCACAGTGCAGGCGCTGGACCGCGGGCTGGTGGTGCTTGGGGCGCTTGCAAGTTTACACAAGGCTACACTTAGCGACCTATCTGAGCACGTAGAGCTACCCCCATCTTCCGTTCACCGGGTGCTGGCAACTTTGCAAAAACACGGCTTTGTTGACTTCGACCCGGGGCCACAGGAATGGTCAATTGGAATTGGAGCCTATCAGGTTGGTGCGAGTTTTCTGAACCGCTCAAACCTGATAGAGGCGTCACAAAAAATCATGCGCGGGCTCATGGAGAAAACCGGCGAGACTGCAAATCTGGGCATTGCTGACAATGGGGATATTGTTTTCATCAGTCAGGTTGAAACGCATCACCCGATCCGCGCCTTTTTCCGGGCGGGGACCAAAAGCCCGATGCATGCGTCTGGGATCGGTAAGGCGATGCTGGCACATATGCCTGACAAAGCTGTGCTGAAAATTTTGACACAGTCAGGTCAGCCCCAATTTACACCACATACCCTAACCACGCCCGAACCACTTTTGGCCGATCTGCGTAATGTGTCAGCCTGTGGTTATGCGCTGGATAACGAAGAGCGTTATGTCGGCATGCGGTGCATTGCTGCCCCGGTGTTCAACGCGCGCCAAGAAGTGATTGCCGGAATTTCAATATCCGGCCCGACCGAAAGGTTTTCAGATGCCTCCATTGTGGCCATCGGCCCGGTCGTGCGTCGGGCGGCGAACGAGGTAACCATGATGATCGGTGGCAAGACGCCTTAGATGCGGTTGCTAGCCGCTATCCTTAGTCCTCAAGGTTAAGGTAACATTCAGGCACAAATCGGGGTTGGCAGATGACCAGAAAAATCAGGTCCTCGTTGCCGGTATTCATGATGCGCTGGGCTTCGCCGGCACCAATTGTGACGGCGTCACCGGGTCCTACTTTAAATCCTTCATTCTCTCCGTCATCCATAAAGCCCTGACCGACCTCGATGACATATGTCTCGGCAACGTCTTTCAGGGCGTGCAACTGGGTGCGAATGCCCGGCTTAACCCGGCAACGCGCGACGGACAGATCTGGTGACGCCGGGTCATTGAGTATTTCTGTAATGAAACACCGTTCATCGGTATAAAACTCATCCGTGTTTTTGTTCTTGATTAGCCTCAGCATTGGCGACACCCTTGGCGGAATAAACAAAGCCCCTTCAGGGCTATAATCAAAGCCCGGGAGGGGCAATGTTTTGACCGCTGAAATTTCGATAACCAATGCGTTGATTGTGACTTGCGACAAGGATCACACCGTCTTGAAACAAGCCGCACTCCGTGTGCGTGACGGCAAAATTGTCTGGGTCGGCAAGGCGAGCGACTTGGGGGACGCAAGTTTTGACGCCGGTGGAAAAATCCTCATGCCCGGCCTGATCAACATGCATTGCCACGCAGCAGACAGCCTGTTTCGCGGGCTGGTCGAGAACTTGTCGCTGGAGGATTGGCTGAAAACCCTGTGGAAGGCGCAGGCTGTGATCCTACCGCCGCAGGAAAATTGCCGTCTTGGAGCGGAACTGGGTTTTGCCGAGCTGCTGCTGGGCGGCACAACGAGTGTGATGGACATGTATTGGCATGCCCATGAAACCTTTCGGGCAGCCAAGGCGCTGGGCATTAGGCTGGCCACGGGGGGCATGTATTTTGATCCGCCAGGCATGGATGGCGCAGGGGCTGAAACGCGCGAGGGTGAAGCCCAAAGGCTATTTGACGTTTATGGTGATGATCCTGATCTGTTCGTCGGCACCATGCCGCATGGGGCCTACACGGTGGGACCTGAAAGTCTGAAGACCGCAATCGCGCAGGCCCGGCACAATGATGGCTTCTTTTCCATTCACGCCGCCGAAACCAAGGCCGAGCAGGCGGATATCCAATCACGTTATGGCACCAGCGTGATCCGGCATTTGGACAAACTTGGAGGGTTGTATGAGCGTGCAGTACTGGCCCATTGCGTGCATGTTGACGCGGAAGAAATTGCGCTGATCGCTAATTCGGGCACGCATGTTGCCCATAACCCATTGTCGAACCTGAAGCTTGCCTCAGGCTTTGCGCCGGTACCTGCAATGATCGAAGCGGGCATTAACGTCACCCTTGGCACCGATGGGGCGATCAGCGGTAACGATCTGGACATGTTTCTGGCAATACGGCTCGCCGCGACCCTTCACAAGGCAGCCAGTGGTGACCCCGCAGCAATTTCGGCAGGGCAGGCGTTGCATATGGCGACCCTGAACGGTGCAAGAGCGCTAGGTGCCGAAGATAAGCTGGGATCGATAGAGGTTGGGAAACGGGCAGATTTCATCCTTGTGGATACCTCTGGCCCGAATGCTTTCCCCATGTTTGACCCGATCAACCATCTGGTCTTCTCAGCCTCAAAGGCGGATGTAACCGACGTTTTCGTCTCTGGCCGCCAAGTGGTTCGCGCCGGGCGTCTGGTCAATGTTGAACTGGCTGATATTCTGGCCCGGGTCGCTGCCTTGCAGCCGTCTGTAGAAGCTGCCTTGGAGGCGTGAAATGAATTCTGGTTTTGCTGCGCGTGTTGAGGAAGCCGCCGCCTCTATCCGGCGCCGGACAGAGTTTCAGGCGCAAATAGCTTTGGTGACGGGCACTGGGCTTGCGGGGCTATTGGACGAGATTGAGGTCGAATTGACCATCCCCTATGCGCAAATCACAGGCTTTCCTGTTTCTACCGCGCCCTCGCACAAAGGTGAGTTGGTGATGGGTACCTTGGCAGGGCGGCCTGTCATCGCCCAAAACGGTCGATTTCATTTTTATGAAGGCTGGGCAGGGGAGGATGTTGTATTTCCTGTTTACGTGCTACGCGCGCTTGGCGCGTCCAATTATGTCGTGACCAATGCCGCCGGGGCGCTGAATGCCCAATTCAGGGTTGGTGACGTCATGTTGATCGAAGACCACATGAACTTCATGGGCGCGCATCCATTGGCAGGACCCAACGAAGAGCGTCTGGGATTGCGCTTTCCCGATATGTCGCGTGCTTTTGACCCTGATTTGCGTGCGGCAGCACTGGTGGCCGCGCACAATCTGGGCCTTTCCCTGCAAAGGGGCATTTATGCCGGCGTGCATGGACCCGAGTTTGAAACCAGCGCCGAGCGTCGCTTTCTGCGCAATTCCGGAGGTGATGCTGTCGGCATGTCCACAGTGCCGGAAGTGATCGCGGCTACCCATGCGGGCATGCGGGTATTAGGCTTCTCTGCCATCACCAATGCAGCCACCGGCGGCGAAGATCAGCAACCCGACACGCTGGAAGAAGTGCTCGAGAATGCGGCGTTGGCAGCTACCAATATCCGAAGCGTGATCCTGCATATGATAGAAGAGCAAAGGTTTTGATATGACATCTGAGCATGGTGACCTGACGGGGAAAACCGCGTTGGTTACAGGAGCGAGCGGTACGATTGGTGCGGCAATTGTCACTTTGTTGGCGGCAAGGGGCGCGAAGGTTGCCGCACAGTATAATACAAAGCCACCGGAATCGAAAAATTCCAGTCATTTAGAAGTGCAGGCGGACCTGTCATCCGCCGGGTTTGAAGCCGAATTACTCGACAAGGTGAACCAGCACCTCGGCATCCCGGACATATTGGTCAACAACGCAGCCATGCAGGATGTTGCCATGCTTGCCGCGTCAGATCTGGCAGAGTTTCGGCGCATGCAGGCGGTTAATATTGACGCCGCCTTTACCCTTTCCCGTGAATTTGCCTCCCGCCAAACCGGCCCGGCGGCGATCATCAATATTTCGTCAATCGAGGCGACGCGCCCTGCCTCTGGTCATGGGGCCTACGCCATTTCAAAAGCGGCGCTGGAGATGCTGACGCGCTCAATGGCGCTGGAATTTGGGCCTGCAGGCCTCAGGGTCAACGCCATTGCGCCGGGTCTGATTGCCCGTGAAGGTATAGAACAGGATTGGCCTGAAGGGGTGGCCCGCTGGGAGAAATCCTGCCCCGCCGGGCGCATGGGGCACCCTTCGGAAATTGCCGAAGCAGTGGCATTTCTGGCTTCAGACGCGGCCGGGTTTATCAACGGGACCATCCTGACGATTGATGGCGGTATGAGTGTCGTGCCGGGCTGGTAGAAGTGGGTTTCAGTCGCCAAGCGCAGTAATGACAATGTCCAGCGCTCGCTTCAGATCCGCTTTGTCGATGGTAAGTGGCGGGGACAGTGTCAGAACATTTCCCTGACTGATCTTGAAGCTGAGCCCCTTGTCCAGACAGCGGTAAAATACCTGTTCCGCCAGATCATTGGCCGGTGCTTTGTTCGGTCCGGTCAGTTCTATGCCAAACATCAGGCCACGTCCGCGAATATCGCCAACGCTCGGATGATCCGCCAGCGCATTTCTCAGCTGTTCAAGTGCGAAGGCACCCAGTTCAGCGGCGCGCGCCACCAGCCCTTCTTCCTCGATGATTTCAATGGTGGTTAGTGCTGCTCGGGCGGTCACCGGGTTTTTCTCATGGGTATAGTGTCCAATCGCAAAGTCGCCGCATACGTCAAGGTCTGGGCGCACCACACAGGCAGCGATAGGCAAAATGCCACCCCCAAGCGCCTTGCCCATGGTCACGATATCCGGCACCACCTCGTCATGCTCACAGGCAAACATCCGGCCGGTTTTGCCTAGGCCCGTTGGAATCTCGTCAAATATCAACAAAGCGCCGTGGCGGTCACAGGCAGCGCGCACGGCCTTCCAGAAACCCGGCGGTGGCACGTAAGGTACGGCGCGCATCGGCTCGGCGATCACGGCAGCCACGTCCCCTTCGCGTCCAAGAACATAATCAACCATGTTGGCGCAGGCCAGATTGCAGCTATCGGGGCCGTCATGGCCATAGGGGCAGCGGTAACAGGCAAAGGGGGCGACATGCTCGGTGCCCGGCAGCAAAGGCCCGGCTATATGTGAACGAAAGGTCGCCTCGCCACCCACACTAGCTGCACCCATGCCCGCCCCGTGGAATGCGTCCCAAAATGACAGGGTTTTGAACCGGCCCGTTGCCGCGCGGGCGATTTTCAATGCGACTTCATTGGCGTCAGAACCACCTGTCGTGAATAGGCATTTTGCGTTGGGCATGGGGGCAATAGCGGCTAACTTTTCCGCCAGCTCAACTGCAACCTCATTGGTGAAGCGACGCGGCGCAAAAGGTAGATCATCCATTTGCGCCTTGATGGCAGCGACCAGGCGCGGATGGCCGTAACCCAGATGATGCACGGAGTTTCCATGGAAATCCATATATTTACGCCCGGATACATCTTCAATCCAAAGGCCGTCTGCCTTGGCAATCGTGGACAGGCACGGGGTCGATAGGCTTTGATGCAGAAAGGCATCTTCGTCGCGTTTCAGTAACGCTGCCGCTTCGCTACCCACATCCTGCGACCAGGCCTGCCGGGCAGGGGATGTGTTGCTCTCGCCTTCCGTATGAACAATCTTGCTTTTCATCTTGGCACAAATACTCCGGGGAGCTTGAGGGGCTGGCCCCTCGACCCCACCATTGCATCGGGGCTGGAAGCCATATTTTTCGTCGTAACTATTGCACCCAAGTGCCATTCCTTCAACCGACACGGCCAGTTTTCCCAGCGGCAATTGTGCATCTGGACGAAATACCAGACCCATACTAGGTTGCCGCAACCTGAAACCGCGAAAGTTTCCTTGTGAATGAACTGACCCGAGGCCTGCTGGATGCGTGGATACTGATCTTCACGCTGGACCGCGACTTGCTGGAAATAGTAGCCCTGTCTCTCAGGGTTACTCTGACAGCGGTGGCGATCGCGTCCCTTATCGGGTTGCCGATGGGGGCGTGGTTGGTTGTGAACCGGTTTCGGTTTCGCCGGGCAACGATCGCGGTCCTGAACGCATTGATGGGCCTGCCCCCTGTGGTCGTGGGGTTGGTTGTCTATATACTGTTGTCACGATCTGGTCCGTTTGGGGTGCTGGGGTTGTTGTTTACGCCTACGGCCATGATCATTGCACAGGTGATCATCATCACCCCGATGATCGCGTCAATCTCGCATCAGGTGATCCGCGATCTCTGGGCGGATTACCACGATTTGTTACTCTCGCTGAATGCATCACGCTGGCAGCGGATCAAGGCATTGCTGTGGGATGGGCGACGCGCGCTTTTAACCGCCATGCTGGCCGGGTTCGGTCGTGGAATTGGCGAGGTGGGGGCGATCATGATTGTCGGTGGCAATATCGACCACACCACGCGGGTTTTGACCACGGCGATATCTCTGGAAACCGGGAAGGGGAATTTCGCTTTTGCCATTGGCTTGGGACTTGTGCTGATTGCGTTGGCGGTCAGCGTCAACCTGCTTATCCATTGGTTGTCCAAGACCGAGAGGGCCAGTAATTGGTAAGCTTGGGTTACATATTTGCGACTAGATTTCCCCGGCTTCCGATCGGGGGCGGCCGTGGCTTTGGCATTGGTAGGCTGTACATTATGCAGGATCTTAAAATACACGCTGGAAATGATACTTAGATGGAACACGCCAAGGAAAACTCAATCCTGCCTTTGCGTCTGAAAGGCGCGCGCGCGCGCTTTCGTGGCAAGCCTTTGGTGGGGCCGGTTGATCTGACGATTGGCCCTGAAGGGCTGACCATTATTATGGGACCGAATGGATCCGGCAAGACAACGCTCCTGCGCATGATGCACGGTTTGCAGCGGGTGGCCTCTGGTGAGGTGCGCTGGAACATTCCCAAGTCTCAGGCCCTCGGGCGACAGGCATATGTTTTTCAGACTCCGATTATGATGCGGCGGCGTGTGGTCGATTCTATCGCTTACCCTTTGATGTTACGGGGTATGGGAAAGATGCGTGCCCGTGCACGGGCAACGGAATGGGCACAAAAGATCGGCTTGGGGGATGCATTGTCACGTCCTGCCCCCTTTCTGTCCGGTGGTGAAAAGCAAAAGCTATCGCTGGCGCGCGCATTGATATTCAAGCCAGACATTCTGTTTCTGGACGAACCCTGCGCCAATCTTGATGGCCGCGCGACACGCGAAATCGAAGCAATCCTGCTGGAGGCCAAAGCCGCCGGTACGCGGCTGGTGATGGCGACCCACGATATGGGGCAGGCACGCCGGCTGGCCAGTGACATAGTGTTCATGTATGGCGGAAAAGTGCATGAGAAGGGGGATGCAGAAACCTTCTTCAACGGCCCCGAAACGCGGGAAGCATCCAAATTTATCAAAGGAGATATCGTCGAATGACCATCTTGCGCTGGGCAGGTGCCGCGCTTTTCGCGGCTTTTGCCTCTACGGTACAGGCGGATGAATTGCGCCTTGCCGTGACCACATCTTTCCACAATTCCGGTCTGTCGGACGTGCTTTTGCCCGAGATAAAGGCGGACCTTGACCTTGATGTGCAGCTTTTGGTCGTTGGCACTGGCCAAGCTCTGAAGCTGGGGCAGGCGGGGGATGTGGACGCCATTTTGGTGCATTCGCGCGCTGCAGAAGAAGCGTTTCTTGCGGCAGGGCACGGCACCCACCGCCGCGAAATCATGTATAATGATTTTGTCTTGATCGGTCCTTCAGATGATCCCGCAGGCATTGCGGGTACTGAAGGTGTTATCTCTGCTTTGCGCATGATTGCCGAAAGCGAAAGCCTGTTTGTCAGCCGGGGGGATGAAAGCGGCACCCATAAGAAAGAGCGCGCCTTGTGGACATCGGCTGGGATTACGGCACGATCCGAAAGCAACTGGTATCGCGCCGTTGGAGCCGGAATGGGGGCTTCGCTGAATACTGCCAGCGGTATGAATGCCTACATTCTTGCCGACCGCGCAAGCTGGCTGAACTTTGGCAACAAGGCAGGCCTGGCATTGCTATTCGCCGGAGATCCGGTGCTTTTCAATCAATACGCGTTTTTACCGGTCAACCCGGACAGGCACCCGCATGTCAAAACCGAACTTACGGCTGCGCTTGAGACATGGCTGACCAGTGAAAAAGCGGCTGCATTGATCAATGGTTACACCATTAACGGAGAGGTTCTGTTCTCCTTCAATGCGCGGCCAAACTGAGCGGGATATGGGCGTAGGTCAGTAGGAATAGGTAAACGCCTATCGGCCTGTGTCGGCGTTAAAAGTGAACAGCGCCGTGCCGTTCAGGCGATAACCATCAATCAATGTGCGCGCTTTGTCACTGGTCAGCCAGTCTTCCAGCGCACGCGCTTCGGCGCTGTTTACATGGGCGTGGCGCGCCGGATTGACTGGTAAATAACTGTATTGGTTAAAAAGCACCGGATCGCCTGAATACAGCAGGGCAAGGTTGCCCTTGTTCTTGAAGGTTAGCCAGCTTGCCCGGTCGCTTAAAATGTAACCTTCCAGACCCGACGCGATATTGAGTGCTGTCCCCATGCCCCCGCCGACCGCTTTGTACCAATCGACCACGCGGGTTGTTTCTTCGATCCCGACTGCCTGCCATAGTGCAAGCTCGCGCTTATGAGTGCCGCTATCGTCGCCGCGGCTGATAAAGGCAACGCCCGAATTTGCGATAGCGAGCATCGCCGCCTCAGCCGACGACGCTTCGGATATTCCTGCAGGGTCGGAATTTGGGCCAGCCAAAACATAGTCGTTATACATGATCTTACGCCGGTGGGTGGCGTCACCAGCTTCTACAATTGCTTCCTCTGCGGCGCGCGAATGCACCAGAATTGCGTCCACATCGCCTGCGCTGCCCAACCCGACGGCTTGCCCGGTTCCAACGACCAGCATGTTTATGTCAAACCCCAGATCGGCACGTGCGGCGGGCAGCAAGATCGCCGCCAGCCCTGAATTGCGGAACGTGGTGGTTACCGCAAGGCGCAGAGTTTCGGCACTGGCTGTGCCAACCCAGAGCCAGCCACACATAGCAAGAACCAGCCCCCGGATCATGCCACGATATCGCCTTGCAGGAAGGCACGGGCCTCCTGCGTTTTTGGCGCG
Source organism: uncultured Aliiroseovarius sp. (assembly GCA_964550345.1). Classification (GTDB taxonomy): domain Bacteria; phylum Pseudomonadota; class Alphaproteobacteria; order Rhodobacterales; family Rhodobacteraceae; genus JAAEUB01. The sequence continues at coordinate 12,776 of CAZJYZ010000032.1, read as the reverse complement.
TCAAAGAAAGAACTGGCCGGGCCAGCTTCATGCACTTTGCCGCCAAGGATGAACAGAACATCATCGGCCAGACGACGCGCTTGCCCCATATCATGGGTGGCCATGATTATGCGCATGCCCGCGGCACGTGCGGTGGACAGAATATCTTCTATGGCACAGGTGGCATTACCATCGAGGCTGGCGCAGGGTTCATCCAGCAACAACAATTCCGGATCTCGGATCAGGGCACGGGCCAATGCCAGCTTTTGACGTTCGCCCCCGGATAAAGTGCGCGCGGGATGGCCCGCAAGCGTATCCAGGCCTACCTGTTCCAGTGCTGCGCAGGCACGATTGCGCGCCTCTTTGCGGGTCAGGCCTGACAAGCGCAGTGGATAAGTCAGATTGTCCAGCACTTTGCGGCGTAGCATGACGGGGGTCTGAAAAACGTAACCAAGTCGGGCGCGGGGGTGCCTGCCTTCCCCATTCCAGCTCAGGTGACCTTCGGTTAGGGGGGAGAGCCCGTGCAACATCCGCAAGATGCTGGATTTTCCCGCTCCGTTTGGGCCGACAAGCACGCTAAGCCCGCGGCCTTCAATGGTCAGGTCAATCGGGCCGGCGATGACTTTGTCACGCACCTGCACGATCGCGCCTTCCAGACGCAGGGGAAGGATAGCTGTGTCGCTCATGTTTCCCCTCCCATGCGGGCAGTCAAATGCGTGGCTATGTTGACCAAAAGCGCCAATGTGATCAGCACCAGCCCAAGCCCCAATGCCAGGGAAAAGTCGCCCCGGCTGGTTTCCAACGTGATGGCTGTGGTCAGCACCCTTGTCGCGTGGTCAATATTGCCACCGACGATCATGACTGCCCCGACTTCGCCTATTCCGCGCCCAAAACCTGCCAGCGAGGCCGTCAGTAAGCCGCCCCTCCCATCCCGCAGAAGTGTCAGGACGCGCTGCGCACGACTGGCGTCCAGTGCGTTTAACAGATCTGCGTACTCCCCCCAAAGATCACGCATGACCTGATGCGAGATCGAGGCGATAAGCGGAACCAAAATAAACACTTGTGCCAAGATCATTGCCGTTGGCGTATAAAGCAGCCCAAATACCCCAAACGGTCCCGTCCGCGAAAACATCAGGTAGACGAACAAGCCCACTACGACCGGTGGCAGGCCCATCAGGGCGTTAAGCACGATGATAACTGCCCGATGGCCGCGAAAGGAGTGCACCGCCAGCCAGGCGCCCATAGGCAGGCCGATCAGCGATGCAATCGCCACAGCACTCAGGGTGACAGCAAGTGATCGGAGCGAGATTTCGATAAGATCCGGGTCAAGCGAAACTACCAGCCGAACGGCTTCGGCTAACCCTTGCAGAATTTCGTTCATAACCCCGGTTCCACAGCTCTCATCCACTGACTGTATATTGCTCGGGCAGGGGAGTTCCAGAGGGTAAAATGCCCTTTTTTATTGGCATTTCACCAATTGTTGAGCCAGATCAAGGAAAAGTTGAGTATAAAGCTCAGGACCGAGTGTTTGGGTGCTGCCTAGGGGGTCAGCTACGACGACACGCACGTCAGAGCCTTCGGTCACATTGGCGATCAATCCGTCTGAGGCGCCGGGTTCCGACAACAGGCAGCGCACGCCCTGATCCGAAACAAGCTTTCGCATTTCATCAATATGGGCCGGGCCGGGGTGGTGTGCATCCCCGGCAACGATCGCACCGGCAGAGGGTAGGGAGAATGCGCGTTCAAAATACTGAATGGAGGCGTGGTAGGTGATGAATTTGAGGCCCCGCACCGAGGCGATCTGTTGGTGAACTTCTGCCACCATCCGGTCAATTTCGCCCTGCGCCCTGAGACTGTTCTGCCGGTAAATGTCGGCATTTTCCGGGTCGGCCTGAGCTAATTGCGCAGAGATTTCAGACAGCCAGATTTTGCCATTGCCCGGATCCAACCAAAGATGCGGGTCGTAGTCGTGGCCATGTTCATCACTATGTTCAGTGTCGTGCGTTTCGCCCGCCAGCGGCCAGATTCGGGTGTCGGGCAAATCAGATAATACCACCACTGCAGCGTCGCCCGCCAATGTTTCGATTGGTTTGGCAAGCCACGGGGTCAGGGAATCACCAATCCAAAACACGAAATCTGCCTGTTCCAGCGCGGCTGCCTCGCTTGGGCGTAGAGCATGGTCATGTGGTGAAGCACCGGGGGGCAGGATTAGGTCAGGCTCTGCCACCCCCTCCATTACCTGAGCAACAAGGGCATGGACCGGTGGAATATCCGTGGCCACACGAGGCGGCTCAGCCCAAAGGGGCAGAGCAGTAACGATCAGGGAGAGGGGGGGGAGGAAACGTATCATGGGCCTACCAGGTGTTATATTATCACAATCGCGGCTTGATAGGATGGATATTATAACATATCAACCCAGAAACGACTCTGGTTTGAAAAAAGAGACATCATGACTACAAACAGTTTCACGTCACACGATCACACCGCCTGTATCAGCACCGGCGTTGCACAAGCTGCCGAGGCCTGTCAGGCGGCAGGGCTGCAATTCACCCCTGTCAGGCGTCGGGTGCTCGAGATTCTTTTGGAAGAACACCGCGCAATGGGCGCTTATGACGTGCTGGAGCATTTGCGGCGCGAAGGGTTGGGCTCGCAGCCGCCGGTTGCCTACCGTGCCCTTGATTTTCTGGTCAAAAATGGCTTTGCCCACAAGATCGAACGTTTGAACGCCTTCATTGCCTGTGCTCGTTCAGGCAAAGATCATGCTCCGGTATTTTTGATATGTCGTGAATGTGCTTCGGTAAGCGAAGCCGCCTGGGACCCCGGTGAGAGCCAGTTGGCGGCAGCGGCAAACGACGCTGGGTTTGTTGTAAACGCGGTCATGGTTGAGGCACTGGGGACCTGCCCCAATTGTCGCGCAGGGGCCGTCTCATGAGTTTGGTGGAAATCACAGACCTGTCAGTACAAATGGGTGACAAAGTGGTGCTTTCTGGCGTCGATTTCCGTCTTGAGAAGGGCGAGATCGTAACGATCGTTGGCCCCAATGGCTCGGGTAAATCAACTTTTTTGCGCGCCCTGATCGGGGCTGTGCGCCCATCCCAAGGGCAGGTCACACTGCAAAAGAACCTGCGCATTGGGTATGTGCCGCAAAAACTGGCGATTGATCCGACATTGCCCATGCCTGTGCGCCGGTTCTTGTCTTTGCCCCGGCGCGTCAGCGACCGCGAGGCGCAGGAAGCAATGGAACAAGCCGGGGCCAATGGGCTTGAACAAAAACAAATGGCGGACCTGTCCGGTGGGCAACTCCAACGGGTATTGTTGGCGCGGGCCCTGTTGAACGAACCGCAATTGTTGTTGCTGGACGAGGCGACCCAGGGGTTAGATCAGCCCGGATCGGCAAATTTCTACCAACGTATCGAAGAGGTCCGCACCAGGCTGAATTGCGCCGTGCTGATGGTCAGCCATGAATTGCATGTGGTGATGAGTGCGTCTGACCGGGTAATTTGCCTGAACGGCCATGTCTGTTGCCAGGGGCGACCAGAGCAAGTCGCCTCGGCACCGGAATACCGCGCCTTGTTTGGCACTGGCACACATGGGGCGCTTGCGCTGTACCGGCATGAGCACCACCACAGCCATGACCACGACCACAATCATGACAACGGGGGGCGCGAAACATGAGCCTGTTTGCCCCTTTTCTGATCCGCGCTGCATTTGCCGCGCTGGGCGTGGCACTGGCTGCCGCTCCGCTAGGCTGCCTCATCGTCTGGCGGCGTATGGCCTATTTTGGCGACGCGATCGCCCATGGTGCGATTTTAGGCGTCGCGCTGGCACTGGGTTTCTCGACCTCAACCACCAGCGGCGTATTGCTTGTCACCGTATTGATGGCGTTGGCGGTTTCCGGACTGGCCGGGCGATCATACGCGGTCGATACCCTGCTGGGTGTGCTGGCGCATTCCGCGCTGGCCCTTGGGTTGGTTGCCGTATCATTCATCAAAGGCGTGCGCATTGACCTGATGGCCTACCTGTTTGGTGATATACTGGCTGTGTCACGTATGGATATTTTGGTGATCTGGCTCGGGGCCGCATTGGTGTTGGCTCTGATCGGTTGGCGCTGGCAGGCATTGCTACTGTCTTCGGTTGACCCGGACCTTGCCGTCACAAGTGGCGTCAATCCGCGGCGTGAAAGGCTGATCCTGACGCTGGCATTGGCACTGGTGGTGGCCGTGGCTATCAAGGTGGTCGGTGCATTGCTGATAACAGCCATGTTGCTTATCCCGGCGGCGGCGGCGCGCCCGTTGGCCTCCACCCCGGAGCGAATGGTGGGCATCGCCCTAATCATTGGAGCCTTTTCGTCCCTCGTGGGGCTGATCCTGGCCTATTACGGCGATTCCCCGGCTGCTCCGACAATGGTCAGTGTCGCAGCTTTCCTGTTTGGCCTAACAAACCTGTTGGCAAGGCTGCTAAAAGCCCGGCGCAGGGGTTGATTGCCTTTTGAACGCAACCCGGCTAGGGCTGAAATCAGACCACGGAGACTGCATGCTCATAGCTCAGATCAGCGATATACACCTGTCGGCCCCGGGGCAGCTGACCTATGGCCATGTGGATACTGGGGCTGCGCTGAAACGTGTCATTGCCCATATCAATGCAGGCGACAGGCTGCCGGATATGGCCGTCATCTCGGGCGATCTGACCAATAACGGCAGCGAAGCGGAAATGCGCCATGCGCGTGCATTACTTGACGGGCTGGCCTGCCCATATCGCGTGATCCCCGGGAACCATGACAGACGCGCAGTTCTGGCGCGGGTCTTTGGGCCAGAGCATTGCCCGGAAGGCGAGGGCAGCTTTGTCAATTTCGTACACGAAACCGACCCGTTTCACCTTTTTATGCTTGATACTGTCGACGAGGGTGCGCCCGGGGGGGCCTTTTGCGAAAGGCGCGCCGGGTGGTTGAGCCGCAGGCTTGCCGAAACGGCCGAGACGCCCGTCATGATCTTTCTGCACCATCCCCCCCTGCCTCTGGGCTTGCCAGAAACGGACGCAGATGGTTTTAGCGGTGCAAAGGAACTGGGGCGTATCATTGCTGCGCATGGGAATGTGCAACGTATCTGCGCCGGTCATATCCATCTGGCGACGCAGACAATGTGGCAGGGAGTTCCGGTTTGTACGGCGCCAAGCACAGGTATGGAACTGACCCGGGACTTTGCGGAAACCGGTAATGCCAGCAGGTTCAGTAAATCCAAGCCAGGCTATCTGATGCACCACCTAACCCCTGCCAGGCAGCTTGTCACCCATGTCATAGAGGTGCCGGGTGATGCCACAACCTATCCCTTTGCACCTAAAGGCTAAGCATTATGATCAGCACATTGGTTTTGGTAAAAATAGCCTTTACGATGGCGGCGGTGGTTGGCTTGTCGCTGATCGCCGAGCGTATTTCAGCGCGTGCGGCCGGGGTGCTGGCCGGTTTTCCCCACGGCATTGCCATCGTGCTGTATTTCATCGGGGTTGAGCAAGGCGTCGCTTTCGCCACTGACGCAGCCCGTTTTGCAGTTGCTGGCTTAGGCGCAAATGTGATGTTAGCATTTGCTTTCGCACGCCTTAGCGGCGGGCGCGGGGTGCTGGCTGCAATCGGGTCTGTTGCAGCATTTCTGGCACTGGCGGGGATAATGCGTCTGATCGCACCGGGGCCTTTATTGGCATCATTCCTGACGATGGGCGTCATAACCGGCATCTGGCTGCTGCTGCGCCAGGATACTTCGAGTGCACAGGCCCAAAAGCCCCCGATCCGGCTGGGTGATCTGTTGCTGCGGGCGGTTTTTGCGGCTGGCATTGTGGTGTTTATCACCGGCATTGCCGCCCTGCTTGGCCCTGAGCAAGCGGGCCTGCTGGCAGGGTTTCCGGTGGTCACTTTCCCACTTCTTGTGATCCTGCATTTTCGCCATGGTCCGGCGCCGGTCAAGGCGGTTGTGCGTCATTACCCCTTTGGTATCGTGTCACTATTGGTCTTTACCCTGACCGTGATTTGGGGGTTTGAGGCATTGGGTATCGGGTTTGGAACATTGGCGGGTTTGGCGGCGGCAACGGTATATTTATCACTGGCTACCGTTATTAAGAACCGCGCCTGATCCACTAGAATTGTCCTGGATTAAAGTCCCGCCCACTTCCAATAAAGCGCGCGCGCTTCTTTGGTGATCGGGCCTATTGCGTATTCCACATCTTCGAACTTTGTCACCGGTGTAATTTTGGTCATATTCCCGCTCATGAAAAGCTCGTCCGCGCCAAGGAAATCGTCAAAGCTTAGCGTGGTCTCTTCAACCGTCCTCCCGGCCTCACGCAGAAGTTTGATCACCCTTTGGCGGGTGATGCCGTTCAGAAAGGTACCGTTGGGCACTGGCGTTCGCACCACACCGTCCTTGACCATGAATATGTTTGCCGTTGCTGTCTCGGCGACATTACCCAAGGCGTCCGCCACAAGGGCATTATCATATCCGCGCGCCTGTGCTTCCCGGATCATCCGGCCGTTATTGGGGTAAAGGCAGGCCGCCTTGGCGTTGACCGGTGCCATTGCCAGCATGGGCCGAACGAACGAGGTCCGGCACAGTGTTTGTGTCGCTTCAGCAGACGTCATGGGAATTTGCTCCAACGCCAGACAAAATACTGTCGACGTCGGGTCAGGTACAACCACGCCGGGGCCACCTTCTTTCGACCAGTACATCGGGCGAATATAGACCGGGGCATTCGGTTCAAACTTGGCAAGCCCCTCTTTGGTCAGCGCCATAAGCTCTTCAAGCTCCATGGTCGGCTCCAGCCCCATGACGCGTGCGGAATCGTTCACCCGCGCCAGATGCGGCTCAAGGTCGGGCGTAACGCCGTCGAAAGCGCGCGCGCCGTCAAACACCAGTGACCCCAACCATGTGCCGTGGTCGGCCGCATTCATTACCGGTAGGTCGCCCTGATGCCATACACCGTTAAAATAGGTCCAGATTACGTCGCCAACTGCCATTCTATCATTCCTTCAAGGGGTCAAAACGGTAGACCCCGTGGTTTCCCGCGCCTCCAGCGCCCTGTGTGCGTCGGCAGCGTCCTGTAAGGCATAGCGCTGATTGACATTGATCTTCAACGCACCTTTTTCGATCATCGCAAATAATTCACCCGATGCTTTGGCCAGCCAGACCGGATCGGCGGTGAAATGAAAAAGCACCGGGCGGGTGATTGTCAGAGATCCCACCGCCAGATCCGACAGTTTGAAATCCAGATCAGGGCCGGAGGACTGGCCGAAATTGACCAGCGTTCCGAAGGTTTTCAGACAGGAAAGAGACTTGGCAAGCGTGTCTTTCCCAATACTGTCATAAGCGGCATCCACGCCTTCGCCATTGGTCAGCGCGCGCACCTGTTCAGCGAAGTCTCCAGCCGTGTAGTCGATCACTTCATCATAACCATGGGCGCGGGCCAGTGCGCATTTTTCCACGCCTCCGGCGGTACCAATGGCGCGTACACCTTTTGCCGCCAGCCATTGACCAGCGATCAGGCCAACACCACCCGCAGCGGCATGGAACAACACTGTTTGGCCGGCCTGAACCGGGAATGAGTGATAAAGCAGATAATAAGCGGTCAGACCCTTAAGCATCGAGGCAGCAGCAACTTCGTCGCTAACTCCGTCGGGTAGAGGGACCAGATGCTGCGCGTTAACCACACGTTCGTCTGTGTAGGCCCCGTTGGGAATCGTATAAGTAACCCGGTCACCCACCGCAAAATGTGTCACCCCATCGCCCACAGCCGTAATCACTCCAGCCGCTTCACTGCCCAGAATCAGGTCATGGCCAACCGGCCACGGATACAACCCGCTGCGGAAGTAGGTGTCGATGAAGTTAACGCCGATAGCGGTGTGGCGCAGTTGGACTTCGCCTTTACCAGGGGGCTTGGAGGGGAGTTCAACCTGATGCAAAACCTCGGGTCCGCCGGGTTTTGCGGCGCAAATTGCATAGGGCATTCAGCCCTCCTTCAACATGAATTCAGGGTCGACCGGTATTTGCATGGCGTTGGAAAGCGCATTGGTCTTGGATGCAAGGGAAACGATCTTCAGCACCTCCGCATGTTGTGCCGGTGTCATGCCCTTGGCGCGGGCAGCGGCCGAATGAGAATGCACACAATATTCACAATTATTGATGACCGAGACCGCCAGATAAATAAGCTCTTTGGTCAGTGGGTCCAGATCGGAAGGGGTGGCCATCACCTCTTTGATCTCGTCCCATGTCCGTTCCAGCAAGTCTGCATCGGTTGCGAGGTAGCGCCAGATATTGTTGATGAAATCCGTTTTGCGCGTTGCGCGGATGTCATCGAACACGGCTTTGACACGGGGGTTATCTTCGGGATTTTCCGGGGGCAGGATTGCAGCCATTTGAGTTCCTTTTTGAGTGCCCATTGATTGATGCCGGCAACGGGAAATAAGCGGCAGGGGCCGATTGCCCGCAGACTATTGCTAAACTTGCAGTGGTGCAAATTTGAACAGCGAAACCAATTATTTCTGATTTTTTTCAGGGTATTTTCCGCAGGCTAGTCGCGGCGCCCGCTATCTTGGTGCCCTGCGCGGCATCAAGCAAATCAGGTTTGAGCTCTATAAGGTCCGGTTGAGGCGCCGACGAGCAACTCCGCCTCCAGCAGTCGGGTTTCCGGGGGAGAGCCGGGGTTGCGGATGCGTTTTACAAGCATGCGCGCAAGTTCTTTTCCTGCCTCGCGTACAGATGAACGTGTGGCGGTGAAAATTGGCGTTTCAGCACCATTTTGCAGGTAGGAAAGACAGTCGTCAAAAGTAACGATGCTAATGTCGCGCCCCATCACCAAACCTTGTGCTTCAACTGCGCGTCTTACCCCGACTGCGCCGATCATTGAGGCCACCAGAATTGCGCTGGGGCGGTTTGGCAGGTTTAGCATTCGAGCCGCTTCGGCATAGCCGTTACCTTCGGTCATTTCACTCGAACTCATGAGGCTCGGGTTTGTTGGAATACCCGAAGCGTTTAGTGCATCCTCGTATCCCAGCCGACGGCGGTGGGCGAAATCCATGTGCTCTTGACCGTTTATCAAACCGATACGCTGATGCCCCAGATCCAGTAAAAATCGGGTGGCGCGACGAAAGGCCGAGCGGTTGTTGACGTCAAGCCATGAATAGGGGGCATCGAAGCCACTAACGCGGCCATGTACCACGAAGGGCAGGCCGATCTCGTTTAAAAGTTCCAGCCGGTGGTCGTTCATACGCGGTGCCTGAACCACGACGCCATCCACAGATTTTCGGGTTCTGAAAGAACGGTAAACCGCCTCTTCCTCTTCAGCCTCAACCATTGTTACCATCATCTCAAAGCCGTTTTGGGCGTATACCTCACCGGCGCCAGCCATGAAGTCGCCAAAGATCGGGTTCACCATCTCGCGCTTTTCGGAAACCGGGATGATGTGCCCGATACAATGGGAGTTTCCGGTGGCCAAGGCCTTTGCTTTGGTATTGGGGGCGTAACCATGTTCCCGCGCGGCTTCGACGACCCGCTTGCGTGTTGATTCGGAAACCTCCGGATAGCCATTCAATGCGCGACTGACGGTGGTCTGGCTTAATCCGAGCCGGGTTGCGAGTTCCTTCAAGTTCATCAGATGCCTGCCCAAAGCGCTTTCAATTAAACCTTGTACTTAGCAATTCACCGCATGCCAGTCAAAGTGATTTCTAGCTTCAAAAACATTCAATAATCGAAATGTAAAGGCAATTTGCCATTTTTGTTGACAAGAATCGGGAGCTGGCAGAGGATGCTGGTTATTCAAAGCGCTTTGAGTCGCCTGCGGGCTCTACCCGTGTGGAGTAATGAGAGCGTCACTTCTGGCGCAGATTTGGGAGAGAGATATGAGATATACACTTTTGTCTGGCGCAGCGGCGCTGGCGCTTGGGGCCGGAATGGCCTCGGCGGAACAAATTACCGTTTTCGGGCCATGGCTGGGACCTGACCAAGAGAATGTTGAGACCGTTCTGGCCGGATTTGCTGCGGCGTCCGGTCATGATGTCCGCTATGTTGGTTCGGATAGCTTTGAACAGCAAATTCTGGTGGACACAGAAGCTGGTTCGGCTCCGAATATTGCTGTGTTCCCGCAGCCGGGCCTTGCCGCCGATCTGGCGTCGCGTGGCTTCCTGACGCCATTGGCTGACGGAACCGGGGATTGGGTCAAGGAAAACTACGCTGCTGGTCAGTCTTGGGTTGACCTTGGCACCTATGCCGGTGCGGATGGAGAAGATCACCTTTACGGCTTCTTTTACAAAATCGACGTGAAATCACTGGTTTGGTATGTGCCCGAAAACTTCGAAGATGCTGGCTATGAAGTACCCGGCAGCATGGAAGAGCTCAAGGCGCTGACCGATCAGATCGTTGCTGACGGTGGTACGCCCTGGTGTATCGGTCTGGGTTCCGGCGGTGCAACCGGCTGGCCTGCAACCGACTGGGTTGAGGACCTGATGCTACGCACAGCAAGCCCTGCCGATTACGATGCCTGGGTGGCGAACGACATGTCGTTTGATGATCCAAAAGTCGTCGCTGCAATCGAGGAATTCGGGTATTTTGCCCGTAACAATGACTATGTCGTTGGCGGCGCAGGTGCCGTTGCTTCGACTGATTTCCGCGATTCACCCAAAGGTCTGTTTGGGGCCCCGCCTGCATGCTACATGCACCGTCAGGCGAGCTTCATCCCGGCCTTCTTCCCGGAAGGCACAGTTGTTGGGGAAGACGCTGATTTCTTCTACTTCCCAGCCTATGCTGACAAAGATCTGGGTACTCCGGTTCTGGGTGCTGGTACCGTCTGGGGCATCACCAACGAAAACCAGGCTGCACATGATCTGATTGCGTATCTGCAAACGCCGGAAGCGCATGAAGCATGGATGGCTCTCAAGGGTTTCCTGACACCACATAAAGGTGTCAACCCGGATGCGTTCAGCGATCCGACCCTGCGCAAGATGAATGAAATCCTGCTGGGTGCGACCACCTTCCGTTTCGACGGGTCTGACCTGATGCCGGGTGGCGTTGGTGCAGGTACCTTCTGGACCGGCATGGTGGATTATGCCGGTGGCAAAGATGCTGCTGCGGTTGCTGCAGATATCCAGGCCTCCTGGGACGCACTGAAATAGGTTAGCGCCTGTAAGAAATCGGGCATTCCGGCGCGTTCGGGATGCCCGCCTTGACCGACGAATTCAGATATAGCGTTCAAAGTTGCGATGAAGCAGCAAACGCTTCGGTTCCGCTCTACCAGAAAATACCCAATCAAACGGGGGGAAGACCATGCATCCGGCGTTACAGGGATTGGTGACGATTATCATCGGGGTCGGTGGCTGTGTTGGCTACTATTATTTTTCCAACATGTTCCTTGATAAAGTACTGTTTCCAGCGCGGGGTAAAAACATTGGCCGCAATATAAACCGTGCCAATATGGTCCGGCCGTGGCTGTTCCTGTTTCCCGCCCTTTTCGCATTGGGCCTGTATCTGGCCTATCCGGTAATTGAGACATTGCGCCTGTCCCTTACCGAGCGGGTTGTCCTCCCTGATGGCAGCAGAGGTTTTGCCTGGGTCGGGCTGGACAATTACAGTCAGATGTTTGGTGAAAGTAAGTTTTGGGAAGCGCTGGGCAATAACATGATGTGGCTGATCGTGGTTCCCGCAGCCTCTACCGCTTTTGGCTTGCTGGTGGCCCAGCTGACAGACCGAATAAAGTGGGGCAATCTGGCCAAGTCGCTGATTTTCATGCCGATGGCCATTTCCTTTGTTGGTGCAGCGGTGATCTTCAAGCTTGTATACGACGCGCGCCCATTGGGGCAGGAGCAAATAGGCATTCTTAACGCACTTTATTTGCAGTTGGGCGGAGACAGCCCGATCGTCTGGCTGACCGTGCCATTCTGGAATAATTTTTTCCTGATGGCGGTGTTGGTCTGGATCCAGACAGGCTTTGCCATGGTGATCCTGTCCGCTGCCATTCGCGGTATTCCCGAGAGCACCATTGAAGCAGCGGTGATCGACGGTGCCGGGCCTTTCCAGATTTTCTTCAAAATCAAAGTCCCACAGATCAAGGGCACGATTGTCGTTGTGTGGACGACGATCACGCTGGTGGTGTTGAAGATTTTCGATATCGTTTTTGCCATGACCAACGGCCAGTGGGAAACTCAGGTTCTGGCCAATTATATGTTCGACAAGCTGTTTCGCGCCAATGACTGGGGCGTAGGCTCAGCCAGTGCAATTATCATCATGTTACTGGTCAGTCCGATCCTCATCTGGAACGTCTATAACGCCCGCAAGGAGATGCGCTGATGAGCCAGATAGCAGGTAGCAAATCCACCCTGAACTGGGTGGTGCAAATTTCGGTTCTTGCCCTTGTTCTATTGTGGCTTTTCCCGACGATCGGCCTTTTTGTATCTTCCTTCCGTACCGCTGACCAGATTTCAGGCTCAGGCTGGTGGAAGGCGCTGTTCAGCTCGGAACAGGTATTGCAGATGCGTGCGGCGGACCCGGATGATTTTCGGGTGGACGAAGGCGGTGTCTTTTTTGTGAGGGGAAACCTGTTTGAAGAAGGGGACGCGGCGACCCTTACCCTCTGGGGGACGTCTTCGCGTGAGCCTGCCATCTATGCCCCCGGTGAAATTGCCGACCTAGGCGATGGGGAAAGCATAGAGGTTGCTGCGAACGGTGACTATGTATGGTCGGGGTCTGAGGATCAAATGTCCGGACGGGGCCAGCGTGTGTTCGTCACCGTAACCTCGCCGCCTGAATTCACGTTTGAAAATTACAGCACGG
>CAZJYZ010000031.1:0-36656 GCA_964550345.1 uncultured Aliiroseovarius sp. | reverse complement strand
AATCCTCCGTTAGCTAAACCCTCATTCCTCTCCAACGAGTGCTGACGTCAGACAGAGCGGGCAATACGTTGATGCACTGTATTCCCCTGACACCTCCTTCCTTATCATGAAGAGAAACTGATTGGTCATACCCTCGCCAGATATTGTTGTCGCGGTCATAGATGTTGGGTCGCCAAAGAACATCGGCTGGGCGATCCTAACAGGAGTCACTGAAGAAACAGGCCAAGACCTGGATGCATTCATCGAGCGTTTTTCCGAACTGGCAGATGGCAAACCCGCAGCCCTGGGTTTTGAGGCGCCCTTGTTCGTCCCAATAGGCAGGCCTTTGAACAAGCTAACGGCGCAACGAGCCGGTGAAAACGGCAAACCCTGGTCAGCGGGCGCCGGGGCCACTGTCACCACGATCGGGCTGGCAGTTGTAAGCCATGTGCTAACCGGACTACGTAAACGGCTGCCCAGAAAGTTCGCAATTCTTGACTGGACGAACTGGCCGACTGACCTTGATCTGCTCATATTCGAAGCCTTCGTGAGCGGTGCAAATCACGCTGCACCTGGTGAGCACGAGTTGGATGCATTGAACGCAGCGCGCGGCTTCATGGCGGCTCTGCCCGATCTGAATGCTGCCAACGCCGTTTCCGAGCCTTGCGCTCTTTCCCTGGCCGGAGCCTGCATGGCACGCACCGGCTGGGTGGAAACGGGCCACGACATCCTCGCCCAACCCTGCCTCGTCATCCGCCCCTAACAAAAGGGATTGTTGGGCAGTTTCAAAGTGTTTATTTTCCTGACATTTTTTGGGGAGATGGCAATGGTAGAGGAACGAACGGGTTTAGCGGCGGCATTGTCGATCAAGATTCCGGAGCAGGTGAACTGGGCAGCACGGCGCGGTGAGCAAAGCTGGAGTGGGAACAAGCTGGATTGTCTCGTGAGCATCCTGAACGCTCACGCTGGCGGCCAACCAGTCAGATTTTCCCTATCGCTTCACTTCGAGTTGACCGGCTACAATGGAACGGTACGATCAACGGATGCAAAGAGGGAGGGGTGACCATGTCGGAGCAGGCTTGGATCCAAACGATCAGCGGCAAGAAGTTCCCTCTTGAGGAGCCTGACCCTGACCTTGTCGACATTGAAGACATTGCCTACGCCCTTTCGTTGCTTTGCCGTTTTAATGCTCATTGCACACGTTTCTACTCGGTGGCCGAGCACAGCGTTCACGTATCCCATGAGATCAATCCCGAGTTGGCCTTGGTGGGATTGCTGCATGACGCTGCGGAGGCTTATCTGGGCGATGTACCTTCACCGCTGAAGAAGCTTTTGTCGGAGTTTCAATTGTACGAAGCAAGGATGGAAGACGCAATTGGTGCGCACTTTGGAATCGATGCATCATTGTTCAAGGACCCGGAATTGAAACGCGCAGATACCCAACTGCTGATCGATGAGAAGCTGGTTTTGATGGTGGAAGAACCAGAACCCTGGCCGCCAAATGCACCGCCCGTGAAAGACGCGAACCGGATCAAGGCATGGGCGCCCGAGGTGGCCCGGACGCGGTTCCTGGAGCGTTTCAGTGAATTAAGCCGAGCTTACCAAGTGACCCGATGGTGACCCGAGACTGCATGCAAAATGGTGACCGGATGCAAGAAAGGTAACCGGTTACCTCGTAACCCGTTCTAAATACTAGCTAAATTATGAAAGGAGTTTGGTGGAGCCTAGGGGGATCGAACCCCTGACCTCTTGCATGCCATGCAAGCGCTCTCCCAGCTGAGCTAAGGCCCCATTTGCGGGTGCAGACCCGCATCTGTGCGCGGTGTTTAGGCAATGCACCTGATCAGTTCAAGCGAAAAATTTGCCCGTGATACGCCGCGTTAGTCGTCGCTGTCGTCGGCAGGAACGTCGGCGATCTCATCCAATGAAACATCGTCATTGTCATCATCGTCATCCAGAACGTCATCCCCCAGATCCATATCCGCGGTATCGTCCTCATCAAGTACGTCAGTGGCCTCGTCTTCGGCTTCTTTTGCCTCTGACGCCTTGTCGGCCTTGTCGGCAACCATGGTACGGTTGGCCTTGCCTGTATCAGGTGTCACCACCTCACCAGAATATGGGCTGACGATGGGGTCAGCGTTCAGATCATAAAACCGTTTTCCGGTTGTTGGGCAGACACGTTTTGTGCCCCATTCTTCCTTGGGCATGGATTACCCCTTTTCGTAGCCGATGCGTCGTGCGAGATTCGATGCCAAGTGCCACAGCTAGGGCGGGGTGTCAAAGGCTTTCGAGACCTGCGACCTTCCAAACAGACGTAACGGCACCTGTAGTGAGGGCAAATAAATGAAAAATGTGATCTTACAGGGTGATCCGACCATCGAAGTCAGCTTGCGTATCTCACCGCGCGCCCGGCGCCTGTCTCTGCGGGTTTCACGTCTGGACGGTCGGGTGACTCTGTCTCTGCCTAAACATGCGCGCCATCATGAGGCCGAAGCATTCGCCCGCGAGCGTGAAAGCTGGATCCGCCGACATCTTGCTCAAACGCCAACCCAGGTAGTTCTGCGTCCAGGAACGCAGATCATGTTTGCCGGTGAAATGCACCCATTGGTGGCCAGTGGTGGCCGGGCAGCGCGGCTGGGGGAAGGCGTGATCACACTGCCAACCTCAGCGCCAGAAAAAACCGGCCCTCGTTTGGCCGCGTTGTTCAAACACCATGCCCGCCTGCGGCTGGCCGAGGCTTCAACGCGCCATGCGACCTCACTGAAACGGCAATACTCCGGTATTACCTTACGCGATACCCGGTCGCGCTGGGGCTCCTGCTCTGCCGAAGGCCGGTTAATGTATTCCTGGCGTCTAGTTATGGCTCCGGTTGAGGTTCTGGACTATGTAGCAGCGCATGAAGTAGCACATTTATTGGAAATGAACCACTCTGCAGCTTTCTGGGGGCACGTTGAGCGGCTTTTGCCGAACTATAGCGAACCACGCCGCTGGTTGCGCGAAAATGGTGCAGTTTTACACGCCTATCGCTTCCGTGATTGACCCCCGCTGAATTTGTGATCACAATAGGCCATGGCTTTACAACCCCGCCTTAACCCAGATCCCGCCAGCTCAGCCCATGAACGGGTCTATCGCAACTTGCGTACACGCATCATGCATGGCGAACTGGCACCGGGAACCGCCCTTACCTTACGGGGGTTAGGTAAGGAATTTGACGTCTCCATGACCCCTGCGCGCGAAGCAGTCAGACGACTTGCCGCAGAGGGGGCGCTGACCCTATCGGCAACCGGCCGCATATCGACACCGGAGCTTAGCCATGAGCGAATTGAAGAGCTTACAGCCCTGCGCGGCTTGCTCGAGCCGGAGTTGGCCGCGCGCGCCTTGCCACGCGCCCATATGGCATTGATTGACCGGCTGCGGTCGATTAATGCACGCGTTTCTGAATGCGTGGCAAAGCAGGATGCCGCATGTTACCTGCGCACTAATCTGGAATTTCACCGCATGATCTATCTGCGTGCCCAGGCACCCGCCATGCTGGCACTAGCTGAAACCATCTGGCTACAACTGGGCCCGACAATGCGCGTATTGTATGAGACGCGGCCGCGTACCGACTTACAAAAGCATCACCGCCCAATACTGGCAGCCCTTGCCGCCGGTGACGAACCCGCCCTGAGACGGGCAATGCGTACCGATGTCACACAAGGATTAAAAATGTTGGTGGGCTAGGCAAACCGGCGAAGGGGCCGCATCAGCAGGCCCAAAATCAGCGAAACCAGAAGCCAGCCGCCGCCATATCCGATCCCGGCACAAATCAAACCGTCACTTGTTACAGGCACGGCGGGGCGGAATTCCTCCCAGGTGCGGCGCGCCAGTTCAACGTCACGAAACCGCCAGGCTGATGCCAGCCGGGCCAAAGGATCATTTCCAGCAAGGGCCTGATAATCAGCATTCAAACGATCATAACGCGTCATGCTGGCAGACAGGTTTTCCCGTAAATCGTCCTGAAACTGCGAGCCTCGGATCTGCGCCAGCGCTTCATCGCGTGACAATCCGGACAATGATGCCGTCAGATCAAAAGCTACAGTAACCGCGCGCAACTCATCCACCGCGCCCGACAGACGCTGCATATATTGCTGGCTGAACTCTGGGAATTGCGACAAGGCGACCGCCCCGGCTATTCCACCCGCCATACTGAGTGTTCTGATCACCTGCGTCCCCTTTTCGGGTTTCTGCGCAGATTCTGGCCCAAAGCAATGATCGGGTCAAGCCGCCCGCGATTCGCCTGCAAATTCACGCTTCTTCATCTTGGCAAAATACCTCGGGGGGTCCGGGGGGCTGGCCCCCCGGTTGTTCGGATTGCATCGCAATTCGAACCCGCCCTAAATACCGGCGTATATCTCTTTAACCCTGGCAACAGCCAATTCAGGCTTCAGTTCTTCACTTTCCCCGGTTTTGCGGCAGGTCAGTTCGACCACACCATTTTTTACGCCCCGTGGCCCCACGGTGATCCGCCAGGGCAGGCCAATCAGGTCCATCGTCGCAAACTTGGCCCCGGCGCGCTCGTCACGATCATCATAAAGCGGCTCCAGACCGGCAGCGGTCAGGGCTGCATAGAGGTCCTCGCAGGCGTGGTCCGTCCCCGCATCTCCCTGACGCAGATTGACGATGCCACAATGGAACGGCGTCACACCTTCGGGCCAGATAATACCGTTTTTGTCATGGCTGGCTTCGATGATGGCACCCAGCAAACGGCTGACACCAATGCCGTGGCTGCCCATATGAACGGGAACCTGTTCCCCTTTGTCATTCACCACCGTGGCACCCATGGCGTCGGAATACTTAGTGCCGAAGTAGAATATTTGCCCCACTTCGATACCACGGCTTACCTTACGCCGCGCCTCTGGCACCTGATTGAACTGCGCCTCGTCGTGGGTTTCATCCGTACGCGCATAGGGCTTGGTCCATTCATTGGCGATGAGCGCGCATTGGTCCCAGTTGGTATAATCAATTTCACGGTCACCCAGGGTCAGCCCTGTTATGGCGCTGTCATAAAAAACTTCGCTTTCGCCCGTTTCTGCCAGAACCAGAAACTCATGCGTGTCTTCCCCGCCGATGGGACCGGAATCAGCACGCATTGGGATAGCTTGCAGGCCCATACGTTCATAGGTGCGCAGATAGCTGACCATGTGGCGGTTATAGGCGTGCAGAGCGTGTTCATAATCTATGTCGAAATTATAGCCGTCTTTCATATAGAATTCCCGCCCGCGCATGACACCAAAACGCGGCCTGATTTCATCGCGGAATTTCCACTGAATCTGATACAGCGTCAGGGGCAGGTCTTTGTAGCTGGACACATGAGCCCGGAAAATATCGGTTATCAGCTCTTCGGCGGTGGGGGTAAAGAGCATATCACGGCCGTGACGGTCTTTCATACGCAACATTTCTTCGCCGTAATCGTCATAGCGCCCGCTTTCGCGCCACAAATCTGCAGATTGAATGGTCGGCATCAAAACTGGCAAGTGCCCGGCGCGCGCCTGTTCTTCCCGCACGATCCGTTCAATATTCTGCATGACCTTCAGGCCCATCGGCAGCCAGGAATAGATACCGGCGCTGGCCTGTTTGATCATGCCTGCACGCAGCATCAGCCGGTGGCTGACAATTTGCGCTTCGGCAGGGTTTTCCTTGAGGACGGGCAGGAAATAGCGGGTCAGACGCATGGGGCGGGCCTTTATACATGTTTTTGTCAGGCTCCGTCTAGCCTCTGAGGTGGGCTTGGGCAAGCGCACAACCCGCACCAGCCCTTGAAACACCCCGCCTCATGGGCGATGTATCCCTGAGGGAGGCCCAGTAAATGGCACTGACAGCAAGCACTCAGGTTAAATTTTGGACCATTGCCGCAATCATTTTCTTTGTCGGATTGTGGTATCTGGGCGACGTCATTCTGCCGTTCGTACTGGGATCAGCCATCGCATACTTTCTTGACCCGGTGGCAGACCGGCTCGAAAGCCTTGGATTAAGCCGGGCAATATCGACGGTGATCATCACTCTTACTGCGGTGTTATTATTCATTATTCTTGTCTTGGCAGTAGTGCCAAGTCTGGTGAATCAAACTATTGCGTTGGTCAATGTGGCGCCGTCGCTGTTCACGGACCTGCAAAGCTTTCTAACCGGGCGCTTCCCCTCACTGATGGACGAAGATAGTGTCATTCGCCAATCGCTGTATTCCCTGGGTCAAACCATACAATCACGTGGGGGAGAGTTTGTCGGCTCAATTGTTTCATCCGCCATGAGTTTCGTGAATGTTGTGATATTACTGGTGGTTACACCGGTGGTCGCTTTCTACATGTTACTGGATTGGGATCGGATGGTGCGCGTAGTGGACGATATGCTCCCGCGCGACCATGCACCGGTTATCCGCCAACTGGTCAGCGATATTGATGGCACATTGGCCAGTTTCGTCCGCGGCATGGGCACGGTCTGCCTAATCCTGGGGGCTTATTATGCCATCGCACTGATGGCTGTAGGGCTAAGCTTTGGGCTGGTGGTCGGTGCCATTGCCGGCATTTTGACCTTCATTCCATATGTCGGCGCCCTGATCGGCGGCGGGCTGGCGATTGGCCTTGCACTATTCCAGTTCTGGAGTTCCGTTGAAGTGGTTGACGGAGACACGATTACTTATGCAACAGACTGGTTTCGCATCGCGCTGGTTGCCGGCATCTTTGTCGCCGGGCAGGTGATCGAAGGCAATGTGCTGACCCCCAAAATGGTTGGTACATCCGTTGGCCTGCACCCGGTCTGGTTGTTATTCGCGCTGACTGCCTTCGGGGCGCTGTTTGGTTTTGTCGGGATGCTGGTCGCGGTACCGGTCGCTGCTGCAATAGGGGTGGTGACACGGTTCTTCATGGGGCAATACAAGGCCGGGCGGCTCTATCAGGGCCTTGCGGGCAAGCCCACTTCACTGGACGATTAATGGACCGACAATTCACCTTCGATCTGCCGGTGGTGGAAAACCGCTCGCGCGGTGACTATTTCGTCTCACCGTCGAATGCGCTGGCATTTCAGACCATCGAACAGCCGGAAAACTGGCCGGGTGGCAAACTGATCCTGACCGGGCCGGAAGGGTCTGGCAAAACGCATCTGGTACATGTCTGGGCGGAAAGCTCTGGCGCGCAAATCATCGGCGCAGATCTGCTGAAAGACCTGGACGCAGGATCACTTGCCGGGGCGAATGTGGCTATTGAAGATGTAGACCGGATAGCAGATCAGAACGGTGCAGAAACCGCGCTATTTCACCTGCATAATCTGGTTCTGGCGGAAGGGGGTCATTTGCTGATGACAGCACGAACTCCGCCTCGCGATTGGGGGATGACCCTGCCTGACCTCTCAAGCCGCATGAACGCGGCCGCGATCGCCCAGATTGATCCGCCAGATGACACCCTGCTTGCCGCTGTGCTGGTAAAGCTGTTTCAGGACCGGCAAGTTAACGTAAACCACGCGTTGATCAGCTACTTGACCCCACGCATGCACCGATCACTGGCAGAGGCTGCGCGTCTGGTTCAGGTGCTGGACAAAGCAGCCCTGAGCCAAAAGCGCGCAGTTACCCGAAAACTGGCCTCCGAGGTGCTGGACAATCAGGCTAAAACCGGGCAATAACATAGCCTTCCAAAACCTTATTATGTGCGAAGCATCATCATGACACTTGTCGATTTCCTGCATAACGACTTCCCCGAGGCCAAAACCCTTCCCGCCGAAGAAACCAAAGGCCCCAAGCGGTTTTTCAACCGCGAACTTAGCTGGCTCAGCTTTAACTGGCGCGTTCTGGAGGAAGCGGAGAACACCCGCATTCCGTTGCTTGAGCGCCTGCGGTTTTTGTCGATCTCCGCCACAAATCTGGACGAGTTCTACACCGTGCGTGTCGCCGGACTGCGTGAATTGGTGCGTGAAGGAGTGAACACTCCGGCCGCCGACGGGTTGACCCCGGCAGAACAACTGGTGCTGATTAATGCCGAGGCGCGCCGCCTTATGACACGCCAGCAGGAAAGCTTCGATCTGATCATGGGCGAAATGCAGGCGGCTGGCATTTCTCTGTGCACCCCAGACACGCTGACGAAAGAAGACCGCGACTTTCTTGATGACGCCTATTTGACCCAGGTATTCCCGGTCTTGTCTCCGCTTGCCGTAGACCCGGCGCACCCTTTCCCGTTCATTCCGAACGAAGGATTTGCCCTTGCTTTGCAACTGGAGCGTACCAGCGACAAAATGAAGATGCAGGCGCTTTTGCCGATCCCGCACCAGATTGACCGCTTCATCCGCCTGCCCGCCCCCGATGGGGTTTCACGCTTTTTGCCGCTTGAAGACCTGCTTTTGGAGTATATCTGCAGCCTGTTTCCCGGCTACGAAGTCAAAGGCTCCTGCGCTTTTCGCATTTTGCGCGACAGTGATCTGGAGCTTGAAGAAGAAGCCGAAGACCTGGTGCGCGAATTTGAGACCGCTCTGAAACGCCGCCGCCGGGGCGAAGTTGTGCGTATGAAAATCACGGCCCGTGCTCCTGCCGGACTTTTTAAGATGATCAAACGGGAATTGCGGGTGTCAGACGACGAGATCGTCGAGGTTGACGGGTTGATCGGCATGGCCGATCTGGGCCAGCTCGTGCTGGATGAACGTCCGGATCTTCTGTGGCCCAGCTTTTCAAGCCGGGTACCGGAGCGCGTTCAGGATCATGATGGCGACATCTTCGCCGCGATCCGGCAAAAAGATATGCTGCTGCACCACCCATATGAAAGTTTCGACCTTGTGGTGCAATTTCTCAATCAGGCGGCGCGCGACCCTGATGTGGTGGCCATCAAGCAAACGCTTTACCGCACCTCCCGCGACAGCCCGATTGTCACCGCCCTGTGCGAAGCCGCCGAAATGGGCAAGTCTGTTACGGCTTTGGTCGAGCTAAAGGCGCGATTTGACGAGGCAGCGAATATCCTGCAATCGCGGCGCCTTGAACGGGCTGGTGCCACGGTTGTCTACGGCTTTATTAATTATAAAACCCACGCCAAAATCTCGACCGTTGTACGGCGCGAGGGGGACCGGCTGGTCACCTACACCCATTTCGGCACCGGCAATTACCACCCGATCACGGCGCGTATCTATACCGACCTCAGCCTGTTTACCTGCGATGTGGAACTGGGCCGCGATGCGACCAAGGTGTTTAACTACATCTCGGGCTATGCCCCGCCGGACAAGCTGGAAAGTCTGGCAATTTCACCCCTGACACTCAAGCAAACTCTGCTGGACAAGATTGCACAAGAAGGCGCTCTCGCAGAGGCTGGTAAACCGGCATCAATCTGGGCCAAGATGAATTCTTTGGTTGAAGAAGATATCATTGACGCGCTCTATGCGGCCTCGCAAAAAGGCGTGAAAATCTCGCTGGTCGTGCGTGGTATTTGTGCGCTCAGACCCGGCATAAAAGGGCTGTCAGAAAACATTCGGGTGAAATCCATCGTTGGACGTTTTCTGGAACATTCGCGCATCGTCTGTTTCGGTGGCGGCTATGATTTACCGTCCAAGAAAGCACGGGTTTACATGTCTTCAGCGGACTGGATGGGACGTAACCTGAACCGGCGGGTGGAGACATTGGTTGAAGTCAAAAATGCGACCGTAAAAGCCCAGATAATGAGCCAGATCATGGCCGCCAATCTGGCGGATGAGGCGCAGAGCTGGGTAATGCGGCCCGATGGCGGCTTTGACCGACCGGATCTGAGCAAAATCGAAGCACCCTTCTCGTGCCACCGGTTCTTTATGGAGTACCCTTCCCTGTCCGGGCGCGGTTCTGCTGGCGCCAAGGACGTTCCCGAGCTGACACATTCACAAGATTGATTTTCTTCCCCGTGCGGGGCAGTCTGAGCCGGGGGAGAATATAGATGAGCGCAAAACCCGATAAGTGGGGGCCGTTTGGACGGCCGATTTTTAACGACCCTTCAGCCCGCGCCCTGTCGCGGGTCGGGGTTGTCGATGTGGGCTCAAACTCGGTGCGGCTGGTGGTGTTTGACGGCGCGGCGCGCAGCCCTGCCTATTTTTTCAACGAAAAAATTCTATGTGGTTTGGGGGCCGGGTTTGCTCAGACGGGAATGCTGAACCCTGAGGGGCGTGCACGCGCTTTGTCTGCGATCAAACGCTTTCAGCTTTTGGCCAAAGGCATGCGACTTCCGCCGCTAACCGCCGTGGCCACGGCGGCAGTGCGCGAGGCTACGGATGGCCCGGAATTTCGCGACCAGGTTTTGCGCGAAACCGGCCTGAACCTATATGTCATCGATGGCGCGGAAGAGGCCCGTTTGTCCGCGCAAGGGGTGCTTTTGGGCTGGCCCGAAGCGAGGGGGTTGGTTTGCGACATTGGCGGTTCGTCGATGGAGCTGGCCCGGGTCGAGGACGGCAAGGTTGGCAAACGGATCACCTCACCGCTAGGGCCACTGAAACTAGCAGGTGTTGCGGGTGGCAAGGCCGGGCTTAAGCGACATATCACTGATATCATTGAAGATCTGGCGGAAAAAATGGGGGATGATCATACGCGGATGTTCCTTGTCGGAGGATCATGGCGGGCAATTGCCCGGCTGGATATGCTCAGGCGTGAATATCCTCTGACCGTGTTGCACGAATACCGGATGACCCCTTCGTCCCTGACCAAAACCCTGAATTGGATCGCCGGCGAAGACATTGAGGCGTTACGCCAACAAACCGGCACCTCGCCTGCCCGCATGGCGCTGGTGCCCGTTGCAGCGATCGTTCTCAAGGCCCTGATGCGCCGTTTCCGACCTAAAGAGATTGCCATTTCCGCCTATGGTATCCGCGAAGGTATGCTGTATGAACAAATGCCTAAAAAACTGCGCAAACGCGATCCGTTGATTGAAGCATGTCGTTTTGCCGAGCAAAAAGACGCGCGCAATCCCGGCTTTGGCAAGGACCTGTTCGAGTTCATCACGCCGCTCTACAAATCAGTCCGTGCGCCTGAACGACGTATGATCAAGGCTGCTTGCCTCTTGCATGACGTATCCTGGCGCGCCCATCCGGATTTTCGCCACGAAGTGTGTTTTGACAACGCCACCCGTGCCAACCTGGGTGGGTTGACCCATGAAGAGCGGGTGTTTTTAGGGTTGGCACTATTGCACAGATACAAAAACAGCGCATCCGGCAGCCGGTATGAGCCGCTTTTTGCGATCTTGTCCGACAAAGAAAAACACCGCGCCGCGATACTGGGAAAAGCCATGCGATTCGGGGCTATGTTTGCCGTGAACAATCCGGCAGGCAAAGCCGAGCTAAAATGGCGCCCGCAAAAACGAGAGCTTCACCTAAAAGTCCACAAAAAGGCCGGTGATCTTTTTGGTGAAGTTGCACAGGCGCGCTTTTCAACCCTTGCACAGGCATTGGATGCAGAAGGGGTCATCCATCTGCCCTGACGGGGTTCGAATGGCTGCGCCATCCGACCAGCGCCTCGCTACGCTCGGCGTAAGACAGTGTTTGAGCTAATTTCATGCAAGTCTTGAAAATCAGCCGCCCGCATGGATATTTTTGGCAAGAGGAAGGAAGGGTCCCGAAATGGAATTGTCCTAGCTAAAGGTCAACTTCACCATCTTCACTCGTGTCAGGCACCAGCGGGGCTTTGCGGCGGATAATGATATCACCATTGGGTAACATCTCGGGCATTTCATAGGCGCTGAAATCATTCAGCATTTCCAGCAGCCTGGCCCAGCCTTCTGCAGCCGGCTCAAGCTCATCCATTAGTCCACGCAGGATTAAACGAGTACCTTCACTGAGCAGTTCAGCGCCCTGAGACAGGTCGGAATTTTCCTCCTGCGCATTGGCGGAGATCGGGGACATGGTCAGAGCCAAGCAAAGGAGAGCGGTTTTATACATGATAACTATATAGGTTGGCGCAGGCTTTTTTCAAAGCTCAAGGTCAACTGAGACGGGAAAGTGATCCGAGGCTGTCAACAACGCTTCTCGCAATTCCGGCACCTGATAACAGACCGGATCATCAAACGGATGCCAAATCCGCCATTGTGGCCCGGTTGCACATAGATCAGGGGATAGCATGACATAATCAAGCAGCGCCTGCAGGAAGCGGTTTTCTGAGTTCAACCAGAACCGGGCTGTGACCGGATGTGCGCTTACGCGACTACCAAGCGCCATGCGCGCATGGGGGTCGTGCAACCTGGTCTTGCCGTCCTCGCCCAACACCACCTCGACCCCGGATCGGCCAAACAGACGTTCATATTCATCCAGACCCGGACCGTCATTGAAATCCCCTAGCACAATCAACCTGTCACCGGCAGCAAGATGTGCGTCAACGCGCTGCCGCAGCCAGATACATTGCGCCATCTGCTTGCGGCGATTTTCAATAGCGATACGCATGATTTCATCCGGGTTGGTCGCCCCGTGCGGCGCCTTGGATTTCACGTGAACACCGATTAGGCGCAGCTCTTCGCCGGTTTCGCGCAATGTCAGGTGCACCTCCAATGGTGGCTTGGAAAAACGGATCAGTTCGGGCGCATCATCAACGTCAACATCGCGGCGAAACACGCTGTCAAAACGTGGCGCGTCCGGAGAGCCCGATTTGCCTGTCTGTTCGCCTTGCGGATCATGTTCGGCCACCAACACGTCGGGATTGTACAGAAGGGCGATTTCCTGCTGGGTAGCATTGCGAAACCCCAACAGCGCCTTTCTGGCACGAAGCCCGTATTTCTGCGCGAAATTTTCAAGTGCCGGCACGCTGGCGCGTTGCCGGTTGTCGTCCGGGGCCTCAATCACCATTATTGCATCAGCATCCAGCGCCGTGAAGACGATACCAAGGGCCGCTAACTGTTCGCCCCGTTTCACATTGTGGCGGCCAGACCATTGGTCATCTTCCAAAAGCCCGCCATTGTCATCGAAAAGCGCGTTGAACCATTCCACATTATACGTGGCGATGCGCATATCAGATCCGCCCTTCGCTGATCTCTTCCCAGGCACGGTTAACAGCAATCAGACGCTTTTCAGCCAGTTTAACCGCCTCTTCCGGAACACCCCGCGCAATCATCCTGTCAGGGTGGCTTTCGCGCACTTCCATACGCCAGGCTGCGCGTATGTCTTTGATAGGATCGGTTGGTTTGACCCCCAAAACCTCGTAAGGATCGGGTGCTGCATCGGGTACAAACCGCGCGCGCAAGGCGCGAAAGCGGCGCTCGTCAAACCCAAGAATACCTGCGACACGCGACAGAAAGTCATCTTCGGCGGGGTGGTATTCACCGTCAGCGACAGCGATGAAAAACAGCCCCTCCATCAGGTCGCAAAGGGCGGCATCATCTTCCCCGAACATGGCGGCGATCTTACCGGCATATTGTTCAAACCCGGCAACATCCTGTCTGGCAAGGTTAAACAGGCGGGCTGCACTTTTTTCGTCACCGCGCGGGATGGAAAACACCTCGCGAAAGGCAGTGACCTCGTCGCGCGTTACCTGCCCATCCGCCTTGGCCATTTTTGCACCCAGCGCGATCACCGCAATGGCAAAGCCCACACGCTTTTCCGGTGCCGTACGCAAATGCGAAAAAACCTCGGACAGGCTTTCGCCAGAGGTTAGCGCGGCCAGCGCGTCAGATATACGTGTCCAGAGCGACATATGGCCTGAATAACGGTTTCAGAGGGAAGTGTCAGGGGGGCACAGGGACTTTTGCATCAAAACAAGGTCAAGCCGGCGACCAAACTTTAGCCCGACACCGGGCAAGCGCCCAACCTCATCAAAACCAAGGGCCCTGTGAAAGGCCAGAGCCCCGGTGTTCGTGCCGGAAATGGCGCTGATCAATACGTGAATATCCAGTTTACGTGCGTGGGTTTCGAGTTTGACCATCAAAGCGCGACCAGCCCCCTTGCGACGCGCCTCAGCAGCCAGATGCAGCGTCACCTCGCGCGTGCCAACATATCCCGGGCCATTGCGAAATTCCCCCATGGTGCAAAAACCCACCACGCGACGACCCGTATCCTCTGCCACCAAAAAGACTTCCGAGGTATCGATCTGCTTCATAATCTCGACGTTGGTTTTCTCTTCACTGGTGAAAGTGATCGTGCTATCGCGGATCACCTGATTCCAGGTATCAGCGATCGCCCTAACGTCGTCTGCCTGCGCGTCCCGGATGATCATTGCAGCACTTTTATCCCGGATGGCGTGTCTATTTCGGCACGCATGGATATCCCCGGACCGGTGGAAATACTTACCCTCGGATCTGACAAAATCGGGGCCAGGGCATCGGATAATTTCTTGGCTTCCGGGTGGGTTATCTCAAGCCCGATGAGTTGACAGCCGACATCGGGTAACATCGGGGCGGGGTGCGCACTTTGCCATTCGATCAAGGCTGGGAATGCGCCTTCAAATGGCAGCTTGCCATCTGGGGGTACAGTCATAAGCCAACGAAAATCACCGCGGCTTAAGGGCAGTATTTCCCCGAGGTTTTCCGGTGCATTGCGCATAGTCGCACTTACACTTTGCGTACGTAACACCCAATTGTTGAGCATTGGACCACCCTGATAACAGTCAAGATCGAACATTCGTGATCTTTTGGGATTAGGATCCGAGGGGTTCGGGGCTATGACCTCTAGATAAGTTTCAGGCCCTAATGACAGCAACCTGTTATGCGTTCCCATTCCAACATGCGAGCCCCCTCCGGACATGGGGACGCGCAGCGCTGTTTCGACCTCTTCAACACCTTGCAAAAGCGTCTCGGTGCATATGACGATATGGTCAAGCGCCGCCAGCATATCTAAACGCGGGCACCGCGCACCAGTCGCAGGATATCTTGCGCGGCCTCGGGAATATTTGTACCGGGGCCAAAAATTGCCTTCACCCCGTTGGCATAAAGAAACTCATAATCCTGCTGCGGAATAACCCCGCCGCAAATGACCACCACATCCTCAGCCCCCGCTTCCTTCAACGCCTCGACCAGTTTGGGCGCCAATGTCTTATGCCCAGCCGCCTGGCTGGAAATACCCACTACATGCACGTCATTGTCGACCGCGTCGCGCGCTGCCTCTTCCGGGGTTTGGAACAAAGGACCGACATCAACATCAAAGCCGATATCGGCAAAAGCCGTGGCAATGACCTTGGCACCGCGGTCGTGACCGTCTTGCCCCATCTTGACCACCAGCATGCGGGGGCGACGGCCCTCTTCTTCTGCGAATGCCTCGACATCCTTCTGAATAGCGGCGAAATCTTCGTCACCATCATAGGCGGCGCCGTAAACCCCTGACAGGGTCTTGACCTCGGCGCGGTGGCGCCCAAAAACCTTCTCCATAGCCATCGACATCTCTCCTACAGTGGCGCGGGCGCGTGCTGCATCAATTGCCAGCGCCAGCAAGTTCCCCCGGCCCGAGGCCGCGCCTGCCTCAAGTGCTGCAAGCGTTCTCACAACTTCGGCTTCATCGCGTGTGTCACGAATGCTGGCAAGGCGCGCCACCTGAGCCTCGCGAACAGCGGAATTGTCAATCTCACGCACCTCAATCGCATCTTCTTCTTCAAGGCGGAACTTGTTGACGCCAACGATCACCTCGTCACCACGGTCAACGGCCGCCTGCCGACGTGCAGCAGCTTCTTCGATCCGCAGTTTAGGCATACCTGATGCCACTGCCTTGGTCATGCCGCCCAACTCGTCCACTTCTTCGATGATGGCCCATGCTTCTTCGATAAGGTCTGCGGTCAGCTTTTCCACGTAATAGGACCCGGCCAATGGGTCGACCACATTGGTAACGCCGGTTTCGTTTTGCAAGATTAGCTGGGTGTTTCGGGCGATGCGGGCGGAAAACTCGGTCGGCAAGGCAATCGCTTCGTCAAATGAGTTTGTGTGCAGGCTTTGCGTCCCCCCCAAAGCGGCGGACATTGCCTCGAAGGCGGTGCGCACAACATTGTTATAGGGGTCTTGCTCCTGCAAGCTGACACCCGAAGTCTGGCAATGGGTGCGCAGCATGGATGAGCCGGGCTTTTTCGGTTCAAATTCCGACATGATCCGGTGCCACAGGAAACGCGCCGCACGCAGCTTGGCGGCTTCCATGAAGAAATTCATACCGATGGCAAAGAAAAAGCTGAGCCGCCCGGCAAAGGCGTCCACATCCAGCCCGCGTTCCAGTGCGGTGCGTACATATTCACGCCCATCCGCAAGGGTAAATGCCAGTTCCTGCACCAGCGTCGCGCCTGCCTCCTGCATGTGATAGCCTGAAATTGAGATCGAATTGAATTTCGGCATTTCCTGGCTTGTAAACTCGATGATGTCCGCCACGATCCGCATCGAGGGTTCGGGCGGGTAGATATAAGTATTGCGCACCATAAATTCTTTCAAAACATCGTTCTGAATGGTGCCTGACAGCTTTGCGCGCACAACGCCCTGTTCTTCGCCAGCCACAATAAAAGAAGCCAGAACCGGAATAACCGCGCCGTTCATCGTCATCGACACGCTGACCTTTTCCAGCGGAATGCCGTCGAACAGGATTTTCATGTCCTCAACGGAATCGATCGCAACCCCGGCCTTACCAACGTCACCAACCACACGCGGATGATCGCTGTCATAGCCACGATGGGTGGCCAGATCAAAGGCGACAGAAACCCCCTGCTGACCGGCAGCCAGCCCTTTGCGGTAAAAGGCATTGCTTTCCTCGGCGGTGGAAAAACCCGCATATTGACGGATGGTCCATGGGCGGCCCGTATACATGGTGGCACGTGGACCGCGGGTGAACGGGGCAAGGCCGGGCAAGGTGTTCATGTGCCCCAACCCTTCCAGATCGTCAGCGGTATAGACCGGTTTTACGTCAATCCCTTCCGGCGTGTGCCAGGTCAGGTCTTCCAGCGCTCGTCCTCTGAGCTCTTTTGCCGCCAATTCCTGCCATTCCTTTACAGTGCTCATTTCCTCAACTCCTCAATTGCTGCTGTAGCGTTTCCATCGCCA
This sequence comes from uncultured Aliiroseovarius sp., assembly GCA_964550345.1. Lineage (GTDB taxonomy): Bacteria > Pseudomonadota > Alphaproteobacteria > Rhodobacterales > Rhodobacteraceae > JAAEUB01. The sequence continues at coordinate 19,734 of CAZJYZ010000031.1, read as the reverse complement.
CAAGCGCAAAAATTCTTCGCAGGATATTCTCCGGTATTTTGAAAAACACCGATCTGCGCCCTGTTCCCTTGTTCTGCCCCCTGACAGCATCTATCTGTAAGCAAAGGGGAAGATATGATCCGTCTTGTCATGTTCTTGGTTGTGGTGGCCCTGCCCGTTTGGGCGGACGAGGGTGAATTCGCCCCAATTTCGGCTGGCGAGCACACGCTGGATGAGTTTCTTTGGATCGCACGCCCTCTGGTCATCTTTGCGGATAACCCGAATGACCCGCGTTTTATCCAGCAAATGGAATTTCTTAACGAACAATCCGAAGATCTTGTAGCCCGTGACGTGGTGGTGATCACCGATACGGACCCCGAGGCCGACACTGCCATCCGTGAAGAATTGCGCCCGCGAGGTTTCATGTTGGTGCTGATCGGCAAGGACGGCGCCATATATCTGCGTAAACCAACGCCTTGGCGGGTGCGCGAACTGACGCGCTCGATCGACAAGATGCCGATCCGCCTGCAGGAAATTCGCGACGAGCACTCAGTCCAATAACTCATCCAGCCTCTCCACTGACGAACAGAGCCTGCCTTTGTTGTGGATTAAAAACAATTAGTGCCGCTTCCTCTTTGTGCCAGACAAATAAGCTTTCCACATTGGAGAGGGCAGCGTGAAAGGCGCCTTTGGTGTCAACATCCATACAATCGCGTGCCATGAGTGCCGCCTCCTGCACTGCAAGGCCCAGGCTCCGGTTGGCATTGGTAATTTCAACAAAAACCTGATCCGGGCTTTTTTCATCAAGTGACAGCGCCATAATGCCGGTTCTTTCCAAATTGCGCAGGGCGCGGGTCATTTCGGCCTCAATCCGCAAGGCGGATTTTACCTGACTAGAGCGGGTCTCAAACATCGCCGCTGTGCAGGACATCCTGGACTTGAAATAAGCCACATCCCCTATCGAGAACCACCGACTGAGCAGGGTTCGCAGTTGGTCCTCATTGTGACGCGCGCAACCCGTCAACCCTGACAGCAACAGCAGCAGAATGGCAAAGCCACGAATAGCTGAAGATTTGGGAATTCGGGTCAGGCCCATACCTATTCAAACTCCATGATCACTTCGTCCACTGCCAGATTGTCACCGGTAGCCGCATTGACCCGCGCAACTACGCCCTTCTTCTCGGCTCTGAGGATATTCTCCATTTTCATCGCCTCGATGGTGCAAAGCGGCTGGCCTTCTTCGACCTCCTGCCCTTCTTCCACCGCAAGATTCACGACAAGCCCAGGCATCGGGCACAACAACAACTTCGATGTATCAGGTGCCAGTTTCTCGGGCATTAACGTTGCCAGTTCAGCCTGCCGTGGGGTGCGTATATGAACTTTCAGATCGGCGCCACGAGTACGCAGACGGAATCCTCCTGGAATCTTCCCAACTTTAAGCACCAACTTCTGCCCATCCACATCCAGCACCGCCAGCGCATCGCCCGGGGTCCAGTCAGAGGTAACGCGCATGGCTCCGCCTGTATTGAACGTAATTGTTGAACCTTCCGGGTCCGCATCAATGGTCAGGGAAAATGCTTCGTTATCCAAGGTCACCACCCAGTCGCGGCCAACCCGCCGTTCGTGGTTGTCCATGCGACCCGAAACCCGGGTGCGTCTGATTTCGGCAACCCGGAACATTGCAGCTGCTGCTGCGGCCACCCGTTGAAGCGCGGTTTGGCCTAACGTGACGCCTTCGAACCCATCTGTGTATTCTTCTTCAATGAAGGCGGTAGTTATGTTCCCCGATATGAACTTTTCATGGTCCATCACCGCAGACAGGAAGGGTAGGTTATGGCCAATGCCTTCCAGTTCAAAACTATCCAGTGCCACCCGCATATGTTCGATCGCTGTAGCCCGGTCCGGACCCCATGTGCACAATTTGGCAATCATGGGGTCATAATACATCGAGATTTCGCCGCCCTCATAAACGCCCGTGTCATTACGCACAACGCGGGCTTCCTCGGCCAGCTCTTCCGGAGGACGATACCGGCTGAGCCGCCCGATCGAAGGCAGAAAGTTGCGGTAAGGATCCTCGGCATACAGGCGGCTTTCAATCGCCCAGCCAGTCAATGTCACATCGTCCTGAGAAATAGACAGCTTTTCGCCATTTGCCACCCGGATCATCTGCTCCACCAGATCAACCCCAGTAATTAACTCGGTAATTGGATGCTCGACCTGAAGGCGGGTGTTCATTTCAAGGAAGTAGAAATTACGGTCGCCATCTATAATAAACTCGACTGTTCCGGCAGATGTATAACCAACGGCCTGCGCCAGCGCGACGGCCTCGTCTCCCATTTTCTTGCGGGTAGCTTCGTCCAGAAACGGGCTGGGCGCCTCTTCGATAACCTTCTGATTACGCCGCTGGATCGAGCATTCCCGCTCGCCCAGATAAATACCGTTTCCATGACCGTCGCACAGAACCTGAATTTCAATGTGGCGCGGCTGGGTAATGAATTTTTCGATGAAAATCCGGTCATCACCGAAACTGGCAGCTGCTTCATTTTTGGAGCTGGCAAAACCTTCCCGGGTTTCGTCATCATTCCACGAAATGCGCATGCCCTTGCCGCCACCGCCGGCGCTAGCTTTGATCATCACTGGGTAGCCGACTTCGCCGGCAATTCGCACAGCCTCGTCCGCATCCGCGATCTCGCCCATATAGCCGGGTACGGTATGCACACCGGCTTCCTGCGCAATTTTCTTTGAGGTTATCTTGTCCCCCATTGCCTCAATCGCGCCTTTGGGCGGGCCGATGAATACGACACCTTCAGCTTCCAGCGCCTCGGCAAAAAGGCTGTTCTCACTTAAAAAACCATACCCGGGATGCACCGCTTCAGCTCCGGTCTGACGTATAGCATCCATGACCTTGTCGATGACAATATAGGATTGTGCGGCCGGGGGTGGGCCAATATGCACAGCCTCATCCGCCATTTTCACATGCAGCGCCTCTGCATCCGCATCCGAATAGATCGCGACGGTTTTTATCCCCATCTCCCTGGCGGATTTAATCACCCGGCAAGCAATTTCACCTCGGTTGGCTATCAGGATCTTTTTAAACATTTCCGCCCCTTTCAAAGGCACATAACGGGGACTGCCCGATGTGATTTTGCATAGAAATCGAAACCTGAGCACATTCTACTCCGGTTGCGTGAATAGGTTGATCGCAGGAAGTGGCACCTTGCGGCTTTCAAGCTCCGCTTCATTTCCGCCTTTACCAACAGGATGACTAGGTCAGATAACCATCGAGGTTGCGCGGAAAAAAATGTGCCTGGTTTGACCTTTGAGGGACCAAACCAGACACAAGGGGAAGGGTAACGGTTTTGACTAAACCAGGCAAACGACCGGGATAGAGCCGCTGCCATGTAAAGAAGCATGCCGTGCGATTTTTTTATTGAATAGGGGAAGCTGACCCCCCGTGTTGTTTGAGCCGATATTTGCCGGGTTTTCGGGAGGTTAAGCAAAATCATGCCTATTCCCCCTTGGCCGATGCTGAACCAAACACTTCTGGGAAGCTGGCCCGTGCCCGGTTCAGATCAAGTCGTAACAGGGCGTCGTAACTGGCCGGATCAAAGGGGTCTTCGGCAGCCACGACTTCGCGTTCAAACAACCACGAAAGCCTGCCTGCATCAAGATTTCCACGCTCAAAGGGCTGGTCGCCGAAATGTTCCCAGAGTGCGGTAATAAATGCTAAATCGGCACGGCGGTCCGCTGGACGGCGATCTGCAAACCGCTCACGCACCTTGATCGGAGTTGCGCCCTTTTTATTGTCGCGCCGGATGGTAAACTGGTGATCGGTTCCGGCAAGGCGACCGGGAAACCCACGGTGCTTCAGCATAGGCGCCCTCCGTATGCAACGCTGGGCGCCTGAACTGATTTACTACCCGTTAATAACAGTAGGCCCGCCTGTGACGGGGCGGTTAGGCCATGGCCTGTCATCATCATCATCGTCGTCGTCATCATCGTCCGGGATTGGGACGCAGACGAGTTCTTCAGGCGGCACGTGCGTAAGCGGTGTGCCTGGAACAGTTTGCAGCTCCAGATAATACCCTTCCGGACAACATGGCGGTAGATAGACAACCTCGTCGTCATACCCCAGAATATCCAATGCGTGGGTAAGGGATTGCGGATCTCGTGGCACAGGATATCTCGGATCCGGAGTGCACTCCATTTCACCCAGTTTATTGAAAGTTGGTTCAGCATAAATTGGGGTTCTTTCGGACGTACAAGCCGCAGCAAAGCCCAGCGCGCCAACAGCAAGAACAAGTAAAACTCGCATGGTATTAACCTCCTATATTGCCTAGAAACTATAGGGGCATTGTACCTCAAATTCCGAAATTTTTCAATCTGTTTATCGTGGCGACAATCGTTGTGACCGCCTTCGCGCAAAGTAATACCCGGGCTTGGAATACCCTCTGATCTGGCAACCCTTTGCATCAAAGTCCCTCCCAGACACACAGGCCGTTTTCGGACGTGAAAGCCTCAAAAAACTGGGTGGCTTGCGAATCCCTATATCCAAATTCGACAGGACGATCGCTGAGACTGATAATGATCTGTGCCGGAATGGGCATCATGTCTGCCAGGCGGGGCAACGCGTAATGCTCGCACAAGTGAATGATATCCGGCTCGGCCTCAGCAAAGCCAATTTCACCCCCGTCCCTGGCAATTGCCGGTGCGACAAAGCGAAAACGGACAACCTGACCGTCACTATCAACAATTTCCTCGTGAAACGTCACCTTCTGGCCAGAGGGCACCGAGATGGTATCCTGCGCATGCACCAGACCCATTGCCGAACACAGAACAACAACCGAGCCGACGCCCCTGAGCACAGCCTTGTCCGTTGATATGTCGGAAAAACGCAGCATAAGCCCCCTCAAAGTGGTATATTGTCGTGTTTTTTCCACGGGTTTTTAAGCTCTTTCCCGCGCAACGAAGCAAATGCACGGCATACGCGCTTACGCGTGGAATGCGGCGCTATAACCTCATCAATAAATCCACGTTCGGCCGCAACAAAGGGATTGGCAAAACGGTCCTCATAATCAGCAGTACGGGCAGCAATTTTGTCAGCATCCCCCAATTCGCTGCGATACAGAATTTCCGTGGCGCCTTTGGCCCCCATTACAGCGATCTCGGCACTGGGCCAGGCGTAATTGAAATCACCACGCAGATGCTTTGACGCCATCACGTCATAGGCACCCCCATAGGCTTTGCGGGTGATGACCGTTACCTTCGGCACCGTCGCCTCGCCATATGCGAACAACAACTTAGCACCATGCTTGATGACGCCACCATATTCCTGTGCAGTTCCGGGCAAAAACCCCGGAACGTCCACCAACGTCAGGATCGGAATTTCAAAGGCATCACAGAACCGCACGAACCGCGCAGCCTTGCGGGAACTATCTATATCCAGACAGCCGGCCAGCACCATGGGCTGGTTTGCAACCACGCCAACTGTCGAGCCTTCAAGCCGGATGAAGCCGGTAACGATATTCTTGGCAAATTCAGCCTGAATTTCGTAAAAATCACCCTCGTCCGCCAGCTTCGCGATAAGCTCGTGCATATCATAGGGCGTGTTCGGGTTAGCCGGTACCAAAGTATCAAGGCTGTTATCCAGCCTGCCGGGGTCATCAAAAAATGGCCGTACAGGCACTTTTGATCGGTTGTTAAGGGGCAGGAAATCTACCAACCGCCGCACTTCGCTCAGGGTTTCGACATCGTTTTCAAAGGCTGCATCCGCAACCGAAGACTTTTTCGTATGGGTTGAAGCGCCACCAAGCTCCTCCGCGCTCACCACCTCATTTGTCACGGTTTTCACCACATCTGGGCCGGTGACGAACATGTAGGAGCTGTCTTTCACCATGAAAATGAAATCGGTCATGGCTGGTGAATACACTGCACCGCCCGCACATGGCCCCATGATTACACTGATCTGCGGCACCACGCCCGACGCCATAATATTGCGCTGAAAAACCTCGGCGTACCCGGCAAGCGAGGCAACGCCCTCCTGAATACGGGCACCGCCAGAATCGTTGATACCAATGACCGGAGCGCCATTCTGCATGGCCATGTCCATGATTTTGCAAATTTTTTGTGCATGCGTTTCTGATAAGGACCCACCAAATACGGTGAAATCCTGACTAAAGACATAGACCATACGCCCGTTGATCGTACCCCAGCCGGTCACAACCCCGTCCCCTGCAGGGCGATCCTTCTCCATGCCAAAATCAGTGCAGCGATGGGCGACAAACATGTCGAACTCCTCAAAACTGCCCTCGTCCAGCAACAGTTCGATGCGTTCGCGCGCGGTCAGCTTGCCCTTGCTGTGCTGTGCATCAATCCGGCGCTGCCCACCACCCATGCGCGCGGCCTCGCGACGGCTTTCAAGCTCTTGAAGAATTTCTTTCATCTGACGACCCCATTGGTTTCAATTCAGGTTACAGATTTGGCGGGTAACGGAAAAGCTAAATACCGCGTATTTGCAAACTCACCGCAACAAGTATCTGGCTAATTGCAAATTTGCTAACCACACTTCGCGATTGCCCTACATTTTGACAGGTTTTGTTTAACATGGACAAGCCGGCACTTACCACGTATCGCTGCGGTATGAGCGACCCCCTAAAAACACGCTATTTGTCCCCCACAACCGCACCGCACATTTCAACCCTGATTGTGCTTGCGGGCATCGGTGCTTTGTCGATGAACGTGTTTTTACCGACCCTGCCCAAGATGACGGCGTATTTTGAGACGGATTACCGCCTCATGCAGCTATCCGTCGCGCTCTATCTTGGGGTAAGTGCGCTGGTCCAGATCGTCATCGGCCCGATCTCAGACCGCTACGGGCGCAGACCGGTTATGTTATGGGCAATCGCCCTCTTTGTGGTCGCCACGATCGGCTGCCTCTTATCAACGAACATATTGGTTTTCCTGACATTCCGGATGATGCAGGCAATCATCGTTTCCGGTCTTGTTTTGTCCCGCGCAGCCGTGCGCGACATGGTGCCAGCGGCGCAGGCCGCGTCGATGATTGGCTATGTCACTATGGGGATGTCACTGGTTCCCATGATTGGTCCGGCCCTGGGTGGCGCCCTCGGAGAGGTATTTGGCTGGCAAGCGAATTTCGTTCTCTTATTAGGCATGGGACTTGTGGTTTTTGCCCTCACTTGGCTCGATATGGGGGAAACCTTTACCAAGAATGATGGAGGCTTCAGGGCCCAACTGGCCGAATACCCAAAACTGCTGAAATCACACCGGTTTTGGGGCTACTGCATGTCCGCTGCTTTTGCCGCAGGCTCGTTTTTCGCCTACCTCGGCGGGGCACCCTTTATTGGCAGTGAGATATTTCATCTGTCGGATACGGCGCTGGGGTTATTCTTTGGCACCGCTGCCCTTGGCTATCTGGTAGGTAATTTCTTTTCAGGCCGCTACTCAATGCGCGTGGGGATCAACCGGATGATTTTGATAGGGACTATTGTGCCTTCCATAGGTTTAGCCCTGTCCCTGTTGCTTACATTTACCGGGCATGGATCTGCCGTCGTTTTCTTTGGCTTCATGACAATTGTCGGGCTGGGCAACGGGTTGGTGATGCCGAATGCAAATGCCGGGATGCTGAGCGTGCGCCCCTCTCTTGCTGGCAGTGCCGCCGGGCTGGGCGGGGCAATGATAATCGGAGGCGGCGCGGCGATTTCCGGCTTTGCAGGCACGTTGCTGAAAGAAGAAACCGGTGCTGCGCCGGTGCTCTGGCTTATGCTGACATGCTCCCTGCTTTCGATTGCAGGGATTTGGTGGGTGATCCGCCGGGACGCTTCCTTCACATAAAAGTTGCCCCTGTTGGTTTGCAAATGCTATGGCGATCCTTAGCAAATCTGCAAATCACCTACCGGGAAACTCGATGGCCACACAAAAACTCTATGCCGGCGCGAAACTGCGCGAGGTGCGCACCGGACTGGAACTGACGCAAAAAGCCTTTGCTGAAAAGCTTGGCGTGTCTCTGCCCTACCTGAACCAGATGGAAAACAACAACCGCCCGGTTTCAACCGGTGTGGTATTGGCTTTAGCACAGGAGTTTGGCTATGACGTCGCGCAGCTTTCGACCGGCGATACGGCCCGGCTGGTAACCGATATGCGCGAGGCGCTGGCCGACCCGGTCTTTGCCGAGGTTACACCGCCTGTCGCTGATTTGCGTCTCATCGCATCGAATGCACCGATATTGACACGCGCCTTTCTGGAGCTGCATAAGGCCTATCGTCAGACCCATGAACGCCTTGCTTCGCTGGACGAAGCGCTGGGGAGGGACGGCGCCGGACTGCAACAAAGCCCATGGGAAGAGGTCCGGGACTTCTTTCACTATTGCGATAACTATATTGATGCCATTGATCATGCAGCCGAACGCTTTTCGCATGGGAGTGATCCAGAGAACGCCGCGATTGCTCACTTGAAGAGCATGAAGATCACGGTTGAATACGCGGAAATACCGGCATTTCGTGGCTATGACCCCAAGGTTCGAAAAGTGATGCTTTCCAGCTTGACGCCGCGATCCACCCAACGCTTCCAGCTACTGCACCAAATTGCCTTACTGACACAAAATCAACTTTTTGAAGCAACTCTGGATCTTGCCAGATTCCACTCACAAGAGGCCCGCGCCATAGCGAAAATTGGATTGGCCAACTATTTTGCCGGGGCAGCCCTGATGCCCTACAAAAAATTTCAACAAGCTGCTTTTGAAACCCGTCATGATCTGGAACGGCTGTCTGATATTTTTGGGGCATCTGTAGAGCAGGTGGCGCATCGCTTATCCACCTTGCAGCGCCCCGGCGCCAAGGGCATTCCGTTCTTTTTTGTACGCGTCGATCAGGCTGGCACTATCACCAAACGCCACTCGGCAACCCGCCTGCAATTTGCCCGCTTTGGCGGTGCTTGCCCTTTATGGAACGTGCATCAGGCCTTTGAAATGCCGGGCAGGTTTTTACGTCAGCTGGCGCAGACCCCGGACGGGGTGCGCTATCTGTGTCTTGCCCGCGACGTGTCCAAGTCGGGCGGATCCTACAAAGCACCAGTGCGCCGTTATGCGATTGGATTGGGGTGTGAGGTCAAACACGCGCCCGATCTGGTTTATGCCGACGGACTGGAAACCACTGATGCCCGCGCCTTTGAACCTATCGGCATTTCCTGCCGGATTTGCGAGCGGCAGGATTGCCATCAGCGCAGCGTACCTCCGCTGGAGCACAAGCTCACGGTGGATTTGAATGCCCGCGGCGTGCTGCCATACGAGATCGAAGGCTGATGTTACGTCTGGCGGTTTTTCTGGCTGCAATTCTGACCGGGACCGCCCTTCTTGCGCTCAATGCTGAACAAATGTTGCTGTTTCATTTTGACGCCACACGCGTCGACCCGACGGATGCAGGCGAGCCCAGGTTGCGTGAGGTCGAAAAAGATGGGCTGGTTTTGTGGGTTGGCGCACCCAGCCCCGGTAGTCCGACTATTCTCTATTTCCATGGAAATGCGGGTAATCTGGCAAATCGTGTGCACCGCTTCAGCGCGTTTCTGGATCGTGGGTTGGGTGTGGTTGCGATGGCCTATCCCGGTTCTTCCGGCAGTGACGGGCAACAATCCTCGGACGCCATCCAACGCCATGCCGAAACGATTTTCGCACATATGAATGGCATGGTGGGGCCAGGGCCCGTTATTTTGTACGGTGAGAGTCTGGGCACCGGCGTTGTTTTACAATTGGCAGCCAGTGAGGCCAGCGGCGATAACCCGCCCGCCGCCATCGTTCTTGAGGCACCCTTTACCTCGGTGCTTGATCTTGGGCGGCGCATCTACCCCCGTCTTGGCCCATACCTGCACTGGTTGGGCGACCCATGGGTCAGCCGCGAATGGATCGCGCAGCAGGATGTACCGCTGCTTATCCTGCACGGAGCTGCGGACCGGATAATTCCGGCCGAAATGGGTCAGACACTATTTGATCTTGCTAAGGCCTCGGACAAAAAGCTCTTTCTGGTACCGGGCGCAGGGCACAACAACGTCTGGCAGGCCGAGGCACAGAATGTGTTGTTCCAGTTTCTTGAACGGTTTCAGGAGCCTGACAGTTCATAAACATGGTCATTCAAAAATTGAGTTTCGGCCGGACAGCCCAGCCAAAACCACATTCGCGCTATCAGGACGAGCAACCCGAGCCCGTCCCGATTATAAAGATGCCGTAGCTGAGGCAGTTTAGTCTGCTGACAGAATCCGGAAAATTTCATCCCGCAGGGCGATTCGACGTTTTTTCAGCTCTTCTTCCCGGAAATGTCCGGTGGGCTTTTCGAAAGTCCCGGCCTTGTGCACTTTTTCGTTAATTTCGTCATATTCATCGAAAAGCTTGGCGAATTCGGGGTCAGATGCCCTGAGCTCATCCATTTTTCCGGCATATTCTGGAAAACTTCCATGCAACTCATGTGGAATATCAGACATGCGCGTTCCTCCATTATTTTTTGTGTTCGGCCAAAGCTAGGCATTCAAGCAGCCATGCGCTTTGATTGGGATCAAATTCCGCATTTCTTAGCGTTGGGTATTTTCCCATTCAGGGTGCACCCAAGGGGCGTCGTTCAAAGGGGTAAGCGGACTGCGGCCCAAGATATGATCCGCAGCTTTTTCTCCAACCATGATTGACGGCGCATTCAGGTTGCCATTGGTGATGCGTGGAAAGACCGAACTGTCTGCAAGACGCAGATTTTCAACCCCGATCACCCGGCACTCTGGATCCACCACCGCATTGCGGTCATCAGCGCTCCCCATCCGAGCAGTTCCGCAGGGGTGGAAGGCGCTTTCAGCGTGCTCACGGATGATATCATCCAGCTCGTCGTCGCTTTGAGCTGCTTCACCAGGCTGAATTTCATGTTTCACGAAAGGTGTGAACACTTCTTGGGCGAAGATCTCGCGGGTCAGGCGAATGGCAGCGCGAAAATCTGCCCAATCTTGTTCGGTGGACATATAATTAAAGCGGATCTCGGGCGCTTCTTTCGGGTCACTGCTGGCAAGTGTAACCGCGCCACGCGAAGGGGAACGCATTGGCCCGACATGGGCCTGAAACCCATGCCCCTCGGCCGCTGCCCGTCCGTCATAACGCACAGCCATGGGCAGGAAATGATATTGGATATCCGGGTAATCCAGACCTGGGCGCGAGCGGATGAAAGCCGCGCTTTCAAACTGGTTCGATGCCCCGAGCCCGGTCTTTGTGAACAGCCACTGAGCTCCGATCATGGCTTTTGAAACGAGGTTCCAGTGCCTGTACAGTGTTATCGGTTGGGACGAGGCGAACTGGATATACAGCTCCAGATGGTCCTGAAGGTTCTGCCCCACACCCGGACGGTCTGCGACAAGGCTGACGCCGTGCTCAGAAAGGTGGGCTGCAGGGCCTATACCCGACAACATCAGGAGCTTGGGCGAATTGATCGAGGAGGCGGCCAAAATAACCTCGCGCCCGGCGCGGATAACCTCAACGCCGCCACCACGTTCAACCTCAACCCCCACGGCGCGGCCATCCTCGATGACCACCCGGCGCGCCAGAGCTTTCACCAGATCACAATTGGGGCGCTTCAGCGCCGGGCGCAGATAGGCATTCGCCGCTGACCAGCGCCGACCCCTGTGAACGGTCTGTTCCATTGGGCCAAAGCCCTCTTGTTTTTCACCGTTATAGTCATCCGTTGTCTGGTAACCCGCTTGCCGCCCCGCCTCGACAAAGGCTTTGTATAATGGATTGCGGTGCGGGCCCCGTGTGACATGCAGCGGGCCATCGGTGCCACGCCAGGAAGAACGACCGCCGTGCCAGAACTCCATGCGTTTGAAATAGGGCAATACATCGGCATAAGCCCAGCCATCGGCCCCGCTTTCGGCCCAATGATCAAAGTCGCGCGCATGACCTCGCACATAAACCATGCCGTTGATCGAACTTGACCCGCCAATCACTTTGCCACGCGGGCATGCAAGGCGGCGATTGTTCAGGTGTGGCTCAGGCTGGCTGGAATACCCCCAGTCATAGCGAGACATGTTCATTGGGTATGACAAGGCCGCGGGCATCTGAATAAACGGGCCGATATCAGACCCACCATGCTCAATGATCAGCACAGAACGCCCGGCTTCAGCCAGCCGGAACGCCATGGCGCAGCCTGCGCTGCCAGCCCCTATGATGACAAAATCCGCTTCCACTTATTTCACCTCAAAACCATCGTTTTTGCATTGCGCGCAAAAAATCCACCTCGATCGGGTATCCCGACGCATCTCCCAAGACAGCGTCGATCCCACAATGCGGGCACATAGCCGTCCATTTTTGTTTTTCCTTGCTGGTATCCGTCCACTCGTTCACATCAGTCGGTGCGAAAATGGCAAGGCAATGAAAGCAGCCGCTGGCTTCACTTCGTACCAGCTCATCGCGGTGGAAAATGCTGTGACCATGCGCCCGTTTCAGATTATTTTTTGAGAAAGAGGATTTCGACACGCCCTATTCCCCCCTTGGGAACCTTTGGCCCTCTTCGACGTTGTCCAAATTCATATGGTTACGCATGAAGCGTTCGCTGGCCTTTTGCAGAGGCTGATAATCCCACGGGAAATAGGCACCGTTGCGCAGAGCCTCATAGACCACCCAGCGCCGCGCCTGACTGGCGCGCACTTCACTGTCATAGGCCGCAAGGTCCCATTTATTCTCTGACAATTTGCGTAGCTCTTTTAGGCTATTCGCACAGGCCGGATCGTCAGCCAGATTGACCATTTCTGCAGGGTCAGCTTGCAGGTCAAACAACTGGTCGGGGTCAAGTGCACAGCGGTTGTACTTCCAACGCCCGAGGCGCAGGGATACCAGCGGCGCTTCACTGGCCTCGGCGGCGTATTCCATTGCCACCGGAGCGGACCGCGCGCCTCCAGCAGACACATCCAACAGGCTTTCGCCGTCGACCCATGGCAGCACCTCTTCCAGCGACACGCCGGCAAGATCCGCAAGCGTTGGCGTCAGGTCGAGCGTCGAGACAGGTGCTTCAATTTTTTCCGGTGTCATATCAGGCGCCGCGATTATCATCGGCACCCTCGAAGAACCTTCATAGAAATTCATTTTGAACCACAGACCGCGCTCGCCCAGCATATCACCGTGGTCCGAGACAAAAACAACAATGGCCTCCTGCCGGGTGGCTTCGAGCACCGACATGATTTCGCCAATCTTGTCATCCAGATACGAGATATTGGCGAAATAGGCGCGGCGTGAACGTCTTATATCCTCTTTGGTAATGTCAAAATTACGCCAGTCATTGGCGTCGAAGATGCGGCGCGCATGGGGGTCGTGATCTTCATAGGCGATCGCAGGCACATCAGGCAACAGGTGTTCGCAGTCCTCGTAAAGGTCCCAGTATTTGCGCCGGGCCACATATGGGTCATGCGGATGGGTGAAACTGACTGTCAGGCACCATGGCCGCGCATCCGCTCCACGCGCCAGATCGTAGAGTTTGCGGGTGGCGTGGTAGGCAACCTCGTCATCATACTCCATCTGGTTGCTGATCTCGGCCACCCCTGCCCCGGTAACCGACCCCATATTGTGATACCACCATTCAATCCGTTCGCCGGGTTTGCGATAATCCGGGGTCCAACCAAAGTCGGCGGGGTAGATATCGGTTGTCAGGCGCTCTTCAAACCCATGCATCTGGTCCGGGCCAACAAAGTGCATTTTTCCCGACAGGCAAGTCTGGTAACCCGCACGGCGCAGGTGATGCGCATAGGTCGGGATGTCCGAGGCAAATTCGGCCGCATTGTCATAGACCCCAGTACGACGCGGCAATTGGCCTGACATCAGGCTGGCGCGCGCCGGGGCACAAAGTGGGCTGGCCGTGTAACAATTAGCAAACCGGGTTGAGCGTGCCGCCAGCGCCTTCAAATGTGGCGCATGTAACCAGTCAGCCGGGCCGTCAGGAAACAGCGTGCCATTCAGCTGATCCACCATCAAAATAAGAATGTTTGGCTTGTTGCTCATAGTTCCGGCCCCAACATGATTTCGAGACATCCCAGCACTTGCGCTGATGCGGCATGCCCGTCTTTTGGATATCCGCCCAGCGCCCGGCGGATATAAAGCCCGTCAATCAGCGCCGCGAGATTGTCAGCAATACTCTCGGCACGCTCTCCCACCAACGGGCGCAGATCATGCAGCAGGTTTGAACGCAGGCGCGCATGATAGATGCTTAGCAGGCGGCGCGCACCATCAACTCTTTGGGCCTGAACATAAAAGTTCAGCCAGGCTGCAATGACTTCGGAACGAAAATGTCCTGCCTCAAATGACGCGCGGATTATGGCCTCCAACCGCTTTCGGGGTTCCTTGGCCAAGGCCAGAGCAGCCCTGACCTGCGCGCCATAGGTCGACAGAATATGCCGCATTGCCGCCAGGAAAATCTGGTCTTTGCCACCGAAATAATGATGCGCAAGCGCACTGGACATGCCTGCCCGCTTGGCAATCTGGGAAACCGTCACGTCAAGTGAACCCTTACTGCCTATCTCCACAATCGTCGCTTGGACAAGTGCTGCACGTCGGACAGGCTCCATCCCGAGCTTTGGCATGTATTCCTCCGAAATCATTACTTTGCAGAGATTGGCGATTTTTAATTGACTGGTCAATCAACAAAAATCCAAAAGGGCAAAACCTGACTATTATACGTGAAATACAACAAGCCTTTGCACTCCCCGTACCCAATATCGGCGGATTGCAAAGATCGCCCGCGTGAAATTTTATGAGGGCGCCGGTTGAAACCACTTTCCCCACCTGCCGAGCCGCACTAGGCTTGCCTCATGCTGCGCTATACTCTCACCCGTGCTCTTTCTCTTGGCCTGTCTCTTATTGCGGCATCTTTGGTGATATTCGCTGTTATTGAGGTGATCCCTGGCGATCCCGCATCCTATATGCTTGGCCTCAACGCCACGCCCGAGGCAATTGCCGCCTTGCGTGATGATCTTGGTCTGAACGGCAGCTTAGCCAGCCGTTACCTTGGCTGGGTCTCAGGCATGCTCACGGGAGATTTCGGACAAAGCTATACCTACCGCGTACCGGTCGCAGAACTGGTTGCCCAGCGCTTACAGGTGTCTGTGCCGCTAGCTATATACGCGCTCGTGCTTTCGACGTTGATTGCTTTTCCTGTTGGGCTTATCGCAGCCACAAAACGCGGCACGGTGACCGATTACGGCATTATGGGAGCGACCCAACTTGGCATCGCCGTACCAAATTTCTGGTTCGCCATGCTTTTGGTACTTGTCTTTGCGGTAAACCTGCGATGGTTCAGTGCCGGGGGGTTTCCGGGCTGGGATGCTGGGGTTTTTGCCGGGATGAAAGCCCTAACTTTACCCGCAATCGCGCTGGCTTTGCCACAGGCGTCAATCCTTGCCCGAGTCATGCGTTCATCCCTCTTGGAAACCATGGGGCAGGATTATATCCGCACTGCGCGCGCCAAGGGACTGACCCGACGACAGGCCACAACGCGCCACGCTCTGCGCAACGCCATGATTCCGGTTCTGACCATCATCGGGCTACAGTTTTCCTTCCTGCTGGCCGGCGCCATAATCATCGAAAATGTCTTTTTCCTTCCCGGTCTTGGGCGGTTGATCTTTCAGGCAATTACCCAACGTGACCTTGTGGTGGTGGAAAGTCTGGTCATGCTGCTGGTATTCGCGGTGATCCTTGTCACCTTCCTTGTCGACCTTGCCTATGCGGCAGTTGATCCGCGACTGAGGGGGGGCACATGAAACTGCCCGTTCAGATCGTCCTGGGGGCATTCCTCACAGTTCTTTTTCTGGGGGCAGCGTTGTTGTCCTTTGTCTGGACGCCCTACGACGTCAAAATCCTGACAATTGCCGACAAGCTGACTGCCCCTAATGCGCAATACTGGCTGGGCACGGATCATTTTGGGCGTGATACTTTGTCGATGCTCATGGTCGGGGCACGCACCTCCATCGCTGTGGCCGTGGTCGCCGTGGGGATTGGTATCCTAATCGGCGTACCGCTAGGCTTGACCGCCGCCGCCAATCGTGGCGGCTGGCTGGACGAGCTGATCATGCGTGGCAACGACCTGATTTTCGCCTTCCCATCTTTGGTCATCGCCATCCTGATTACCGCCGTTTTCGGCCCCTCTGCCATTAACGCCATACTTGCCATCGGTATTTTCAACATTCCGGTTTTCGCCCGTGTCACACGGGGTGGCGCCCTGACCATCTGGACACTTGATTACATCATGGCCGCACGGGTTGCGGGTAAAAAAGCGGCGCGCATCAGCGTTGAGCACATCCTGCCAAACATCGCCAACCTGTTGATCGTACAGGGAACTATCCAGTTTTCCCTAGGCATACTGGCCGAAGCAGGGCTAAGTTATATCGGTCTTGGCGCTCAACCGCCAACGCCGAGCTGGGGGCGGATGCTGGCGGATGCGCAAACCATGATCTACACCACACCGCGCCTTGCCATTCTGCCAGGCCTGTCCATTATCGCCATGGTGCTGGGGCTGAACCTGATGGGGGACGGGTTGCGCGACATTCTTGATCCTCGCATCCGGAGGGCGCGCGGATGATTGCCCTTGAAAACCTGTCTCTTTCCATTCACGGCAACAAGATCCTTGAAGAGGTGAGTATCAACATCCAGCCCGGAAAAGTTACCGGGCTGGTGGGCGAAAGTGGTTCAGGCAAGTCGATGACAGCGCTGGCCATCATGCGGCTTTTGCCACGCGGCTCGAAAACAAATGGCCGGGCCATGCTGGACGGCGGCGATCTGCTGAGCACCTCAGAACGGGATATGTGTGCCATTCGCGGCAACCGCATCGGCATGATTTTTCAAGAACCGATGACAGCCCTGAACCCGGTCAAAACCATCGGTGATCAGGTGATGGAAACCCTGTTGATCCACACTGACAAATCCCCCTCTGAAGCCCGCAAGATTGCCCGCGAAAAGCTCAACCGCGTCGGCTTGCCCGAAGACCGGTTTCCTCTTACACGCTACCCACATGAACTCTCTGGCGGACAACGTCAGCGGGTCTGCATTGCCATGGCCATAGCGCTTCACCCGGAATTGCTTATCGCAGATGAACCGACCACGGCACTTGATGTGACGACACAGGCGCAAATTCTCGACCTGCTGAAAGACCTGATCGCCGAGGAAGGCATGAGCCTTTTGCTGATAACCCACGACCTTGCCGTAGTAGCCGGGCTCGCAGATCACGTCGCCGTTATGCAAAATGGCAAGATCGTCGAACAAGGCCTTACCGAAGCTCTGTTTCGCAATATGCGTCATCCCTATACAAGGCAGCTTTTCGACGCCTCAAGCCACCAGCCCGAACGCGCCGAGAAAGCCAGGCCCGACCACATTCTGGAAGTAGAAAACGCCGTGCGCGAATACACGTTACCCCGCACCCGCATTCTGGGACCTGCCCCGAGATTTCGCGCAGTAAAAGGGGTCTCCTTCACCCTGAACCATGGCGAAAGCCTTGGGCTGGTAGGCGAAAGCGGCTGCGGAAAGTCCACCCTCACCCGCGCCATCCTTGGGCTGGAACCACTTCAGGGCGGCATAATATCTGCCTTTGGCGCACAGGTCGGCGCAGGATTTCCAAACGCTCTTAAATCAGGCATTCAGGTCGTGTTTCAGGACCCGTACAGCAGCTTCAATCCACGCTGGCGGGTAGAGCGCCTTGTGGCCGAACCCTTTCACCTGTTAGCTGACCTACCTACCGACTGGCGTGATCAGGTCAGCCGCGTGCTGGCGGATGTGGGCATTAACGCCGATGCCATGCAGCGTTACATTCACGAATTTTCCGGCGGGCAGCGTCAGCGCATCGCTATTGCCCGCGCCCTCATTTTACGCCCTGAACTGATCATTCTGGACGAAGCCGTTTCCGCCCTCGATGTTTCCATCCGCGCCCAGATACTCGACCTTCTGGCCGCCCTGCAAAAAGAATATGGGCTTGCCTATCTCTTCATTTCGCATGACCTCAGCGTGGTGCGGTCGGTGACAGACCGGGTGCTGGTCATGCGCGCCGGGGAAATTGTTGAACAAGGCCCGACCGAACAGGTCTTCACCGCGCCCAAGCACGCCTATACAAAATCCCTGATCAACGCCACGCCGGTTATCCCACCTGCCTGGAAGGAGGTTCAAAATGCATAAACACCTTTGGTACGACGCCACGCAGGTTCATATCGGCGGGGTCTGGAAAGCACCGGCCAATGGGCAGCAACTTCCACTTGAAAACCCTTCGACCGGCGAAGAGATCGGCTCGATCGCTCGTGGTAATGCGCAGGATATCGACGAAGCGGTTATTGCGGCTCAGACGGCGCTTGACGGTGATTGGGGGCGGATGAGCGCCCTTGAACGTGGCCGCATCCTGACCCGTATCGGTAGGCTGGTGGAAACCCGGCTGGATGATCTGGCCATGATCGAGGCCATGGATGTGGGCAAACCGCTGACACAGGCACGCAACGATGCGGTGGCACTGGCGCGCTACATGGAGTTTTACGGTGGAGCTGCAGATAAAATCCACGGAGAAACAATCCCTTACCTAGACGGCTACACGGTCTATACCCTGCGTGAACCACACGGGGTGACGGGCCATATCGTACCATGGAATTACCCGATGCAAATCATTGGCCGCTCGGTTGGTGCAGCACTCGCCATGGGCAATGCCTGCGTGCTGAAACCAGCGGAAGAGGCCTGCCTGACTGCGCTGGCCTTTGTTGCTTTGGCGGAAGAGGCTGGCTTACCACCCGGGGCCTTGAATGTGGTGCCGGGGCTCGGGCATGAGGCGGGGGCCGCACTATCCGCCCATCCCGGCGTCAATCACATCAGCTTCACCGGCTCGGTCGGTGTGGGCAAAGAGGTGCAGAAAGCCGCTGGCGAAAACATCGTGCCGGTCACGTTGGAACTTGGAGGCAAGTCACCGCAGATAGTCTTTGACGATGCCAACCTTGATGCCGCCCTGCCCTTTCTTGTCGGTGCCTGTATCCAGAATGCGGGCCAGACCTGCTCGGCTTCTTCGCGCATCCTGATCCAGCGCGGCATCTATGATGAACTGGTAGCCCGGATGGGGGTCAGCTTTGACGGAATGGTCTCGGCCCCGGCGCGCATGGACGCCAATCTGGGTCCACTGATTTCCGCCAGACAAAAGGACATCGTCACCGGATATATGGAAGCCGGACGCGATCTGCGCATTGCAGGACAGGGCTCGATACACAAAGAAGCGCCGGGTAATGGTCATTACTTCCCTGCTACCCTTTTTGCCGATGTGCCCCCGGACCACAGGCTGGCACAAGAGGAAATCTTCGGGCCCATTCAGGTCGCCATACCATTCGAGGATGAAGAAGAGGCCATCGCCATCGCCAACGGCACGGACTTCGGACTGGTTGCTTCGATCTGGACGGAAAATGGCGCCCGCCAAATGCGTCTGGCCAAACGTATCCGTACCGGACAGGTATTCATCAACAATTATGGAGCGGGCGGCGGCGTCGAACTTCCCTTTGGCGGCACCGGAAAATCAGGTCACGGCCGCGAAAAAGGCTTTGAAGCACTCTACGGTTTTTCAACCCTGAAAACCGTCGCCGCACGCCACGACTAGATCAGCGCCCCAAGGCCCACCCCTTCCTCTTGCTGTAAATTTCCCGGGGGAGCGCGAGGGGGCAGAGCCCCCTCGCCCCGGACGCCCTGCGCCAGCAGGGTGAAACCCTTAATGATGCGGGTTTGAACCGGTC
>CAZJYZ010000030.1:6926-37906 GCA_964550345.1 uncultured Aliiroseovarius sp. | reverse complement strand
CCTTGGCGCACTGAATGCGGCCGGGTTCGGCAATATCGGGCTTGTGACTGATAGCGGCGGCCCGGCACTCGATGGTTCGGACGGCTGATACGAGATGAAGACCGGGCTCTATATTTCGGGTTTCGCGCATGCGGCGCTAACCCTGTGGCTGCTGTTTGGCGGTCTGTTTCTGAGTTCGGATGACGAAGACCTGTTGCAGGTTGCCGAAATCTCGGTGCTGAGAGAGGCGGAATTTGCTGCTCTTTCAGCGCCTGAACCTTCAAGCGTAGCGCCTGTTACCTCACCAACAGCGCCAGAGCGCCCGACACCGCCAGCCCCTGAGCCCGATCCCGAGCCGGAACCCGAAGCCGAGCCGGAACCTGAGGCACCTGCGCCGACCCCTGAAACCGCTCCGGCGGATATTGACCGGGTGGCACCGGAAGCAGCACCAGAACCTGAATTGCAGGTTCAGCCAGCGCCCGAGCTGCAAGAGGAGGTTGCGGAGGATGTAACCGGTGAAACAGAGCAGCCAGAGGCCGAGGCCAGTGCGCCAGAGGCCGCTACGACCGAGATTGTGACCGAGGCAACTGAAACTGCAGATCTGGCACCTGCAACCTCGGCGCGGCCTCGTGCGCGGCCCAACCGGCCCGCCCCAACGCCTGAACCTGACCCCGAACCCGAAACGCAGCCCGCTGCGCCAGATCCTCTGGCCGATGCGGTGGCAGAAGCGGTGGCGGAGGCGACAACGCCCGCCCCACGTGCCCCCGCACCTACAGGCCCGCCCCTGTCACAGGGGGAAATTCGTAGCCTCAGGGTATCGGTGGGTAATTGTTGGAATGTCGGCTCCTTGTCAACGGAAGCGATGCAGACCACAGTGGTCGTGGCTGTTGATATGACACCGGACGGCAAGCCCGAGATCGGTTCCATCCGCATGTTGTCCTTTTCTGGCGGCAGTGAGGCGGCGGCGCGGCGCGCCTATGAAACTGCGCGGCGTGCTATTATCAGATGCGGCGCAACCGGCTATAATTTGCCGAGTGAGAAATATGAGCAGTGGCGCGAGATTGAAATGACCTTTAATCCCGAGAATATGAGGATCAAATGAGCAAAGTGAAATCCCTAAATTTGGCCCGGTTCGCGCTGACCCTTGTTTTAATGGGGCTGGGCTCTTTTGCGCTGGCACAGTCCAGTGGCCCTTTGCGGATCGAGATTACTGAAGGGGTGATTGAGCCGCTGCCTTTTGCGGTGCCGGACTTTCAGGCGGAAAACAACAGGTCGGGCGAGATGGCGCGCAATATCGCCCGTGTTGTCGCAGCAGATCTGGCGGGAACGGGTCTTTTCCGGGAAATCCCGTCCACGGCCTTTATCTCGGACGTCACCAACTTCTCCAGCCCGGTGCAATATACCGACTGGAAGGCGATCAATGCGCAGGCGTTGATTACCGGAGCCGTGGCTGTTGGGGCCAATGGCAAATTGACTGTGAAATTCCGGGTGTTCGATATTTTCGGTCAGGACCAGTTAGGTGAAGGGCTGCAATTTGCCGGCTCGGAAGGATCCTGGCGACGCATGGCCCATAAAGTGGCCGATGCGGTTTACAGCAGGATCACCGGTGAAAGCGGTTATTTTGACAGCCGGGTCGTGTTCGTTGCCGAAAGCGGACCTAAGAATGCGCGGCTCAAGCGGTTGGCGATCATGGATTATGATGGTGCCAACCTGCAATATCTGACCGATAGCTCAGCTTTGGTTCTGGCTCCGCGTTTTTCCCCGACCGGGGACCGGGTGCTGTATACGTCCTATGAAACCGGCTTTCCGCAGATATTCCTGTTGGAGATTGCGAATGTTGGGCGCGCAGCTTTACCAACACCTGGCGGTAACATGAGTTTTGCGCCGCGATTTGGGCCAAGTGGCGATCAGGTGGTGTTTTCACTGGAAACTGGCGGCAACACCGACATTTACCGCATGGATGTAACCGGTGGAAATGCGCGGCGCTTGACCTCGGCCCCGTCGATCGAAACCGGCCCGAGCTTCTCACCTGATGGGCGCAATATTGTTTTCACCTCGGACCGCTCCGGCACACCGCAGCTCTACGTCATGCCAGCAAATGGCGGCGAGGCCCGGCGCATCAGCACCGGCCCGGGCCGTTATAATACGCCGGTCTGGTCCCCGCGCGGCGACCTCATCGCCTTTACCAAGCAAAATGCCGGGCGCTTCCACATTGGTGTCATGCGCACCGATGGCAGCGAAGAGCGGCTGTTGACGGCTTCGTTTCTGGATGAAGGCCCAACATGGTCGCCAAACGGGCGCGTCATCATGTTCACCCGAGAAAGCCAGGGGGCAAGCGGCGCGGCGGCGCTCTATATGGTGGATATAACAGGGCGTAACCTCAGGCGCGTAACGACACAGGGCGCAGCCTCGGACCCCAGTTGGTCCCCCCTGCAATAGGCCCTGCGTTTTCAAAATACGATACGAATGATAGACTGACCGAAAAGAACACATAAAGAGCAAGGACAGGACAATGAAAAATATTACCAAGGCAGCTTTTCTGATGCTGGCGCTGGGCGCAGCGGCCTGTACTAATCCGGGCCGGTTCGACAATGCCGGTATAGGTGCCGGCGCGGGTAACATCGTGCCCGGTTCCGCCGCTGACCCAACCAGCCCGGCCTATTTTCAGCAAACCGTTGGCGACCGGGTGCTGTTCACCGTGGATCAGAGCACGCTGAGTGCCGAGGCACGAGACGTGTTGGAAAAACAGGCGGCATGGCTGATGGATAATCCGGATTTCACCGCGATTATTGAGGGCCACGCGGATGAGCAGGGGACTCGTGAATACAACCTTGCTCTGGGCGCGCGGCGCGCTTCTGCCGTACAAAACTTCCTGATGGAACGCGGCGTGGCGCCAAACCGTCTGCGTACAGTCAGCTATGGTAAGGAACGCCCCATTGAAATATGCTCGGACGAGGCTTGCTACAGCCAGAACCGCCGGGCGGTGACGGTAATTTCAGCCGGTGGTCTGACCAGTTAAGGGCCCTTGTACTGGCCGTGTAAGGAGGGATTTGAATGATCAGGATGTTAGTGGTGGGCATGGTTGCCGCAATGCTGGCAATCACAGCCGGGACCAGTGCGGCGCAGGACCGCGCCCAGACATTGGCCGACATCCGTCAGGAGCTTTCCCTTCTTTACGTGGAAATCCAGAACCTCAAGCGCGAATTGTCTACCACCGGCGCGCCTGCCGGGTCCGGTAGTGGCGGCTCAACGTTGGATCGGGTCATTGCCATAGAAGGCGCCTTGACCGGGTTAATCGGGCGTACGGAAGAGCTGGAGTTCCGCATTGACCGGATCGTGCGCGACGGCAGTAACCGCATTGGCGATCTGGAGTTTCGCCTCGTGGAACTGGAAGGCGGCGATGTAAGCCAGCTTGGCCAGACCACCACCCTAGGTGGCGGCGAGGCACCGGTAGGACCGGCAGTGGCCAACAACGGCGGATCTGGTGGGCAAATGGCGATGGGTGAACAGGCGGATTTTGATGCGGCATACGCAGCGCTGGACGCGGGTAATTTTGAGGATGCAGCACAGCGTTTTGGTGTGTTCACAGATACTTATACTGGTGGCGCACTTTCAGGTCAGGCGCATTTTCTGCGCGGTGAGGCCCTTTCGGGGCTTGGCCGAACCAAAGAAGCGGCACGCGCCTACCTCACCTCATTTTCTGGCAGCCCAAATGGATTGCGCGCCCCGGACGCTTTGTTCCGGTTAGGCGAGGCTTTGGGTGAGCTGGGCCAGATTTCCGAGGCTTGCGTAACTTTATCTGAGGTGGCGGTTCGCTTCCCAGGCTCGTCAGTCATAGGCGAGGCTGAGGCGACGCGGGCATCGCTGGGCTGCAATTGACAACGGAAAACAATGTCCACTCTGCCTTAACCCTAGCTTCGCAAAAGGCACCGATTAATCGGCTGGGCATTGGCGTGTCAGGCGGGGGCGATTCAATGGCATTGCTGCATCTCGCCCAGGATTGGGCCGGTGGGCAGGGCGTATTACTGGTTGCGGCGACAGTCGATCACGGGCTTAGGCCCGAGGCTGCGGACGAGGCCGCCATGGTGGCGAAGACCTGTGCAGCCCTTGGTATCCCCCATGAAACCTTGCGGTGGAGCGGTTGGGACGGTCAGGGCAACCTGCAGGACGCCGCAAGACGCGCGCGCTACAGCCTGTTGGCCGGCTGGGCGCAGGAAATGCAGCTGGACGCAGTCGCGCTGGGCCATACCCGCGATGATCAGGCGGAAACCTTTCTGATGCGGTTGGCGCGCGGTTCCGGCGTTGACGGGTTGGCGACGATGCGGGAGGACTGGGCCGCGCAGAATGTGCGCTGGCTGCGTCCCATGCTGGCAGTCCCCAGGCAGGGTTTGCGCGACTATTTAACGGGGCGGGGAGGGACATGGGTCGAAGATCCTTCAAACGAGGATACACGGTTTGGCCGGGTGAAAACCCGGCGGGCGTTGGAGGTGCTGGCACCCATGGGGCTTGATGCTGACAGGTTGGTACAAACCGCGCAGAGCATGGCCCGCGCGCGCTCGGCCCTGCAATTTTATGCGCAGGAAGCCGCTCGTCTTCATTGCCAGACACAATCTGGTGATGTGCTGATTTCCTCAAATGTCAGGGATCTGCCGGAAGAAATCCGCAACCGTTTGTTTGCCCATGCACTGGTCTGGGTATCCTCGGCGCAGTATCGCCCGCGTTTTGATGCCTTGGTCGAGGCATGGGCCGGGGTGCAGGCTGGTACCCGCCGCTCGTTACACGGTTGTCTGATTTCACCCGAGGATGGCCTGATCCGAATTAGTCGCGAATATCAGGCGGTTAAAGAAGAAACCTGCGCGCCCGATCAACTTTGGGACCGTCGCTGGCGTCTTTCGGGGAACGGTTCGGGGGGTCAGATTGGCGCCTTGGGTGAAGCCTTGAAAGAGGTCGCGGACTGGCGCGAAACCGGCCTTCCGCGGGCGTCACTCATGGCTTCACCCGCAATCTGGCAGGGGGACGTTTTGATCGCCGCTCCGGTTGCGGGGTTGAAAGCTGGCTGGTCGGCGCAGGTAGCCCACCCGCAAGGGGATTTTCTGACTTCTATTTTATCGCATTGAACTAATCCAATTGATCCCTATTTTAAGGACAACGCGCGCGCCCGGACGGGGCGTGCCATTAAAAGGAGATAAACGTGGGCAACGCGAGAAATTTCGCCTTCTGGATTGTGCTGTTTTTGCTGATCCTGGCCTTGTTCAACCTGTTTTCCAACGGCCAATCCACCATGTCCACCCAGGAAGTCAGCTATTCGCAGTTTGTCGCTGCTGTTCAGGGCGGCGACGTGGCACAGGCGCAGTTGGATGGGGAAAAGGTGACATATCGTGGGTCGGATGGCAGCGATTACTTCACAATCGTTCCCGGCGACGCGGAAGTGTCAAATCTGCTGATTGAAAATCATGTCGCCCTTGAGGCTGAACCGCAGGAGCAATCGGGCTTCCTGTCACTTGTGTCGCTGCTATTGCCAGTGATCATCCTGATCGGGTTCTGGTTCTTCATGATGAACCGTATGCAAGGGGGCGGCAAAGGCGGCGCCATGGGTTTCGGTAAATCCAAGGCCAAGATGCTGACCGAACGCGAAGGTCGTGTAACCTTTGACGACGTCGCCGGCATTGACGAAGCTAAGGAAGAGCTGGAAGAGATTGTCGAATTTCTCCGCAACCCGCAGAAGTTTTCGCGCCTTGGCGGCCAAATCCCCAAAGGCGCGCTGTTGGTCGGCCCTCCGGGTACCGGTAAAACCCTGCTGGCACGCGCCATCGCCGGTGAGGCTGGCGTGCCGTTTTTCACCATTTCAGGCTCGGATTTTGTTGAGATGTTCGTGGGCGTCGGTGCGTCACGCGTGCGCGACATGTTCGAGCAGGCCAAGAAAAATGCGCCTTGCATTGTTTTCATCGACGAGATTGACGCGGTTGGCCGCTCGCGCGGTGCCGGATATGGCGGCGGTAACGATGAGCGCGAACAGACGCTGAACCAGCTTTTGGTCGAAATGGACGGTTTCGAGGCCAATGAAGGGGTGATCATCATCGCGGCTACGAACCGTAAAGATGTGCTGGACCCAGCACTCTTGCGCCCCGGCCGTTTTGACCGGCAGGTACAGGTGCCAAACCCTGACATCAAGGGCCGCGAAAAAATCCTTGGCGTCCATGCCCGCAAGGTTCCTTTGGGGCCGGATGTTGACCTGCGTATCATCGCGCGCGGCTCGCCCGGATTTTCCGGTGCAGACCTTGCCAATCTGGTGAATGAGGCCGCCCTGACAGGTGCGCGTCTGGGCCGTCGGTTCGTTACCATGGAGGACTTCGAGCACGCCAAAGACAAGGTCATGATGGGGCCGGAACGTCGCTCGATGGTACTGACGGATGACCAGAAGGAAAAGACCGCCTATCATGAGGCTGGCCATGCCATCGTTGGCATCAAGCTGCCGAAATGCGATCCGGTCTATAAGGCAACGATCATCCCACGCGGCGGCGCCCTTGGGTTGGTGATGAGCCTGCCGGAAATGGACAAGCTGCAGATGTTCAAGGACGAGGCGGAAGAACGTATCGCCATGACCATGGCAGGCAAAGCCGCGGAAATTCACAAATATGGCGCCGAAAGCGTTTCTTCTGGCCCGGTGGGCGATATCCAGCAGGCCAGCGCCTTGGCGCGCTCCATGGTCATGCGTTACGGCATGTCTGACAAAGTCGGCAATATTGACTATGCCGAGGCAGCCGAGGGCTATTCCGGGCGCACTGCGGGCTTTTCTGTTTCCGCCAATACCAAAGAGCTGATCGAGGATGAGGTTAAACGCTTCATCGACGAAGGCTATGCGACTGCCTACAAAATCATCAGTGAAAATGATGAAGAGTTTGAACGTCTGGCGCAAGGTTTGCTGGAATATGAAACTCTGACCGGTGATGAGATTGAGCGTGTGATGCGTGGCGAACCGCCCCATGTGGATGAGGATGACGAAGATAAGCCGGATGAAGGCAGCGCGCCTTCGGTGACGGCGATCCCGAAAACCAAACCTCGCTCAAAGCCAAAAGATGATGGCGGGTTGGAGCCGGAACCAACCGCGTGAATGCGACTTCGGACAAAGATTGGGACCCCGGAACCTATGCCAGGTTTCGGGGTCTTCGTTTGCGCCCGGCCATGGATTTGCTGGCGCAGGTGCCAGACCTGCCAGATGGCGATGTGATTGACCTTGGCTGTGGGAATGGCGCCGTGGGGGCGGCCTTACGGGCGCGCTTTCCCGCGCACAACCTGATCGGCATTGATACCAGCCCTGCCATGCTGGATGCGGCCCGCGAGGGCGGTGCCTATGACCAATTTCACGAGGCCGATGCCTTGAATTGGCAACCCGAAGCGCCTCCGGCCTTGATATATTCAAATGCGCTGTGCCACTGGTTGCCGGACCACAAGGCGCTTTTCACCCGGCTTTCCGGCTTTCTGGCCCCCGGCGGTCATTTGGGGGTGCAAATGCCGCGCCAGTATATGGCGCCATCGCACAAGCTCCTGCGTAAACTGGCATGGGATATGTTCCCTGACCGGTTTGACTTTTTCCACTGGGAAACGCCGGTGGACCCACCTGCAAATTATGCCCGTATGCTAGCGTCACTTGGGGTGGCCTCAGTTTGGGAAAGTGTTTATTTACAAAGCCTTGATCCGGTTAAGGAAGGCCACCCGGTGCGCCACTTTACCCAGTCAACCG
The DNA here is from genome assembly GCA_964550345.1 of uncultured Aliiroseovarius sp. Lineage (GTDB taxonomy): Bacteria > Pseudomonadota > Alphaproteobacteria > Rhodobacterales > Rhodobacteraceae > JAAEUB01. Next base: position 30,186 of record CAZJYZ010000030.1, on the reverse strand, counting down.
CCATGCGCCCCTTCGTTGACAAGATGAGTGACGCTGAGGCCGATGCTTTCACCGCCCGCTATGATGAAGCACTCAAAGCCCCTTATATGGTCGAAGATGACGGTTCTGTGCTGTTTCCCTTCCGCCGGGTGTTTTTTGTACTGACACGTCCTGAAAGCTGAAATCCGTTTTCGCAGGTATCATCCTCCTGACATCTATTGTCAGGAAACGGGTTGCGCCGGGTCACGCGCATCCCGAAAGTGACGCAATAGGAGAACGCCATGCCAGCTTTGCGCAAAACTTACTTTGAAGCCCGCATCACCTTTCTGGGGGTGAACCCGGACCGCGAAGCCAGCCTTCGTAATGTATCGCTGGAAAGCGTGGATGTGGGCTTCGAGGGCTTTCAGAGCGAAAGCCGGGCGGGGCTGAACCGGCCATCCTGCAGCCGGGTGATTGACCTTTACCCACGCGGGACCGAGATCAGGAATACAAGGCAGGTCACGATCCTGTCAGAGGAAGAACTGGCCGTCATAGCGCAAAATATGGGCATTGAAGCCCTGCAGCCGGAATGGATCAGCGCCGGCATGGTGCTGACTGGCATTCCCGACCTCAGCCACCTGCCACCGGGGTCGCGGCTTCAGGCCGAAAACGGCACCACGCTGACAGTGGATGTGGAAAATGGCCCGTGCCATCTGCCCGCCAAGGTGATCGACGAGGATGCTCCGGGCATGGGGCGGGCGTTTAAAGACGCGGCCAAGGGTTTGCGAGGTGTGACAGCCTGGGTTGAACGCCCCGGTTCGCTGAAGGTCAAAGACCAAATGGCTCTGTTCGTACCGACCCAGCCTGTTTGGAACCCCAAATAGATGGAACCGTTCAAGAATATCTTCAGCCCGCAAATGGTCGATGACATTGCGACGCATCTGGGGCGGGCCGCTGACAGCTTTGACCCTGAGATTTTCAGACAGGAAGCGCTGCGGGACCTGGAGAGGCTAGAGCTAAAGCAGCGTTCCGAGCAGTTTTCTATGGCCATCGAGGCTGCGATAGACGGCCTGTTTGAAGACAATGTTCAGGCAATGCTCAGGGCGCTGCATCCGGCAACGGACGCTGACATTTCCTGGATGAACACCGATGAGACCGGACTGGCCGGATGGGCATTGATGCCGATCACCACCTATGTAGCCCGACATGGTCTGGACAGGCCTGAATTCAGCCTTGAGGCCCTGCGCCAGATGACCATGCGTGCAACGGCCGAATTTGACGTGCGCCCTTTCCTGCGGGACCATCCCGATTTGACGGTAGGTATCATGAATATCTGGGCGCGCGACCCGAATGTACATGTGCGCCGCCTTGCCTCGGAAGGGTCCCGGCCACGTCTGCCCTGGGGTATGCGTTTGCAGGATTTGGTGCGTGACCCAAGCCCCATTCTGCCCATTCTTGAAAAGCTCAAGGATGATGAAAGCGAATATGTCCGCCGCTCGGTGGCAAATAACCTGAATGATATTGCCAAGGATCATCCGGATCTGGTGGCGGATATTGCCGCGGATTGGTTGCAGGACGCGTCACTAGGGCGGCAGAAACTTATACGCCACGCGTGCCGTACGCTTATAAAACAAGGGCACACTGGGGTATTGGCGCATTTTGGCTTTGCGCCTGCCAAACTGACTTTGTCCGAGCTTTCCCTTTTGCCGCAAACGGCGCGTATGGGCGATGATCTCTTGCTGGAGTTACATCTGACAACCAGCGCCCGGATGCCTCAACACCTGATGATCGACTACGTCATGCATTACCGCCGCGCAAATGGTGGGACCTCAGCAAAAGTGTTTAAGTGGACGCAGAAAACCTTGCCAGCTTCGGGTGAGATCACGCTGAACAAAGTGCACAAACTGCGCCACGTCACGACCCGCAAACATTATCCGGGCCTGCATCGGGTCGAGGTCCAGATAAACGGCAAGATTATCGCTGATGGGCAGTTCGACCTTTCGCTCGACTAATCCCTTGGGTCATCCAATGTGTGTTTTTAAGCCTTCATCGCTTTCAGCGCAGAAAATGTCGTAATCCTGCCGGTGCGTTTGGGAATCTCTTCGTATACGTTTGTCGACAAAGAGTCGCAGGCATGCGCCGCGAAACAGGAGAGCCCCGGATGAGCTTTAAGACCGATATTGAAATTGCCCGCGAAGCGAATAAAAAGCCGATACAGGAAATCGGTGCCAAGTTGGGCATTCCCGAGGCCGATCTGGTGCCCTACGGGCATGACAAGGCAAAGGTCAGTCAGGATTTCATCAATTCCCTGTCCGAAAAGGAAGACGGCAGGTTGATCCTTGTGACCGCCATCACGCCGACGCCTGCGGGTGAGGGTAAAACGACCACAACGGTCGGTCTTGCCGATGGCATGAACCGGATCGGCAAGAAAACGGCTGTTTGCATTCGCGAGGCCAGCCTTGGCCCGTGCTTTGGCATGAAGGGCGGGGCAGCCGGAGGCGGTTATGCGCAAGTGGTGCCAATGGAGGAGATGAACCTGCATTTCACCGGCGATTTCCACGCCATTACCAGTGCCCACAACCTGCTAACGGCTATGATTGATAACCACATCTATTGGGGTAACGAGCTGGAGATTGACGAGCGCCGTATCGTCTGGAAGCGCGTGATGGATATGAATGACCGGGCTTTGCGCGATACGGTGATCAGCCTTGGGGGTGTTGCTAACGGCTTTGCCCGGCAAACTGGTTTTGACATCACCGTAGCGTCGGAGGTTATGGCGATCCTGTGTCTGGCTACCGATCTTGACGATCTGCAAAAACGGCTGGGCGATATCATCGTTGCCTATACCCGCGACCGCAAAGCGATCTATGCGCGCGATATCGGGGCCGATGGGGCGATGACGGTGCTGCTGCGTGACGCCATGCAGCCCAATCTGGTGCAAACACTGGAAAATAACCCGGCATTTGTCCATGGCGGCCCCTTTGCCAACATCGCGCATGGCTGCAATTCGGTCACCTCGACCAAGACGGCGCTGAAGCTGGCCGATTATGTGGTAACCGAGGCCGGTTTTGGCGCTGATCTGGGCGCTGAGAAGTTCATGGACATTAAATGCCGCAAAGCCGGGCTGGCGCCTGATGTGGTCGTTCTGGTAGCCACGGTACGGGCGATGAAGATGAACGGTGGCCTGTCCAAGGCGGAACTGGCGGGCGAAAACGTTGCCGCCGTGGCCGATGGCTGCCCTAATCTTGCCCGCCATATCGCAAACCTCAAAGCGTTTGGCGTGCCGGTCGTGGTCGCGATCAACCACTTTGTCACGGACACCGATGCCGAGGTTGCAGTGATCCGCGATTCGGCCGCCGCCGAAGGGGCCGAGGCGATCCTGTGTCGCCACTGGGAGCTGGGCGGTGAAGGCACCGAGGAACTGGCGACACGCGTGGCCACCATTGCTGACGCGCAGGTTGCACAATTTGCGCCACTCTACCGTGACGACCTTGGTCTGTTTGAAAAGATCGAAACCGTCGCCAAGCGTATCTACCACGCTAACGAGGTTATGGCCGATAAGAAGATCCGCGAACAATTGCGGGCATGGGAAGATGCAGGCTATGGCCATTTGCCGGTCTGCATGGCGAAAACCCAGTATTCTTTCTCGACGGATCCAAACCTGCGCGGTGCCCCGTCTGGCCATGCGGTGCCGATCCGCGAAGTGCGCCTGTCGGCCGGGGCCGGGTTTATTGTGGTTATCTGCGGCCAGATCATGACCATGCCGGGCCTGCCGCGTAAACCTGCCGCACTGGAAATCGGTCTGAATGATGCGGGCGAGGTGGAAGGCCTGTTCTGATCGTGATAGGGCCAATACACGTGCGAGAATACCAATAAGAAAGTGAAATGCATGTCTGCAAAAATCATTGATGGCAAGGCTTTCGCCGCGACGGTCCGTGGCAAGGTCGCGGCCCACGTAACGCGTTTGAAAAAAGATCACGGCATTACACCAGGGCTGGCTGTGGTGTTGGTGGGGGAAGACCCGGCCTCTCAGGTCTATGTGCGTAACAAGGGAAAGCAGACGATCGAAGTCGGCATGAACTCCTATGAGCACAAGCTGGATGCCTCGACCAGTGAGGCGGACCTGCTGGCGCTGATCGAGCAGCTCAATAGCGACCCTGCTGTGCATGGCATCCTTGTGCAATTGCCTTTGCCGGGGCACCTCAATGAGGGACTTGTGATCAACTCGATTGACCCTGCCAAGGATGTTGACGGGTTCCATATTTCAAATGTCGGCCTTTTAGCTACCGGACAAAAAAGTATGGTGCCCTGTACGCCACTTGGTTGCCTGATGATGCTGCGTGAACATCATGGCAGCCTGTCCGGGTTGGATGCGGTCGTCGTCGGGCGCTCAAATATTGTCGGCAAGCCTATGGCGCAGCTTCTGCTGGGTGATAGCTGCACCGTTACCATCGCCCACAGCCGTACCAAGGACTTGCCGGATGTGGTGCGCCGTGCTGACATCGTGGTGGCCGCGGTTGGTCGTCCGGAAATGGTGCCAGGGGACTGGATCAAGCCCGGTGCAACTGTGATTGATGTAGGCATTAACCGGCTGGACGCGCCCGAACGCGGTGAAGGTAAAACCCGGTTAGTGGGCGACGTGGAATTTGCGAGCGCCAGTGCGGTTGCAGGGGCTATCACCCCCGTGCCGGGCGGGGTCGGGCCGATGACAATCGCGGTTTTGCTGGCAAACACGGTCACGGCGGCAAGCCGGGCTGCGGGGCTGGAAGAGCCTGAAGGCCTGACTGCTTAATCCTTGAAGTTCGGGCTTCTTTTTTCGAACCCGGCCATCACCGCTTCAACCTGGTTAGGCTGGCCGATCAGGGCCTCCTGAGCCCGGCTTTCCGCCAGCAAAGCGTCCCGTTCGTTCATCCCGGACGTGGCATTGATCAGGGTTTTGGCGGCGCGTACTGCATCAGGCGACCTGCTGGCAATCTCGGTAGCCAAAGTATGAGCGCGCGCTACCGGATCAACGGCGATTTCGGTGACAAAGCCCCAGTTCAGCGCATCCTCTGCCTCGAAAACCTCGGCCGTGTAGGTCAGGCGTCGGATCACATCCGCGCGCGCCAGGCGGTGCATTGCCACCATCCCGCCCATATCGGGAACCAGGCCCCACTTTGCCTCCATGATCGAAAACCGCGTTTCTGGCGCTGAAATGCGCATATCTGCCCCCAGCATGATCTGAAACCCACCACCATAGGCGTGGCCTTCAACCGCGGCGATCACTGGCATCGGCAGGCTGGACCATATGGTGCTGACCGCCTGAAACAGGTTGGAACCCCCATGCGTGCGCCCCATTATGCCACCGTTTTCAGCCACGAAGGCTGCCATTTTCGGCATGCTCATAACGTCCAGCCCGGCACAAAACACATTACCTGCGCCAGTCAGAACCACGGCGCGAATATCCCTTCGTGCGGCAAGGGCCTCGCCCGCCGCAACAAGCGCCTCGATCAGATCCAGATCAAGGGCATTCATCTTTTTCGGCCGGTTCAACGTAACCGTCGCCGTCATGCCCCGCTCAGAAGTTAAAACCCTGTCTGCCATGTGCTCCCCCATTATTCCTTGGCATTCTGTCAAAAATGCGCCCTGGGGCCAACTGAAAACCAACGCTGGAAAGGGCCGGGAGAACTGGATTTCGTCCACTGAGTGTTGTGCAAAAAACCAGATCCCGGAGATTTAGATGGGTGAATGTGCATATTCGGTGCCTGAAGGTTGAAAGTTTAAGGCTTTCACTCTATCCCGGCGTGAGGATGCAGGAGGGAATTTTTACAGGAATGATCGGTTTCTGGATTGAATTCAAAAACACTTTGCTAAGTCCGTCACGGGTGCTGATATGGCTGGGGATCAGTGGGATTGCTGCATTCACTGGCCCTTTTGGCACTCATTCCGCCATGAGTTTGCCGGTCAGAAGCCTGTATTGGTTTTCCATCGTGGGGGCGGCCTTCATCATTGCCGTGGCAGCCAGGCATTTCTGGCCCAGATTATTCCCACATCTTAAATATGCCTGGATTAGCATTCTGATCGCCCTCACCATTGCTTCTGTGATAACACCTCTGGCTAATTTCGTCCTTCGTCCTGCCTTTCAACCGGACACAACCAACTTTCAACCTGTCGGGCGGTTGTTTTTCCTGATATTTTTTCTGACAATCTCGGCTGATCTCTTCTGGTATCAGATTATCCAGAAGCTGCGCGAAGAAATTCGCCCAGCCAAAAAAGCCAGTGGCCCGCGTTTGTTGGAGCGTCTGCCTGTTGAAGACCGGGCAGAGATCATGCTCCTGAGCGGGCGCGATCACCGTGTTGAGGTTCGTACTGTCAAAGGCGTCAGCCATATTCGCCTGCGTCTTGGGGATGCTATTGCAGAAATGGAGGGGGTTGACGGATTTTGCGCCCATCGTTCCCATTGGGTGACGCGCGCGGCAGTTGTCGGAAATGGCATGGAAGGTAAACGCCCATTTCTTGTTTTAAAGGATGGAACAAAGGTGCCGGTCAGCCAAAAACACGAAGCAGCGATCAGGGCGCGCGGTTTACTTTAAGCCTCTGGGCATGGGGATCGCCTGCGGTTTTGGCCCGATCAGAACCGCGATAGCTTCCTGACGCATTAAACCTTCGAGAGCTTCATCATCGCTGCGTAATCCACCGGTATAGGTGCCATAAGCTGGTAGAATGATCCTGTCACTGTCATAAAGCATGCAAGGCCTGCTGAGCGAGCGGCCGCGCAGGGAAATCCGTGCTTTTGGATGATAATGGCCCGAGATTTCGGCCGCAGCGCCAGCCTTGGCAATGTGGCGAAAACTCAGGGGTGGCTGAAAAAGTTCGGCCAGATGAGTACCACCAAATTCCATTGGCCCCGGGTCATGGTTTCCCTCGATCCATACCCAACGCCGCCCCGCCATCAGTCGGGCAAGCCAAAGCACATCACTTTCACTCAGGTTTCGGGCCGCATCCAGATCGTCAAATGAATCGCCAAGACAAACCACGATTTCGGCCTCAGTCAGGGAAATGTCGCGCTCGAAGCGCAACAAAGTATCGCTTGTTTCATATGGTGGCATCAGCGACGAACCACGGCGTGCCATCCGCTCGGATTTGCCAAGATGCAGGTCAGATACAATCAGCATTTTAGCGTCATCCCACCAAAGCGCGCCACCGGCCAGCATGGTTAGCTCAGTGCCGGCGAAGATGAATTTGTATCCGTTCATACTTTGTTCCAATCGTATTTTACGTTGAAAATCAAGTGCCTTTAGCGCAAACCCGCCGCCTTCATCAGTTTTTCGGCTTCTGTGGCCAACATGGCTTCGGCGCCGGCGCCTTCAACGGGAACCTTACCAACCTCAAGAAACATCGGTGCGGCAAATGGCGTTACCCGGTCAAGAATGACATGGTCGATCCGACCCCTGGAAGCGGTCAAAAGCTCCTCGATACGGTCAAAACCGATCAGGCCGCGCAGGGCTTCTTCGCGGGTGATCTGCAATAACAGGTGTTCGGGATCGTATTTTCTGAGCGTGTCATACAGAATGTCCGAGCTGAATGTGGCCTGGCGGCCTGAACTGCGCTGCCCCGGAAGATTGCGCTGAATAAGTCCAGCAATGGTCGCCGACGCACGAAAACTGCGCTTCATCAGGGCATTCTCAGCCAGCCAGCCGTCAAGATCCTCCACCAATCCTTCGGGGCTGAGCATGGCCTCGGGGTCGCTGACCGGTGACAGGCTCCAGATCAGAGTGGCGTAATCAGTGGCAACAAATCCCAAAGGCCCCAGCCCGGCGCTTTCCATTCGGCGTGTCAGCATCAGGCCAAGGGTCTGCATTGCACCCTTGCCGGCAAAGCCATAAATACAGCTATGCGCCCGCCCTTCATGGGGGAAACTTTCGAAAAGCAGACGACCGGGGCGGGGCAGGCATGACACCTGTTTCTGCAAAGCGATCCAGTTGCGTGTATGGGCGGGCAGGGCGCTCAGGTCGGGCCGGTGGATAAGCTCCAGAATGCGGGTGGAAAGCTGGGTTGAGGTGGAAAATTTCGTGCCCATGAAAACTGCGACTTTCGGTTTTCGCCCCCGGTCGCGGCTAACCTGAACCACCATTTCGCGCAGAGTTTCAAAGCGAACGATTTGCCCACCCATCAAAAACGTGTCTCCGGGCACAAGGCTGGCGGCAAAGGCTTCCTCGACCTCGCCCAAAGCCTTACCGCCGCGCCCTTTCATGCGCACTTTCAGCGTGTCCGTATCCTGAATTGTGCCAATATTCATGCGGATCAGGCGCGCGGCGCGCGGGTCCCGCAACCGCCAGAGGCCGTCAGGGTTTTTAAGCAGCCGTTGCCAGCGATCATAGGCCTTGAGCGCATAGCCACCTGTGGCAACGAAATCGAGGCATTCTTCAAATTCCACCCGGCTCAGGTTGGCGTAGGCCCCGGCTTGGATAACTTCCTGGAATAATTCATCCGCCTGAAAAGGACCGCTGCAGGCACGGATCAGGATGTGTTGACACAACACGTCGCGTGGGCCCGGGCCGCGGGGCTCACCGTCAAGATCATGGGCAAGGGCAGCTTCAATTGCCGCCTGACATTCGATCACTTCCCAGCGATTAGCCGGTAATAACAATGCCTTGGATGGCGCGTTGTAGCGGTGGTTGGCGCGACCAATGCGTTGCACCAGACGTTTGACATTCTTTGGTGCACCCACCTGAATGACCAGATCAACGTCGCCCCAGTCAAGGCCAAGATCAAGGCTGCCGGTGCAGACGATTGCTTTGAGCGCGCCCGCAACCATGGCCTGTTCCACCTTGCCGCGGGCCTCGCGGCTGAGCGACCCGTGGTGGATACCAATCGGCAGCGCTTCTTCATTAGCCAACCATAAATGGTGAAAGAATATCTCGGCCTGCGCGCGGGTGTTGTGGAAGATCAGTGTGGTCTTGTGTGCCTTAACCGCCTTGAGCACCTCGGGGATTGCATAGCGCCCGCCGCCGCCGGACCACGGCGGGTCTGTTTCTGTGCTCAGCATGGCAATATCGGGGTTCGGCCCGGGGTCGGCAGTCAGAATTTTGGTCTTGGGATGCAGGTAGCGGGCCAGTTCCGGCGGGTTTTCTACGGTGGCCGAAAGCCCGATCAGCCTGAGATCGGGTGCCAAAGCACCAAGGCGTGTGAGGCCCAGCATGAGCTGATCGCCACGTTTGCTTTCAGCCAATGCGTGCAGCTCATCCACGACAACCCGTTTTAACCCGGCAAAGACCCGCGGGGCATCCTCATAGCTGAGCAAAAGCGCCAGACTCTCGGGCGTCGTCAAAAGGATATGCGGCGGGTCTGCACGCTGCGCTTTCTTTCGGGTCTGGCTGGTGTCGCCAGACCGGTCCTCAACCCGAATGTTCAGCCCCATTTCCTCGATCGGCGTATTGAGGTTGCGGCGCATGTCAGCGGCAAGCGCTTTTAATGGTGAAATGTATAAAGTGTGCAAGCCTGACGGAGGATTTGCACATAAATCGACCAAAGAAGGTAGGAATCCTGCAAGTGTTTTGCCACCCCCCGTCGGCGCAATCAGCATCAGCGCCGGGTCGCCTGCCCGATTCAGAACCTCTATCTGGTGCGGATGCGGCCGCCAGCCATGGGCGGCAAACCAGTCGTCAAAATGAGCGGGCAGGGCGGTCATACCTAAGGATAACCGTGCCTGCAGACTTTGTCAGTGCTCGATATGCTCCTCGCGCACAAACATGTTTGCCCAGGCGCGGTCAATCAGGTCCGGCGACATCTGTGGCGGGATACCCTCAAAATCACAAATGGCAAGCATCTGATCTATAAGGAAAATCGGTTGATAATTGGCGTAGACATTGTCAATCGTCGGATATTTCTTCTTCAGAAGATGCACCAGACTTGCCTCATCCAGCGGAATTTTCTTTTTGCGCGCCACTAGAGCGAAAATTTTCAGAAAATCTTCCTGCGAAGGTCCGTCAATCTTGATCTTGAAGAAAATCCGGCGCAGGGCCGCCTTATCGAAGATCTCATTTGGATGGAAGTTGGTTGAGAAAATTACCAAAGTGTCGAACGGCACTTCGAATTTTTCACCCGATTGCAGCGCCAGGATGTCTTTGTTTTCCTCAAGTGGCACGATCCAGCGGTTGATCAATGCCTGCGGTGGTTCTGCCTGTCGCCCAAGGTCGTCGACGATAAACACGCCGCCGGTTGATTTAAACTGCAAAGGCGCCTGATAGGTACGCGACGTGGCATTGTAAACGAGGTTGAGCATGTCAATTGTCAGCTCACCGCCGGTAATCACCGTGGGTCGCTCGCATAGCACATAGCGCTTGTCGTACCGGTTCGAGGTACGGCGCAGCGAATTAGGGTCATCTGCCTGTTCCTCGGCCGAGGAATGCACGATCGGGTCGTAAACCGTGATAACCTGCCCGGCATATTCGATGGCACGTGGCACATAGATCTTATCGCCAAGTGCGTCCCGTATCCCATTGGAAATAGACGATTTACCGTTTCCAGGCGGGCCATACATCAGGATCGAACGGCCCGAGCCTACAGCCGGCCCAAGATGCCCCAGTAATTCGCTTGGCAAAACCAGATGCCCCATCGCACCGGTCAGCTGATCGCGGGTCATCTGAATGTTGCGGATGGATTGGCGTTTGACCTGTTCGGCGTAGACATCCATAGGGACCGGCATGGCGCCGTAATATTCAGACTGGCTGAGCGCATCCAAAGCGCGCGCTTTGCCACTGTCGGTCAGACGAAAACCCATTTCGCCGCTGGAGCCCGCATGCAGGGTGCCGGTCGCCTCGACCAAACCCTGATCTCGCGCCTGATCAATCAGTTCCTGAACCACCCTTGAAGGAAGGCAGAGCACTTGCTCAAGCTCGCCAATCTCTTCTTTATTGGTTCGGAACATGGTTTTAAGCATGATGTCACGCATCATGACGATATTCAGACCGGTATCGTCCATATTGCGAGCCGGTGGCGGTGCCATAACATTTGATGTTTGCATATTCATATCGACTGACTGCCCGTATTTTTTGTTTATTTTATGGCGATTCTAGCCACTGGGTGCCAATCGGACAACAAAAACCACAAAAAGGTCTTTTGCATCGCGAATTGTGCCGGTCTAAGCTTTGAAAAAGCTAAAAAGGGATGGGCATGGACAGAGCGAACAAAGCAATTTTGGCCGGTGTTCTGGTTGCAGTGACGATCACGCTGGCGGGGGCTGCTCTGGGTAAGGGTGGTTTTTACATTGGCAAGCATGAAGGCGACACTTTGCACTTGTTGCAGATGGTGCTGCGCATGGCCGATGGTGATTGGCCACATCTTGATTTTGTCACGCCTATTGGCCTGTTTGCCTTCCTGCCTATCGTGGCTTTCCTCAAACTTGGAATGGGGGTTGGGAATGCGATACTTTTTTCCCAACTCCTTGTTGCCATTATGTTTTTACCGGCGATTTGGTGGGTCTCTCTTAGCCGGTTTAAGGGGCTATGGTCCTACCTATTTGGAGTAGCTGTGCTGGTACTGATACTGGCGCTCGTCCATGGAGAAGAGGATAGGGCAGTCTCAATCTCGATGCATTACAACCGTTGGGCCTGGGTTGCTGCATTTTTAGTAATTGCCACCATATTTCTGCCAAACGAGGGCAGGGCAAGGCCGGTTGTCGACGGACTGGTTGTAGGGCTTGGCATGGCCGTTATGGCCATGATCAAGGTGACGTATTTTGCCGCCTTCGCCGTCCCGGTATTGGCTGGTCTGATTGGGCGCAAGGCGGGCATGACCACGCTCTGGGCTGTCATTTCCGGGCTGGCAGTGATGGCATTGATTACTTTGGCGGGTGGGGTCGGCTTCTGGGGGGCCTATCTGAGCGATCTGATCAGTGTTTCTGGCAGCGAGGTGCGCCCCCAGCCCGGCCTGCCCTTGATCAGCGTCATGGGAGCGCCGGCCTATATGGGTGGATCACTCTTGTTGTTCATGGGTATAATTTTTCTGCGTCAGGCGGGGCTGGCCCTTGAGGGGCTATTGCTTTTGCTACTGGCGCCGGGTTTTTTCTATGTCACCTTCCAAAATTCCGGCAATGATCCGCAATGGCTGGGGCTTATCGGTCTGATGTTGATCACCCTTACCCCCCACCGAGATATTCGCAACGCGCTTGGATGGGATCTGCAAAAAGCGATAACACTGACAGCGACCGCTGCTCTTGCCATGGCCGCGCCGAGCTTCATCAACCTGACCTACAGCCCGTTTCGGCATATGGTCGTGGATGTCTCGAATTACGCACCGATGCTCCCCGGCTCAGGCAAGAACGAAGATTTGCAGACGGCAAATATCCGCGCCAAACGGCTGGATGCGCGGGTGGCGCTGGATGGACCGGATACACCCTTTGCCAATTTCACGGACCCCGAAACCCGCAATGATTTAACGGTTTTTAGGGGCGAGGAAATGCCCAATTGCTCGGTGGAGCTGGGGGCCATTGCGTGGTTTTCCACCATTTCAGCCGATCTGAAAGCCTCGGGCCTGACCGACGGTAAAACGGTTTTTGTTGCCGATCTCTTATCAAGTTTTTGGTTGTATGGTGCGTTTGAGCCTCTGCCGGGGGCATCGCCCTGGTATTACGGCGGGCTGCCCGGCTTTGACGCGGCAGATTTTGTGATTGTGCCTTTGTGCCCCATGTCGACAAAGGTGCGTCACCTCATTCTTGACGAGATTGAGGATCGTGGCATCGAGTTAACAGAAGTGCGGCGCAATGAAATGTATATACTTTACCGTATATAACAATCGCTTAGCTGTTTTTAACTGCCAAAGGCCGCGCCTGCCAGCAGGTAGAAAAACAGGGCGGGTCCCAGGGCTAATCCCATGGGGAAGTCCCGCCTTTCCCAGCTTTCCCAGTCAGGAAACCGGGCACGCACTGCTGGGATACGGCGCACAAGCCGGTGAATAATAAAGGCAGCAATGACAACCGGCGCGAACAGATAGAAAAACTGAGCGACGTCATGTAGGGCGATAAACGGCGCCATGGCGGCGGCAAACTTGGCGTCTCCGGCTCCCATCAGCCCAGCTGCGTTCATGACAAAACCAACCGCCAGTACAACCGCGAAATGCAGGAAACGCCAGGAATATTCCGCCATGGGTAGAGCTATTAGACCGATGATCACAAAGACCAGCATCAGTGCCAGCACCGCCTTGTTGGGGATCTTCATGTAAGCCATATCGTTCCACGCAACCCAGATAGCTATCGGGGTTACGAAGGGTAAAAACCACCAGGCGGCATGTGCCGTAAGGGCCAACGTCATCCGGTGCTCACATTGTCTTCCAGTGCCTGCAACGCACGAACTGCAGCCTCAAAGTGTTGAGGATGGGTGCCAATTGCTTCTTTCAGCAATGCTTTCCCGATCGAGATATCGCCCTGTTTGATCGCGCTCAGGGCGGCTGTGTGCAATAACTGGGCCCGTTCAACCTGTGTCATCGAGATCACCGGCAGGTCATATTTTCGTTGTGCGGCCCGGGCCAGAACAAGGTTATTTTTTGCGGTGAACAGGTTGCGGTCATGGGTCAGGGCTTCGCTGAACAATCTTTCAGCCCCGCTGTAATCCCCGCGTGTCAGCTTGGAATAGCCCCAATTGTTCAACACCGATGAAGGTTTGGTCGTCAGACCCACTGCAATCTCATAGAAACTGTCGGCCTTGTCCCATTCCTGATTGCCGTCAGCAACCATCGCCTCCAGCCGGTAGCGTTTATAGGTCTCAAGGGTGGGTGGGATCTTGTCCAGCTCGGCCTCGGCCTGGGACCATTCACCGGCGCGGATCAGCGCGTCGGCCAGATCAACCCGGTCGTTGTCCGTTACCTCATCCGAAGCAACCACTTCGCTCCACGCCTTGGCCCCATCAGCAGGGCGTTTTGCCCGGATCAGGGACTTGGCCAGCCCGCGCAACAGATCCACCCGTCCGGGATTATCCGCAACTGCGCGCTGAAAATATGCCACGGCCTCATTCGGGTCGCCGACGGTCAGCATGATGTCGTTGAGGTTGGTTTCGTCGATAACGTTTACATTTGCTATGGTGCGTTCAACGTCTCCGTCTCTGGCCTGATCACAGGCAGATAAGGCCAAAGCTCCGCCAAGGCAGAGCGTCATAAAAATAGGGTGGCGCATGTTTTGCGTCCTTTTACTGCTCAATCCTCATTCCGCTTAGATGGATGACAAAAGCAGGAAATCCCCCGCTCCGCGCCGAACCAGTGCGAAATTGTAGTTATCCCCTTCATCATACAAAGGATTTTCCAATTTCGCTAATGCTAAGCGCAAATTTTCGCGTATTTCTGGCGAATTCCCATTATCCAGAGCAAATGCGACCCGAAAGACACGCGCAGCTTCACCAAATTGGCCGGTTTCCATCAAAACAACCCCCAGATTGTTCCAGGCCGGGACAAAGGTCTCGTCCACTTGCGTGGCGCGGCGTAGCATTTTTTCCGCTTGCCCAAGGCGCCCGAGATGCAGATTAGCCGATCCGATGGCCGAAAGGACATCAACAGTCAGGCCATGATCTGCCGCCGAACGTAAATAACTTTTCAGAGCCAGCTCATATTCGCCCGCTGACATAAGCCGGTGCCCGACGATCAGGCCGTCAACGCTTTCTTCACCGCGTTGCACGCCGGAGGGCGCGAAAGGATTAGCCCCCGGTCCGAACTGGTTCTGGGCCGTGCAGGCCGAAACCAGGACTGCAAGAGCTATGATCCGTAAAATAGCGCACCTCTAGATTTTTGCCGTGCTCAGCAGCACATAGATACCGTATACCGATGGTCCGATCAGAATGATCAGAAGCGGCGGCACTGTCAGCATCATTGTGGCAAGTGTCATCTTGGTGGGCAAGGTGTTTGCTTTCTCTTCTGCCCGCATGACCCGTTTATCGCGCATTTCGCCTGCATAAACCCGCAAAGCTTCGGCAATCGAGGTCCCGAATGAGGTCGACTGGATCAAAACGGTGACAAAACTGGCAACGTCCGGAACGCCTGCGCGCTCTGACATATCACGGAGCACCTGAATTCGATCCTTGCCGGCCTTCATTTCGTGCGCCACAATTTGGAACTCATCAGCGAGTGCCGGGAAACCGGCACGGATTTCAGTGGCAACGCGAATGATGGATTGATCCAGTGACTGGCCAGCTTCCACACATACCAGCATCATGTCCAGCGCATCGGGGAAACCGTTTGTAATTTCCTCTTTGCGTTCCTCGACCCGACGGGTGATCCAATATTTCGGGGCCATATAACCAACTACACCTGGGATCAGCACGGTCATCATTATCCTGTTAATGGACAATTCACCTTCGCCATTGGTTGCCAGAGTATATGCCAGCCCGGCGGCCAATAACCCAAGGCCCAGCGCGAATTGCGCAAAGAAGAACATGCGAACGGCGTTTTTACTTTTATACCCGGCCTGCAGCAATTTCAGCTGGATGGACGAATATTCCTCTTCGTCCTGGGGTTCCAGGAAATTGGAGAATTTCTCGAGCTTGTCATTCCCGGAAGCCGTGCGCAGCGCTTGCTGAGAGTTAGATGCGCGCGCGATATCCCGAGTCTTTTTCAGCTTGTCCAGTGGGTCCGGCTTGGTTCTCAGCAGGATAGGCAAAGTGCCCAGAGCCAATAGAATACCCAGAAGGCCAATAGCCACCAGAGGTCCTGTTGGGCCAAGGAGGTCTGTCAGGGTTGTGTAGATATTGTTCAGCATAGTCCCACCCCTTAAACCTTGATATTTACAAGCATTTTCATGACGAACACGTTCGCAATAAGGAACGCAGCCACAACCAGACAGGCAGGAATAAACGCTGCGGTTTCTTTCACGTCGTCATAATAATTCGGCTGGATGACATTGATCATTACCAGGGCTCCCAGCGGGAAACCTGACAAGAAGGTCCCTGACCATTTTGCCTCGGCAGTAATGGCCTTAACCCGGCGAAAAAGCTTGAAACGCGCCCGGATCACTTTTGCCAACCCATCCAAGATTTCGGCCAGATTGCCGCCAGAGGTTTGCTGGATCGTAACGGCCACGGCCAGAAAGCGTAAATCCTGCATGTCCATGCGTTCGGAAAGAGATTTCAGAGCTTCTCCGACATCACGACCATAGGCGCTTTCGTCCGCAATCACGCCCATTTCAGTGCCCAGAGGGTCGGGTACTTCCTTCGATACGATCTGGATCGCGGAAGAAAACGGGTGACCAACACGCAGCGAACGCACCATCAGTTCAACTGCGTCTGGCAATTGCTCTTCGATCATGGAAAGGCGTTTTTTGGCTTTGTTATTCACCCAGACGTAGACGGCTCCAATGCCCATGGCGATTGAAATGGCCGCGCGCACGGGTGGTTCGGTCTCGGTGCCGAAGGTCAGGCCGACAAAGGCGACAATCATCAGGCCGAACATGATCATGATCAGTTGCGGTGGGGAAAAAGCGATATTGGCCTTCTGCGCCTTCAGGGCCAGGATTGAATAAAGTGGAATGCCTTTGAATTTCAGGTGCTGGCCCATCTCTTTGCGGAGTTGTTCCAGAACCTGTTCGCGTGCGGCACCCTTTTCCAACATATCAAGGCGCCGGTTAACACGGTTGTTCAGGCTGATCGATTTGCCGAATACGGTTAAGTATATTCCCTCGACCAAGACCAGAACGGCAACGAAAATAAGACCATAGATAATTGGTTCTGCGCTGATCATCATTGTTTTTACTCCACAGCAGGTTCGAAGATTGTATGCGGCAGTTCCATGCCCCATTGCTTGAACCGTTCTGAATAATGTGAACGCACACCGGTTGCGGTGAAACGCCCGATGATTTTGCCATCTGGCTGCAGGCCAAGGCGTTCATAGCGGAACACTTCCTGCATCGAGATAACCTCGCCTTCCATGCCGGTGATTTCTGTGATTGAAACCATGCGGCGTGAGCCGTCCTGCAGGCGGCTGGCCTGAACGAAAAGGTTCACAGCGCTGGCGATCTGGTTGCGGATGGCCTTCAGCGGCATCTCGATACCGGCCATAGCCACCATGTTTTCCAACCGTGAAACCGCATCGCGCGCCGAGTTGGCGTGGATCGTCGTCATTGAGCCGTCATGACCGGTATTCATGGCCTGCAACATATCAATCACTTCTTCGCCGCGTGTCTCGCCAACAATAATGCGGTCGGGGCGCATCCTCAGGGCGTTTTTCAGACAGTCGCGCTGGCTTACGGCCCCTTTGCCCTCAACGTTTGCCGGGCGGCTTTCCATCCGGCCAACATGGGTTTGCTGCAATTGAAGCTCCGCCGTGTCCTCGATGGTCAGGATTCGCTCAGCATCGTCAATAAATCCGGAAAGGGCGTTCAACGTGGTGGTTTTACCAGAACCCGTACCGCCCGAAACGATAACGTTAAGACGCGTTGAAACAGCGGCCTCAAGATAGGCTGCCATTTCTTCGGAGAAGGCCCCGAAATTCACCAGTTCATTGATACCAAGCTTGTCTTTCTTGAATTTCCGGATCGAAACCAGAGATCCGTCAACAGCAATTGGTGGTACCATCGCGTTGAAACGTGACCCGTCCGCAAGACGGGCATCCACATGTGGGTTGCTTTCATCCACACGACGACCAACGGCCGAAACAATCTTGTCAATGATGCGCAGCAAATGGCGTTCATCTTTGAATGTGGTGTCGGTTAGCTGAAGCCGACCTTCGCGTTCGACAAACACCTGGTTGGGGCCGTTTACCAGAATGTCGTTGACACTTTCGTCTTTCAAAAGCGGCTCAAGCGGGCCCAGCCCGGTTACTTCGTCATAGAGATCCTGGTTAAGTTGCTGGCGTTCTTCGCGGTTCAGAACAATACCCAGATCTTCCAGGGATTCTGCTGTGATGGCCGTAATCTCAGTACGCAGGTCTTTCTCGCTTGCGGTTTCCAGTGCGCCGAGATTGAGATTATCCAGCAGCTCCCGGTGCATCTCAAGTTTGATATCGCCAAGGCGCTGTTTCCGTTTGCGTTCCTTGTCCGCACTTGCGGCGCGTGCATCAACCTTGGCTGGTTTCTGCTGTGTAACATTCTGGGCTGGCTTGGCTGCTTGAGCTTGAGCCGGTTTTTGCGGGGTAGGGCTTGGGTTTTCGTCCAGGCCGGATTTTTTATAACGCGAAAACAATGTGTTATTCCTTATTTGCTGGCGACTGCAGCTGATTTTGCGGTTTCGTGCACCGATTTAGCCAGTTTGCGTATTTCCTTGCGCAACGGGTTTTTCGCTGCGGAATCCGCCAGAGGCAGACCATGATCGCCGGCCTGTACCACAGGCTTCCCACCGTCCGGCATGTGGAGTTCGATTTTAATGTCCAGGCTCTCCGCCAGGCGTTTAACCCGCGATTTCCCGTTGAGGTCGGTGAATTTTGGTGCCCGGTTCAACACGTAACGTAATTTCTGAACAGGCAATTCTTCGGCCTTCAGGGCGCGAATAAAACGCAGAGTGTTCTGGGCGCTGCGCATATCAAGCTCCAGCGTCGAGAAATAAACATGTGCGGCTGACAGAACGGTTTCAGTCCACTGTACCACGGTCGAAGGCATATCGACAATGACATAGTCAAAATTGGCGCGTGCAGTGCTGATGATCTTGTCAATGTCTTCCTGTGTTACCAAATCCAGCGGCAACATATCTGTAGGCGCGGTCAGCACATACAGTTTTTCGTTAAAAGTCAGCAGGGCCTGCATGAAACTTTCGTCGTCCATTGCTTCGGTGTCTGACAGCATTTCATAAACCGATTCCCGGCGTGGTAAGTCGAGAAAAGTCGAGACCGAACCGAATTGCAGGTCAAGATCGAGAATACAGACACGCGGGCCGTCTCCTTTCTCGATATTTGCCAGCTCCCATGCCAGATTGACGGCAAAAGTGGTCGCTCCGGTGCCTCCGGCCAGACCGTGCACTGGCAACAGGACACCTTCCAGGTTGCCGCCCGCAGGCTTCAGCTGACTGACTTTTTCTTCTTCTTTCTCATTTTCTGGTTCCGGATCTGGCGCGCGCATCCGCTCAATCGCGTCATGCAATGCCCCTTCGGGCAGGGGGTATGGAACAAACTCTTCGGCGCCTATCTGCAATAATTTGTGCAGGGCTATGGGGCTGACCTCTTCGGCGATCAACAAAACCTTGATGTTTTTGGCCAGGGCTGCCTTGGTGACACCGGCGATGACTTCCAGATGTTCCTCGTCTTCGATATCCATCGCAATTGCGATGAATTGCAAGCTGTCCGAGTCAGGCTGATTGAAGAACGACTCGGCATCTTCGAAACTGATATCACCCCAGGCTTCGCCAAGCTCGGTCTCCATATCCTCAATAAGCAGATCGAAATTCTGAACATCCCGTGCCACAGTACAGGCGACGATTGGTGCTGAATCTGTCTGCAAAGCTACGGCGCTGCTCATACCTCTAGTCCTTCCAATTTCGGTTCCGGTGAGGTCGTGCTTTTCGCTTTTCGCCCGGTTCCGATTATCTGAGCCCGCGCGGTTCACAACGCGTGCCTCTGTCTACCGAGCAATTTGTGACAGCTAACTTTGGCAACATTGGGGCCAAAAAAACGTAATTATTCGTCCATTTAGAACGATCTCTCAACTTTGGCGGAGGGGCTAAGCACTCCTAACGTCATAATGCTAAAGAAAAAGCCGACGGCTGGGCGTCGGCTTTAACAATTGTGTGGCATTTTTATGGACGCTAATCGCTACTGGCCAACTCGGCCCCGTCAAGTCCCGAAGGGGGGAGGGCTGAGGTTACATATTCCCGGAAAATGACCTGGGCGTATTTTCCGTTCAGAACCAGAGGATGGTTTTGTACAAATCCGGTAACTTCGGTCACAGTGCGCCGGTTGCGACGCTCACGGTCCTGGGTTACGACAACGGGCTGGTTTTCACCCTGTGAAACAACTGCTTCCAGTCGCGACCGGCTGATCCCTTGGCTGGACAGATAAGAAACGACCGCGCGCGCACGCCTCAGACCCAGTGCCTTGTTATAGGCATTTGAGCCGACAAGGTCAGTGTGGCCGAATACTTTGAAACGCACCTCGGGAAACTGGCGGATCCAGGTTGCCTGCTGGCGCAGGATCGCGCGGGAGGGTTCATCCAGAAGTGCCGAGTTGAAAGTAAAGTTAACCGTATCAGGCACTTCGACCGAGAAACGGTTTGCCAGATTAACAACGTAGCTTCTGTCCCCCGAATGGACGCCAGTGTTATTCATAGTGGCGTCGCCAAACGAACCTGTATCGAGTGTTGACCCGGCCTCGCTGAACCAGCCGGGGCTATGGGTGCAGCTTGCAAGGAGTGCGATCGTCGATCCGATGGCAAGAAGATGGGTGAAACGTGGGGTTCTCATCACTTAATCCTCCATCACATAACCGTAGGAGCCCGAGAAATCCTGCTGCGCCACTTCGCCCGCTGCGCCACTGGTCGGTGTGTTTGCAACTGCCGTTGTGCCATTAAGGAACAGCTCAGCCTCAGTAGGTGGGCGAATGCGGTCAGTCGGAAGGGCCAGAGCCATGCCGCGTGTTGGGGTAACAAGGTGCGGGGTGATGATGATCACAAGTTCACTTTGGTCACGCTCGTATTCAGTTGAGCGAAACAACGCCCCAAGTACCGGAATATCTCCCAGCCACGGTACTTGCCCGTTCAGGTCCCGGAAATCATCCTGTAAAAGACCGGCAATGGCAAAGCTTTCACCGTCGCGCATTTCGACCGTTGTCGAGGTTTCGCGACGTTTGAAACCGTTCACAGCAAAGCCTTCGTTGACGAAGCTGACGGTGGGGTCGATGCCAGAAACTGCAGCCACCAGTTCAACATTGATAATGTCCTGGTCTACGACGCGGGGGGTAAACTTCAGTTCGATGCCGAAAGGCTTGTAGGTGATAACCACCCCGCCATCTTCATCGACAACCGGAATGGGGTATTCACCCCCGGCCAGAAATTGTGCTTCCTGTCCGGATAGTGCTGTCAGATTTGGTTCGGCCAAAGTTCTGATAGCCCCTTTACTTTCAAGGGCTTCTAGGAGAACACCGAACTGAAACGCACCGGCATTGAAGCCAATATTCAGAGCGCCTTCTGTGCCCGCGGCCGTTGTGACACCGCCACCCAGTGCGTTTCCGCCAGCCAGCCAGGTGCCGGTTTCGGCAGCAGCGGTTAAATCTACACCACCTTCAAATGCCAGTGAGGCAGAAAGGGATTTAGAAACTGTTCGGCTCATTTCGGCGAAACGGACTTTCAGCATGACCTGCTGGGTGCCGCCAACGCTCATCAGGTTCGATACCCGTTCGGGCGCGTAACGCTCGGCCAGTTCTAAGGCGCGGTCAAGGCGCGCGATTGAACTGACGACGCCTGACATGACGATTCCGTCATTGGCCGTGCGTACCTCGATCGCTTCTCCGGGAAGGATCTGGCGCAGACGTTCTTTGAATTCTGCGATGTCCGGGGTGACCTGCACCTCAACATTGGTAATCAGGCGACCGTCTGGCCCAAGCAGGGTCAGCGTCGTACGCCCAGGCGCCTTGCCCAGCACATAGATAGTGCGGTCCGACAAGGTCGAAATGTCTGCAATGCCAGGGTTGGCAATGGACAATTCCGCGAATGGCTCGTCACTTTCCACCACAACAGCCCGGTTCATGGGTACCTGAAGGGCGCTTGACGCGGCACCGCGCATAACGCGCAATGTCTCGGCCGACACGCTAGCTGGTAGCGTCACGACCCCGATTGAAAGGCCCAAAAGGGCCGCCGAAAGAATATTCTGAATTTTCATGTGATCCTGCCTCTCCGACCACGCCTCGTTCAGGGTCTATTGCCCAATTACCGCCTACCATGCCTGACTTTTTATTTTTTTACAAGAATCAATACCTTGGGTGCAAAAATTGATGTGGATAAGTCGCAACAGATGCCAGATATAGACAATTTCAAACCTCTGAAAGCCAGATCATGTGGTGCAATCGCCTCCCGGACCTATTCGTCCGGGCAGGCAACTGGTGTTTCAACAATCTCTGCGCCCCGTCTGGTTCTGATGGTGCAGACACGTGCCGCTGTGGGCGCCCGTTCGCGCTGTATGCTTATACCCAACAGCTGGTTTTGGTCGATTTCAACCGCACCGATTACAGTTTCATCTTCAGCTCCGACCAGTGAAAGGCTGAGTTTACCTGTCGATTGTGCTTGCGCGAGTGCTGCAACCTGATGCGGGCTGGCTTCAACAGTAACGGTACGTGCGATCGTAGGGGCCGAGCGGTCCGCATCGGCGGTCTGGTCAATGGCGATAATTTTAATGGCTGCTTCGATCAGGGTCGTGATGTCCTGTGTACGGCCTTCCTGTCCGGCGACATTTGCCCGCCCGGTCCAGTAGATGTCTACCTTGTCACCGGGACGTAGGAACCCTGAAACGCCCGACGCCACATCCACACGGATAGCGAAAGCGCGCATGCCCTTTGTCAGACGTGATGAAACGCCGGCATCCGCGCCGGGTTCAGTAACTTTGACAGCCAGAACCGCTTCGTCTTTCTCCATCGTGCGTAAAACCGTGCGAAAACGACGTTCACCTTCCGGGAACAAAGCTGCAAGCGACAGGAACGCTCCTTCAGGGATCGCATTTTCCGGCCATTTCACAACATGGATGTTTTCTTCGGTTATTTGCTGGCCGTAGCGCATTTGTTCCGTGACGACAAAAACCTCGACCGTCGGAACGATTTGCGCGCGCGCCGCACGCTCTGCCGCTAGTTGAGCATTTTGATTGCCAATAAAGTCACGCGCCATATAGACCGCGAAACCCGCCAGGCCGAGGCCCAGGATCAAGACAAGTCCGAATACCATTCGCATGAGAGTTCCTTTCGTCAGCAGCCGAGGTGGCTGGTGGGGGTCATTTTGCTCTTTCTAACTGCCAATTACGGCGAAATATTGGACAAAGCATGAATACCAGTCGATTTTTTGCCAAATTGGCAATAATCCGCGAATGGTCAGAAATCTAATCGGGAAAAGGGAAAGGGCTGCGCCTTTTTTGCAAAGACACAGCCCTGTCAGTTTTTTTTTGGCGCTTAGTGCGTCATGATATCCATTGTGGACAGTTCGCCCGAGATCGAGTCAGCCAGAGTAGTTGTGCCGCCCGAAACCGAAGTCAGAACTGCAATGCCGAGGCCAACGATGGCTGCGGTCAGAACAACCCAGTCAACGGTTACTGCGCCGGATTCGTCTTGAAAGAATTTGTTGAACATTTTCATTGTATTTCTCCTGGTAGAGTTTTGGTGGTGTTATCTGAATGGCGCTTAGTGCGTCATGATATCCATTGTGGACAGTTCGCCCGAGATCGAGTCA
>CAZJYZ010000030.1:0-6826 GCA_964550345.1 uncultured Aliiroseovarius sp. | reverse complement strand
GCCAGAGTAGTTGTGCCGCCCGAAACCGAAGTCAGAACTGCAATGCCGAGGCCGACGATGGCTGCGGTCAGAACAACCCAGTCAACGGTTACTGCGCCGGATTCGTCATTTGTGAAGTTTTTTGCAAGCTTGAACAGTTTCATTTGTCCCTCCGAATTTGTCTTTGTTTCGTTTCCGTTTTCACCGAACCAAGTCCCGAACCGTTTGTGGTCAATCCGAATACCTGCTTGGCATGGCGACGAATAAGCCAGTCGATTGGGGCGAGAGTTGGGCAGGTTTAGTACAATTTTGGGTACACTAATTTTTCCGGGTGGAACATCGATAAGTCACTGTTTTGACAGTATAAAAAAGGCAAAAGTTTTTAACTATTTGTTAAGATCACCACAAATTCTTAGGAAAAAGTACGTTTAAGTAAGGAAAAACTGGCTCTTTTAACCAAAATTTGCGACAAGTTTACAACAATAATAATGAGGCAGAGCGGTACCCGCATGATGCGGCGCAGGTATCTTACACTTTTATTTTACTGTGCAATAAGCGCAGGGGCGGCTTTGGCCGAAGGGGAAAGCGTTTCTCCGGCGCCTTTTCCCGAATTTACTTTTAGGCGTGTTGGTCTGCCTGAAGCCGGAGGCGGCAACCTGATCAATGTTCAGATCGACCCTGCCGAGCAGGCAGGTGCGACAGGTGGAGATACCGAGGCCGGGGCAGAGGACGGCGTTGCGCCGCAATCTCCCGTTGTAGATGGCTATGAATGGTTCTGGAGTGAAGTTTCCCCGGAAACCACGGCCAGTGGCCCCGCTAATCTGATGCTGGCTTTGGCAACCTTGCGTTCGCAAGGGTCCAATCCCACCCCCAGGCTGCAAAACCTGCAAAACATCGCTGCCAATCATGGGCTGGATATTTTACGTGCCACGGTCGGGACAAATGTTTCTCCCGCTCTGGTTGTGGCAGTGATAGCGGTTGAAAGTGGTGGAAATGCCGCGGCAGTCAGCTCGGCCGGGGCAACAGGTATCATGCAGCTGATACCGGCAACCGCCGAACGTTTCGGGGTAGACAATTCCGAAGTGGCTGCGGAAAATATCAAGGGTGGAGTGGCATATTTGGCGTGGTTAATGGAGAAGTTCGACAACGATCCCATCCTGGCGCTTGCCGGATATAATGCGGGTGAAAATGCCGTGCGCAGCCATCAGGGCGTGCCACCTTTTTCCGAAACCCGTGCCTATATCCCAAAAGTGCTAACCGCCTGGCAAGTCGCCCGCGGGTTGTGCCAGACTCCACCAGAGCTTGTGACTGATGGTTGTGTATTTACTGTGAAAGGAAGCCCGGAGAATGGATGAGAATATACCCCTTGTTCTGGATGTTGACGGGACTTTCCTGAAAACCGACCTGCTCTATGAGAGTTTTTGGGCCGGGTTGGGGCAGGCGCCTTTGGCTACTTTAGCGGCGGCATTCAGGTATTTTACCCGACCGGCACGCCTTAAAGCCGAACTGGCGAAAATCGTTGATTTACGTACTGATCTGATGCCGGTTAACCCTGAAGTTGCGGAAGCGGCGATGGAGGCACTCAAATCCGGGCGTGAAGTCACACTGGCATCGGCCTCGAACGAGGGTCTGGTAGAAGAATTGGCGAAAGATTACGGGCTGAGCCCACAGGTCTTCGCCTCCTCCGCCACTAAGAACATGAAAGGTTCCACTAAGGCGCGCGCGCTGGTGGCTGCCTATGGTAGCCAAGGTTTCGACTATGCCGGGAATGCACCGGTTGACCGCGCCATCTGGGCCGAGGCACGTACCGCTCTGGTTGTAGGCTACACGTCAGCGGCACGCTCACTTGTACGTAGCGGCAAAACTGTGCGTTCCTTTTCCGGCGGCTGGCATATCCGTGACGTAGCGCGCGCCCTCAGGCCACATCAATGGGTCAAGAACATATTATTGTTTGTGCCCATGCTGGCGGCGCATGACTTCACCCTTGCATCCCTGTTATTGGTTTTGATCGGCATCGTCAGCTTTTCGGCTGCCGCATCTTCGATCTATATCGTCAATGACTTACTGGACCTCGAGGCTGACCGGCTGCACATAAAGAAAAAACACCGTCCGTTTGCCTCAGGCGCGGTGCCAATCAGTATCGGTATGCTTGTGGCCGCTGCCCTTGCCGCGATCGCACTGGCGGCCGGAGCATGGCTTGGCCTGGCATTTTTTGGCGTCATTATTCTTTATATGTGTCTGTCGCTGGCTTATTCGCTGCATTTAAAACGTCTCAGATGGACGGATGTCGCTACCCTGGGCGGGCTCTATACTATACGCGTGATAGCTGGTGCCGCCGCCATACAGGGCGAAATATCCGGCTTCCTTCTGGTATTCGTGTTCCCGGTTTTCCTGGCGCTTGCCTGTGTCAAACGCCTGACCGAACTCACATTGGCGCAAAATGACGAACGTTTGCCGGGGCGCGGATATGGGCGTCCGGACCGCGATGACCTCTTGAACGTCGCTTATCTGGGCATGTCCGGGGCGCTCTTGAGCTTTTTCCTCTATTCGTTCACAGATCAGGCGATCACGCTTTATACAGACAAATGGATGTTATGGCTGGCACTGGTGCCTATTGGTTTCTGGCTCAGGCGCATGATCCGGCTGGGCTATAACGGCAAACAGGATTACGATCCGGTGGTTTTTGCCATGAAGGATGCGCGCGGTATCAGCCTGATGCTGATCACACTCACCATCATGTTCTGGGCCGCTGGCCTTTGGCAAAACTGGCTGGGATATTAGCCCGTGGACAATGGCTGGGAAGCCTCGGCCGCCTCGTGGATCAAGGATATGGGGCAGGCGGGCGATCACGGTCGAGATGCGGTCCTTGATGCCCCGATGCTGGAACGGCTGCAATTGTCCGGTGCACGCGACATGGTCGATATCGGCTGCGGCGAAGGGCGCTTTTGCCGGATGGCGCGGGACCGGGGGGTAAAGACAACCGGGATTGACCCGACCGAGGCCCTGCTTGAACAGGCGCGTGCACTGGACCCCGGGGGAAGCTACCACAAAGCGGTCGCTGAAAAACTACCGCTACCAGAGCATTCCACAGATCTGGTGGTGTTCTATCTGACCTTCATCGACATACCTGACATAGCTTCGGCTATATCCGAGGCCACGCGCGTTTTACGCCCTGGAGGGCGGATACTTATCGCCAATCTTTCTAGCTTCATCACGGCGGCACAGCATGATGGCTGGACTCGCCATGAAGATGGCAGCGGCAGCGTTCATTTCAGGAAGTATCTTGAGGAAAGCGTATACTGGACCCACTGGCGTGGAATTCGCATCCAGAACTGGCATCGGCCAACGGCTTTTTACATGCGCCTTTTGTTAGATGCAGGCCTGCATCTAACCCATTTTGATGAACCCCCTTCGACCCACCCGGATGATGAAATTCGCAAGCGCTATAATAATGTCGCTTATTTCACCCTAATGGAGTGGCAAAAACCGGTCTGACCCTACGCCTTCTTCCGCTTGCCGGAAATATCCCCGCCGGAGGCCTCAAATCTGCGCGCGCAGCGCGCCAGGCTCATTTCTGTGAAATGAGCCATGCCCAACCGGTGGCACGCCCATCTTTGATGGGTCGCCATCGGGCGGGAGAACGCCCGCATATTGGTGTTCACGTTCGTGCAACAATACCATATTATCGCCCCAATCTGTCTCTAAATGGCAGGGTAATGACCTATAGTGCTTCAGATCCCGGTATGAAAAAACGCCAACAGCCCAGCAAACGCCTGCGTGATACGCTGGTATTGGTGGGCCTGTTCTTATTGGTATTGGCTGGTCTTTTAGGCATGGCCGCTGTCACCGGATGGGAGGAGACGCGCGCACAACTTGCCCGTATCAGCCTGTGGCAACTTGGGGTGCTTTTGGCCCTTTCCATGGTCAATTACCTGACCCGCGGATTGCGCTGGCATATTTTCGCCCGCCGGCTGGGGCTAAACACCGGGTTGATACAGGATCTGCGCCATTTTCTGGGTGGTTTTGCAATGACGGTTACGCCGGGGCGGGTTGGCGAATTGGTGCGCATGCGCTGGCTTGGCCGTGAAACCGGCTGGCGCTTTGAACGTACTGCGCCGTTGATGCTGGCGGATCGGGCACTGGATATGGCGGCAATGGGGGTCCTATTGGCGCTTACACTTGCCTTTTCGACAACAGGCATTGCTGGTGGCCTGCCTGTGTCGATCCTGGCCCTGACCGGGGCTTTCATCGCAACAAGGCCAACACTATTGTCCACGATTGCCGGGCTGGGCTATCGTCTGTCTGGCCGCTTTGGTCGTCTGTTTGCGCGTGTGCGCCGGGCTGCGACCTCTCTGGCCACCTTTTCTTCGCCCGGGCTTTTGTTTTTTGCGGCCCTTTTAGGGGCTGCAGGCTGGGTCGCCGAAGGCTATGCCTTTCACCTTTTACTGGTGTGGATGGGGGCTGATATCGGCCTGGCTAAGGCAACCGCAATATTCATATTCTCAGCCCTGGCTGGGGGCCTGACCGGTGCGCCGGGCGGCGTGGGCGGCGCCGAGGCTGCCATGGTCGCCCTTTTGGCGCTGGAAGGTGTGCCAATGGAGGTTGCCCTGCCAGCCACCGCAATAATACGCGTAACTACTTTGTGGTTCGCTATCGGTATTGGCTTTGCCATATTCCCGATTGCCGAAAAAATGAGCCTGAAACCGAACCTGAATAACCAAAGTTAAGAGAGAGATTTATGCGCTGGAACGAAACTGATTATGCTGGCTGGGGTCGGGTTAAAACAGCGCATGGTGAAATTGCGCGCCCCGAGCGTGTTTCCGCATTAGAGGCCGTGCTGGCCGAAGGCGCGGCCCCTGCAAGAGGCAAAGGCCGCTCCTACAACGATGCCTGCCTGAACTCGGGCGGGCGGGTGATCGACATGACCCGCCTTGACCGGATTATCAGCTTTGACAGTGAAAAAGGCATTCTTGAAGCCGAGGCCGGTATTACCATCGGTGAACTGGCGCGCATCTTCGCCCCGCAAGGCTGGTTGCCAGTCATCATGCCCGGAACTGGATTTGCCACACTGGGGGGCTGCATCGCGCAGGATGTGCATGGCAAAAGCCACCACGTAGATGGTACGTTTGGCCAGCATGTATTGTCCATAACCCTGCTTCAGGGCGGAAAACGCGTGACTGCAACACCGTCGCGCAACAAGGCGTTGTTCAAAGCGACAATGGGCGGGGTAGGGCAGACCGGCGTGATCCTGTCCGTCAAGCTTCAGATGAAGCCTTGCCCGGGCGAGATGGTCATGGTGACCGAGCGCAGGGCTGAAGGCTGGGACGAGTTCCTTTCCTTTCTGGACACGTCAACCGCCACCTATTCGGTTGGCTGGATCGATACTTCGGAACGTGGCCAGGCGTTGGGCCGGGGAATTCTGGAAGAAGGTGAACTGGCTGCGGGGCATGTGCTCAAGGAAAAAAATGCAAAATCCGTGCCGATAAATGCGCCGGGATTTGCTTTGTCGGCTCCCATCGTACGTGCCTTTAATGCGCTTTACTATCGCCGGGTGCCGGCTGACGGCCGCACCAGTGTAAAACCGCTGGAAGAGTTCTTCTTTCCGCTCGACAAAATCCATAATTGGAACCGGCTTTACGGCAAACGCGGATTTCACCAGTTTCAATGCGTAGTTCCTACCGAAGCGGCATCCGCTTTGCGTGACATTCTTGAACATATTGCCGGCTCAAGCCTGTTTTCGCCACTGGCGGTCCTCAAACGCATGGGAGATGGCCGCGCCGGGCACCTGTCTTTTCCGATGGAAGGCTACACGCTGGCTGTGGATATCCCCAACCGCTCCGGCTCTAGGGCGCTGGTGGCAGAACTGGAAAAAATGACCATTGCCGCGGGCGGACGGCTCTATCTGGCCAAGGATGCACTGGCGTCTGGCGACGCCGTTAAAGCGATGTATCCCGAATATGAAGAATGGGCGGAAATCGTTGAAAAGGCCGATCCGGATCACGCTTTTGAGACCGATCTGACACGACGACTGGGACTGAGGAGCACAACATGAGCGACACTTGGATTATCCTCGGCGCAACCTCGTCCATGGCACGCGCATTTTCACGCAAAGTAGCTGGCGAAGGCGCGCGGGTCTTGCTGGCAGGTCGCGATATGGACGACCTCAAACGTGTGGTGACAGATTTGACTGCGCGCGGTGCTCAAAGCGCCGAAGCCGTCGCATTTGACGCCCGCAAGCCGGAAGGATTTGCGGCCATTATTGAGCGGGCCGAGACCGGGGAAGGCATGATCAATGCCGCAGTTTTCGTCGGCTCTATGCCGCCGCAGGAGGAGATTGACGCCGATCCGGCCATGATCGACGGCGTTGTCTTTGACTCATTCACCGGCCCGACCCGCTTCCTGCAGGCTCTGGCCCCGGTGATGGAGGCGCGCGGCGGCGGGACGGTGGTCGGCATCAGCTCGGTCGCCGGAGATCGCGGACGTATCGGCAATTACGTCTACGGCGCTGCCAAGGCAGGCTTTGCCACCTATCTGTCGGGATTGCGTAATCGTCTGACCCGTGCAGGTGGCCATGTAGTAACAGTGAAACCCGGCTTTGTGGATACGTCGATGACTTGGGGGTTGGACGGTATGTTTCTGGTCGCCAGCCCTGATGCGGTGGCACAAAGCATCCAAAATGCGGTCAGGAAAAAGAAAAATGTGATCTACACGCCGTTTTTCTGGCGCTATATCATGCTGATCATCACCCATATTCCTGAGTTTATCTTCAAGAAAATGTCGATCTGAAACAGGGCAAGCGCTCTTCTTCACCTTGGTACAAATACCTCCGCCGGAGGCCTCAAATCTG
>CAZJYZ010000029.1:0-39771 GCA_964550345.1 uncultured Aliiroseovarius sp. | reverse complement strand
CGCAGGCTGGACAGATCTGCGCCTTCCTCCATTGCCTGCAACATCACACGATACGCAGTGGGCGCGGTGAAACAAACGGTGGCTTTGAATTTCTCGATCATCTCGATCATGTTCGGGGGTGTTGCCTGCTCCAATAGTGTCGCCGCTGCACCAAAGCGCAGGGGGAAAATGGCCAACCCGCCTAACCCAAAGGTGAAGGCAAGTGGTGGCGACCCGATGAAGACGTCCTCTGGCACCACGCCCAAAACCTCCCGTGCATAGCCATCAGCAATGATCAGCAGGTCACGATGAAAATGCATGGTTGCTTTGGGTTCACCGGTCGTGCCCGAAGTGAAACCCAGCAGGGCCACGTCATCTCGCCCGGTCCTGACCGCTTCAAACTGCACTGGTTTTTCAAGCGCCAGCCGGTCAAGTTCGGCATCATGGTTCGAGGTGCCGTCAAAGCCGACAACGGTCTTCAGGAAATTACTGCCAGTGGCGCATGCGGCCATTTCATCCATCAGCCGCGTGTCACATAATGCATGGCTAATCTCGGCCTTGTCGATGATCGTGCAAAGTTCACCCGCGCGCAGCATCGGCATTGTGTTGACAACGACAGCCCCAACTTTAGTGGCAGCCAACCAGCAGGCGACCATCGCCGGGTTGTTGGCGGAACGGATCAGCACCCGGTTTCCCGGTTTGACACCCAGATCCTCGACCAGCACATGCGCCAGACGATTGGTCCAGTCGGTCAGTTCTTTGTAAGTGCGTCGCCGCCCGTTTCCGATCAGTGCCGTATGATCGCCAAAGCCTTTTTCGACCATGACGTCCGTCAGTTCGACCCCCACATTCAGGTAGTCGGGATAGTCAAAACCATCCAGCAGGAAATCTGGCCATTGGTCTTTGGGTGGCAGGCCATCACGGCTGAACGTGTCACTATGCGCACTGGGTCCCAACATTATTTTCCTCCCTGAAACGTATTCAGAACCTGCCGGGCGATGACCACCCGCTGAACATCCGAAGCACCTTCATATATGCGTAAGGCTCTGATTTCACGGTACAGTTTTTCAACTGTCTCACCGGATCGTACGCCGTCGCCACCGTGAAGCTGGACCGCCCGGTCGATGACCTCCTGTGCCTGATCCGTGGAAAAAAGCTTGGCCATTGCGGCTTCACGGGTGATGCGCGGCGCTCCGCTGTCTTTGGCCCAGGCCGCGCGGTAAATCAAAAGCGCTGCGGCGTCGATATCCACTGCCATATCCGCGATATGGCCCTGCACCATTTGCAAATCTATCAAAGGTGCGCCCTGAACCTGCCGCGTTGTAACGCGCGCCAGAGCTTCGTCCAGAGCGCGCCGCGCAAAGCCAAGCGCTGCTGCTGCAACTGTCGAGCGAAATACGTCCAGCACCGACATGGCGATTTTGAAGCCCGACCCTGCCTCTCCAATCAGGGTCGAGGCAGGGATGCGGCAATCGGTGAAGTCGAGTGTTGCCAGAGGGTGCGGGGCAATTGTTTGCAGACGTTCGGAAACCTCCAAGCCGGGCGTGTCAACCGGTACGATGAAAGCGGACAGGCCGCGCGCGCCGGGCGCTTCCCCTGTGCGGGCAAAAACCGTGTAGACGTCAGCAATACCGCCATTTGAGATCCAGGTTTTATGGCCGTTCAATATGTAACTATCGCCGTCGCGTGTTGCACTCATGGTTGAGTTTGCCACATCTGAACCGGATTGTGGCTCGGTCAGGGCAAAAGCCGAGATTGCCTTGCCCGTACGGGTCAGGGGCAGCCATTCACCCTTTTGTGCGGATGTGCCAAATAGTGAAATTGCACCGGTGCCCAGCCCCTGCATGGCAAAAGCAAAATCTGCGAGCCCATCATGGCGGGCCAGTGTTTCACGCGTCAGGCACAAGGCGCGCACGTCAAATTGTTCGCCGTCCTCGGCGGCGGTATGTTTCAGCCAGCCATCCGCGCCAAGCCGGTTCACGAGTTTGCGGCAAGCCGTATCTGTATCCGAGTGATCTATTTCATCCAGATTGGCTCTGGCCCACGCGTCCAGATCCTCAGCGAACCGCGCATGGTGTGAGGCGAAGAAGGGCCATTCCAGGAATGTTTTGTCTGCCATTAATCGCCCTCAAATACCGGTTTTTCTTTACCCAAGAAGGCGCGGTAGGCGCGCCCGAAATCTGCCGTTTGCATGCAGATCGCCTGTGCCTGTGCCTCAGCTTCAATGGCCTGTTCCAGCCCCATATTCCATTCTTGATTAAGCTGTGTCTTGGTGATGCCGTGGGCGAAGGTTGGACCGGCAGCCAGCCGGGAGGCCAGTTTTAACGCTTCGCCTTCCAACGCTTCAGCCGGATGCAAAGCGTTCCAAAAACCCCATTGCTGACCTTCATCTGCGGACATGGAGCGCCCAGTATAGAGAAGCTCCGCAGCCCGTCCCTGCCCAATAATGCGCGGCAGCATTGCACAGGCCCCCATATCGCAACCAGCCAGACCAACACGCGTGAACAGGAAGGCGCATTTCGCCTCCGGCGTTGCCACACGCAGGTCTGCAGCCATAGCGATGATGGCACCAGCGCCCACGCAGACCCCATCAACCGCAGCAATAATGGGTTTGCCGCAGCCAATCATAGCCTTGACCAGATCGCCGGTCATGCGGGTGAAGGCCAGTAGCTCTTTCATATTCATGTCGACCAACGGGCCGATAATGTCATGCACATCCCCGCCCGAACAGAAATTACCACCATTTGAGGCGAAGATGACCACGTCCACGTCATCGGCATAGACCAGTGCGCGAAACAGGTCGCGCAGCTCGGCGTAGCTGTCGAATGTCAGGGGATTTTTGCGCTCGGCCCCTTGCAGGCGAATGGTGGCGATCTGCGCTTCTACCTGCCAGTCAAAATGGGTCGCCTGATAGTCAGACATCATCGTCATTGCGGGATCCTTCCACACGTTTCAAGAGGTCACGGATTGCATCAAGCTCCTCGTGCCCCAACTTTGAAAACAGATTGTTCACCTCGATCTCGTTCGCTGCTGCAAGTGTTTCGAACTGTTCCAAGCCTTCTTTGGTCAGCCCAACCAAAACCACCCTTTTGTCGTTCCCACTTGGCAGTCTTTGCGCCAGACCATCTTTCTCCAACCTGTTGACCACGGCGGTTGCATTACCGTTCGAGACAAGCAGCCGCTTGCTCAGCTCACTCATTTTCATTGGCTTTTGGTGGCGGTGTAGGGCTGCCATCACGTCAAAACGGGGCAGGGTGGTGTCATGCTCTACCCTGAGGAATTCGCGCAAATGCCGCTCGGTCCCGCGGGTAATGCGCAACAGGCGGATCCATGTGCGCAACCGCCTGCGTGAAAGGTCATCCTGTTCGGTCATGTTTCCCCCCCGTCAATAGCAATCGCCTGTCCATTGATACTATCCGATCCCGGACCACACAGCCACATGGCGGCGGCGGTAACCTCGGCGGGCTGGATCAGGCGGTTTTGGGGGTTGTTTTTTGCAAGTGCGGCAAGTGCGATCTCGCGTGACTTGCCGGTTTTTTCGACAATATTCGCGACCGAGCGTTCCGTCATCTCGGTGTCCAGAAATCCGGGGCACAGCGCGTTGGCGGTGATGTCACGCCCCGCCACTTCCAGCGCCAGCGAACGCATCATTCCGACCACACCGTGTTTGGCCGCAGCATAGGGGGCGACATAGGCATAGCCCTTCAGCGCGGCAGTTGACGCAACCGAAATCAAGCGCCCCCAACCCTGCATCTGGTTCAGGCCTTCGCGCAGGGTCAGGAATGTGCCTGTCAGGTTAACAGCCAGCATGCGGTTCCAATGATCCTGCGAGACTTTGCCAAAGGGCGCGCTCTCTGAGGCTCCGGCATTGGCGATGACAATATTGATGGGACCTGATTTTGCGAACAGGTTTTGCACGCTGCCTTCATCGGTGACGTCTGCCTGAATTGCCTGGATATTGGCTGTCGCAACTGCCTCCAGCGGTTCTACACGGCGTCCGGCAATTATGACTTTGGCGCCCTGGGCCGCGAAACTGCGCGCCATGTCGGCCCCCAGTCCGGTGCCACCGCCAGTGATCAGAACCCGCCGCCCATGCATGCTCATACCCGGATCGCCTCGGCCTGTTTTTCGCGCAGGCGGTAGACCTGATCGCGTCCGGTCAGGTAAGGGTCCGGCCATGTGACATGGGGGTCGCCCAGTTCAACTCCGGCATGCAGGGTCCAATAGGGGTCTGCCAGATGTGGCCGCGCCAGACAGACAAGGTCCGCCCGCCCGGCCATCAGGATCGAGTTTACGTGATCAGGCTCATAGATATTTCCCACCGCCATGGTCGGCATATGCAGCTCATTACGGATGCGGCAACAGGCAGGGGTCTGGTACATCCGGCCATAGACGGGTGCTGCCTCAATGCTGGTCTGGCCAGAGGATACGTCGATGATATCGGCGTCCGCGTTGCGGAACATTCGGGCGATCTCCACAGCTTCTTCGGGCGTCACGCCTTTTTCACCCACCCAATCATTGGCTGAAATCCGGACGGAAAGGGGTTTGCCCTTGGGCCAGGCAGCGCGCATGGCCGAGAGAACTTCCAGCGGATAGCGCATGCGGTTCTCTAGGCTGCCGCCATATTCATCCCCGCGGGTATTGGACATAGGGGAGATGAAGGATGAGATCAGGTAGCCGTGCGCAGCGTGAAGCTCGATCATGTCAAACCCGGCACGGGCGGCCATTTGGGTGGAAGCCACAAAAGCATCGCGCACCGCTTCCATGTCAGCCCGGGTCATTTCACGCGGGGTGGCATTGTTTTCAGACCAAGGAATTGGCGAGGCGGAAATCAAGCCCCAATTTCCTGATGCAAGGGGGGCATCCATTTCCTGCCATCCAAGCTGGGTGGAGCCTTTGCGCCCCGCATGACCGATTTGGACACAAATCTTCGCGTCGGTCTGAGCATGGACAAAATCCACCACCCGCTTCCACGCCCCTTCATGATCAGATGCATAAAGACCGGGGCAACCCGGCGTGATGCGCCCATCAGCGCTGACGCAAGTCATTTCTGTGTAAACCAATCCGGCGCCACCCTTGGC
This sequence comes from uncultured Aliiroseovarius sp., assembly GCA_964550345.1. Taxonomy (GTDB): domain Bacteria; phylum Pseudomonadota; class Alphaproteobacteria; order Rhodobacterales; family Rhodobacteraceae; genus JAAEUB01. The sequence continues at coordinate 34,711 of CAZJYZ010000029.1, read as the reverse complement.
GCGTTCACCGTAATGCACCAGATGCCAATCATTGGGGCAGCCGTCCTCGGCCTTATATTGCGCCATGGGCGAAACCACGATGCGGTTTTTCAACTCCATGTTGCCCAACCTGTATGGCGCGAACATCGGCGCGCGCACCGGGGCATCTTCGGCCACACCCGCCTGGGTCTGGAACCAGCGTTCGGCCGTTTCGACCCATTCAGGGTCCCGTAGGCGCAGGTTCTCGTGGCTGATCCTCTGGGAGCGGGTCAAAAGGTTGTAGTTGAACTGCACCGGGTCCTGATCGAGATAGCGCTCAACCTCTTCGAACCATTCAAGTGAATTGCGCGCGGCCGATTGCAGGCGAAGGACCTCAAGGCGCCGTTCTTCCTGATACCGTTCAAAAGCGGTTTCCATGTTCTGTTCGGAATGCAGGAAATTTGCCAGAGCAATGGCACTGTCAAAAGCCAGACGCGAGCCGGAACCAATCGAAAAATGCCCCGTCGCAGCAGCGTCGCCCATCAGCACCACGTTTTCATGATACCACTTGTCGCAAATCACCCGTGGGAAGTTCATCCACACGGCGGACCCACGCAAATGGGCCGCGTTGGACATCAATTCGTGGCCATCAAGGTGATGTGCAAAGACCTTGCGGCAGGTCTCGATGGTTTCGGCTTTGCTCATATCCTCAAAGCCCCATGCATCCCATGTTGGCCCAAGGCATTCGACGATGAAAGTCGCGGTGTTATCGTCAAACTGATACACATGCGCCCACATCCAACCGTGCTCGGTTTTCTCAAACAAGAAGGTGAAAGCGTCATCGAATTTCTGGTGTGTGCCAAGCCAGATGAATTTACAAAGCCGCGTGTCGATGTCGGGCTGGAAAACGTCTTCGTATTCCTTGCGTACCAGAGAGTTAATACCGTCTGCGGCCACGACCAGATCGTATTCCTTGCGGTAAGTTTCCGCGGATTCAAACCGTGTTTCAAACCGCATCTCAACGCCAAGTTCACGGGCGCGCTCTTGCAGCAGGATCAACATCTGTTTGCGGCCAATCCCGGCAAATCCATGCCCGCCGCTAACCGTTCGCACGCCGTTATGCTCGACCGCAATATCATCCCAATAGGCAAAGGCATCCCGGATAGCGGCGGTGCTTTGGGGGTCGTTTTCCTGCATCTGGTCCAGCGCGTCATCCGACAACACAACGCCCCAGCCGAATGTATCATTTGCCTTGTTCTGTTCCAGCACCACAACGTAGTGATCCGGGTCCCGCAATTTCATGGAAATCGCAAAATATAACCCAGCAGGCCCACCGCCCAGACACAGGACTTTCATGGTCAGATACTCCCAGTATACGAGCGCACGTCTTTTATGCGGCGCCTCAATGCTTCAAGCTTAAAGGTTTAAGCTTGAAGCTTCAAGTCGCGTTTCGGCCGGGATAGGGTAAAACTCAGCCTGTCAGCAAATGCGGGGTAATTGCTCGCCTGCCATCCAGTCGACCATGCGGGTGCCACCAAGTTGGGTTTTCATGCGTACAAAGCAGCGGTTGTCTTCTAGTACCTGTCCGATGATTGCGGCGTCTTTCCCCTTTGGGTGGGCTTGCATGGTTTGAAGCAACGCCTCTGCCTGTTCAGGTGGGCAAATCGCGATCAGCTTGCCTTCGTTGGCGACATAGAGCGGATCAAGCCCCAGTAGTTCACAGGCGCTTTTGACCTCGCGCCGAACGGGGATCCGGAGTTCATCCAGCTCGATGCCAACGCCTGACTGGTGGGCAATTTCGTTCAGTGTGGCACCCAGGCCCCCTCGGGTCGGATCGCGCAAAACCCGTATGTCAGGCACTGCCGCCAACATGTCGGCAACCAACCCGTTCAGCGACTGGCTGTCCGATTGAATTTCCGAGACGAAAGTGAGGTTCTCACGCTTGCTCATCACGGCAACTCCGTGGTCTCCGAGTGTGCCGTTCACAAGGATCACGTCACCGGGTCTGGCCCTGTCACCAAACGTCTCGATGCCCTCTGGCACCACGCCGACCCCGGCGGTGTTGATATAGATGCCGTCACCATGGCCCTTTTCCACCACCTTGGTGTCGCCGCTGACAATGGCGACGCCTGCCTCATGTGCCGCCTGCGCCATCGAGGTGACAATGCGGGCAAGGTCAGCAAGGGCAAAGCCCTCTTCCAGAATGAAGCCCACGGTCAGGTATTTTGGCACGCCGCCTCCCATCGCCAGATCATTGACCGTGCCATGCACGGCAAGGGACCCGATATTGCCCCCCGGAAAGAACAATGGCGAGACGACAAAACTGTCAGTGCTCATGACCACCCGGCCCGGTGGCAGGGTGAACATTGCCGCGTCGTGTTCGCGGTTCAAAAGATCGCTGTCGAAAGCATCCATGAACAATTCTTCGATCAACTGGGTCATGGCGCGCCCACCTGCGCCGTGGCTCATGTCAACCTGACCCTTGTTCAGGTCCAGTTTGCGGGTTGTGGGCATTTTGCGGGGTTTGTTCATGCGGTTTGCTCTGATTTTTCAGTTTCGCGAAAGCGGCCATAGGTCCAGTGTGCGGCGCAAGCCCCTTCACTGGACACCATACAGGCGCCCAGCGGGTTCTCTGGTGTGCAGGGATCCCCAAAAATGGTGCATTCCGTTGGCGTCTTTTCACCACGCAGAATTTCCCCACAGGCGCAGGCTTTGTTTTCACGGGGCCGGCCAACCTCAACCAGAAACCGGGTCTCGGCATCAAATGCGCTGAATTCCGCAGCGATTTTCAAGGCCGAATTCGGAACATGCCCGAGGCCCCGCCATTCAAACGTGTCGCGTATCTCAAACACCTGATCCATCAGAGCGATTGCTTTTTTATTTCCCTCGGGTGTGACCGCACGGGTATATTCGTTTTCGACATCTGCGCGGCCTTCGTTTGTCTGGTGCACCAGTTGTAGCACCGATTGCATTACGTCGAGCGGCTCAAACCCGGCAATGACGACAGGCTTTTGATAGTCCCGGGTAAACTCCTCATATGGCCTTGTGCCTATGACCGCGCTGACATGGGCGGGGCCGACAAAGCCGTCAAGGATAACACTTTTAGCGTCATCCTCGTGACTGCCAAGGATGGCGCGCATGGCGGCGGGGGTCAGGACATGGTTGCAATGGACCGAGAAGTTTTTTAGCCCCTGCGTCTTTGCCAGTGTCAGAGCAACGGCGGTTGGCGGGGTTGTGGTTTCAAAGCCGATGGCAAAAAACACAACCTGCTGGTCCGGATTTTCCTTTGCGATGTTGAGCGCATCCGTGACCGAGTAGATCATGCGAATGTCAGCGCCGCGTGCCTTGGCTTTGAGTAGTGAGTCAAATTTTGAACCCGGTACCCGCAGCAGATCGGCATAGGTACACAGGATCACATCATGCTGCGTTGCAAGGGCTACGGCGACATCCACCTTTGCGACAGGCAGAACGCAGACGGGGCACCCGGGCCCATGGATCATGTGTATGTTGCCCGGAAGCAGATCCTCGACACCATAGCGGGCGATGGCGTGGGTATGCCCGCCGCAAAACTCCATGAACCGATAGGTGCGCTCCGGATCAACCGCGTCCTGAATGGCCGCTTGCAGTTTTTTCGCAAGCACGGGGTCGCGAAATTCTTCGATATACTTCATACTGGCGCGCCCTCGCTGAACAGCTTAAGCGTGCGGGCGGCTTCGTCCTGATCCAGTTTGGCCAGTGCATAACCCACATGTACGATGACATAATCGCCCGGTTCGGCATCCGCGATCAAGGCCAGTGACACCTCTTTGATCACGCCTTCCAGTTCCACATCCGCAAGGCCGTCATTGCGTAGGCGGATGATCTTTGCGGGAATGGCCAGACACATGTCGCTCTCCTCAAGCTTGTTGTTCGACGCTGAGGGCAGCGGCTATAGCCTGCCCAAAGCTGAGCCCGGCGTCACCCGGAGATAATTGAATGGGTTGAAGAACCCTGATGTCAGCCAAAGCCAGCTGTTGCATTAGGTTTTCGGTCATAACTTTGTTGAAAAAACACCCACCGCCGATTGCCAGGCTTGTAACGCCACTTTCTTGTGCTGCCTCCTGAATCCAGTTAGTCAGCCCCGCTGCCAGAGTGCCGTGAAACAGATTTGCCCCGGCTCGCGGCTCCATTCCGGGTAATACTGACAGAAGCGGCAGGAAATCCAAAATTCCATCCTTTATCTGCCAACCCTCCGGCATAACCTCAGGTGCGTCTGCCAGAGCCTCGAGCGCCATGGGGGCCTGACCTTCAAATTCAGAAACCGGCAACACGTTCAAAAGCCCGCAAGCGGCATCAAAAAGGCGGCCACAGCTTGAAGTTGGCGGGCAATTCAACCCCTTTTCAAGCATCTGCAGCAGCATTTCTGCATGAGGTTGTGCGGCGAAACGCGACACGATCTCATCCCCCCGCCCCAGTTTAAAAAGTACCGCCGCAGCCATCCGCCACGGTTCGCGGGCCGCGACATCACCACCCGGTAGTGCAAGTTCGCTGAGATGCCCCAGACGAGCATAATCAAGCCCATCTACCAACAGTAATTCCCCACCCCACGAGCCACCTTTCGCCCCAAGCCCGAAACCATCCAGAGCCAGCCCGAGCACGGGACCTTGGTGCAGGTGTTCGCCTGCCGTTGCCAGAATATGGGCGTGATGGTGCTGAACAGGCAAGGTCGGGCACTCAAATGTGCCCGACTGCCGGGTCGAGTGAAAATTCGGGTGCAGGTCATGGGCCACGCAGGTAATATCGTGCCAGGCAAGCGAGGTCAGATCCCGCAGCATCACCTGATAATCTTCAACCGCTTCGAGGCTGCCAAGGTCACCGGCATCGCGTGTGATATATGCTTTCTGCCCGTCGATAAGGCACAGACTGGCCTTGAGGTACGCGCCCATGCCAAGAACCGTCGGCATCTCCCGTGGCAGGTCAATGACATGGGATATCAACGTGGCTACATCCGGCTTTGTGGGCGATTTGGCATCCATCAGGTTGTTTTCGCCGCCTGCTCTATTTCCCTCGCCTGATTTTCAATCCAGGCGTACCAGGGCTCCAACCCTTCTCCGGTGAGGGCACTAAGCTCGAGCACTTCGATGTCGGGGTTTACCCTGCGGGCATATTCAACGCATTTGCCCACATCGAAGGGCACATAGGGCAGCAGGTCGGATTTGTTCAAAACCATCAGCCGGGCGGCGCGAAACATATCGGGATATTTCAGCGGTTTGTCTTCGCCCTCGGTCACCGAAAGGATCACAACCTTGGCAGCCTCGCCCAGATCAAAGGCGGCCGGGCAAACCAGATTGCCAACATTCTCAATGAACAAAATGCTGCCGGGCAGGGGCTTCAGTTGAGTAAGTGCGCGCCCAACCATGTCTGCATCCAGATGGCATCCCTTACCGGTATTGACCTGAACCGCACTTGCGCCCGTGGCGCGGATACGGTCGGCGTCGAGGCTGGTTTGCTGATCCCCTTCTATCACCGCCACGGGTCGTTTTTCAGCAAGGTCAGAAGCGGTTCGTGCCAATAAAGTTGTTTTTCCTGACCCCGGGGATGAGACAAGGTTAAGTGCCAGAACCTCAGCTGCCGCCAGATCCGCCCTGTTATGGTCGGCAAGGTGGTCATTCTTTGACAAGATGTCTGTTTCTATCTGCACAATACGGGCCTGGCTCAGCCCCGGCACATGGTTGCCGCCGATACCCTCGCCGAAGTGTAAATCGCCGTTTTCGGCGACATGGTGTTCGTGGTGGTGGTGATGGTGCGTGTGATCGTGCGCATGACCGTGATCATGGGAATGAGAGTGAGGGTGTTCATGGCTATGTTCACCTTCAACCTTTGCGCCGCCCTCACCGCATCCACAAGTCGTACACATCACTCTACCTCCATATCACGTACCCGCATGTCTTCTCCGCTGGTAACCTGTAGCTTATAGCCGTTGCAATCGGGGCAAGGTTGCGCCAGCACCGAGACCTGAACCTCGTGCCCGCAATCATGACACCATGCACGCCCGGGTATCCGGTCGATTGCCAGCGTGGCCCCTTCGGCGATACTGGATCGGACGACGGCGTCAAAGCAAAACCGCAATGCCTCCGGCGCGACGTGACTAAGCTCACCGATTTCCAGACGCACCTTTGTTACTTTTTCGCAAGTTTGCCCCAGCACTGTTTGTTCAATAATTTCCAACACCCCTTCGGCCAGAGCCATTTCATGCATGCTGCACCTCCACATGAAAATCCACGCAGGGGTCGATGGCAAGAATATGCAGACGTGCGGCTTGGGTCAAAGCCGGCAGGTCCGTCGCATTTGCACCAATCAGGCCCTGTGTCACCGGGCCACCCGGTTGGAAGTTTTCCTCGGTTGGGGCTTCGGTCTCATAGCTGACTACGATGTTGTCACGTATTTCAACTTTATGTGTTAGGGTGCCGCGCGCTGTTTCTACCTTGGCTTTGCCTGTTCCCGATCGGCTTTGACCTTTTGTTGCAGGTGCAGAGGTCAAGTGCCTGAGCTTGCTGCGCATTTGATCGGGGAGGTGCCCAAGGTCCGTCAGGGAGGCTTCCAATCGGGCAGCCAACCCTACGCCGTATCCAACGCGTGCCTTAATAACGCTCTCACTGCTCCAGTTTCGACTTAGGGCGCCTTGCTCGGGGAAGACATCAGCAGGTAACGCGCCAAATCCCTGTAGGGAATTGACACTGAGTTCAGTGCGAAGCTTTTGCGCCAGACCATTATCCCCAAGTGCCGAAACTATCAGGGATACCAGATTGTCCAGTATCCAGGCCACCGAAAGGTCAGGTTCTGGTAAACCAGCGCCCGGTGTTTTCCAGTCGCTTCCCCCCATGACACAGGTTTCAAGTTCCTTTTCGGCCAACAGGCAAGTCTTCACCAGTTCCGGTTCGGGTGGTAGGCCAAAAGCGCTGGGCCAGTTCAGACACAGGCGCATGGCTGTCTGAGTCAGCATTTCACTCAGGCGCAGCAGGTCACGGGCGCCAGCTACCTGAGACCCAACCTTGATATCTAGTGCGTCTTCAATGGCTGTGAGTGCTGCGATCGTCTGCGCTTTCCCACATAGTGAAAACACCGAACCGATGCTTTGTGTGATATCCCCCGCAGGTTTGCCGACAAAAACCTGTGCTGCATCGACATGGCGCGAGGAAATACATTCAACACGTTCCACCTGCCCGTTTTGCACATGCAGGATAATGCGGATGCCTCCGCCAATATCGGCCTGGTCGTTTGTCATCTCGCTCCTGTCCGCGCTGACGTGGTCCTAGCTGATCTTTACTTCAAGCATATCCTTGCCGTCCTCGCCAACCATGTGCACCGCGCAGGCGATGCAGGGGTCGAACGAATGAATGGTGCGAAGGATTTCCAGAGGTTGTTCCGGATTAGCTAGGTCGTGCCCCTTCAGGGCCGCCTCATAAGGGCCAGCGGCACCGCTCGCGTCGCGCGGTCCGGCATTCCATGTGGTCGGGACCACCGCCTGATAATTGGCGATTTTCTGGTCTTCGATGACGATCCAATGGCCCAACGCCCCGCGCGGGGCTTCCATATACCCGGCACCCTGCGCCATTTTCGGCCAGCTTTTCGGGTCCCATTTTGCCTTATTGTGCGTGGACAGATCACCGGCTGCGATGTTTGCGACCAGTTCATTGTACCACTCACGCATGAAATCCACATACATCTTGGTTTCCAGCGTCCGCGCTGCTGTACGACCAAGGGTCGAGAACAAGGCCGTAACCGGAACGTCCAGCGTCGTCAGGGTGTAATCCACCAGCGCTTTTGCCTGATCATTACCTGAGGCATACATCATCAGCATACGGCTGAGCGGACCAACCTCCATCGGTTTGCCTTTCCAGCGCGGGCTTTTCAGCCAGGAATAGCCCTTCTCAATGTCAAGCTGGTCATAGGGTGGGTTCGGACCGGTGAAGTCAAACTCGGTCTCACCTTTATAGGGATGCAGGCCGGTTCCGGCACCATCCTTATACGCATACCAGGAATGATCGACATATTCCTGAATCTGGCTTTCTTCATGCAGGTCAAGCTCATGAATGGTGGACAGGTCCCGGTCCAGAATAACCCCGCGAGGCACTTTGAAAGTGGAGACATCATCCGTGGCACCGGTTGGGAAATCTCCATAGGTCAGGAAATTGCCCACGCCTTCACCGATGGCGCCCCAGTCCTTGTAGAAACTGGCAATGGCAAGCGTATCGGGCACGTAAGCAAGATTGACGAAATCCTCCATCCTGCCGATCACGTCTGAAACCTTCGACAATGTCTGCATGTTGATGGCGCTGTCACTGTTGGGATCAAGCGGGCTGGCCACCCCGCCAACAAGGAAGTTCGGATGCGGGTTCTTGCCGCCAAAGATTGTGTGCAACTGTACCACGTCGCGTTGCCATTCCAGAGCGTCAAGGTAATGCGCCACCGCCATCAGGTTTGCTTCGGGCGGCAACTTGTAAGCGGAATGCCCCCAATAGCCATTGGCGAAGATACCCAACTGGCCTTGTTCGACAAACGTCTTCAGCTTTGCCTTCACGTCCGAGAAATAGCCGGGCGAGGAGCGCGGGTAATTGCTGATCGACGAAGCAAGGTCCGAGGTCGCCTTGGGGTCGGCATCGAGCGCCGAAACCACATCAACCCAGTCGAGCGCGTGCAGGTGATAAAAGTGCATTACATGGTCATGCACATATTGCGCTGCGATCATCAGGTTACGGATCAATTGGGCGTTTTTCGGAATATCGATTGCCAGCGCGTTTTCAACTGCCCGCACGCTGGCGATACCATGCACAAGCGTGCAGACGCCGCATATGCGCTGGGCAAAGGCCCAGGCGTCCCGCGGGTCACGGCCACGCAGGATAATCTCGATCCCGCGTACCATGGTGCCAGAACTGTAGGCCTCGGCAATCTTGTTGCCTTCCATCTGCGCTTCGACACGCAAATGGCCTTCGATGCGGGTGATCGGGTCTACGACCAGTCGTTTGCTCATGTTCGTGTTCCCTTCAATTTTCGTCGTCTAAATATTCGGCTAGCAATTCGGTCAGGCCGGCAACTTCGATGTCCATCCCGTGCAGATCCAGCTGATCCTCAAGAGTGTGGTGGCAAAAGGCGCACATGGTCACGACCTTTTCGGGTGCCACCTTTTCGAACTGTTTTTTCTTGCGGTTAAACGTTTTGAAGCGCAGGTCAGCGGCGCGTTCATTGGCGCCGACACCACCACCGCCTGAGCAACACCAGTTCATTGTGCCGGCATCGTCGGTTTCGATGAAATTGTCGGCAACCATGTTCATCAGCCGCCTTGGTTCGGCGTTGATACCGCCACGCCGGTTGATCTGGCAGGGGTCATGGAAGGTGATGCGGGTACCGTCCTTGCCTTTGAGTTTCAGTTTACCCTCGGCCCGTAGGCGATCAAGCAACTCGATAATATGCACCACCTCAAAATTATAGGACCGCCCGATCAGGTTCGGGCCTTCCCAACGTAGCGCCTGATAGGCGTGGCCGCATTCCGGGCTGATCACACCTTTGACGCCCAGCTTTTCAGCCGTGTCCACAACGCGTGAAACCAGTACCCGCGCAACATCGCGGTTCCCAAGTTGAATGCCGACATTTGTGGCCTCATAGGCTTCATCGGACACGGTCCAGGTCACACCGGCTTTCTTGAAAATCCTGGCCATGGCACCCAGCACTTCGGGGAATTCTGCGATTTCCTGGGCGGACAGGATCACCAGATAATCCACGCCTTCCTTGTCAAAAGGAATGTCGATACCAGTTTCCTTGATCGCATGGCCAACCTGCGCATGCAGGGCCTTGTTCAAATCCCCCATGGGGCTGCCAAAGTCGGTGTGGCGCTCAGCGGCGCCGATCAGTTCCTCGGGCGCATGACCCGAGGCGCTCATGCCCTCGCGCATCTTGCGGATCATCATGGTCAGGTCATTGCCCACCGGGCAAACCAGAGTGCAGCGTCCACACATGGTGCAACTGTCGTAGACCAGAGTTTCCCATTCCTTGAGGTCTTCCTCCGTGATATTTTTGGTCAAGCCGAACATACCCGCGACGCGGCCCAGTAGGGTAAACTCGCGCGACCACAAGCGGCGCATCAGGTCGAGCTTGTGGATCGGTGTGTATTTCGGATCTTCGGTTTCTCGGTAAAATATGCAGGCCTCTGCACATAAGCCGCAGGACACACATGAGGTGAAGAAGGCCGCGACCGGGGCGTCAATCTGTTCACGCAGGGCATTAACGCCCCTTTCCAATGTGGCGCTCATGATTGTGCTCCTTTCCGGCCCTGAATTGACCCGTTGTAATAACGCGCCATGACAAAGGTCACCGCATGCATCAGCTTGGTGAAGGGGAACAGAACCATCAGCGCCTCGACGCAAAGGATGTGAATGGCCAGCATCAAGATCGGATCACCAAAGAGTTTATTCACAGCAATATAGCCGGTGACCATGGGTAAGAGGCTCAGGAGCCAGACAAGGTAATCGTCAAAGGTCGAAAGCGCGCGGCGCACCGGATCTGCCCGGCGGGTATACATCAGCGCCAGCATTGCCAGCACTGACAATGCCACGGCGCTTTCTATGATGACCCGTCCGGCTGCGGGCCATGAAATGCCAAACATATCAGTGAAAATCGCGATATGCGGCGCGAAGAAAAAGAAGGCGATGAAAAAGCCGATATGGAAGATATAGCCGCCGATATAGGTGATCGGTGCGTAATGCACCAAACCCTTGCGTGGAAATGAACGGGTGAAGATCGTTTTGACCCCCTGGCTGACGCCGCTGCCCTTGGCGGGGGCCAAATCTTTCTTGCGGCCCAGCACGATAATCTCGACCACACGCAGCAGGATGCCTGCGGCCATGATGATCAGGGCAATGTTGAAGCCGGGGCCACGCGCCCACATCAAAAGGTCAAAATAGGGATTATTCATGACTTTTTCTCCAAATCGTGGGCGTCTACGGTTTCATGGGCCCCGGCGGCCTTCGCTTTGGTCGCACGCGCCAGAACACCACCGGCCACGCCAGCCGCAGCCCCTGCAGCAACGGCGGTCAGGCCAAGTTTGCGGTAATCCCCGGCAGGGACCGAAAGCGGTTTGTAAAAGCCGCCATTGTCCCAAAAGTCGGGCTCGGTACAGCCAAGGCAGGGGTGCCCTGCTTCAATTGGGAAGCTGGTTCCACCGTTCCATTTAACAGTGGCGCAGACCGAGTTTGTTGTAGGACCTTTGCAGCCCAGCTTGTAAAGGCACCAGCCTTCACGTGCGCCTTCGTCGTCAAAGCCTTCGGCGAACAGGCCCTTGTCATAGAACGGGCGGCGATAGCAGCGATCGTGTATGGTCTCGCCATAAAACGCTTTGGGTCGGCCCAGTTTGTCCAGTTCAGGTATGCCAAAAGTCAGGAAATGTGCCAGAACACCGGTCATCACCACCGGGATTGGCGGGCAGCCCGGCACGTTGATGATCGGTTTGTCCTTGATGATATCTCCGACGGAAACAGCCCCGGTCGGGTTCGGGTCTGCATGGGGGATGCCGCCATAGGCCGCACAGGTGCCCACCGCAACGATGGCGGCAGCGCCTTCGGCTGTTTCCTTCAACATATCGAGGTTCGAAATACCGGCGATGCATGAGTAACCCGGATTGTCTACGGGGATCGACCCATCGACTACCAGCACATATTTGCCCCAATGCTCTTTCATCGCCGCTTCGCGGGCTGCTTCGGCAGCGTGGCCCGAGGCCGCCTGTAACGTGTGGTGATAATCCAGAGATACGGCGTTGAAGATCAGATCTTCGAGGGTGGGCGCATGGCTGCGTGTGATGGATTCAGTGCAGCCGGTGCATTCCTGAAAGGATAGCCAAATAACCGAAGGGCGCGGCGCGTTTTCAAGCGCATGGGCAATGCGGGGTGCAAAAGCGGGTGACAAAGCCATCAGCGATGTAAGGGACGCACAATATTTCAGAAAACCCCGGCGACTTATTCCATTCGCCTTCAGCAACTCAGGTAACATTGGTTTTTTTACCATATTCAGGTTCTCCTAATTCGTTTCGTTCTCCCTGAGGCGTTCAGACAACCGGGAAAGACCTTGCTCAGCATCCTCGCGCTGGGTTTTCAATATCTCAGGCATGAAAGTAACTTCGATGAAACGCGATTGCGTCTCACCCGCTGCGTTAAAATGGTCGACGCGCCAGACACCGGGAATGGCGGTTTCCCGCACATGGCTGGTACCCATAACGTCTAATGTCGTGGCAACTTCGCCTTGACCCAGAACATCATCCAGTACGCGTTCGTCACCAGCTGCAAACGGGATTGCACCCAGATCAATAGAGCTGGGCGTGCCGTTTTCCAAAAGGTCCTGAAGTGCGTGGCGAATTTGGTGCAGAACGGGCATAGCATTGCCGGTGGTGACGAAAGAAAGCAACTCGGCCTTTGCGTCCGAGCCGTTGCTGTTTGTGTTGTCCGAAAACACAGCATGCACCCCGTTAGACCATAATAATCAAGCCCCAACCTGCAAAAAATGTCAAGGTAATGGAATGATCTGTATCAAGGGAATGTTGATTTCCCCCAGTGGCCTTGGCTCTAAGACTGCCCGCGCCATAAACTGGCAAGCCTTACAACTTCGGTACCGGCAGCGGGCACTGATGCTGCGACATGTTCGGTCAGGTTTTCACCAACTGTCAGGATGTCCGGTTGGATCCCTACCAGCGCACGGTGATCGGGCACTGCCCCGCGCAAGCGCAGACCATCCATCAGATCATCGAGGCCGATGTCATGGGGGCTACGGCCACGGTTGCGCAAGAACTCATCCATAGCCTCGCCTTCAAAAACCTCGACTGTGCCAGGTTCTTTGCCAAGGAAAGCCGCGTCAATGATGATCAGAGCATCCGCATCTTCCATCGCTACCAGCAAGGTAAGACCCATCGTGCCGCCATCCATCGGGTTAAGTCCCAGGGTTTGGCATTCGGGCCGATCCGTCAGGTATTCGGCCACGCGGACCCCAACCGCTTCGTCCGTCAACAAGGTATTGCCAAGGCCAAGCACAAGAATTGTCGCATTGTCATCCATCATAATCGCGAGCATACAGGCAAGCATCCGGCGAACAATGAAAATGGATCAATCGCGCCAATGTGTCTGACCGTGCCAATGAAAGTGGAAGAACTTGACGGGCCGCGCGCCCGTTGCACGGCCATGGGTCAAGAACGCTGGGCCGATCTGACCCTGATGGGGGAAAACCCACCGGCGCTGGGCGAATACGTGGTTATTCATCTGGGGTTTGTGCAAAGGGTCGTGCCGGAAAAAGACGCGCTGGAAAGTTATGCCTTGTTTGGTGAAATCATCGAGGCGCTGGATGGGGAAGGGCCTGCTGGCTGAAACGGTCTGAAATTTCAGCGACGCAATCGTTGATGGCGGCTTTCACCGGGGCGGACAAAGGTGAGCCGATTGTGAAATCCTTGCCCTCAATGGCGATAACCTCACATGTTTGTGGCAGCATCCCTAGAGCGCGGGCCAGTTCGACACCCTCAGCAACGCCAATGCCATGGCTCGAAATGGCACTCAGGAAATCCGGCAGTTTTTGAGTATTCGCGTTGAATCTGTGGATCGTCCCGACCGGTGCGCCCGAGTGGCAGGCATCCACAAGCAGCACCTGAGAACGCCCTTCAAATGCCGTGACCAAATCAGCCGCCGCACCGAAGCTTTCGATTACGTCAAATCCGCGCGTCTGCTCTGCAAGCGCTTGAGCTGCCAAACGCCCGGCGGCGTCATCCCCTGCCATCAGGTTGCCAACACCGATCACCAAGGGGGGTAGTGCCTCAGCCACGGTCAATTGTCAGATCAAGAAAATGCGTGGCACAAGAAATACAGGGGTCATAGTTGCGAATGGTCTGTTCACAAAGCAGGCGGATGGTTTCATCCGGCTGGTCCAGGATATCGGTGATATATTCTGACAGATCCGCTTCGATCGACGGTTGGTTTTGCGAGGTGGGCGGGACGATCTGCGCCGTGACAATCGTGCCGTCCTCGTCAATTTCATATTGATGAAACAGCAATCCGCGCGGCGCCTCGGTGGCGGCCATGCCGGTACCTGCGCTGGGCTGGGTGGAGACAGCCGGCGTGTCAGGTTCAGTGTAGGCCTCTATGATCCGCAAGGCCTCATCAACCGCATAGAGCGCCTCAATGGCGCGTATGGTAATGGACCTATAGGGATTGCGATTGTCGGCGGAAATGCCAACGCGTTTTGCGGCAGCGCGTGCACGTTCAGACAGAAGGTCAAAGCTGGTGGCAAACCGGGCCATCGGCCCACACAGATAAGCACCGCCGTCGATCAGGAAGCCTTGCAGGGCGTTGGAGCGCTCGACATGTTCTTCGTGGAAATGCTGGTTGTAATCCGGCATGGCGATGTCCAGACCCCGGTTTGAAACGATGCGCCCTTCGTTCATCGGGTATTCATCCGGATGTTTAAGGGCCACCAGCGTGTAATCGCGCGCCTTATCGGGAAAGTCGAAACCGGTGGTCCAGTCAACGAAAGCCTCTGCCAGATCGCGGGCTTTCAGGAGTTGTTCGCGCAAGGGGGTAAAGTCACGCTTTTTCGGTACTTTGTAAAAACCGCCGACACGCACATTGATCGGATGAATTTCACGCCCGCCGACGAATGTGACAATGGCATTCCCGGCCTTCTTCAGTTCCAGCGCCAGTTTCACCGTGTCCGCATGGCCGTCATTCGCCATTTCAATGGCCCCGGCATAGCCCAGAAAATCCGGCGCATGCAGCATGGCGGCATGCAGGATATGGCTTTCAATCCACTCGCCGCAATAAAGCAGTCGCCGCAGGTCCCTTAACGGGCCGTCCACCGTAACGTCCAAAGCCATTTCCAGCGCATGAACCGAGCTCATTTGATAGGCGACCGGGCATATGCCACAGATGCGGGCGGTGATATCTGGCGCCTCGCTATGGTCACGGCCCTGCAGGAAAGCTTCAAAGAAACGGGGCGGCTCAAATATGCGGAACTCGGTCCCAACCACCTTTCCGTCGCGCACCACGACATTAAACGCGCCTTCGCCCTCGACCCGCGCCAGCATGTCAACTTTGATGGTTTTTTCACTCATGGGCTTTGGCCTCATCCCGAAAAGCGGGGGCATTTGTGTTGAAGGTGGAGAACAAGCGTTGAATGGTTTTGTCGTCAGCACCATGGTCCGATAGGCGGGAGGCGAGCGCTTTGGTGTTTGCGGTTTCCTTGGGGCCAAAGCAGCCATAACAGCCGCGTGCATAGCCCGGACACAGGGCGCCGCATCCCGCATGGGTCACCGGACCCAGACACGGTGTACCCTGCGTTACCATCACGCAGACATGCCCCGCCATCTTACATTCGATACAGGTGGCATGAGCGGGGGTCTGGGGTTTGCGTCCGGCAAGGGTGGCGGCAACCAGTTCAATCAACTGGTGCTTGGAAATCGGGCAGCCACGCAGTTCAAAATCCACCGTAACATGGTCTGAGATCGGGGTGGCCGTATCAAGCGTGCTGATAAATTCGGGGTGCGCATAGACGCTGGTGATGAAGGCATCAGTGTCGGCGCCATTTTTAAGCGCCTGAATGCCGCCGGATGTGGCGCAGGCCCCCAGAGAGATCAGCGCGGTAGAGCGAGCGCGGATGTCCTGTATCATCTCGGCCTCATGCGCCGTTGTCACCGACCCTTCGATAAAGGCAAGGTCGTAATGGCCCACATCGTCTGCACGGGTTGCTTCAGGGAAATAGGCAATGTCGATGGCCCCGGCGACGGCCAGTAACTCATCTTCGCAATCCAGCAGGGATAATTGACAACCATCGCAGGATGAGAACTTGAAGACGCCAAGGCGGGGTTTTGCCATGTCAGAGCTCCTTCACCGCCATCAGTGGTTTCATCATCTGCCAATCAAAGACCGGCCCATCCTTGCAGACGAATACCGGCCCCAGTTGGCAATGACCGCACAGGCCAATGGCGCATTGCATGTTACGTTCCATCGACAGGTGAATGTCATCTGCTGCCACGCCTGCATCGGTGAGAGCATTGGCGGCAAAACGCATCATGATTTCGGGTCCACAAACAAAAGCACTTGTATTTGCGGGGTCAAAGTCAGCAGTCCTGAACAATTTCGTCACCACACCGACATGACCACGCCAATCAGCACTTGCTTGATCCACCGTGACTTCGACGGTCATATCCATCCGGCTGCGCCATTCGGCCAGCTCATCACGGAACAGGATTTCACCGGGATTACGCGCGCCATAAAGCAACGTCACCTTGCCATAGTCTTTGCGGTTGGCCATGAGGTGATAGAGGATGGGCCTGACTGGTGCGAGGCCAAGGCCACCGGCTGCTACAACCACAGCGCGTCCTCGGGCGTCCGCCAAGGGCCAAGTTGTGCCAAATGGGCCGCGCAGGCCCATCACCGCTCCGGGTTGCAAGGCTGCCATTGCAGCCGAAACTGCGCCCACATCGCGGATTGTGTGGATAATGCTCGAGCTATCCGAAGATGGCCCGGAAATGCTTATGGGAATTTCACCAACGCCAAACAAGCTGAGCATATTGAACTGGCCGGGGGCAAAGCCTTGCCAACCGGGGGCGTGCATCTCAAAGGTGACCACGCCGGGTATCTCCTCCTCGCGCCGCGTGATGTGCGCCAGGACCGGTACCATCGGGTCAGTCAGATAAGGGTCAAATGCTTGTGCCATAAATGTCCAGAAGTTGTAGCCGTGTTTCATGCAGGCGTTCGACAATCGTGGGGGTGAACCGTTTCATAACTTCGTATCCCAGCGCCGGGTCGGCGTCGCACTTCCTGCGCAGGCAGGTTGCATCAAGAGAAATGGCACGCACGTCCTCAAGGGCGCGGGCGTCAAAAGTCCAGCGGTAGGGCGGTACGATCCACGACAGGCCGACAACGTCGTCTGTGGCCGCTGTCATGAAAGTCATGCTTCCTTGCCCCGGTGTGCTGACCTCTAAAGCGACCGTGCCTTCGCGGATCAGGAAAATCTCGCAGGCGTCTGCCCCTTCGTTAAAAAGGTATTCACCCGCCTGAAACCGAACGTTTTTGGCGCAGCTGGAAACCAGTGTAAGAAAGGTGTTACCCAGCCCGGCAAAAAGCGCGTGTTTGGCAACGATGTTTTCCAGGCCTTTGATAACCATCTCAACCCCCTTCACTTTCACCACGGATGGCGGCAGCTTCTTCGGTAATGTCGATCCCCACCGGACACCATGTAATGCAGCGCCCACAGCCAACGCAGCCGGACATGTCAAACTGATCCTCCCAGGTTGCCAGCTTGTGGGTCATCCATTGACGATAACGGGCTTTGGGGGTCGCGCGCACGGCACCACCGTGGACATGGGAAAAATCACTGGTGAAACAGGACGCCCAGCTTTGAACGCGCGCGGTTTCCACGCCTTCAAGGTCGCTGACCTCCTCCACATTGGTGCAAAAACAAGTTGGGCAAACCATGGTGCAATTGGCGCAGTTCAGGCAACGGGAGGCGACCGCGTCCCAACGTGGGTGGTTGGGGTTTTCCTTAAGCAACGCCGGCAGGTCGTCCGTGTCGATCCTGCGGCTGATTTGCGCCTCGGCTTGCGCGGTCATACGGGCGCCTGCGTCTATGTCTTTGGGGGTGGCTTTGCGCGTGGGCAGTGTGGCCAGAATAGCGGCGCCCCGGTCGCTGCCGGCCAATGTCAGAAAGGCTGGCTCTCCGTCCGCCACTATCTCGGTCAGGGCAATATCATAATCCGCATTAACCCGTGGTCCGGTGCCCATGGACGTGCAAAAACAGGTGTCCACAGCGCGGCCGCAATTCACCGCAACCATGAACACGTTTGCCCGGCGGGCAGCATAATGCGGGTCGCGGTACGGCCCATCAAGGAACACTTTGTCCTGCACCGCAATGGCCGCGAGTTCGCAGGCGCGAACACCAAAGAAAGCCAGTTTTTCATCCGCAACTGGTTCCGGATGGATGCTTATCTGCCCGTCCTGATTTGTTGCACTCCACAATTTTTGTTTAGGTGGATGCAGGAAAGACTTCCATGAATTCGCTGCGAGCGTATAGCCAAAATAGGCTTCACCTTCCGGTTTCAGCCGGTAATGCCCCCCCGCTTGCTCATCGACCCATCCAATGGGGAGATCACGGGCTGCGCTGACCTCTTCATAGACCACGGCTCCATCCCGGCGTGTGGGTCCAAGAACTCTGTGGCCTTGGCTGCAAAGGCCGGTAATCAACAGATCTAGCCCATCTGCCCCGATGACAAGATTTTCGTAAGTCTGTGTATGGGAGGCAGTCATTCGGCGAACCTCTGGCATTGCCCTGAAAAGCAGCAGGGAAGGTTCAATAACAATCTAAGCCGAACAAATTTCATTAACCCCAGATTTGTATATCTTGGCGACAAACACAAGCATTGGTTAACCCCGCGCAGCCATTGCGCCAGACAAAGTAGTCAGACAAGGGTTGGTTGCTATGATTTCTGTGGTTCAAGCAGGGTAACGAATAATCCAAAGCCTGACTGACTGACGTCCAAACGCTCTTCCTCGCTAATACTCTCCCAATTCTTCAACATCCACCGTTCCATGGACATGCCGACTGCCATAAGCATGTCTATCAGCAGGCTAACAGGCAGGTCGGTGCGAAATACCCCCAGATCTTGCCCCTTTTTTAGGAAGTTTGTGGCCCAGTTGGAAAATTCCCCCAGAATTTCTTCTGCAAGGTAATGCCCGCCGGGATCGTCATAGCAGCGATAAAACATCCGCCCCGCCATGATCATGTCAGGCGAAGAATTAACCAGCGCCGTCGCGCCCTCGGCCATACCCATAATGGTTGGCCACAAGTTTTCGGCGGTCAGGGTTTCAAGGTCTATCGTTTCATGCAGGTCCAGCACCGGTTTCAAAACGTATTCAAGTGTCTGCCGGAACAAATCCTCTTTGTTGGCAAAGTAGTGATAAAACGAGGATTTGCTCATCCCCACCTCGGAAATGATACGATTTAATGAGGCTTGTTTGAACCCAAACGACACAAACTCGCCACTAGACACTTGAAAGAGCCTGATGCGTTTGTCGTTGGGCAGTTTATGCGAAGGATGTTCAGACATGTTCTTGACAGGATCAGGGTGGCGGACTAGATATCAGATAGTGGACCGACTGGTCCAGTCGCAGATTACCCTGCGATCACCTGTTTGGCAAGAACAGAAAGTGGATGATCCGAATGAAAGGGATTTCGATGATGTTTCCTCATAAACCCCAGAATTTGACCCGCCGTGAAACCATTGGCTTGATGGTCGGCGCATCAGTCAGCCTGGTGGCACCCCTTCCCGCCATGGCTGCGGACGCACGTGGCATTATCCAGGCGGCATTTGAAAACTGGCGTGCTGACAGTTCACATGCGGTGACCGAGATGGAGATCAAACGCTCAAACGGGACCAGAACGCTGACCATGGAAAGCTGGACACAGGGGGATGACAAGGCGCTCGTCAGGTTCACCGCCCCGGCGCGCGACGCAGGTAACGCAACACTGCAACTGGGTAACTCGACCTATGTGTTTAACCCCAAGCTCAATCAGGTCATCAAGCTGCCAGCAAGCGCTATGACTCAATCCTGGATGGGGTCAGATTTCTCCTATAACGATTTATCACGCAATCAGGACGTTGTGGACGACTACACCCACACCTTGATCGGGACAAGCTCGAACGGTGGCAAAACCGTCAATATCGTTGAAAGCGTTCCGAAGCGCGGAAAACCGATTGTCTGGGGAAAACAGGTACTGGCAGTGCGCAGTGACGGCGTTCTGGTCAAGGTCGAGTATTTTGACCAGCTTGGCGCCCGGGTTCGGGTAATGACGGCAGATCGCATCTCTACGTTGGGCGGGCGGCCCTATCCTGTGGTCATGACCATGAGAACCGACGCCAAGCCGGGGCAGTACACCCGTATTTCGACCAAATCTGCCGAGTTCAATATCTCAATCCCAAGCTATATTTTCACCCAATCCAACCTGCAAAATCCCCGGTAGAAACATGATTGCATCGCTTGCCTGGCGTAATATCTGGCGCCAACCCATCCGCACTTCCCTGTCCGTCGGGGGTATGGCTTTTGCCTCGATCCTGCTTGTCTTCATGCTGTCTTTTCAGTTCGGCGCATATGACACGATGAAATCCAGTATGCTGCAGATCAACGAAGGTTTTGGCCAATTTCAGGTTGAAGGGTACAAAGATGATCCGGAGATATCCAAGGCCATCAAAGACCCTGTTGCCCTGTTAGAGGATTTGCAGGGGGTAGATGTCATTACCGCCAGCACCGCCCGCAGCAATGGGTTTGTTTTACTTGCCAGTGGCGAACGTAGCTTTGCCGCCGCCGTAATCGGGATTGATCCTGAAAATGAGCCCAAGATCACGACCCTGTCGACCCTGATACATGAGGGCCGCGCGCTGACGCCAGAAGATAGCGGGGCAATCATCGTCGGCGATGGGCTGGCGCGTAATCTGCGCCTGACTATCGGCGATAACGTGACCATGCTTGGCTCGGGCACCGATGGTTCGGTGGCTGCCGATGTGCTGGAAGTTGTCGGAATTTTCAAAACAGGTATGCCTGAGATTGACCGTCAAATTGCCCAGATGCCTCTGCAACGGTTTGACGAGGCTTTCCTGATGGAAGGCAGCGCCAATATGGTGGCGATCAAGGGTGACTTTTATAATATCGACAACAGCACGCCACTCTTTCGTGAGATCGCCACAGAACACGGTCTGGTCTATCTGGATTGGGGCGAGATTAATCCGGGTATCAAGTCAGCTATCGCGCTTGATCTGACCACAGGAATGCTAATGTATGTGACCCTTGTAGTAGTGGTTGTCTTTATCATTCTCAACACGCTCTATATGTCCGTGCTGGAGCGTACGCGTGAATTTGGCATGCTGATGGCGCTGGGTATGAAACCCGGACAAATAGGGCGGCTGGTTTGGGTTGAGATGATTTTCCTCTCCCTTCTCGGCACCGGTGTAGGCATCGTGTTGGGGGTCGCCGTGACCGGCTACGTGCAATCCGTGGGCATCAGCTTTGAAGGTATGGACGAAATGCTGGCCATGTGGGGCCTGCCCTCGCGCATGTATCCAAACATGACACCGTTCCGGGTTTTGGTAGGCCCGGGCGCGATCGTCGCGTCGATAACCTTGTTGGGAATTATCCCTTATCGCAGAACATTGGGGCTGGAACCTGTTTCAGCTATGGCAAGCTAATGCATAATCTCAAAACTTTCACACCGTTTGCATGGCGCAACCTGTGGCGCAATCCGC
The DNA here is from genome assembly GCA_964550345.1 of uncultured Aliiroseovarius sp. Taxonomy (GTDB): domain Bacteria; phylum Pseudomonadota; class Alphaproteobacteria; order Rhodobacterales; family Rhodobacteraceae; genus JAAEUB01. The sequence continues at coordinate 13,458 of CAZJYZ010000029.1, read as the reverse complement.
GCCGCACGGTGATCACCTTAATCGTGGTATCTGTAGGCCTTTGGTCAGTCCTGTTTTTCAATTCCTTCATCATTGCGTGGGGAGAGTCAGGGAAAGAGGCAGTGCTTCGATTGCTGATCGGGCAGGGGCAGATCCATGCAGTTGGACACATGGACGATCCGAATATCGAAACACTGATGGCGCCGCCGGATGAGGCCCTGACCGGCGCCCTTGATGCGCCCGAAATTGATGCCTGGGCAATGCGGCTTCAACTGCCCGCAGTTGTGGTTTCGGAGTACAAAACCCTGCCGGTCAATATCGTTGCTGTTGATCCCGAAGCCGAGAAGCTGGTTTCATGCAGGTCCAGCACCGGTTTCAAAACGTATTCAAGTGTCTGCCGGAACAAATCCTCTTTGTTGGCAAAGTAGTGATAAAACGAGGATTTGCTCATCCCCACCTCGGAAATGATACGATTTAATGAGGCTTGTTTGAACCCAAACGACACAAACTCGCCACTAGACACTTGAAAGAGCCTGATGCGTTTGTCGTTGGGCAGTTTATGCGAAGGATGTTCAGACATGTTCTTGACAGGATCAGGGTGGCGGACTAGATATCAGATAGTGGACCGACTGGTCCAGTCGCAGATTACCCTGCGATCACCTGTTTGGCAAGAACAGAAAGTGGATGATCCGAATGAAAGGGATTTCGATGATGTTTCCTCATAAACCCCAGAATTTGACCCGCCGTGAAACCATTGGCTTGATGGTCGGCGCATCAGTCAGCCTGGTGGCACCCCTTCCCGCCATGGCTGCGGACGCACGTGGCATTATCCAGGCGGCATTTGAAAACTGGCGTGCTGACAGTTCACATGCGGTGACCGAGATGGAGATCAAACGCTCAAACGGGACCAGAACGCTGACCATGGAAAGCTGGACACAGGGGGATGACAAGGCGCTCGTCAGGTTCACCGCCCCGGCGCGCGACGCAGGTAACGCAACACTGCAACTGGGTAACTCGACCTATGTGTTTAACCCCAAGCTCAATCAGGTCATCAAGCTGCCAGCAAGCGCTATGACTCAATCCTGGATGGGGTCAGATTTCTCCTATAACGATTTATCACGCAATCAGGACGTTGTGGACGACTACACCCACACCTTGATCGGGACAAGCTCGAACGGTGGCAAAACCGTCAATATCGTTGAAAGCGTTCCGAAGCGCGGAAAACCGATTGTCTGGGGAAAACAGGTACTGGCAGTGCGCAGTGACGGCGTTCTGGTCAAGGTCGAGTATTTTGACCAGCTTGGCGCCCGGGTTCGGGTAATGACGGCAGATCGCATCTCTACGTTGGGCGGGCGGCCCTATCCTGTGGTCATGACCATGAGAACCGACGCCAAGCCGGGGCAGTACACCCGTATTTCGACCAAATCTGCCGAGTTCAATATCTCAATCCCAAGCTATATTTTCACCCAATCCAACCTGCAAAATCCCCGGTAGAAACATGATTGCATCGCTTGCCTGGCGTAATATCTGGCGCCAACCCATCCGCACTTCCCTGTCCGTCGGGGGTATGGCTTTTGCCTCGATCCTGCTTGTCTTCATGCTGTCTTTTCAGTTCGGCGCATATGACACGATGAAATCCAGTATGCTGCAGATCAACGAAGGTTTTGGCCAATTTCAGGTTGAAGGGTACAAAGATGATCCGGAGATATCCAAGGCCATCAAAGACCCTGTTGCCCTGTTAGAGGATTTGCAGGGGGTAGATGTCATTACCGCCAGCACCGCCCGCAGCAATGGGTTTGTTTTACTTGCCAGTGGCGAACGTAGCTTTGCCGCCGCCGTAATCGGGATTGATCCTGAAAATGAGCCCAAGATCACGACCCTGTCGACCCTGATACATGAGGGCCGCGCGCTGACGCCAGAAGATAGCGGGGCAATCATCGTCGGCGATGGGCTGGCGCGTAATCTGCGCCTGACTATCGGCGATAACGTGACCATGCTTGGCTCGGGCACCGATGGTTCGGTGGCTGCCGATGTGCTGGAAGTTGTCGGAATTTTCAAAACAGGTATGCCTGAGATTGACCGTCAAATTGCCCAGATGCCTCTGCAACGGTTTGACGAGGCTTTCCTGATGGAAGGCAGCGCCAATATGGTGGCGATCAAGGGTGACTTTTATAATATCGACAACAGCACGCCACTCTTTCGTGAGATCGCCACAGAACACGGTCTGGTCTATCTGGATTGGGGCGAGATTAATCCGGGTATCAAGTCAGCTATCGCGCTTGATCTGACCACAGGAATGCTAATGTATGTGACCCTTGTAGTAGTGGTTGTCTTTATCATTCTCAACACGCTCTATATGTCCGTGCTGGAGCGTACGCGTGAATTTGGCATGCTGATGGCGCTGGGTATGAAACCCGGACAAATAGGGCGGCTGGTTTGGGTTGAGATGATTTTCCTCTCCCTTCTCGGCACCGGTGTAGGCATCGTGTTGGGGGTCGCCGTGACCGGCTACGTGCAATCCGTGGGCATCAGCTTTGAAGGTATGGACGAAATGCTGGCCATGTGGGGCCTGCCCTCGCGCATGTATCCAAACATGACACCGTTCCGGGTTTTGGTAGGCCCGGGCGCGATCGTCGCGTCGATAACCTTGTTGGGAATTATCCCTTATCGCAGAACATTGGGGCTGGAACCTGTTTCAGCTATGGCAAGCTAATGCATAATCTCAAAACTTTCACACCGTTTGCATGGCGCAACCTGTGGCGCAATCCGCGCCGCACGGTGATCACCTTAATCGTGGTATCTGTAGGCCTTTGGTCAGTCCTGTTTTTCAATTCCTTCATCATTGCGTGGGGAGAGTCAGGGAAAGAGGCAGTGCTTCGATTGCTGATCGGGCAGGGGCAGATCCATGCAGTTGGACACATGGACGATCCGAATATCGAAACACTGATGGCGCCGCCGGATGAGGCCCTGACCGGCGCCCTTGATGCGCCCGAAATTGATGCCTGGGCAATGCGGCTTCAACTGCCCGCAGTTGTGGTTTCGGAGTACAAAACCCTGCCGGTCAATATCGTTGCTGTTGATCCCGAAGCCGAGAAGCTGGTTTCTGCCATCCCCGAAAAAATTGTTGAGGGCCGTTACCTGAATGGGCTTGATGATGACAGCATCATTCTTGGTCTGAACCTTGCCGAGAGGTTGAAAACCGGGTTGGGGCGGCGCGTGATCCTGATGTCGCAGAACGTCACCGGCTCAATGTCCGAGCAGAGCTTTGATGTGGTCGGCTTGTTTGATGCAGATAAAGCCACCGAAGACTTTTACGCCTTCACGGGGCGTTCGGCCGGGCAGCTTTTTGTGGGCCTTGACGATGAGATTTCGCAGATTGTGTTCACAATCCCAGAGGATGAGGCACTGGAACCAACCGTGGCCAACCTCTCAGAAGCAGCGCCTGACCTAGACGTGCGATCCTGGAAAGATCTTTCGCTTATTCTGGCAACAACGGATGCATTCATGGGCTCGTTTATCTTTATCTGGCTGGGTGTCGTGTTTTCCCTGATGGCGATTGGCATCGTTAACACCCAGCTGATGGCGGTGTTCGAGCGTACCCATGAATTTGGCCAGTTACGAGCGCTTGGCATGCACCCACGGCAAGTCCTGATACTGGTAACCCTTGAAAGTGCTTTTCTGATTGGCTTCGGTGTTGTTCTTGGGATTATTCTGGCCGTTCTGACAATCTGGCCGATGCGCAGTGGCGTTGATCTCTCGGCATTTTCAGAAGGGCTGGAAATGGCCCAGGCGGGGAACATCATATATCCGGACTTTCAGTTTCAGGGCCTGATGGTTCTTTCCCTGATTGTTTGGGCGCTTGGCATATTGGTCGCCTTGTGGCCAGCGCGCCGCGCCTCGAAACTAAGCCCTGTAGAAGCCATGCGGCATGCGAGTTAAAGGAAAAAAAGTATGACCAAACCTATTGTGACCTGTCGCGGCGTTAGCAAAGATTTCGGCTCGGGCAAGCTGATCGTACATGCTTTGCGGGGTGTGGATCTGGAGATCAAGCAGGGTGACTTTGCCACTCTGGCGGGCCCTTCCGGGTCGGGAAAAACCACGCTTTTAAACATGATTGGTGCGCTCGATACGCCGACGGCCGGCGAGATTGAAATTGACGGGCAAACCTTGTCCGGGCTCGACAAATCCGAATTGTCCGAGTTGCGGTTGCAGAAAATCGGCTTTGTTTTTCAGGCCTATAACCTGATCCCTGTTCTGTCTGCACAGGAAAACATCGAATTCGTTTTGCAACTTCAAGGCGTTGAATCCGGTGAAAGGCGCAAGCGTGCGGTGGAAGTTCTGGACGAAGTCGGGTTAGCGGGCATGGGGCACCGGCGCCCTTCGGCCTTATCTGGCGGACAACAACAACGGGTTGCCGTGGCTCGCGCCCTGGTTTCCAGGCCAGCAATTGTGCTGGCGGATGAGCCGACGGCGAACCTTGACAGCGTTACAAGTGCTGAGCTGGTTGACATGATGGCGCAGCTTAACAAAGACTTGGGAACAACCTTTGTGATTGGCACCCATGACCCAGCCGTCATAGAGCATTCCAAGCGACATATCGAAATGTTGGACGGGAGGATTTCAAGTGACACTAATTCCGGTTGATACCCCGATAAAACGCACCTTACTATCGGCCAGCCTTGCGGTGGCGCTTGGCCTTACCGCCTTTCCGGTTATGGCCGACGGGTTTCGTGTGCGTACCGAACTATCGGGCAATTTAGCATGGTCCGATCCGGCTTCACCGGAATTTGGCATGGGCTTTGGCCAGCGTGAAACCCTCACAGGATCAGCCCGATTGATGTGGGACAAGAGTATTGGCTCTTTCAGCTTCCAGATCCATTCCCATCTGGCTTTTGCCAGTGGCGATGACGTGGCCTTGGCTACGGCAATCGCACCCTTCTTGCCACCCGCTGGTCCGCCGGCGACCTATTTTAACCTGTCCGGTACCTGGTACCAGGATACGGATACGGTACTGACCAATACGATCGACCGTTTGTCCGTAACCTTCACAAACGAAAACCTCGTGCTCAAGGCAGGCCGGCAGGCAATCACTTGGGGAAGCGGCATGGTGTTCCATCCGGCGGATATCGTCGCGCCATTTTCTCCGAACGCCATCGACACTTCGTACAAACCCGGTGCGGATATGCTCTATGGGCAATATCTGTTTTCCAACGGTGCCGATGTTCAGGCCATTGTTGTCCCCCGGGCCGCGACCTTCGGGGGCGTGGTTGAGGAAGACCTCAGCACCTTTGCCACACGTGGCCAGTTTCAACTCGGCCCACTTGATGCAAGTGTGATGCTGGCACGCGACCGTGGCGATAATGTTGGCAGCCTCAGTCTGAGCGGCCCGCTTGGCGGGGCGTCGTGGAACGCGGAATATGTCGGCTGGCAACTTGATACCGGGGCCTACCACCCATCCTGGCTGATAAATATCATGAACTTTGCCTCTGTGGGCGAAATGAACCTGTCTTACTTTGGTGAATATTTCCACAACGGGTTCGGGGTTGCACCGGGCGCTGTGATGGATGCCTTACCCACCAGCCTGACGGATCGGATGGCAAATGGGCAGGTGTTCCTGACGGGCACGGATTATCTGGCGCTGGGCGCGTCGCTTCAGGTCAACCCGGATCTATCAATCAGCCCGAATGCGATTGTGAATATACAGGATGGCAGCGCCATTGCCGGGGTGAACTTAAATTACACGCTGGGCGACAATACCAACCTTGTCTTCAATTACTCACATCCGATCGGGGCGCTGGGAACTGAATTCGGTGGCCTGGAAACCTCGCTGGGTTCGGGTGTTTACGCGGCACCGCCAAGAAGTGCTGCGCTGCAACTCGTACACTTCTTCTAAAGCCACAATGCAGGTCAGCGGGGTATCATCCCGCTGGCTTATACCCCATCGAAGCGTCAAGCAGGTGCTTGGTATAGGCGTGTTCAGGGCGCATGGCGCGCATTTCCTCAACCCCCATGACTTCGACGATTTCACCGTTTTGCATCACGGCCACCCTTTCGCACATATGTGACACGACGGCGAGGTTGTGGGAGACCATAAGGTAGGTCAGGTTACGCTCTTCGCGCAGGTCTGCGAGCAGGTTCAGCACCTCGGCCTGTACCGAGACATCAAGAGCCGAAGTTGGTTCATCCAGCAGCAAAACGGTCGGCTCGGGGGCCAGAGCACGCGCTACCGCGACCCGTTGCCTTTGCCCGCCAGACAATTGGTGTGGGTAGCGAAAGCGAAATTCCGGGCCAAGGCCCACATCTGCCAGTAACTTGCCAATGCGGTCATCGACATCCGGGAAACCGTGCAGTTTCAGGGTTTCACTTAGAACCTGATCGACGGAATGGCGCGGGTGCAGGCTGGCATAGGGATCCTGAAACACCATCTGCACGTCCCTGAAAAAGTCACGTGACCGTTTCGTGCCCAGGGTTTCACCCCCCACTTTCATCGTGCCAGACCATGTTGGTACCAGCCCGACCAATGCGCGCAGAATGGTGGATTTTCCTGACCCACTTTCGCCGACAAGGCCAAAGCTGGCGCCCGACGGCACAGTAAAGGACGCTTCTTTTACAGCATCCACCCGGTCCCAATGGTCGCCGAACCAGACGTTCAGCTTGTCAAATACCAGCTCACTCATGGCGGCCACTCACGCTTGCGGTTTCGGACCAGGCATCGTCTCGTACAAGAGCCTGCAAACGGTCCTGCGGTTGGTCAAGTCTAGGCAGCGAATTCAGAAGCCCGCGGGTATAGGGGTGCGTTGCTTCATGCAGTTTGTCGGCAGCACAAGTTTCAACAATGCGGCCCGCATACATGATCAGCACCCGGTCACAGAAACTGGCCACCAGATTAAGGTCGTGGCTGATGAAAATCAGCCCCATGCCGCGTTCCTTCACCAGCTTGTCGATAATGGTCAGAACCGAGGTCTGAACGCTTACATCCAGCGCCGAGGTCGGCTCATCCGCGATCAGAATCTCAGGCTCGGTCACCAGCATCATGGCGATCATGATGCGCTGCCCCATACCACCCGACATCTCGTGTGGATAGGCGCGCATAACGCGTTCGGGGTCGCGGATCGAAACCGCTTCCAGCATTTCAATTGCCTTGGCATACGCAGCTTTTTTTGAGGCTCCGGTATGGAACCGGTAGATCTCGATGATCTGCTGACCAATGCGCATCACTGGGTTCAGGGAAAACTTCGGGTCTTGCATAACCATGGAAATTTTTTGCCCGCGTACCGATTGCATCTCTTTTTCGGACATTGTCAGAATGTCGCGTCCATGCAGCTCCAGCCTGTCGGCGGTGATACGACCGGGCGGGCGGATCAGGCGCAGGATGGCGCGGCCTGTCATCGACTTGCCCGAGCCGCTTTCGCCAACGATGCCCAGCCGTTCCTGCCCAAGCGAGAAAGACACGCCGCGCACAGCATCAAACTCGCCCGAGCGGGTTGGGAAAGTGACGGTAAGGTTCTCTATGTCCAGAAGCTTGCTCATCCCGATTTCCCCTCTTTGGGGTCAAGCACATCGCGCAGCCCGTCGCCAAGAAGGTTGAAGGCTAATGATACGGTGAAGATGGCAAGGCCGGGCATGGTGGCGACCCACCAATGATCCAGAATGAACTTGCGCCCTTCGCTGATCATCGCCCCCCATTCCGGGCTGGGTGGCTGCGCACCAAGGCCAAGAAAGCCAAGTCCGGCAGCGGTCAGAATAACCCCCGCCATATCCAGCGTGACCCGCACGATCAGGGATGAAATGCAAAGTGGCCAGATATGTTTGGTAATGATGCGAATTGGGCCTGCACCCTGCAATTTAATGGCGCTGATGTAGTCTGAAGAACGGATCGTCAGCGTCTCTGCCCGCGCAATACGGGCATAGGGCGGCCATGCGGTCAGCGAAATGGCAAGGACAGCATTTTCAATCCCGGCCCCCAGCGCCGCGACAAAAGCCAGTGCCAGAACCAGTTTGGGAAAGGCCAGAAAAATATCGGTGATGCGCATGAGTATGACGTCAACAAAACCACCGGTATAGCCGGCAACTGTTCCAACAAGCAGCCCTGCCACGGGTGCAATCACGGCCACCACGGCGACGATATAAAGCGTAATGCGTGAGCCATAAATCAACCGTGAAAGGATATCACGGCCAAGGCTGTCTGTGCCCAGAAGGTGGCCATCCGTTCCTGGCGGACTTAGGCGGCCCGCAAGATTTTGCGTGAAGGGGTCTTGAGGGGCAAGCAGTGGCGCAATGGCTGCGATTAGCGATAAAAGCACCAGAATGGCCAGTCCGGCCATAGCCATGTGGTTCCCACGAAACGTCAGCCAGCCGTTATAGACTGCCGCCGCGCGTGCGTGCCGGCGCGAGGTTGGTGTGTCAGTTGTCAGCCAGGCTTTCCAGCTTTGCCCTGCTACCGGTCCGGCCATTACTTCGCCCTCGGGTCAAAGACCTTGTAGAGCAGGTCAGAAAGAATATTGAGCAGGATGAACACGAGGCCCACAACCACCGTTCCACCCAGAACTGCGTTCATGTCCGCAGATAACAGCGCCGTCGTGATATAGGACCCGATGCCGGGCCACGAGAATATGATTTCCGTCAGGACTGAGCCTTCCAGCAGGTTCGCGTAGCTCAGAACGATAACCGTGATCAGCTGCACCCGGATGTTCTTGAACGCGTGACTCCAGATCACCCGCCATTCCGGCAGGCCTTTGACGCGGGCGGTGACAATATACTCGGCCGAAAGCTGTTCCAGCATGAAAGATCGCGTCATGCGACTGATATAGGCAAGCGAGTAGTAACCCAGCAAAAGTGAGGGCAGAATGATATGGCTGAGCGCGTCTTTGAATACGGTCCAGTTACGGTCGAGGATTGAGTCTATCAGGATCATGCCGGTTCGCGGTTCGACCACATCGACATAGAAAATGCCAACCCGTCCAGGCCCACCAACCCAGCCAAGAATACCGTAAAAGATCAAAAGGCCCATCAGGCCCAGCCAGAAAATGGGCATTGAGTAGCCGACCAGTGCCACAACGCGGGCGATTTGATCGATCCAGCTACCGCGTTTGACGGCAGCGACAACACCCAGCGGCACGCCAAGGAAAACTCCGATCAGTGTGCCAAGGGTGGCAAGCTCCATCGTGGCGGGGAAAACCCGTTTGATATCATCGGCAACGGGGCGGGCGTTCAGAAGGGAATCCCCGAAATCTCCGCGCACAACGTCGCCGATATAAATGAAAAACTGTACGACAATGGGCTTATCCAGCCCCAGCGCCTCATAGGCGGCATCGTAGGTTGCTTTGGAAGCACTTTCACCGACGATCGACAGGACCGGATCAATCGGCATGACCCGGCCAATGGTGAATGTAACCGCCATCAGGCCCAGCATGGTGACAGCGATGGTCAGCAGCGTTTTGGCAACCTTCACCAGCAGTCCGACAGAAAGGGCCGGCTTGCGCCGGCCCCCCTGCTTATTTTCAGCCATCGCCATTTATTTGGTGACCGGCCAGTAAGAAACGGCGGTGATCGCACCACCAAGGTTTAGGTTGGCAACGTTATCAGCCCGGCCTGTCTGTTCAATCTTCTGGAACATGACAGCGAAGGGTGATGTGTCGCGGAACTGCGCCTGAATGTCGGCGTACATTTGTGCCCGCACATTACGGTCGCCTTCAACCACGGCTGCGGCCACCTGTTCGGTCAGCCCGCCAGTACCCCAGCTGTTGCGCCATGCCAGAAGGCCGGTCGCACCTGCTTCGTCCGTGTTGTCGGGGTTATAGGCAAATGTACCTGCATTGGTGTGCGGGTCCGGATAATCCGGGCCCCATGCGCCAACGTAGATGTCCAGCTCACGCGCCCGGTAACGGCCCAACACCTGCTTGGCAGTACCAACAGTGATGTTGATGGTGATACCGGCCTGCGCAAAGGTGTTTTGCAGGGTTTGCGCAATCTCGATACGCTCCTGCGCTTCCCGTACACCGATTTCCAGCGTCATTTCACCCACACCGGCCTCGGCCAGCAATTCCTTGGCTTTCTCGATGTTCAGCGAGAACGGGTTTTCGTCCACAGCACCCAGATAGGTGCGCGGCAGGAAGTTCTGGTGGATCACATATTGACCGTTCAGGAACGAGTTCACCATGCCGTCATAGTCGATCAGGTATTTGATCGCCTGACGCACCTGCGGTTTCGACAATTCTGGATGTTTTTGGCTAACGGCAACATACATCAGACGCCCACGCATTTCGCTGTCGATAGCAACGCCATCTGCATCGGCAAGACCTGCAACATCTTCCGGGCTCAGGTTGCGGGCAACGTCAATATCACCACGCTCAAGCATCAGACGCTGGGTCGAGCTTTCGGCAACATGCTGCACTACAACGCGCTCCATGGCTGGAGCACCAAGGTAGAAATCAGGGTTGGACTGAAGCGTGATCGACTCGTTCGGTTTCCAGCTTACAAGGCTGTAGGCGCCGGAACCGGCCGAATTCAGGCTTAGCCAGGCATTGCCCATGTCACCGTCAGCTTCGTTGGCCATGACTGTTACTTCATCGACAATACCACCGATTGTTGATGTCAGGCAGTTCAGGACGAACGAGGTCGCATAGCGTTTGTCGGTGGTGATCGAAACGGTATTGCCGTCAACTGTGATGGTGTCATTTGCGTTATCGGCGGTGAAACCAAACTGGGTCAGGATAAACGAAGGTGTCTTGTTCAGGATGACCGCACGACGCAGGGAAAATGCCACGTCTTCGGCACGCACAGGGTTACCTGAATGGAAAGACAGGCCGTCACGGATGGTGAAGGTGATTGTTTTGCCGTCTTCAGATACCGTCCAGCTCTCGGCAATATCCGGGCCATACCCGGCCTCGAGGTCTTGCGGGTCAAAGTTAACCAGCTTGCGGTAAATATTGCGGCTGACATCCGAGCCTGAAAACTCAAAGCTCTGAGCCGGGTCGAGGCTGGTCAGATCGTCAATCTCGGCGGCTATCACCAGCATGTTGGGCGGAGTCTCAGCCAGGGCAGGCAGGCCAGGTGCGGCCAGGGCCATGCCCAGCACAACGCTGGCCATAATATTTTTAAAAGGTTTCATTTTATCTTCTCTCCTCTGTTATTAACAAATTGCTCAGGTCTTTGCCTGTTCGCCCCAAGTCAGATCCAGAACACGCAGCCAGTTTTCGTGGCAAAGTTTGCGCATCAGGTCGTCAGAATACCCGTGCCCGCGCATCGCTTCGCGCAGATTGTCCAGCCCGGCCACATCTCCGATTTCGTCGGGCACCATGGCCCCGTCAAAATCTGTGCCCAGCCCTACTCTGTCCTCTCCAAGTATTTTGATCAAGTGGTCAAAATGTCGAAGCATTGTTTCAAGCGGCACGTCAGGATGCATCCGCCCATCTTCGCGCAGGAATGCCGTGGCAAAATTTAAGCCAACCATGCCATCGCTTTCGGCAATGGCCTCTAACTGTTTGTCGGTCAGGTTGCGTGCATGCGGGCAAATGGCATGGGCGTTGGAATGGGTGGCAACCAATGGTGCAGTGCTGGTTTTGGCCACATCCCAAAACCCGGCTTCGTTCAGGTGGGAAAGATCTAACATGATGCCAAGCTGGTTACAGCGGCGTACCAGTTCAAAGCCCTTGTCTGTCAGCCCAGGTCCGATGTCGCCGGTGGACGGGAAGCGAAACGGAACACCATGGGCAAACATTGTCGGGCGCGACCAGACAGGCCCGATTGAGCGGAGCCCGGCAGCATGCAGAACATCAAGGGAATGGAAATCGCCATCAATTGCCTCGGCACCCTCAATATGCATGATTGCAGCCATGCGGCCTTCGTCGAAGGACCGACGGATATCGTCTGTTGATCGGCAGATATTAACCTGCCCCTCACGCTCCATCTGCAAAAGGATCGCGGCCTGCTCCAATACAATCGGCAGGGCGTCAGTAGTAGAAATTGCCTCGGGCAGGGGCAAATCATATTGCGGTTTGCTCATTTCTTCGAGCTTTTCGTCCCGATCCGTGGGAGAGCGGACATAGATCGCAAAAAACCCACCACCAAAGCCGCCTTGCGTGGCACGGGGCAGGTCAATATGCCCTTCGCGCCCTTCGGCAAACGTTCTGACCGCTTCGCGCCCGCCAGCCAGAAACAGCTTCAACAGCACATCGTTATGGCCGTCAAATATCAAAGGAGTTTGAGCTGGTGACACATTTCCCTCGCCTAAAAGCTACGATTTCAAACAATCTCTGCGGTGCTGAAGGCCCCCAAAAATTCCTCATACACCACAACAAAATACAGGACCGTGTTTGTATGAGGTGAAGTCTGCGCCCTAAAAATGATTCCCGCTAGAGTAAAGATTATGCTAATAACGCATTGAATAATGAGAAAAGATAATCAATGCCTCGCAAGACATGGCATTCTCTGCCTGAATACCAATCCTTTCGCGTGATGATGGAAAGCTCTACCACTGCGGCAGCGGCACGGCGGTTGGGATTATCGCAAAGTGCGGTCAGCCGGTCCCTTTCCAGCCTGGAAGCGCGCATTGGAAAGGCATTATTTGAGCGAGAGGCAGGCCGTCTCAAACCAACCTCGGCCGCCATAGTTTTGAACACCCGCCTTGATGATCTTTTTGAGGCGCTTGATCAGATTGACGGACCGCCAGACAGCGAGCGTGAGAACTTGCGCATCATCGCCCCCCCAACCTTTGCTAACCGGTTTCTCACCAGCCATATCGGGTCGTTCCTTAAGACCCGGTCTGACTATTTTCTGAGCCTTGAATTTGGCCCGTCCGAGGATGTCATTCTTGGAGTGCGGTCCGGGCGTTTCGATCTGGGCGTGGTTGGGGTTGAACCAACACAGGCGGGCACCAAACTTGTCCCGTTTCGTCGGTCTTTACCTGTCTGCGCTATGCTGCCCGATCACCCCCTTGCCGGGCTCAGCGAAATTCGGCCCGGTGATCTGCATGGGCTGAACCTGATTGCGCAATCTTACCGCCATGCCCGTCGCTCACAATTGGAGAAACTGTTTCACGAACAATCCGTAAAACCCAATATCGTTGCAGAAGTGACGTCATCCGTTGCCGCGACCGAGCTGGTTTTGGCCGGGTTGGGGATCGCGGTAATCAACCCTTTCCCAATCGTCTTGCAAAACCCCGGGTCTTTAATTTTCCGCCCGTTTCCGTCCGCTTTGTCCTACCAAACCTACTTTGTCACGCCGGACGACCGCCCCTTATCCCGTGTGGCTCGTCACTTCATGCAACATGTCCGTCTTCGCACCCCCATTGATGCATATTCGGAGGAAGTCTAGGCGTCGGCTGGCTCAGCACCCGCCCCTTGATACGCCAGTGCAATTTGAGCCAGTGCGGAAATATTCATCACCAGCGCATAAATCAAAGCCGGGATGCTGAGTGCCGGTTCTTGTCTAGCCCCTTGTTTCAGTACCACTGATTTTCGGTTTCTCTAATAAGGTTTC
>CAZJYZ010000028.1:0-40070 GCA_964550345.1 uncultured Aliiroseovarius sp. | reverse complement strand
TGATCCTCCGTTTCCTAACTATAAGGGCGGACCGGTTCAAAGGGGGAGGATCACCTGCGCGTCAGGCGACGCACATCCGCCTCGGTAACCTTTCCGTCGCCGGTCAGGTCCAGCCCAAGACGGCGCATCGCGTGGATCGTCACCCCGAAATTCGTCGCCCCGCCGGGGTCATCCGGGTCATTTACATAGCCGCCCTCACGAGCAATGATCTCGTCAGCAATCTCTAAAACAGATGTCATCGGCCTTTACCCTCTCGCGAATAACACGAGGGGGAAGACTGTTACTTCAAGCTTAACAAATCAGGAATCAGGCGTCCGGCTCCACGTAGACGCCCTGTTCCTTCAGCGCGTCCACAACTTCAGCAGGCATATAGCTTTCGTCGTGTTTGGCAAGGATTTCAGTGGCTTCAAAGACGCCGTTGACGTAGGTTCCGGTGCCGATCATGCCCTGATTTTCGCCAAAGAGATCCGGCAGGATACCAGTGAAGACAACAGGCACATCACCACCGCCATCCGTAACAACGAAGCGAACGCTTTCGCCTTCACCGCGTACGATCGAGCCTTCAAGGACCAGCCCACCCATACGGAAAACCTCGCCTTCACGCGGCGGTTCTTCCAGAACCTGTGCCGGTGAGCGAAAATAGTTGATGCCGTCACGCATGGCATAGCCAATCAACGCGGTCGCTATCGCCAACGCCACGAAGGCCAGCAGGATTACCTGAATGCGACGTTGTTTCTTGAGACCTTTCATACCGGCCATGACTTAAACCTCCTTACGGGAATACAGGGGCAAGGTTGAGGCCGGTCGCCTCATCTTCGCCCAACATTAGATTTGCATTTTGCAGCGCCTGACCGCTTGACCCTTTTGTCAGGTTATCAAGGGCTGCCACGATCATTGTCCGCCCCGCAATTCGGTCAGCGGTGACGCCGATATGGCAGAAGTTTGAGCCGCGTATATGCCGCGTTGAGGGAAGCTCCCCCATAGGCAGGGTCACCACAAAGGGTTCCTCGGCATAGGCGGCTACCAGTGTTTCATAAACGCGATCCGGGTCGCCCTTGACGTAAACACTGGCCAAGATGCCGCGATTGGCCGGAATCAGATGCGGGGTGAACTGCACCCGCACTTCGCGCCCGGCGACAAGGCTGAATTCCTGATCGAACTCGGACAGATGCCGGTGGGTGCCACCCGCGGCATAGGCATGTGCGCCTTCGCTCAGTTCCGCGTGCAAAAGGTTTTCCTTAAGCGCCCGCCCAGCCCCGGACACCCCCGTTTTCAGGTCAATCAGGATATCATCCAGATCAATCACCCCGGCGGCAATCAAAGGCCGCAGGGCATATTGCCCGGTGGCGGCGTTACAGCCGGTTCCGGCCACGACACGCGCGCCGCGAATGTCTTCGCGGTAAAACTCGGTAAGGCCATAAACGGCTTCGGCCTGCACCTCGAGGGCCGCATGTTCACCGCCATACCAACGGCTATATTCGGCCGGGTCCCGCAGACGGAAATCAGCGGAAAGATCGACGATTTTCAAATGTTTGGGCAGATCGCGGATCACTTCCTGCGAGGTGGCATGGGGCAAGGCGCAAAAACACAGGTCAACACCGGAAAAATCAATCTCGCTGATCTTCACAAGGTCCGGCAGATCAAGATGGCGCAAATGCGGGAAAACGCGGGCCATGGGCTGCCCAGCCTTTGAGTTTGCCCCAAGGGCAACGATATCCATATTCGGATGGGTGGCGATCAGCCGAACAAGTTCAGCCCCGGTATAACCGGACGCACCCAGAATGGCGATTTTGTGGGTCATGGTGACCTCTTTTTTGCTTCAGATAGAATGTAGGTGTTTTGCAGCGTCGCTGCAATCAGGCGGGATCAAAAATGATCTTTCGTCGCAGGAAGGCTGTGGCACGGGTCGACACCTTTTTGGCATCCCCCGTCGTCAGGAATTTTGAGCCTTCACCCGTGCCGCGCATCTGCGGATGACGGGTCAGATAATCTGCCAGACTTTCTGCAACCAGACCTGCCTGAGAGAAGACTTTTACGCCTTCGCCCAACGCATCCTGAAACACCTCTTCCATCAGCGGGTAATGGGTGCAGCCTAGTACCGCCGCGTCCGGTGCGGGCATTTTGCGCAACAACGCGTCAACATGGCTGCGCACCAGTGCATCGGCCAGGATCATGTCGCCATCTTCAATCGCATCCACCACGCCACCACAGGCCTGCGCCTCGACATCAACGCCAATGGCGCGAAAGGCCAGTTCGCGCTGAAAGGCACGGCTGGCAACGGTGGCCGGGGTGGCAAAAAGCGCGGTATGCTTGACCTCGACCTCGCGCGGCGGCGAGTTATCGCCCCAGTCGCGTTCGGTCAGCGCCTCGATCAGGGGCACGAAGACCCCCAGCACGCGCTTGCCTTGCGGAAGACCACCTTCCTGCATCCGGCGCAGAGCAGCGGCCGAGGCGGTGTTACAGGCAAGAATGACAAGATCACAGCCTTCCTCCCACAGCCGTTCAACTGCCTGTTTGGTCAGGTTGAAAACGTCATCGGCATCGCGCACCCCATAAGGCGCATGGGCGTTATCCCCGAAATATACGAAATCCACATCCGGCAGCCGTTTCGCCACCGCATCCAGAACTGTCAGCCCGCCAAGGCCAGAATCGAAAATACCAACTGCCATGGGTGCCTCTTGCCCCTATTTGCCGGTTGATTTCAAGGCGAAACAGCTATTCGGCCGCTTGTGTCGCGGTTTCGCCTGTGTTCAGGAAATCCTGCATCAGCGCATCGCGTTTTTGCCGCGCCTTATGGGCATTGTCGGCCTTGACCGGGCCAAAGCCACGAATATCCAGCGGGAGTTCCGCCAGGGCCAACGCCGCCGCACGGTTTTCATCCGTGAAACCCTTGAGCACTACATCCATATCCGCCTCATAGGCACGTATCAGGTCGCGTTCCATGCGCCGCTCGCGACTATAGCCGAACGGATCCAGCGCGCTGCCACGCAGACGTTTCATCGGTGCAAGCCAGGTGATCAGGCGGATCATGCCTGGCCCAAATTTACTCTTTTTTGGTCGCCCGTCCGGGCCCATACGCGAAAAGACCGGTGGCGCCATCTGATAGCTTAACTTCAGGTCGCCATCAAATTCGGCCTGGGCCTTGGTGGCACTGTCTTTAAGCAAACGTGCGACCTCGTATTCATCCTTATAGGCCAATACCTTATGATAACCCTTGGCAATCGCCTCTTTCAATTCAGCATCATCCGCGCGTTCCACCATCCGGCGATAGCGCGTTGCAAGCCGTTTGGATTGGTAAGTCACCAGATGATCGGCCCGGAAGGCAATTTTTTCGTCCAGCGTTTTGGGCAATTCCACAATTTCAGCGCTTACATATTGCGCCGCGTCTTCGGGGAAGACTGCCGCCCACCGGCCAAGCTCAAAGGCGCGCTGGTTACGCTCAGGCGCCTGACCGTTCAGGGTGATCGCCTGCATCAGGGCATCATGCGTCAACGGTACCAGCCCTTTTTGCCAGGCCGCCCCCAGCACCACCATGTTGGAAAAGATACTATCACCCAACAAGATACGCGCCAGTTCGGTGGCATCGAACATGGTCAGGCGTTCGCGCATACGTGCCTCAAGCGCCAGTGTTAACTGCGCCCCCGGCAAGACAAAATCCGGCTGGCGGGTGAAATCTCCGGTCACGGTTTCGTGGCTATCGACAACTGCGCCCGTGCGCCCGGTTTTAGTCAGGCCCAGCGTCTTTGCCCCGGCCGAGACCACAAGCTCGCCGCCGATCAACGCGTCACATTCGCCGGTTGCCACCCGGATGGCCGAGATATCTTCGGGCCGGTTGGCAAGGCGCAGATGTACCAGCACCGCGCCGCCCTTTTGCGCCAGCCCGGCCATCTCCATCATGCCAGCCCCCTTGCCGTCGATATGGGCCGCCTGTGCCATGATCGCGCCGATCGTCACCACGCCGGTGCCGCCAACGCCGGTGATCACCGAATTATGCGTGCCCTTAATCAGTGGCAGTTCAGGTTCCGGCAGATTTGGCAGGTCAATCGCGGTGGCCGCGGCCTTTTTCAGCTTGGCGCCTTCCACGGTCACGAAGCTGGGACAAAAGCCGTTCAGGCAGGAAAAATCCTTGTTGCAGGCAGATTGGTCGATGGCGCGTTTGCGCCCCAGTTCGGTCTCAATCGGGACGATCGAGACGCAATTGGATTGCACGCCGCAATCACCACAGCCCTCGCAAATGTCCGTGTTGATGAACACACGCTGATCCGGGTCGGGAAACAGGCCGCGTTTGCGGCGACGACGTTTTTCGGCAGCACAGGTCTGCACGTAAAGAATAATCGATACACCCTTGAGTTTGCTCAAGTTTTCTTCGACCTGCAGTAGTTCTTCGCGTGGGTGTCTGGAAACTTCACGCGGGAAAGCCGCAAAGTCGATATCCTCTTTGTCGTCATAAACCAGTGCCACAGTCTCGACCCCGGCGGCCAGCACTTCACGGGCAATGCGCGGCGCGTCCAGCCCGCCCTCATTCGCCTGCCCGCCGGTCATCGCCACCGCGTCGTTATAGAGCACTTTGTAAGTCATGGTCGTACCCGCTGCCGCCGCAGCCCGGATCGCCATCAGGCCCGAATGGTTATAGGTACCGTCGCCAATATTCTGAAACACATGTTCACGGGTCGAAAACGGCGCCTCGCCGATCCAGTTGGCCCCTTCGCCACCCATATGGGTGAAGCCAATGGTCGAGCGGTCCATCCATTGCACCATGAAGTGGCAGCCAATGCCTGCATAGGCGCGCGACCCATCCGGAATACGGGTGGAGCTGTTATGGGGGCAGCCAGCGCAAAAGTACGGCAGCCGCGCTGCAATCTCGGGGGCATTGTCAGCCTTCTTTGCTGCGTCTAGTGCCTGTATCCCGGCCTTGACGTCTTCGGTACCGCGGCCTTCGTCAATCAGGATATTGCCGATCTTCTCAGCGATCATGATCGGGTCCAATGCAAAGCGGGTCGGGAATAACTCCTGCCCTTTGTCATCATACCAGCCGAAAATCCTGCGGCCCTGCCGGTTGTTAAAGATCGCCTCTTTCGCCTGTACTTCCAGCAGCTTACGCTTTTCTTCAACAACGACGATCAGGTCCAGCCCTTCGGCCCAGTCCTGAAAGCCCTTCATGTCCAGGGGCCATGTCTGCGCCACCTTGTAGGTGGTCAGGCCAAGGCGCGCAGCCTCGTCCCCGTTGATACCCAGCAGACTGAAAGCATGGACCAGATCCAGCCAGTTTTTACCCGCCGCGACAAAACCGATCTTCGCCCCCGGTTTACCCCAGACCCGTTTGTCGATTTTGTTCGCGTTTGCAAAGGCTTCTGCTGCGACCCTTTTGTAGTCAATCATCCGCGATTCCTGCGGGATACGGTCATCTATCAGGCGGATATTCAGCCCGCCGTCAGGCATCGCAAAGTCAGGTGTGACGAAAGACATACGGTCGGGCCGCCCATCCACAACCGAGGTTACCTCAATCGTATCTTTCATCAGTTTAAGCCCCGCCCAGACCCCGGCAAAGCGGCTGAGCGCATAGGCATAGAGCCCATAATCCAGAATTTCCTGCACGCCGGCTGGGCTTAAAAGCGGCATATAGGCATCCACCATGGCCCAGTCGCTTTGGTGCAGAGTGGTCGAGCTTTCGCCGGTATGATCATCCCCCAGCGCCATGACTACGCCGCCATTGACGGATGTTCCCGCCATATTGGCGTGGCGCATCACGTCGCCAGAACGATCAACCCCCGGACCCTTGCCGTACCACAGGCCAAAAACCCCGTCATGGGAGCCCTCGCCCCTCAGTTCGGCCTGCTGCGACCCCCAAAGGGCAGTTGCCGCAAGATCCTCGTTAAGGCCCGGCTGAAACAACACATCGGCGGCCTTCAGTTCCTTCTCTGCCCGGCTCATCCACAGATCGACCGCCCCGACGGGTGAACCCCGGTATCCGGTGACCAGCCCAGCCGTATTCAGCCCCGCTGCTTTGTCACGCGCCTTTTGCATCAACATCAGCCGCACCAGCGCCTGAGTACCGTTTAAAAGCACCGGGGATTTGTTCAGATCAAACCGGTCGCTGAGTGAAATGTCGGGCTTGCCCATGCTTCCTCCGAAAGTCGTCCTTTGCTGCATTTTAGGTCAAAAACTATGACCTACCAAATCATTTCTTTTCGATATACGCTGTTTTTACCTGCCCGCTCATCCTATATATGTATGCGATAGTATTTTGGCTAATTGGGTACGGATTCTTCTAAAATGGACTGGGATAAACTCAGAATATTTCACGCGGTAGCAGATGCTGGCAGCCTGACCCATGCGGGTGAGGTGCTGCATCTGAGCCAATCCGCTGTCTCGCGCCAGATCCGGGCGCTGGAAGAAAGCCTGTCAGCAACGCTTTTTCACCGTCATGCGCGGGGACTGATTCTTACCGAACAAGGTGAACTTCTGTTTTCGGCAACAGCTTCCATGTCTCAGCGGCTGGAAGCAGCAGTGGCGCGTATTCGCGATTCGAAAGAAGAAGTTTTCGGCGAATTACGCGTGACCACAACCACGGGATTTGGTTCACTGTGGCTGACCCAGCGCCTACCCCGGCTGTATGAAAAATACCCGGATCTGAAAATCGACCTGATGATGGAAGAACGTGTGCTGGACCTGCCGATGCGCGAGGCCGATGTGGCCATCCGCATGAAGGAACCCAGCCAGGCGGATCTTGTCCGTAAGCGGCTGATGAGCGTCAATATGCGCCTGTACGCTTCTCCCGCTTACCTAGAAGAACATGAGCCACTGACAAAACCCGAAGACCTGTCCAAACACCGCCTTATTTGTCAAAATACCACCTCGACCCAGGTCTATGCCGGCTCTAACTTCACCAAGTACCTGTTGACTCTGAATGTGCAATCCCTGTTGACCGTAAACAATTATTTTGGGGTATTGCAGGCCACCCTGAACGGCCTCGGCATCGGCGTCCTGCCCGATTATGTGACCCGCGATTTTCCCGACCTTCAGCCGGTCCTGCCCGAGCTGGAAAGTCAGGTGATCCCGGTCTTCCTTGCCTATCCTGAGGAATTGCGCCAATCCAAGCGCATTGCCGCATTCCGTGATTTCGTGGTGGATGAAATCACTGCCGAACGGCGCCGAAACCGCGAAGACAACGTTTAACCCACTCATTTTCCTGACGCAGATCAAGACATGCAAATATTGCATATCAGCATTGCAAAGGAATTTCTTGAAACCCCGCACCCTGCACCCTAAATCAAGTTCAAAGCCGACATATTGTTGGTTTTTACCTCCCTGTTGGACTTGGCCGAGCGTAATGCTCGGCCTTTTTTTTGGCCAAAATTGTTTCCACTACTGGCAAAAAAGCTACATTCATGTATTGTGATATGTAATAATGAAACGCGACTAGGGAGATTTACATGACCGCCATTACCCGAATACTTGCATTGATCGGCCTTCTTGCCATTGGCCTGATGATATGGGTCGGACCGGGCCTGTGGGCCTATAAGCAGGCTTTTGACAGTTTCGATGACAAAGCGATGGAAACCTACAAAGCAATGGGCGACCGGCTGGTTGAAACCGGTAATTCCGCCGCCGCCACTGTCTGGACCGTCAAAGTTGCTGACGGGCTGAGCTTTGAAGAGGTTGACGAAAGCATTCAGGCAGTCGCCATTGACCGTAACATCAAGGGCGTCGGCATGCTGCCCCTTGGCGAACAGGTCGAGGCCATGACCGGCGAGCCGTGGCGCAAGCTGAAGATATACCTCTATTGCAACCCGCTGACCGCCGCCAAGATGGTTGAACATGACATCGCCTATGCAGCCTATCTGCCCTGCCGGATTTCACTGGTCGAAGATGAAAACGGCGATCTGTGGATCACCACGCTGGACATGGACATGATGATCTATGGCGGCAAGACCCTGCCCGACGAGCTTCTGGCAGAGGCGCTGGAAGTGCGTGAAACCATGGTGCAGATCCTCAACCGCGCCGCAGAGGGTGATTTCTAAAAACCTTCGCAAACTTACGGATTTGGGGCGGGCATGTGAGAATACCCGCCCTTTTCATGTCCGCATGGCGTCTTACCCCAGCCGCACCTCGACCGCCTTTATCGCGGCGCGAATGTCGGCCTGAGTGGTTCGGTGGTTGACGATGGCGGCGCGCAGGCAGGGGCGTCCGGCTATGTTTGTTGTCGAAAACACCACTTCGCCTGAAATTTGCAACGCGGCGGCAACCTCGGCCGGGTCCGCACCGTCCATGTGAAAACAGCACAAATTTGAAACGACCGGATGGGCCAAAGTCAACTTGGGCGAGGCCTCAACCAGTTCACCCATCAGCTGCGCCTGGCGGCAATTATCGCTAAAGCTGGCCCCCAGCGCGTCAGTGCCCAGCGCTTTGACCATGGTCCAGACCTTTAGCGCCGAGAACCCGCGCGATAGCTCTATACCGTAATCGGTAAACCACGGGCTGCCCCCGGCCAGCCCCTCGCCCTCTGAGGAAAGATAGGCTGGCCGAGCAGCAAAGGTTGCCCGGTGCAGCGCCCGGTCGCGGATCAGGCAGGCGCCGCTGGCATAGGGCGCGCCGAACCATTTGTGAAAATCCAGCGCGACGGAATGCGCCCGGCCGATCCCTGTCGCCAGCCCGCGCCACGGGGCATCCGCCAACAGGGTCCAGAACCCAAAGGCCGCATCCACATGCAGCCAGATATCCTGCGCCTCACAAAATTCTGCAATATCGTCGATTGGATCGAAGACCCCGGTATTGACCGAGCCCGCCGTGGCCACAACCGCCAAGGGCGTGAACCCAGCAGCCTGATCCCGCTCGACCGCCTGTTTCAGCGCCACCACATCCATCCCGGCCCCTTCCAGCACCGGGACCCGTCGCAACGACGCGGCGCCATGCCCCATGACCTCCAGCGCCTGAGACATGCAGGCATGCGCGCCCTCAGCGGCGTAGACCGCCACCGGCGGCAGGTTTTGAATGCCCTCTTCGCGCACCTTGCCGCCAAACAGGCGAAACCGCGCCGTGTTCAGCGCCAGCAAAGTCGCCTGCGAGGTGCCTGAGGTCATCAGGCCAAATGCCTCGTCCGGCAGGTCCGCCAAGTCGACCAGCCAGTTGATCACCGCTACTTCTACCTCGGTCGCGCCATGGTCGCGCCCGCCGCAATTGGCGTTCATGGTGGCGGCCACCATCTCGGCCGCCATGCCGTAAGCCGAACCGGTGCCATGCACCCAACCGAAAAAGCCCGGATGGGTGTTGCCGGTGGCATAGGGCATGATGTCGCTCTGAAGGGCGGTAAAAACCTCAGTTACATCACGCCCCTTGCGTACATCCTGCAGGGCAACTGCTTTGGCCATATCTTCGGGCTTTGCTTGCCATGGCAGATCACGCGCCGCTTCAAGACGGCCGATGCAGGCCTTTAAAAGCCCGTCCAGTTCCCTGCGAAACCCGTCCCAATCTGCCGGGTCCAGCCGCCGCCCTTCGCTATTTTCCATCGCTTCCTCCCGCACCGCCCATTTGCGCCCGGCATTCTTTCTGCGTCAATTACGTTTTAACACAGCTTTGACCTTCCCCTTTGCCCCATTGGGGCCTAAAAGACACCCGCCAAAGGGGGCCAGCATGCAAGAACCTGAGATCACCGAAGACCTGATTGCCGCACATGGGATCAACGCCGAGGAATACGCCGAGATCATCCGCATCCTCAACCGTGAGCCAAACTTTACCGAGCTGGGCATTTTTTCTGCCATGTGGAACGAACATTGTTCCTACAAAAGCTCAAAGAAATGGCTGCGTACTTTGCCCACCG
This sequence comes from uncultured Aliiroseovarius sp., assembly GCA_964550345.1. Lineage (GTDB taxonomy): Bacteria > Pseudomonadota > Alphaproteobacteria > Rhodobacterales > Rhodobacteraceae > JAAEUB01. The sequence goes on along the minus strand of CAZJYZ010000028.1, from coordinate 30,253 downwards.
AAGGTCCTCAGGTGATATGCGGACCCGGTGAAAATGCCGGTATTGTCGATATTGGCGACGGACAATGTGTTGTTTTCAAAATGGAAAGCCACAACCACCCTTCGTATATCGAACCGTTTCAGGGGGCGGCGACGGGCATGGGCGGCATCCTGCGGGATGTCTTCACCATGGGCGCGCGCCCGATTGCGGCGATGAACTCGCTTTCATTCGGTGAAATCAGCCACCCCAAAACCCGGCGTCTGGTTTCAGGTGTTGTGGACGGCATCGGCTCTTATGGCAATTGCTTTGGTGTGCCCACTGTCGGCGGCGAGGTCCGCTTTCACCCCGCCTATAACGGCAATTGTCTGGTCAACGCTTTTGCCGCCGGTCTGGCGGATACCGACAAGATTTTTTATTCGGCCGCCTCTGGCATCGGTATGCCCGTGGTTTACCTGGGTGCCAAAACCGGGCGTGACGGCGTTGGCGGTGCCACTATGGCCTCAGCCGAATTTGACGATACGATCGAGGAAAAACGCCCCACCGTGCAGGTTGGCGACCCCTTCACCGAAAAACGCCTGATGGAGGCCACGCTTGAACTGATGGCCACGGGCGCTGTGATCTCCATTCAGGATATGGGGGCGGCGGGCCTGACTTGCTCGGCGGTTGAAATGGGCGACAAGGGTGGCCTTGGTGTCGAGCTGAACCTCGATAACGTGCCCCAGCGCGAAGAGAATATGACCGCCTATGAGATGATGCTTTCCGAAAGTCAGGAACGCATGCTGATGGTGCTCAATCCCGAACTTGAAGCCGAAGCCCGCGCCGTGTTTGAAAAATGGGACCTCGATTTTGCCATTGTCGGGGAAACCATTGCCGAAGACCGTTTTGTCATCATGCATCAGGGTACCTGCAAGGCCGATCTGCCACTGGCAACCCTGTCCGGCTCGGCGCCCGAATACGACCGCCCGTGGGAGGAAACGCCGCCTGCAGCAGCGATGGATGACGTGCCGCAGATTGATCCCGTAGACGGGCTGCGCGCCCTGATCTCGTCCCCCAACTACGCCTCAAAACACTGGGTCTATGAACAGTATGACCAGAAAGTTATGGGCGACACGATGCGCGCACCCGGAATGGGTGCAGGCGTGGTACGGGTGCATGGCACCAACAAAGCGGTTGCCTTCACCTCGGATGTAACGCCGCGCTATGTGTTCGCCAATCCCTTTGAAGGCGGCAAACAAGCGGTGGCCGAAGCCTATCGCAACCTGACAGCGCTGGGCGCTAAGCCACTGGCAACAACCGATAATCTCAATTTCGGCAACCCGGAAAAACCCGAAATCATGGGGCAGTTCGTAGGCGCCATCAAAGGCATTGGTGCGGCGGTTGCCGCCCTTGATATGCCTGTCGTCTCGGGCAATGTCTCGCTTTATAATGAAACCGATGGCACCGGCATCCTGCCAACCCCCACAATCGGCGCAGTAGGGCTTTTGAAAAATGCCGACGATATGATCGACGGCGTGGCGCGCGAAGGCCATGTGGCATTATTAGTAGGCGAAACCACCGGCCACCTGGGGCAATCCGCCTTGCTGGCAGAGGTGTTCGGCCGCGAAGACGGCGACGCGCCCCATGTGGACCTGATGGCCGAAAAGACGAATGGCGACTTCATCCGCGCCAACCACGCCTTTATCAAAGCCTGCACCGACCTGTCCGATGGCGGGTTGGCAGTCGCGGCTTTTGAAATGGCCGAGGCAGGCGGGGTTGGCATCAACCTTGATATCGACGACATGGCGACGCTTTTCGGCGAGGATCAGGCGCGCTACCTGATCGCCTGCAATTTCGACGAGGCCGAGGCGCTTATGGTCGCCGCCGGACAGGCCGGGGTATCGCTGGAAACGGTCGGCAGATTCTCAGGCGAAGCCGTGGCGTTCGGCACCATATCGGCCCCACTTGAAGACCTGCGGGAAAGCTGGCGTACAGGATTTGACACGGCTCATCGCTAAGTCCGGGATCACATCTGGACCCTGCTGATGGTTCATATCGGCGTAATGTGATATACTGAAAGACGGAAGCGCGCTTTTACCCTGTTTGCAGGGCAATGAAAGGGGGCTTTCATGTTTCACATATATATCATTCGCCTGTTTCTGGCCCTGACATTGGGTGTGACCATTCTGCCATCTGCCATTCAGGCTGGGGAAGTTGATGACCTGAACAATTTGCACGCCTCGATGGTTTCGCTTGAGGGGATGCTTCTGGACCGTCAGCGCGAAATTCGCACCGCTCTTGACGCACCGAACTCGGTACTGATCCGGCAGCCAAACGGAGAAATTGCCGTGGTACATCGCCATGACCTGCGAAACACAGCCGGGCTTGTTTATGACTGGGCAACGCAAATGGATGTTCACATTCTTTTGCGTCCGCATCTTCCTGCCGAGGTTCAGTCCCTGATAGATGACGGCATATATTCCGGTATCGGGCGTATTAAAGCGGTTGATTGGACGGAAGACAAAATCCTCGATCAGCAGCAAGGATTGCGAGACGCCCTTATCCGCGATCTGGCCGAGATTGAAAAACGTCTGGATGACGTGCGCATTATAGCGGCAAACGCCATTGCCCAGCGGGACGCCCTTATTGCCGGGCGGGACAGCGAAAGCATGGTCAATGGCGGTGTCTGCAAGGATCCTGCCATTGCATCAGATGGTGAAGCTCTTGTTGCGACAATTGGCTATGGCGGGGGGAAATATCCCTATAAAGACAAGTTCATCTGCACCAGCAGTTACGGGTTCATGTGGGATTCAGGGGGCACGATCCGCGAGTATCGCTGTTCAGACCCTGCCCTTTCGCCTGCATCCTGCAATCTTCACAGCGAAATGGCGTATGAAACCGGATCAGATCCTACGACCGGGCATCGTGTTTTTGCGCTTGAGGACAAACGCACCTTCATCACTTTCTACCCGAAGTAAGGCTCGCCTCAAGTAACTGCGACGAACACGCCCTCTTGAACCTTGCGCCTGCCCAATCTACATCGGGGGGAACAGCGCGAGTAAAGGATACCCAATGGCCATTGATGCTCAGGAAGTTGAAAACATGATCCGCGAAGCTTTCCCGAACGCTCAGATCAGCGTTCAGGGGGATGACGGCAGACATTTTGCTGCCGAAGTGATCGACGAAAGTTTTCGCGGCCAGAACAGGGTCCAGCAACAGCGCGCTGTCTACGCCGCCCTCAAAGGCAAAATGGACGGCAGCCACAGCGATTTGCACGCCCTTGCCCTGACCACCAAAGCACCGGAGTAAACCAAATGACCGACGCAAAAACACAGATTGACGAAACCGTAAAATCCAACGATGTGGTCCTTTACATGAAGGGCACCAAGGAAATGCCGCAATGCGGGTTTTCCAGCCGCGTCGCCGGCGTACTGAACTTCATGGGGGTCGAGTTCTCCGATGTGAATGTTTTAGCCGATGAAGGCGTCCGTCAGGGCATCAAGGATTACAGCGACTGGCCAACCATCCCACAGCTTTACGTCAAAGGCGAATTTGTCGGCGGCTGTGACATCGTCACCGAAATGACGCTGTCCGGCGAACTGGATACGCTTTTTGACAAAGAAGGCGTGGCTTACAACAAAGAAGCCGCTGACAAGATCCGCGAAGCCAACGGCTGATCTTAATAAAAACGGGGCGCATTATCCCTGCGCCCCTTTTCCTCTTGCTGCAAATATCCCCGCCGAAGGCATAAAATCTTTTGCCCGTGCGGGTTAGCCCGCAGCCTTTTCCTCAACAGATGCCGCTACTGCCTCGGCACGGGCAGCAATTTCGGCCAAAGTGTCCGTTACCGCGTCGGGAATAACGGGTACCTCAACCTTTTCCGGGCTGGCCTTTACGGCGGCAAGCTCGGCTTCTACCTCGGCCAGCCGCGCTTCGGCAGCTTTCAGGCTGTCTTCCATTCCGGCAGTTTTATCTGCCAGCATCAGCCCGGCCATAAGCAGCATCCGTGCCTCGGTCAGGTTGGCGATCTGACCAGCCAGCACGCTGGCCTCGGTGTCCAGCATGGCGGCTGCGGATTTCAGGAAATGTTCTTCCCCTTCCTGACAGGCCACGTCGAAATCACGTCCACCGACCTTGATCCATACATCAGGCATCGGCGCTCTCCTCATCTTTGCTCTCAGCCGGAGCTATCAACGGCTCCAACTCACCCAAAATGGCGTCAAGCTCAGCCCGGTCAGCGGCCTGTGCCGCACGCAGGGCTTCAAGCTCGGCCATCATCGACTTGTTTACCAGGTTAGGCTCAACAACCCCGGCGCTAGCCGCATCGCGCAAGGCAGCATTGTTCATGCGCAGCTCGCCGTTGACCTTTTTGAGCCGCATGGCTCCGCTTTCACCGGCCTGCAGCAGCCCGCGCAAACGGTCCACTTCGCTGGCCAAATTGGCCAAAGTGTGTTCCTGCTTTTCCTTGATGGCCCTGACCCGCTCTTCCAGTTGGGCGTTGGCGGTCTTTTCTTCCTCCAACGACACTTTCAAAGCGGTAATTTCTTCTGCTTCGGCCGCATCAGGTTTGGGCGAAAGGGCGTCTAAACCCTGGCCGATCCTGTCCAGCGCTGCGGTTATCCTGCCTTCCAGTTCGGAAATGTCACTCATGGCCTGCCCTGTATTTCAAAAACCGTCTTTTGCAACTTTCTACAGGCATAGCACCCGCCCCGTCCTCAGGCAAGTTCGTGCATGGCGCGAATTTTGCTTAACTTTCAAGACGGGAAACCACCACCGTCACTTCCGGCCTGCGGCCGATTTCATCCTGTGCGCTCTTGCGGGCAACCTTGCGCAGTTCATCCCCCAGCTTATCGTCATCCGCCAGCGTCTTGTTTGCGGCGCGCATCAGGAACTGGGACAGATCTTCCTCCAGTACCTCAACAAGTGCTGCGCGCGAATTGCCCACTTCCGGCAGGCCCATAATCTCGACCCAGGGCTCACCCAAAGGCACACCGTCTTCGACGATAACATTTACTATCACATGGCCATTCAGCGCCATGCGGATACGGTCACGCACTACGCCATCAAGGGCGCCAATCAACACGTTACCATCCAGATAAATCCGTTCTGCCTCTACATGTTCCACTACATGCGGCGCGTCCCCGGTCAGGTCGCAGACCGCGCCGTTGACAACCACCATCGACGCCCGCCCGCCGGCCTTGGCCAGCGCCATATGCGCGCGCAGATGGCGGTGTTCGCCGTGCATGGGAATGACAATTTCGGGGTTCAGGATATCATGCACCCGCACCAGATCGGGCCGGTTAGCGTGGCCTGAAACATGGTAAAGATCGCTTTCCGCCACCACGTCAACGCCCATCTCGCTATAGGCATTCAAAATCCGCGCCACGCCGCGTTCATTGCCTGGAATGGTCTTTGAACTGAACAGGAACAGATCCCCTTCCGCCATGGACAAGCCCAGATATTTACCGCGTGCAAGCTGCGCCGAGGCCGCCCGGCGTTCGCCCTGCGACCCGGTCACCAGCAGCATCAGGTTTTCGCGCGGCACGTCACGGGCATCCTCAGGCGGTATCACCGAAGGAAAATCTGTCAGCACGCCGGTTTCCACCCCGGCGCGCACCATGCGCTGCATAGACCGGCCCAAGAGGCAAACCGAGCGTCCCGCCGCCCTGCCCGCTTCTGCCAGTTGTTTGACCCGCGCCACGTTTGAAGCAAAGGTCGTGGCAACCACCATTTTTTTCGCACCCGCCACCAGTTCTTCCAGCTCAGGGCCGACACTGGCCTCTGTGCGCCCCGGCGCGGTTGAAAACACATTGGTACTGTCACAGATCAGCGCCTTGATCCCGTCCCCGGCAACTTCACGCCACAGATCTTCGTCAAACGGATCCCCCAGTACTGGGGTTTCATCCAGCTTGAAGTCGCCCGAATGCACCAGCCGCCCGGCCGGCGTGTCGATGATCAGGCCCGAGCTTTCCGGGATCGAATGCGACAAAGGCAGGAAGGACACGTTGAACGGCCCCGCTTCGATGACTTCCGGATGGGCCTCGACCACACGCACCTCATCGGGGTTTTGCCCGGCCTCCTCCATCTTACGCGCCGCGTGCCAACCGGTGAAACGGCGGGCATATACCGGCGCCTTGAGTTGGCCGTAGAGGCGCCCGATTGCGCCCACGTGATCCTCATGGGCATGGGTGATGAACACGGCCTCAAGCCGGTCGGCATTTTCCGCCAGCCAGGTGATGTCAGGCATGATCAGGTTAACGCCCGGCGTTGTATCCATATCCGGAAAGGTCACGCCCAGATCCACCAGTATCAGGCGCTCTTTGCCCGGCGCACCCCAGCCATAAACATAGGCGTTCATGCCGATTTCGCCCGCGCCACCCAGTGGCAGGTAAATCAGCCGGTCATTCTTGCTCATAAATTGCCCTGCTTTTTGTTGTATTCGTATATGACGATCAACCCGTGCATGGTCAGGTCCGCCTCGATCGTGTCAAATAAGGCTTCGCCGGTTTCAAACAAGGGGGCAAGGCCGCCAGTGCCAATTACCTTCATTTCCGCGCCATATTCTTCCTTGACCCGGTCGATCAGCCCGTTGATCAGCCCCACATATCCCCAGAATATGCCCGACTGGATACAGGCCACCGTGTTTGTGCCGATCACCTTTTCGGGGCGGGTGATATCCACATGGGGCAAGGCAGCTGCCCCCTGATGTAATGCCTCAAGTGACAGGTTGACGCCCGGAGCAATCACCCCACCCACATAGGCGCCGTCATGGGCCACCACGTCGATATTGGTGGCGGTGCCGAAATCGACCACCATGCAATCGCCCCCGTGGCGATCATAGGCACCAGCCACGTTGGCGATCCGGTCAGGACCAACGCCCGTGCCGACATCAACCCGGGGCGGCGTTTCCAAAAGGCAGTCAGGCTTGCCCACCACCAACGGGCGACAACCAAAGAACCGGTCAGAAAACTGACGCAGGTTCCACACCACCCGCGGCACGGTCGAAGCTATGACCACGCCGGTTATGTCCGGCGTGATACCATAATGGCTGATCAGGGTGGAAAACCACGTGAAATAGGCATCCGCCGTGCGCGCATGATGTGTCGAGGTGCGTAAGGTGCACAGGAATTTCTCGCCATCCCAGATCGAGAAGACCGTGTTGGTATTGCCGCAATCTATCGCCAGAAGCATAAGCGCCCCCCTTAGAAAAACACGTCGCCCGCCGCGATTTTGCGCGGGCCTTGCGCGGTAGATAGGACAAGTTGGCCGTCCTCGTCCATATCCTCAAAAATCCCGTGCAGTTCCTCATGCGGCAGACGCACGCGGATTTCCTGCCCAAGCTTCGCCGCCTGCGCCAGCCAGCCCGTGCGGATCGGTGTGAAACCCATCGTTGAAAACTGTGCCTCTCGCGCTGCATAGGTCACGGCCAGCCGGGTCAAGAAATCTTCCGGAGAGAGCTGCATGCCTGTTTCGCCTAATAGGGAAACCGGCCGCAACGCGCCCTCCTCAACCTCGTTTGTGCCGGGAGCTTTGGCCAGATTAACCCCGATGCCGATGGCCAAACCGCCCGCAGGTAACCCTTCCAGCAGGATACCGGCCAGCTTGCCGTCATTCAGCAGCACATCATTGGGCCATTTCAGGCTGATAGCCTCACCGGCCCCCTCCAACGCATCCGCCAGTGCCAAGGCGGTCACGAAGGACCGCAGCGCCGCCTGCGCCGGCGGACCTGCATTCGGCAGAACCAGCGTCGCTGCGAAGTTCCCTGCTGGCTGGTGCCATGCGCGGCCACGACGGCCACGCGCCTTGGTCTGCTGACGGGCGAATATCCATGTGGGACCGGCAAGGCTTGAGACCCGTCTGCGGGCCTCGTCCAACGTGTTGTCGACGCTTTCAAGCTGAATCAGCCCGTAGCCTTCGGGCAGGTTAATGGACAAGTGCCGCCGCTGCAGCCGCTGCCGCCCCTTCGACGCCCAGCAGGTTTATGACCCCCAGCACCATGATCGCGGCCGAGCCCATCAGGGCCACCCATGCTGCCGGTGACATCGGCGTTTCCACCCCGTCGCCTTCCGCACCGAAATACATGAAGTAAACGATACGCAGGTAATAGAAGGCGCCTATGACCGATGCCACAACCCCGGCCACAGCCAGCCAGACCAGCCCGGCCTGCACCGCCGCGTTCAGCACGTAAAACTTGCCAAAGAAGCCAACCATTGGCGGCACACCGGCAAGGCTGAAGAGCAACACCAGCATGGCCAGCGCCTTAAGCGGCTCGGCTTTGGCATAAAGGTTCAGGCTGGCAATGTCCGTCACTGGCTTGCCGTCACGCTCCATCGACATGATGAAGGCAAAGGTGCCCACATTCATGGTCAGGTAGATCGCCATATAGACCAGCATCGACTGTACGCCAAACTCGGTGCCTGCGGCCAGACCTAAAAGGGCAAAGCCCATATGTGCGATCGAACTATAGGCCATCAGGCGTTTGATGTTGCTCTGGCCGATGGCTGCGATGGCGCCAAGGAACATGCTGAGCACGGCCAGCAGGCCGATGATTTGCTGCCAATCCGGGATCGCCGCACCAAAAGCGTCAAACAATACCCGCGCGAACAGGCCCATCGCCGCCAGCTTGGGCGCAGTGGCGAAGAAGGCGGTGACAGGTGTCGGCGCACCTTCGTAAACGTCCGGCGTCCACATGTGGAACGGTACAGCGCTAACCTTGAAGGCCAGACCGGCGACAACAAAGCTCAGACCAATCAACAGGCCCATGCCCACATGGCCGTCATTGGCGGCTGTGATGATACCGCTAAAGAGCGTGGTGCCAGCGTAACCGTAAACCAGCGAGGCACCGTATAGCAGCAGACCAGACGACAAGGCGCCCAGTACGAAATATTTCATGCCCGCCTCTGTCGATTTGACTGAATCGCGGTTCAAGGCCGCAATGATGTAAAGCGACAGGGATTGCAGCTCCAGCCCCATGTAAAGCACCATCAGGTCCCCGGCCGAGACCATGACCATCATACCGACACTCGCCAGAGCGATCAGGATCGGGTATTCGAACCGCAGCAGCCCGCGCCGCTCCATAGCGGCCTGACCAGTCAGCATGACAGCCGCCCCGGCGACAAGTATCGCCACCTTGGCAAAACGCGCATAGGCGTCATCGGTGAAGGATCCGCCAAAGGCAGAACGCCCACCGGCATCCCCGACACCAATCCAGAAAGCCAGCGCCAGCATGACCGCCGAGGTCAGCCACAGGATCGGCCCGGCATAAGTATCTTTGCCCGTGTAAACCGCGCCAATCAGCGCCAGCATCGCAAAAACTGCCAACAGCAGTTCGGGCATCACAACTTGAATATCGGCGTTGATCATAGGTCCGCCCCTTTAATGCGTCACTGCGGCCATACCGGTATCAGGTATGGCGGCGTGGTAAGTTTCCAGGAGGGCGCCAACCGACGGCCCGATCAGATCGGTAACAAGCGTCGGGTACACGCCCAGAAGCAGGGTCATGACGATCAGCGGCGCGAAAATAGCCTTTTCGCGGGTCGTCATATCGGTGATGCCCTTCAGGCTTTCCTTAAGCAGCTCTCCGAACACCACCCGGCGGTAAAGCCAGAGCGCGTAGCCTGCGGACAGGATCACACCCGACGTGGCGACCAGCGCCACCCAGGTATTGGCCTGGAACATGCCGACTAGCGTCAGGAATTCACCCACAAAGCCAGACGTACCCGGCAGGCCGACATTGGCCATGGTGAAGAGCATGAAGATCGCCGCATAGGCAGGCATCCGGTTGACCAGACCGCCATAAGCGTCAATCTCGCGCGTATGCATACGGTCATAGATGACACCGACGATCAGGAACAAGGCGCCTGAGATGAAGCCGTGGCTGAGCATCTGAAAGATCGCCCCGTCCACGCCCTGCTGGTTCAGTGAAAAGATACCGGCAGTGACATAACCCATATGCGCCACCGATGAGTAAGCGATCAGCTTTTTCATATCCTCCTGAACCAGCGCCACCAGCGAGGTGTAGACAATCGCTATGACGCTAAGCCACAGGATGAACGTCGCCATCACGTCGACCCCCACGGGGAACATGGGCAAGGAGAAGCGCAGGAAGCCGTAGCCGCCCATTTTCAACAGCACCGCTGCCAGTACGACCGAACCTGCCGTGGGCGCCTGTACGTGCGCGTCCGGCAGCCAGGTATGCACCGGCCACATGGGCATTTTCACCGCGAAAGAGGCAAAGAAGGCCAGGAACATTAGCGTCTGTGCCCCGCCGATGATCTGAATGCCCAGAATGCTGAAATCTTCAGACCCGAAAGTATGGCTCATCAGGGCAGGAATGTCCGTGGTGCCGGCCTCAACGAACATGAACACCATGGCCACCAGCATCAACACCGAGCCAAGGAAGGTATAGAGGAAGAACTTGAAGGCCGCGTAAATACGCTCCTTGCCGCCCCAGATACCGATGATCAGGAACATCGGTATCAACCCACCTTCGAAGAACAGGTAGAACAGCACCAGATCCAGCGCCATGAATACGCCCAGCATCAGTGTCTCAAGCAAGAGGAAGGCAATCATGTATTCCTTGACCCGCACCGTCACACCCCAGGTCGAGGCGATGGTTATCGGCATCAGGAAGGTGGTCAGCATGACAAACAGGATGCTGATCCCGTCTACACCCATCTTGTAATTCAGGCCCATCACCCACTGGGCCTCTTCGACCATCTGGAACCCGGTATCGGCCGCGTCGAACATGCTGAGCATGACCAGCGAGAAGAGGAAGGTGACGCTGGTTGCCGCAAGCGCCAGCCACTTGGCGTTGCGCTGTGCTGCCGGGTCATCCCCGCGCAGGAACAGCGCCAGAATGGCGGCAGCTACCAGCGGCAGGAAGGTAATGATTGAAAGCAGGTTGTCCATTAATGTGCGCCCCCAAAGATGGTCATCAGCGTGACCAGAACCACGATCCCCAGAACCATTGCAAACGCATAGGTAAAGACAAAGCCTGACTGCGCCTTACCGGCCAGTCGTGTAAACCACGGCACCAACCCCATGGCGACGCCATTGAGGAAACCGTCGATGGTTTTCCCATCCCCGCGTTTCCACAAGAACCGCCCCAGCTTTTTAGCCGGATTAACAAAGATGAAGTCATACACTTCGTCAAAGTACCATTTATTCAGCAGGAACTTATGCAGATGCGGCTGTGCGCGCGCCAGGTTCTTCGGCATTTGTGGGTTAATGATATAAAACCAATAGGCCGTGAGGAAACCCAGCACCATGGCAACAAACGGGCTGACCTTGACCCATGTGGGTGCATGGTGCGCGTCGTCTATCACATGGTTATCGGCGGACATGTATATCGCGCCCTCAGGTGCCACATGGCTGTCAGCCGGTGCCGCGCCATGGCTATCCACCGCTGCCTCAGCATGGGCCGGGATACCAAAAAAGTCGTTGACCTGTTTATGATCGCCGAAAAAGCTGCCATACCAGATCATCCCGGCAAAGACCGAGCCGACCGCCAGCACCCCTAACGGGATCAGCATGGACAACGGGCTTTCATGGGCGTGGTCATGGGTGGCGGCATCGCCGCGCGGTTTGCCCCAGAAGGTCAGGAACATCAGCCGCCAGCTGTAAAAGCTGGTGAAAAGCGCGGCCACGACCAGCATCCAGAAGGCGTAACCACCTTGTGTACCGGCCCAGGCGCTTTCGATGATCGCGTCTTTCGACAGGAAGCCGGCGAAACCGATTGTGGTCAGCGGAATACCGACCCCGGTGATGGCCAGCGTGCCAATCAGCATCGCCCAGAAAGTCATAGGCAGCTTTTTACGCAGCCCGCCGTAATTGCGCATATCCTGTTCGTGGTGCATGCCGTGGATCACGGAACCAGCCCCAAGGAACAACATCGCTTTGAAGAATGCGTGGGTCAGCAGGTGGAACATGGCGACCGAGTAGACGCCAACGCCCGCTGCCACGAACATGTAGCCAAGCTGCGACATGGTCGAATAGGCGATGACGCGCTTGATGTCGTTTTGCACCAGACCAATGGTGGCGGCGACAAAAGCGGTCGAGGCGCCCACGACGACGATGAATGTCATCGCCTGCGGCGCGTATTCCATCAAGGGTGACATGCGACAGACAAGGAAGACGCCTGCCGTCACCATGGTCGCGGCGTGGATCAGGGCCGACACTGGCGTCGGGCCTTCCATCGCGTCCGGCAACCAGGTGTGCAGGAAGAGTTGCGCCGATTTACCCATGGCCCCGATGAACAGAAGGAAAGCCAGAAGGTTGGCCGCGTTCCAGTTACGCCAGAGGAAATGCAGGTCAGTCTCGGCCAAGTGAGGAGCCGCGGCAAACACATCATCCAGACGGATGCTGTCGGTCAGGTAGAACAGGCCGAAGATGCCCAGGGCAAATCCAAAGTCACCCACCCGGTTGACCACGAAAGCCTTGATGGCCGCCGCATTGGCGCTTGGTTTCTTGTAATAAAACCCGATCAAGAGGTACGAGGCCACGCCGACCCCTTCCCAGCCAAAGAACATCTGCAACAGGTTGTCAGCTGTTACCAGCGCCAGCATGGAGAAAGTGAAGAAGCTGAGATAGGCGAAGAAACGCGGGCGGTAGCTTTCGCCTTTAAACTGCGGATCGTCGGCCATGTAGCCCACGGAATATAGATGCACGAGGCTTGAAACCGTGGTCACCACGATCAGCATGATCGCCGTTAACCTGTCCAGCCGGATCGACCAGTCAGCACTTAACGTGCCGCTTTCGACCCAGCGCATGATCTGAATATGCTGGGTGCCCTCGGGCAGGTCCAGAAACACGACCCAGCTCAGGGCAGCGGACAAGAACAACAATGCCGTGGTCAGGTATTGCGCGCCCTTGTCGCCAATGATCCGGTGGCCAAAGCCTGCAATAATCGCGCCAATCAGCGGCGCAAACAGGATGATGCTAACCATACCCTCTAGCCTTTCATCACGTTAATATCTTCAACCGCAATCGTGCCACGGTTTCGGAAGAAGCTGACCAGAATGGCCAGACCAATGGCCGCCTCGGCGGCTGCAACGGTCAGCACAAACAGGGTAAAGACCTGCCCGACCATGTCGCCAAGGTAATGCGAAAACGCGATCAGGTTGATATTGACCGCAAGCAGCATAAGCTCGATCGACATCAAAAGGATGATGACGTTCTTACGGTTCAGAAACAGCCCCAGAATGCCGATTACAAACAGCCCCGCCGCGAGGCTCAGATAATGTTCAAGTCCGATCATTGATTGTCCTCGATCCAGTCCAGAGAATTCATTCGTTCCAACACATATGTGTCGCAAAGACATGCATCATTGTCGAAGAAGGCTGTCTTTGCTTCAAACCCCGCCTCAGCTAAATGAAGCACGGTATCCGCGAATGTATGGGTTGCGGTGTCACCGATAAGGGTCTCAAAAATATTGATGACTTCGAAGGCGCTTGTACCGTCTGCAGGCACGGTAGCTGTCACCTGCTGTTGGCTGTGGCACGAAACCATAGCAACTTGTTCAAGCTCTTGCTCCCACATTTTGGGGGACGCGATAACTACCGTTACCAGATCCCGGCCGTAGCGGAAGGCATGCCAATATTCAGCCCCATCAGATTCCACGCAATTAGCAGGTGGAATTGATAGCGCCGAAGCAGCCCCGGCAAAGCCGGGAAGGGCGAACGCCGCTATTATCAGGGTTTTCAGCATCACAGCCCCTGCCCCGGTTTCACGTCCGTCAGCTCCAGCGCCTTCTTTGGGTCTCGGTGCATCTGCGCCACGACATTCTGACGTTTGATATGGGTGCGGTGGCGCAGGGTCAGCACGATCGCACCAATCATCGCCACCAGCAGGATCAGACCCGCCAGTTGGAACAAGAGGATGTAATCATCATAAAGAAGCATGCCCAAGGCGGCGGTGTTATGCACCTCTTCCAGAGCCGGAGTCACCGCGGCGCGCGCCGCTTCTGCCCCGTCGGAGAACTGCCAGACACCAAAGATCATGCCCAGTTCCATCAGCAGGATGACCCCGATCAAGAGGGCAATCGGCACATATTCTGCCATCTGCGCCTTCAACGCGGAAAAATCCACGTCCAGCATCATCACCACGAACAGGAACAACACCGCAACCGCGCCGACATAGACGATCATCAGCAGCATGGCGATGAACTCGGCCCCAAGCAGCACGAAAATGCCGGTGGCCCCGATAAAGGCCGCGATCAGCCACAGCACCGAATGCACCGGGTTTTTTGACACAACCGTGAACAGGCCCGAGACCAGTATGATCAGGCCAAAGACATAAAAGGCGAAATCAGCAACGCTCATGCGTTCCACTCCTTTGCGGGCGTATATGTGGGTAACAGGCTCATCGGTACGGCGCGTCCAGTTCCAGATTGCGGGCAATCTCAACTTCCCAGCGATCACCGTTATCCAACAGCTTGGCCTTGTCGTAGAAAAGCTCTTCGCGGGTTTCGGTGGCATATTCGAAGTTCGGCCCCTCGACGATGGCGTCGACCGGGCAGGCCTCCTGACAAAATCCGCAGAAAATGCACTTGGTCAGATCCAAGTCATAGCGCGTGGTGCGGCGGCTGCCGTCCTCGCGTGGCTCTGCGTCGATGGTGATGGCCTGCGCCGGGCAGATCGCTTCGCAAAGCTTACAGGCAATGCAACGCTCTTCGCCGTTGGGGTAACGGCGCAGGGCATGTTCGCCGCGAAAGCGCGGGGAAAGATGCCCTTTTTCGTGCGGGTAGTTCAGCGTTGCCTTGGGTTTGAAGAAATACTTCAGCCCCAGCTTGAAGCCGACAATGAAATCCCAAAGCAGGAAATACTTGGTTGCGCGGACGTAATCGAATGCCATTGCTTAGCTCCCCACGGCCCAGCGGGCGTATGTGCCCCAGAACGCCCCGTATTGGGCAAAGAATGCGACGATAACCACCCATGCCAGCGACAGTGGCAGAAACACTTTCCAGCCAATGCGCATCAGCTGGTCATAGCGGTAACGCGGTGTGATTGCCTTCACCATCGAGAAGATGAAGAAGAAGAATACGATCTTGCCCAGCAGCCATGCAATGCCATCCGGCAGGCCTGGCACCGGCGACAGCCAGCCCCCGAAAAACAGGATCGAAATCAGGGTACACATCAGCACGATGGCGACATATTCACCGATCATATAAAGCAGGAACGGGGTCGAGGAATACTCCACCTGATAGCCCGCCACCAATTCGCTCTCCGCTTCCGGCAGGTCAAAGGGTGGACGGTTGGTTTCGGCCAAAGCCGAGATCAGGAACAGGAACACCATCGGGAAATGCGGGATCCAGTACCAGTTCAGCAACCCGCCGGCGCCATCCTGCGCCATGACGATATCGCCGAAATTCATGCTGCCGGTGGTGATTATCACCCCGATGATGATCAGACCGATCGAGACTTCGTAGGAAATCATCTGCGCCGCCGAGCGCAAGCTGCCAAGGAACGGATATTTTGAGTTCGACGCCCAGCCGCCCATGATGACACCGTAAACTTCCAGCGAAGAAACGGCGAAGACGAACAGGATGGCGACGTTGATATCAGCCAGCACCCAGCCATCATTGAACGGAATAACCGCCCAGGCCATCAGCGCAAGAACAAAGGAAATCAGCGGTGCCAGCAGGAATACGACCCGGTCAGCCCCATCGGGGAGGACGATTTCTTTCAGGATGTATTTCACGAAATCCGCAAACGATTGCAGCAGGCCAAAGGCGCCCACCACGTTCGGGCCCTTGCGGATTTGCACCGCCGCCCAGATTTTGCGGTCGCCCCATAACAGGAAGGCCAATGCCACCAGAAGCGGCACAACTATCAGCAGCCCCTGCCCAAGGATCAACAGCGTGATGCCCAGATTTGTCGTTGTGAAAAACTCAATCATTTTGCCATGACCTCAGACCGTCGGTATCCCATTTTCCATGCAATTCTGCACACTTACTTCGGCGTCGATTGTTTGCAGCCCCTCAGGCAGGGCCGCCGAAATGACATAGCCCGCCTCGCCATGCCACAGCTCGCCGATTTGCTCAACATTTGTCCGCACATGGCGGGCAAATCCGTATCCTCGTATCAACGCATATTGCGCTGCGGCACATTTGCCGTATTCGGCGACGTCACTATTGTCGCGCGCGCCGCGCATCGACACGTTGAATGACACCAGATCGCCCTCCAGCAGCCGTGTTTCCACCCCCAGATAGACGGGCGCGAACGGGGCCTCTTCCACCGGCTTGGCGGTCGGCGCACAGGCGATCAGGCCGCTCATCGCGGCCATGCCCATGGCTGATTTTGTGAGGCCAGCGTGCATCTGTTACTCCGCCGCCATCGGGGCCGCGCCCCGCGCTTTTGCATTGGCCGAAAGCTCGGCCATGATTTCTGATGCCCGCGCAATCGGGTTTGTCAGGTAATAATCACCGATGATGTTGCGGAAAGTTGCCTTGGCCGGTTTTTTCAGCCTTTCGGCCTGCCAGTCGTTCTCCGCGACCTGATCGATCGCTGCCAGATGCGGCACCTCGGCGACCATCGCCGCGCGTAAAGCACCCTGGCTGTCCCATGGCTGCGTCGCACCCATTTCAGCAGACAAGGCACGCAGGATGGCCCAGTTTTCCTTGGCTTCGCCCGGAGGGAAGGCCGCGCGCAAGGCCAGCTGAGGCCGTCCTTCGGTATTGACGAAAAGTCCTTGTTCTTCGGTGTAGGCGGCGGCGGGCAGGATAATGTCCGCCCGGTGCGCCCCGCGGTCGCCATGGCTGCCCTGATAAATCACAGTAGGGCCTGCAGCGATTTCCACTTCGTCGGCCCCAAGGTTGTAGATCACATCGGCACCGTCGATGGCGGCGGCCATACCGCCCTCGCTTACAGCGCCCACATCCATCGCGCCCACGCGTGACGCGGCTGTGTGCAGCACCATGAATTTCGACCCGGTCAGCTCGGCCACTTTCATCGCCGTCGCCAGCACGGCTTCGCCGTCGGCTTCATTGATGGCGCCCTGCCCGATGATAACCACGGAAGGGGCTTCGAGTACTTGTTTGTACTCAATGTCCAGCAACTTCACCAAATCATCGCGGTGCCCGCCCATATAGGCGACATCATAGGTCAGATCGACCTCTTCCCCGATCAGACCGACTTGCGCACCCTTAAGCCAGGCTTTGCGAATACGCGTATTCAGCACCGGTGCCTCGTCACGGGGATTGGTGCCGATGAGCTGGATAAACTCGGCGTTTTCAAGGTCTTCGATCGTCGCGGTGCCCACATAGCCCGAGCGGTTGCCGACAGGCAGACGCGCATTGTCGGTGCGGCATTCGACATTGCCGCCAGTGCCCTCGACCAGTTGCTTGAGGCTATAGGCAGCCTCGGTCGAGGCCAGATCGCCCACCAGGCCCGCAACCTTCTTGGCCCCCTTCAGAGCCTCGGCGGCGGCGTTCAGCGCCTCATTCCAGCTTGCTTTGCGCAGCTTGCCATCTTCGCGGATATAGGGCGTGTCCAGCCGCTGGCGGCGTAGCCCGTCCCAGACAAAGCGGCTTTTGTCACCGATCCATTCTTCGTTCACGCCGTCATGGTTGCGCGGCAGGATGCGTTTAACTTCGCGCCCTTTGGTATCAATGCGAATATTGGACCCCAGCGCGTCCATGACATCGATGCTTTCAGTCTTGGACAATTCCCACGGGCGAGCGGTGAAAGCATACGGCTTCGACGTCAGCGCGCCCACCGGACACAGGTCGATGATATTGCCCTGCATGTTGCTGTCGAGCGTCTGGTTCAGATAGCTGGTGATCTCGGCGTCTTCGCCGCGACCGATCTGGCCCAACTGGGTGATGCCCGCGATTTCTGTGGTGAAACGTACGCAGCGTGTGCAGGAAATACAGCGCGTCATCGCCGTGGAAACAAGCGGACCAAGGTCAAGGTCATCTACCGCGCGCTTGGCCTCGGTAAAGCGGCTTCCGGACAGACCGTAGGCCATGGCCTGATCCTGCAGGTCGCATTCGCCGCCCTGATCGCAGATCGGGCAATCCAGCGGGTGGTTGATCAGGATGAACTCCATCACGCCCTCGCGCGCCTTCTTGACCATTGGGCTGTTGGTTTTCACCACCGGCGGCTGGCCTTCGGGGCCGGGACGCAGATCGCGCACCTGCATGGCGCAGGAGGCGGCGGGCTTGGGCGGTCCACCGACCACCTCGACCAGACACATGCGGCAATTACCGGCAATCGACAGGCGTTCGTGATAACAAAAACGCGGGATCTCGACCCCGGCTTCCTCACAGGCCTGGATCAGGGTCATGGCCCCGTCCACTTCTACAACCTGTCCGTCAATCTCGATCTTCTTAAGGTCGCTCATTCACGTACCCTCATCCCACGTACTTTCATCCATCGGGGCGTGTTTCTGCGACACACCCCACTTATCCGGACACTTAACCGCCGCGCAACATGCCGCCGGTTTCAGTGTCCGCTTCTATTTCCGCGCGACCAACTGTGCAGTAACTGGCCGCATCCCCTACAACAACACCTTTTTCAACCAAAAGAGCCGTGGCTATCGCCCGCATGCGATCACGCTCATCGTCATTCTTGACAAAGGCATCCACCTCGGCGCCGGTATAGCCCAGCGTCTTGGCATAACTTCTGAGGCTGAGTGCCTGCGCCGTCACTTTCAGCCGCCGGATCTTAAGCTCCGGACAATATCTGTTGATCAGATAGGCCAGCGAGGCCGCCAATAGCTCTTCATGTACCCTCTGGTCTTCCCGAAGCACCTTATAGTCGGTCGCTGCCACCGCCCCGTTCAGGGAAGATGCCAGTATCAACATGGCCAGCGCCCCAAATGTCAAATCTCTGATTTTACGCATAAAACTCTCCTTTCACATGAAAGGAGATGAGATTTTCAGGTCCTGTTATGCAATAACCGCACGTCAAAGCAGGCGGAAAACCGCCCCTTTCAACGTCGCTGGTATGTTGCATCAGGCCGCGCATATTACCTACTCCGCCGCAATCCGGCCGGCTTTACGGGCCCTGATCCGGTCTTCGATTTCGTCGCGGAAATGGTTCACCAGCCCCTGGATTGGCCAGGCCGAGGCATCGCCAAGGGCGCAGATTGTGTGGCCCTCAACCTGTTTGGTGACCGATATCAGCATGTCGATCTCTTCAATCTCGGCCTCGCCCGTTACCAGACGTTCCATCACCCGCATCATCCAGCCGGTGCCTTCGCGGCACGGTGTGCACTGGCCGCAGCTTTCATGCTTGTAGAACTTGGACAGGCGCCAGACCGCTTTGATCACGTCAACGCTCTGATCCATCACGATCACCGCCGCCGTTCCCAGCCCCGATTGCTGGCTGCCGAGCCAGTCAAAATCCATGATGCCTTCTTCATGCATGGTCTTGCCGGGCACCATGCGCACGGATGAGCCACCCGGGATCACGGCCTTGAGGTTGTCCCAGCCGCCACGGATACCGCCGCAATGCTTTTCGATCAGCTCGACAAACGGGATCGACATGCTTTCTTCAACCACGCAAGGGTTGTTCACATGGCCGGAAATGGCAAAGAGCTTGGTACCGGAGTTATTCGGCCGACCGAAGCCCGCAAACCATTCCGGGCCGCGGCGCAGAATGGTCGGCACCACGGCGATGCTTTCCACGTTGTTAACCGTCGTCGGGCAACCATAAAGGCCCGCGCCCGCCGGAAATGGCGGCTTCATGCGCGGCATGCCTTTCTTGCCCTCAAGGCTTTCCAGCATGGCGGTTTCTTCGCCGCAGATATACGCCCCGGCGCCATGCGCCAAATAGAGGTCAAAATCCCAGCCGCTTTTGCAAGCATTCTTGCCCAGAAGGCCCGCATCGTAACATTCGTCAATTGCCGCCTGCAGCGCCTCGCGCTCACGGATGTATTCACCGCGGATATAGATATAGGCAGCATGCGCCCCCATGGCGAAGCTGGCGATCAGTGCCCCTTCGATCAGGGTATGGGGGTCATGGCGAATAATCTCGCGGTCTTTGCAGGTGCCGGGTTCACTTTCATCGGCATTGATCACCAGATAAGCCGGGCGCCCGTCGCTTTCTTTTGGCATGAAGGACCACTTGAGGCCGGTGGGGAAGCCCGCACCGCCGCGCCCGCGCAAGCCAGATGCCTTCATCTGGTCAACGATCCAGTCGCGCCCCTTCTTCAGGATGCCCCCCGTGCCGTCCCAATGGCCACGCGCCATCGCACCCTTGAGGCTGCGATCATGCATCCCGTAAATGTTGGTAAAGATCCGGTCTTGATCTTTCAGCATTCTAGCTATCCTTCATCTTCGTCATTTCGGCGCGCGCGCCATAAGCGATACGTCACTATCAGCGCATAGGCGAAGCCCGCCATAGCCACCAGATCCATCAAAGCACGGGTTCGGTTTTCCCAGCCGAATTGCGCTCCGGCCCAGGTTACACCGACCCAGAACAGACCAGTACCGGCGATGGCGAGTGCCGCCATCCTGCCTTCCCTGCCTGCTTTGTTTTGCGGATCGGTGCCCATGCGTTATTTACCCTTTTTTGCCTTTTTCGAGAATTCAGTCGTGCCGCCTTCGGCAAGGATTTTCGCCTGCGCGACCCAGCCGTCACGCTCGATCCGGCCTTTGAATTTCAACCGGCTGTCGACCCACTCGATCTCTGCCGCACCCCAGTCAGCGACCTGATCGAAATGGTAAAACCCAAGCTCGTTCAGGGTCTGCTCCAACTTCGGTCCCACGCCTTTGAGAAGTTTTAGATCGTCCGCACCGCTGTCGCGGGCGGCTGTCAATGTAACCGGCTTTGCTTCGCCAGCCTCCTCTTCAGCCGCGACTTCTTCGGCTGCCGGAGCTGCCTCGGAGGTCTTGGTACTGCTTTCCTTGCCACTTTCTTCCGATTTTGAGCCACCATCAGCACCGGATACGTCAGATTTGTTAACCTCAGCCGCCGGGGCGCTTGCTGCAGCTGGTGCCGCAGTCGCAGACTCACGTGTATTTTCAACCTCACCGCACAACAGCGAGCGCAGGATCACAGCGATTGCCACGGTCACAACCAGCGCAATACCAATGGCCAGAATGGTCCCCATACCTGTGTTTCCGCTCAGGATCAGAAAGACGGCTATGCCCAACAATGCACCGGCCATCCAGCACATGTTCTTACAGGTAAAAAACCCTTCGTTGTTATCACTCATCATTCCACTCCCTTGGTTGTTCACTGTTGGTTGCGTTCGCTGTACGGGGCTGCGTCTTTGCGCCGGGCCGATGTGTTTTTGGCTCTGATCCCGTCTTCTTCATAAAATTCAGCTCGTCAGTAGACGTCGCCCTTTCCTACTTTCTTTGAGAAATCCGTCTCGCCGCCTTCGGCAAGGGTTTTAGCTTGCGCGACCCAGCCATCACGGCTGACCCGGCCTTTAAAGCCCTCAAGGTTTTCATCGACCCAGGCAATTTCTTCGGCGCTCCATTTGGAGATTTGGTCGAAGTGGAAAAACCCGAGCTTGTGCAGCAGTTTTTCCAACTTGGGGCCAACGCCCTTGATCTTTTTCAGGTCATCCGCCCCGGCCTTGCGCGGTGCCTTCATGGCGCGGGGTTTTTTGCCGGTAGCGGGGGCAGCCTTTTTGGCCTTTGCAGCAGGTTTCGCTGCGGCCTTTTTCGCTGGTGCTTTCTTCGCGGCAGGCTTGGTGCTTTTTTGCCACGGCGCTGTCAACGGCACTTCGCTGCCGTCAATGCGCTTGATACCGTCGCCCAGATCAACCGAACGCTGGACGCTGGCATTGTACTGCGTGCGTCCGCTTTCATGCGCCGTCAAAGCAGTCAGACCTGACAGGGGTTCGCAGGCATAGCGGCCATTTTGCGGTCCGGCGACCGGCACTTTCCCGTCCGAGAACTGATCCAACAGTGCCACGAAACCCTCGGGCGTCAGATCTTCGTAATAATCCTTGCCGATCTGTGCCATCGGCGCGTTTGTGCAGGCACCAAGGCATTCGACCTCTTCCCAACTGAAACGTCCGTCTTCCGACAGCTGATGGGGTTTTGGAGCAATCCGTTCTTTGCAGATATCCATTATGCTTTCCGCACCCATGATCATGCAGCTCAGAGTTCCGCAAATCTGGAAATGTGCCACAGACCCAACCGGTTGCAACTGGAACATGAAGTAGAAAGTCGCCACTTCAAGCGCCCGGATATAATCCATGCCCAGCATGTCAGCGACGCTTTCAATGGCAGGTTGGCTCAGCCAACCCTCCTGTTCCTGCGCCCGCCAGAGCAGCGGAATGATGGCGCTGGCCTGACGGCCCTCAGGGTATTTTGTTACCTGCGTCTCGGCCCACGCCTGATTGGCATCGGTAAAGGCAAAACTTTCAGGTTGCGTATGAAACAAACGGCGCAGCATCAGCGGTCAATCTCCCCAAACACGACATCGAGCGAGCCGATTATGGCTGCTACATCGGCCAATTGATGGCCCCCGGCGACATGGTCTATCGCCTGCAAATGCAGATATCCCGGCGCGCGTATCTTGGCGCGGTAGGGTTTGTTGGACCCGTCGGACACCAGATAGACGCCAAATTCGCCCTTGGGCGCCTCAACGGCGGCGTAAATCTCACCCTCGGGCACGTGAAAGCCCTCAGAATACAATTTGAAATGGTGGATCAGGCTTTCCATGTCGCGCTTCATGGCGCCGCGCTTGGGCGGGGTCAGCTTGCCGCGTGCCAGCACATCGCCCTGCCCTTCCGGCGCGCGCAGCTTGGCAATGGCCTGTTGCATAATTTTCAGCGATTCCGTCATCTCGGCCATGCGCACCAGATAGCGGTCAAAACAATCGCCGTTTTTGCCAATAGGTATCTGGAAATCAAACTCATCATAAAGTTCATAGGGTTGCGCGCGGCGCAGATCCCACGCCATGCCAGATCCGCGCGCCATGACGCCGGAGAAACCCCAATCAAGGATATCCTGCTCGCTGACAATGCCGATATCTACGTTGCGTTGCTTGAAGATACGGTTTTCCGTTAAGAGACCGTCAAGATCCGACAGGAAGCCGGGGAAAGTTTCGCACCATGCTTCGATGTCGTCGATCAGGTCATCCGGCAGGTCCTGATGTACACCACCGGGGCGGAAATAAGCCGCGTGCAGCCGTGCGCCCGAGGCCCGTTCGTAAAAGCCCATCAGAATTTCGCGCTGCTCAAAGCCCCAGACAGGTGGGGTCAGCGCGCCCACATCCAGCGCCTGTGTGGTGACATTCAGAAGGTGGTTCAGGATGCGCCCCATCTCAAGGTACAGCACCCGGATCAGGCTGCCACGACGGGGGACTTCGGTACCTGTCAGTTGCTCAATCGCCAGACACCAGGCATGTTCCTGGTTCATCGTGCCCACATAGTCCATCCGGTCGAAATAGGGCAGACATTGCAGATAGGTACGGCTTTCCATCAGCTTTTCGGTACCGCGATGCAACAGGCCGATATGCGGGTCAGCACGTTCGATAATCTCGCCGTCCAACTCCAGCACCATGCGTAAAACACCGTGGGCCGCAGGGTGTTGCGGGCCGAAGTTGATGTTGAAATTGCGAATGCGTTGTTCGCCGGTCAGCGTGTCGCTAAAGCCGTTGGATCCGTCCATCATGCGCTTACCATCCTGTCCGTCCATTCATGGGGCAGACCGCCCATATTTCTGTCTATATACTCGTATTGCGGTGCCAGACTTGCCTGCAATTGCTGGCGCAAACCTGCATCCAGCGAAGATTTACGCCCGCCATGCACCACCCGGCCAAAGTCAGCCTGTTTCGGGGCCAGCCCCAGAAAGGCACAAAGCCGTTCAATCGCCTCGGGCGTGAACAGGCGTTCGTAAAATTCCACATGCAGGTTTGCGGCCGGCAAGACCGCCTGCAGACGGCGCAATGTTCGTTGATAATTCGAGCGCAGGGAAAGGTTGCGATTGTCGCCTGCCAGATAGGTGGCAATTTCGCGCTGAAGGGCTTTTGGGCCACGCTTGCCAACATTCATGCGGATGTTTGACCACAGCCGCTCAACCGGTTCACGCATCAGGAAAATGAACTTCACCCGCCTGGCCAAGCCGGCCATATGAGCCATCATTTTTTCTGACAACAAAGCATAGGCCGGGGTGAAGTCTCCCACCAGCCGCGCCTTTTTGCGACCATAGCCCACATAGTCGAGGTATCCCTGATCCACAGGTGTTTCGCCGTCAAACAGCCCAAGCCATTCCTCAAGATCGCGCACTAATTGCTGCAAATGCGGCTTGTCTTCTGGGCGCTCCTGCACCTCCAGACGGGCACGATGTTCGGCCAGACGCTTTATCATCTGATTGCGGTGCCATTTATTGCCACCGCCATCAAGAGCGTTAAAATAATGCAGCTCTTTAAGATTGCGCAGGTAAACCTCATCGTGCGATTGCAGATAATCATGCAGCCAGGAAGTGCCGGATTTGGCAGCTCCGACGCAGAATATGAGGCTCTGCCCGCTCATCTCAGCCTTGTCCCTCACCGCTTTTCTCATCTCCCGGCAGGATGTATTCGGCACCCTCCCATGGGCTCATGAAATCAAACTGGCGGTAATCCTGCGTCAGCGAGACAGGCTCATAGACAACACGTTTTTCCGCCTCGTCATAACGCAGTTCAGTATAACCCGTGGTGGGGAAATCCTTGCGCAGCGGATGGCCGCGAAAGCCGTAATCTGTCAGCAAGCGTCGTAAATCCGTATGGCCGGTGAAAATTATTCCGAACATGTCGAAGATTTCACGCTCAAACCAGCCCGCCGAAACATGCACCGGAGTGATCGACGCCAAAGCATCCCCATCACGAACCGAAGTCTTAATGCGGATACGGTGGTTTTGGTACATCGACAACAAGTGATAAACCACGTCAAAACGTTCTTCGCGCGACGGATATCCACCAGAGTGGAAAACTGGCAATTGCGGTCAGTTTTCAGAAACTCGATCAGAGTCGGCAGGCAAGAGGGCGGGCTGACAAGGGTCAGCTCGCCATGGGTTACCTCGGCTGATGCCACGCAATCAGGGCGTTTGGCAGAGATCAGTTCGCCTAATTCTATCAGTTCTGCGCTCATCTCTACCTCACAATCGTGCCGGTGCGGCGGATTTTGCGTTGCAGTTGCAGCAGACCGTAAACCAGCGCTTCCGCCGTGGGCGGACAGCCCGGCACATAGACGTCAACCGGCACAACCCGATCCACACCGCGCAACACTGAATAGGAATAATGGTAGTACCCACCGCCATTGGCGCAGGACCCCATCGAGATCACGTAACGCGGGTCAGGCATCTGGTCGTAAACCTTGCGCAGGGCCGGTGCCATTTTGTTGGTCACGGTGCCCGCCACAATCATCAGGTCCGACTGACGCGGAGAGGCGCGCGGCGCTGTGCCGAAACGCTCAATATCATAACGCGGCATGGCCGCATGCATCATTTCAACCGCACAACAGGCCAGACCGAAAGTCATCCAGTGCAAGCTACCTGTGCGCGCCCAGTTGATGATGTCATCGGTTGTGGTTAGCAAAAACCCCTTGTCGGCCAGTTGGTCGGCCATCTGGCGCGTCGCAACCTCACGGTCGCCCCCGGCCGTATTCAGGCCGGTCTGCACGCCCTCGGTGATCACTCCCATTCCAGCGCTCCTTTTTTCCACTCATAGGCAAAGCCGATGGTCAGCACCGCCAGGAACACCATCATCGACCAGAACCCGACCATGCCCACATCCTTGAACGCCACCGCCCATGGAAACAGGAAGGCAATCTCAAGATCAAAGATGATGAACAGGATCGACACCAGATAGAACCGCACGTCAAACTTCATGCGGGCATCGTCGAATGCGTTAAAGCCACATTCATATGCCGAGTTTTTTTCCGGGTCGGGGTTGCGAACTGCAAGGATGGCAGCAGCGATGATGAAAACGAGGCCCAAAGCGATTGCGAGGCCGAGGAAAATAACAAGCGGGAGGTATTCCCGTAATAGGTCGTCCACGTTTGCTCCTTTCATGCGTTCAACGCGCATGTGTTTAGCTCACGTGGCGGTTTACCCCCGCCACATGGCAGGGTCAACAGAAGTTGGACCGCATTCACGTATTTGAATGTGACATTAGCCAGCCCGTTGAAACCGCTATTTCACACTGTAAGTATCTGTATTTTTTAACCTTTACCGGCCCAGCACGCAAAGGGATATCCCAGCTGCGATTATCCGAGTGCGACCAAAAGCGACGTGGCCAGCATGATTGCACCTGCTGGCGCCCAAAGTGCGCGTTCCCACCGGGAAGGAGTCGCCAGATTCGCCACCAGCGAAAGCCCGGAAAACATCACTACGACCCATATCGACATGGGCGGGAAATTCCGAGATTCCCAAACCCCAGCATGGGCAAGCACGATAAGGGTAAAAATGGCCAGCAGACAGGCCTGCAAAACCACCAGAACACGCGCGGGCAAAGGTAATTTCCCAGGCCAGCGCCCACCCATGGTCAAATGTCCCAAAGGTGCGCCAAGCGTAAGTGCAGCCATGAACAAAATGACAATTACAGTGATGCAGGCGAAAATTATCGCTGCAATGCCCGTAAAACCCATCAGCTTACCCAGTTCGCTTTGCGTCGTTCAAAAAACGCAGAGATACCCTCGTTCGCCTCAAGACTCTCCCACCTCTCAACAAGGCCGTCGATGGTTTCATCTATCACAGCCTCGGTCACCGGCGCGCCCAGCTTTTGCGCCAGCGCCTTGGCTTCGGCCACAGCACCGGGTGCGCAGGCAAGGTAAGGCGCAATTTCGGCTTCAGTCGCGGCATCAAGGTCCTCAGGCGGCAGGGCTTTGGCCAATATGCCCAACGTTACCGCCTCGTGTGCGTCAAAGATTCGGGCCGACATGAAGACCCGGCGCGCCATCGCCTCGCCCATTCTCGCCAGCACATAAGGGCCGATAGTTGCCGGGATCAGGCCCAGCCGGGTTTCCGTCAGGCCAAATTTTGCGCCGGCAACCCCAAGTGCGACGTCACAGACACTGATCATGCCGATGCCGCCGCCAAAGGCCTGCCCTTGCACCCGGCCAATCAGAGGTTTTGGCATGTCATTCAGGGCCTTGAGCATCATTGCCAGTTTGCGAGCCTCGGCCCGGCGCTCCTCGGCGCTGGCCTCCATCTGATCACGCATCCAGCCCAGATCGCCACCGGCACAGAAACTTTTACCCGCGCCGGTCAATACCACGACCCGTACCTTTTCATCGGCACCTAAACGTTCCGCCGCCGCAGTCAGTTCCGTGATCATCAATGCCGAAAGTGCATTATGTTTATCCACACGGTTCAGCGTCAGGGTCGCGACCCCGCGCCCGTCCGTTTCAATGGTGATCGTCTCGGTCATCTCAGATATCCTTAGTTTCTGCGCTGATTTCGGCGCGGATTCTCAACATCCGGCCTCACCCTACCCGCATGGCACGCGCCATTCCCGCCGCCTTTTCAAGCACCTGTGTGTTTAACCCGGTTGAATACCCCAATCGGGTCACATGTTCATGAACCTTTTCCGTCGCCACGTTCCCAGCAGCCCCCGGCACATAGGGGCATCCGCCCAGTCCACCTATGGCCGCATCAAAGACGCGCAGACCTTTTTCTAAGGAAACGGTAATATTTTCCAGCGCCCGCCCCCCTGTGTCATGAAAGTGCCCCGCCAGTTGCGTAGGACTTGCAACGGTCAAAACAGCGTCCAGCATCGCCGAAATGCTTTTAGGCGTGCCCTTACCAAGCGTGTCTCCAAGGCTGATCTCATAACATCCCATCTCCAGCAGACGGGCCGCGACCTCCGCAACCTTTTGCGGCGGAGTCACGCCGTCATACGGGCAGTCGGTAACGCAAGAGACATAGCCACGAACCTTCACTTTTTCGGCTTTTGCTACGTTCGAAACAGACAAAAATCTATCTAAACTTTCATTTATCGAACAATTTATATTTGCCTGTGAAAACCCCTCACTGGCCGAACCAAATATAGCTATCTCATCCGCTTTCGCCTCCAAGGCGCGCTCGATTCCGCGCATATTCGGGGTCAAAGCGGCGTAGGAGACCCCTTTCGCGCGGGCGATCCCCGCCAGCACCTCGGCCCCATCCGCCATTTGCGGCACCCATTTCGGGCTGACAAAACTTGCCACTTCGATACGTTTGAAACCAGCCCCACTGAGCACATCAATCAGGGCAATTTTCTCTGCCGCCGGAATCAGGCGTTTTTCGTTTTGCAAGCCATCGCGCGGACCGACCTCAAATATTTCGACGAAATCAGACATCCGGGGCCTCGTAGAAATCCTTGAGGTATATCTGTGCCTCTCCGTCTTTCCCTAGCGCGGCCTGACAGGTGGGGCGCGCCAACAAACGGGCGCGGTAGGCGTCCACTTCGGGCAAGACGCTCTCCCGCACAAAGCGCCTGGCCAAAATCACCCCATAACCAACCATGGGGTCCACGGCGGAAAAGCCACTTGGCAACAAATACTCGTGCCGCCTGAGCGCCCGCCCCACAACCTCCAGCCCTCTTTCCAGCCGCTTTGCCTCCAGCTTCATCAATATCGGCGAGCGCATCCAGTCTTCGCGCAGCACAATATGTTGCTGGGTCAGGGCGGCCAGATGTTGACCTAAAGTTTCCGCAAAATGCAGCCATTGCAGATAATCGACCCGCTCAGGTGTACCGGCCGCGCGCCCAAGCCCACACTCGCTTCGCGTTTCCATCAAGTATTCGCAAATCGCACCGCTTTCAAAGATAACCTGCCCGTCAATTTCTAGTGCTGGCACCCGACCAGCGGGGGACAATGCCAGAAAATCTGCGCCGCGCATGGATTTGTCTAAAAAATTCATATGGACCACTTCGTAGTCCAACCCCATTTCTTCCAGCAGCCACAGGATGCGAAACGAACGTGACTGCGCTGCGTGGTAAAGCCGGATCATACCTCTTCCTCCAGTCGGATCAGGGGAGCGCCGGCTTCGACCTGTTCCCCTGCCCGCGCCAGCACCTCGGCGACGATGCCGTCGCGCGGCGCGGTTAAGGAATGTTCCATTTTCATCGCTTCGAGCACGGCTAAAGCTTCGCCTGCCTCTACCGATTGTCCTGGCTTGCACAACATGTCGCGTACCAGTCCGGGCATCGGCGCCTCGATCAAGCCGGCCGCCGATTTGTCAGCCCCCATTTTCGCCAGCGGGTCGAGAATATCAAAGGCTAGACCGGCGCTGGTGAATAAGGTCACGATACCCCCCGACACGGCCACCCGGGGGGCCCTGTCGCCGTCAATCTCCCACTGGCCACGCAGGCAGGAAGCGGTTAGTTCCTGACCGGAAACGGTGACAATATGCTTGTCTGCGGACAAAGTTTTTACCGTAACTTCCGTGGCTTCCCCCTGTAAGCTTATCCAAACAGAACGGCTGAGGGGCGTCCATAGATGAAAGCCCGTTCCTGGTCTTTCCAGCAGCCCCAGCCCGGCCAAAGCCGCTAGTGCTATATGTGCAGGGCGTGGATTTTCCATTTCGGTTAAGGCTGCAAGATCTCGGGCAATAAGCCCGGTATCAACCTCGCCGCGGGAAAATTCCCCGTGCCGGGTCAACGCCCCGAGAAATCCCAGATTTGTAACCAGACCGGCGACTTCTGTGTGCTCCAGTGCCGCCCCCAACCGCCTGAGTGCGGCCGCCCGGGTTGATCCATGGGTGATGACCTTGGCGATCATCGGGTCGTAGAAAGGAGAGATCGTATCACCAGCCCTGACCCCGGTATCGGCGCGCGCGTTTTCGGGAAATTGCAAATGGGTGAGCGTGCCGGTGGCAGGCAAAAACCCAGCGGGCACGTTTTCCGCATAGAGGCGTGCCTCGAAGGCATGCCCCGTAAGGGTGATTTCATCCTGCGTTTTCGGCAGAGCTTCGCCCGAAGCGACGCGTAATTGCCATTCCACCAGATCAATGCCGGTCACCGCCTCGGTCACCGGATGTTCCACTTGCAAACGGGTGTTCATTTCCATGAACCAAAAGCCGTCCGGCCGCAGCCCGCCTGCGCCATCAACGATGAACTCGACCGTGCCGGCGCCGGCATAGCCAATGGCCTCGGCGGCGGCGACGGCGGCGGCCCCCATTGCGGCGCGCATCTCGATGGTCATACCTGGCGCCGGTGCCTCTTCGATCACCTTCTGGTGACGCCGTTGCAACGAACAATCACGTTCATACAGATGCACCGCTTTTTCGCCGTCGCCGAATATCTGCAATTCGATATGGCGCGGTTTGGTGATGTATTTTTCGACTAGTACGGCGTCATTGCCGAAGGCCGTGCGTGCCTCGGCCCGGGCCGAGGCCAGGGCGGTGGCAAAATCCCCAGCCCCGTCCACC
>CAZJYZ010000027.1:0-40764 GCA_964550345.1 uncultured Aliiroseovarius sp. | reverse complement strand
AATAGTGCCAATGTTGCAGTGCGGTTTACTGCGATCAAACTTTTCCTTAGCCATGCTACGCGCCTTATCTGGGGGGCAGGAATATGCCCGGTCTCTTATGGCGCGGTGGTTACAGCCAAGCGGCGTTTAAATCAAGCCTCTGGTGCTTCTTCTTCTGTTACTTCCTCTGACGTGGCTTCTTCCTCCACCACTGGCTCTTCAATCGGTGGCCGGGCCCAGCCGGGCGAAGTGGTCTCCGGATCCATCAGGGCGGCATCACCAAACCATTCCGGATGCTCCAGCATCCACATATGGATCATTTTGGCCGCATTGCGCGACAGGTTTTCCATTTGTTGTTCTTTTGACTGGGTCAGGCCCGAGCTTATAACTGTTTCGCCGGAAAATTGCTCAAACACGGTGAACGGCTTGGGTTCCTCGTTTAGCTTGGTGCCCAGTTCGTCGTCCCATATGGTAACGGTGACAACCAGAACCGATTTCGGAGACGCAACAAGCGGGATGCCCGGCAGAGCCAGAGCGTAGCCTTCAACCTTCACGGCGATGTGGAAATATTTGTCCCCGTCATAGCGGCTGAAACGTTCGTCGATTGCCGCCTCTACGCTGGCCTTCCATTCTTCATCACTGGCTTCACGCGACAGAGGGCCTTTCTCGGCGTCCTGAACCACAACAACGTTATGACCAAACAAAAAGCGACCCATCGGCTGGGGCACTTCATCCAGATCGCTCATCTGAGAGCAGGCTGACAGGCCAAGCAGCAACAAGAGCGCAGTCAAAAAACGAGTCATTTATATTTCCCCCTGATTTCAGGTTTCCTAGCGCGCCATGCCGCAAGAGGCAAATCCCTGCCAACATTTCCTTGGCTTTGACCCGCCTATTTCCCGGCATCGGATTTCCCGATACGGCCAGAATTCCCGTCCAGGTCCTCTACCAAACCCCCACAAATACCTTGCAGGTCGCGCCACTGAGCATTGCTCAGCACAGGGTGAAAATCTCCACTGCCATCAACAGCAGCCTGACTGGCAGCAATGCGTTCTGATAATTTGGGATGGGCTGCAAAATGTGCCACGAAACCCCCATCCTCACCATATTCCGCCAGCATACGGTTAAACATAGAGGCCAGAGCCGCCGGGGACAGTCCGGCATCCAGTAACAACCCGTGCGCATAACTGTCGGCCGCCGCTTCCGCCTTTTGGCTATAGGTGGCGTTGATCAGGCTGTTTGCCAGGAACAGCATTATGGTTCCACCTGCAAAATCCCCGAACAAAAGCCCAAGCACCCCGATTGATCCGGCCGACCGCAAGGCGTCCCGGGTGGGGTCCCGGCCCACAACGTGACCAATTTCATGGGCGAGCACAGCGGCGACTTCTTCTGGTGTTTCGGCTTCTTCTATCAACCCCCTGAACAAAATGATGCGCCCACCGGGCAAAGCAAAAGCGTTGACCATCTCGTGATCCAGCACCGCAACCTCAAGCGGATAAGGCAGGTCGGCCTGGGGATCGAGGCGCGCCTGCATCTGGTTAAGGGCCGCAATTCCCGCCGCATTCTCACAGATGCCTATAGGGGCCAAACCGCTTTCGTCCAGCACACGGCGGATTTGCTCAAACGTGGTGTCGCCCAGCGCCTTTTCGCCTTCTGGCGGTAGGTAGCGCGCCAGTTGATCTGCCATCAGAGGCACCAGCACAAAAACGATCAGCGCAACTGAGGCAACGGCCCCCAGCCCCCATTTTATCAGGCGTGATTTGTTCTCAACGCCCGACCGGTAGTTCAGGTTGCCCGCATGGGTGCGGACCATTTCAACCAGACCGGCATCTTTCAGAAACAGCCGTGCAAGGGGTTCATCTGTGTACGTCAGGGTCAGTCCTGTTTGGTCTGCCTGATCGGGCAACAGGCGCAGTTCGCGCAAGGGCCAGACCAGATCCCCGCCCTCCGGCAGGGTGATCAGCATGCGATCAGGGGTATTTGCAGGCTCAAACCTGACAGCAACGCGCAACAGGCGCGCGCTTGTACCATCAACATAGTCGGCAAAGACCGGGCTGTGCTGAAGCGAAACGCTCAAAGGGCTGCCCCTACGTCTAGCGCGTCGGCAAAGCCCTCGGCCTCGGTAAACTCATCGCGACTGCGCTGGTTAATCAATGCTAGTTCCAGCGTATTTGTAAGACCGGTAGTTCTGGCGAAATGCCTGACAAGTGGCAGGGTAACGAAAGCAAGACGTGCGGCCCCCCAAAACAAAAACAACGTGAAATAGCTGGCAACACCGTATGTTGTCATCAACCAAAGAGGCACCTGTTTTGCGCCCTCAACCCCTTCAAGCGCTGCCATCAGGTCCTGTATCCCAAACGTCGTTGCGGTGAAAACCGCAAATACCAGAGAAACCGATGCTACACCTGCCAGGAAAGTCAGACCGGCAAGCACATAGCCGCCCGCATAGATGCCCAACACCCGCCCGCCACGCGCGGCATTGGTCAAACGCACACCACCGATGGTCTTGTTTTCGGTCAGCCGGCGAAAGGCGTGGGCGCGCCAAAAGGCGATACCTATCAACATATAAGTCACAGATAATGTCAAAAGCCCGAAAAGCGCCGGGTTCTCCAACCCGAGGGCTGCCGCAGAAATAAGGACGGACAGCAAACCTCCGATATAGACATGCTTCATAGCGCCAAGCAGCATGGTCCAGCGGCCGCCCTGCTCTAGCTTCTGATCCCCGAAAAAAGTGCGGTCAGTGCGGTATTTCTCCAGCCAGAAAGTTTTGCGCGGCCACAGGATGCCAAAGCTGGCAAGCGTTATCAGCCAGTGCACCGCAGCGCGCCAGGCATAGCCCCACGCCCCCGGCTCCAACCCAAACCGAACGCCCCGCCAGCGGGTGCGGGCCAGCACGTAGCGCCGCGCCCGGTATTGGGCAAAGAATATCAGCGGCAACACCCCAACAAAACTAAGCGCATAGGCGATGAAGTTTGTTTGAAACAGTGTGAAGCTGAAGAACATCAGGATCAGGTTTACGACACCGATATAGAAGGCCAGAATAACCACGGCAAAAAGGAAACCCAGCAGTTTTTCCCAAGGGTCGCCGGTATATTCCAACGGGATGCCGCCAGGGCGCACGGCGCTCCAGAAATACCGGCGCAGGCGAGTTTTCATCCAGAAACGGTAAAGCCCCAGGGTCAGAACCGTTAACGCGCCCATGCGCATGGCCAGCCAGAAGACACCCGACCTTTGCCCGGAATATTCCGTGGAAAGGCCAGCAAGCGACATATCAGGTAAACTTGTTGTCGCGGGGGAAGCCACGCGGGGCCATACGCCCTGCAGAGGCACGCTTGCCCTGCCACTCGGTTAATTCGGTTTCGGTGCGGGTGCGTCCTGCCGGGTCCAGCCAGCTAAGCCCATTCGTCAGGCCGAACGTGGTCGCGTCAGACAGGCCGCCATCTTTGTATTTCTGCAGGCGCACGCCCTTTCCGCGGCCCATCTCGGGCAAGTCGGATATTGGAAAGACCAGAACCTTGCGGTTCTCACCCACCGTAGCCACCTGATCGCCGGCAACCGGTTTGCAAACCAGTGCCCGCACATCACCGCGCACATTCAACACCTGTTTCCCACTCCGCGTCTGGGCCAACACGTCGTCTTCCGCAGCAACAAACCCGTCGCCGGCAGTTGAGGCGACCAGCAGCTTGCGCCCCGGTTGGTGAATAAAGAGGCCGACGATGCCCGCCTCATTCGGCAAATCCACCATCAGACGTAAAGGTTCACCCATACCACGCCCGCCGGGCAAAGAGGCTGCTGACAATGTGTAGAAACGGCCATTTTCACCAAAGACCAGCAACCGGTCGGTGGTTTCAGCGTGGAAAATAAATCGGGGGCCATCGCCGTCTTTGAATTTAAGCTCGCGGGTCAGGTCAATATGGCCCGACATGGCGCGGATCCAGCCCATCTGAGAGCATAAGACAGTGATAGGCTCACGTTCGATCATGGCCTCAAGCGGCACTTCTTCAGTTTCGCCCGCCTCAGCAAATCCGGTACGCCGCGCGCCGCCTTCATATTCCCTGCCGAAGGTTTTTTTCGTCTCGCGCAGTTGGTCCGAGATTGTTGCCCATTGCAGTCCCTCGTCTTCCAGAAGGTCCTCAAGCTGGGCGCGTTCCTTCATCAGCTCTTCTTGTTCATTGATTAGTTCAAGCTCTTCCAGTCGGCGCAAGCTGCGCAGACGCATGTTCAGGATGGCCTCGGCCTGCACTTCCGACAACTCGCCCTCTCCCGGGGCGGGGCTGACATAATCAGCCTCAGACATGGCCCGCGCATGGGTCTTGCCCCAGTCTTCGCGCATCAGGGCCGCCTTGGGTTCATCGTCGTATCGGATGATGTCAATCACCCGATCGAGATTAAGAAACGCGATGATGAAACCTTCCAGCACTTCCAGCCGGTGATCGATTTTCTCTAACCGGTGCTGTGAACGGCGGCACAGCACATCCTGACGGTGGTCAAGGAAGGCGCGCAGCACCTCTTTCATCGAACAAACTTTCGGCGTCACCCCATCGATCAACACATTCATGTTCAGGGAGAACCGGGTTTCCAAGTCTGACACCCGAAACAGCATGTTCATCAGCACTTCGGGGTCAACATTTTTAGAACGCGGCTCCAGCACCACGCGCACATCCTCAGCGCTTTCGTCGCGTATATCAGCAAGGATCGGAATTTTCTTTTGCTGAATAACTTCAGCGATCTTTTCGATCAGCTTGGATTTCTGCACCATATAGGGAATTTCGGTGACCACGATCTGCCACAGACCACGCGGCATTTCCTCAACCTGCCAACGCGCCCTGAGCCGGAACCCGCCCCGCCCGGTCCGGTAGGCGGTGGCGATATTTTCCGGTGGTTCAACAATGACACCACCAGTAGGGAAATCCGGTCCCGGTACGTATTTCAACAGCGTATCGTCGCGCGCATCGGGGGTTCGTATCAAATGCAGGCAGGCATCCACCAGTTCGGCAATATTATGAGGGGGGATATTGGTGGCCATACCAACAGCAATCCCGGTCGAGCCATTGGCCAGCAGATTGGGGAATGTTGCCGGCAAAACGGCCGGTTCGCGCAGGCGCCCATCGTAATTGTCGCGAAAATCAACTGCGTTTTCCGAAAGCCCTTCCAACATCGCCTCGGCAACAAAGGTCATGCGTGCCTCGGTATAACGAGAGGCGGCAGGGTTATCGCCGTCGATGTTACCGAAGTTTCCCTGCCCGTCAACCAGCGGATAACGCACGTTAAAGTCCTGCGCCAGCCGCGCCATGGTGTCGTAAATCGCTGCGTCCCCATGGGGATGAAAATCACCCATAGTGTCGCCGCTGATCTTGGCTGACTTCAGAAATCCACCACCCGATGCAAGACGCAGGCGGCTCATCGCGTATAGAATACGCCGGTGCACGGGCTTCAGCCCATCGCGCGCATCCGGCAGGGCGCGGTGCATGATCGTGGAAAGCGCATAGGTCAGGTAACGTTCGCCCAACGCCCGGCGCAAAGGCTCGGAGGTTGCACTTTTTACGAGGTCGGGATCATCGGTCAAATCACTCATGACCTCTGTGTAACGGCCCGGATCATAGGGGTAAAGCAGGGTACGTGCATGTCACCGGTTTTCCCCGCCTGCGGGATGGTCTAAAAGAGGGTGCAAACGTCGTTAGGGAATGAAATGGGCATTATAAGGTTGACTTTGGTTACTGTAGTTTTGCTCGGTGGAGTGATGCTTTGGTTTGGCCGCGAAGAAGGCTTGCCAGAGGATCGTCTTGGCCGTGAGATAGTTGCGACCCCGCAAACTGCTCCGTCTGAACCTGCTCCGCAACCTGAACCCGCCCCCCAAACTGAACCTGCTCAGCAACCTGAACCCGCCCCCCAACCTGATCCTGCTCCCCAGCCTGAACCGGAACCGGTGCCGACACCCGCTCCTCAACCCCAGCCTGAGCCGACACCCCAGCCTGAAGCTCAGCCTGAACCCGAGCCTGAACTGGAAACAGAGGTTCTACCGACACCGGAAACGGAACCTGAGACAGAAGTCGAACCCGAGGCAGAAGCAGAAGTAGAAGTAGAGCCAGAATCTGAGCCTACGCCAGTGCCCACCTTGCCCGTGCTCTATGTCACCGGATCAAGAGTTAACATGCGCGGGGGCCCTTCGACTAATGATGGTATCGTCGCTGCCTTGGTACGCGGAACCGCGGTTTCGGATCTTGGTGAAGTTGTTCCCGGCTGGTCGGCAATACGGGTGATTGAAACCGGTGAAATTGGCTATATGGCCACCCGATTCCTGTCACCAGACCAACCATGACACCTCGGCCGCATTTTTTTAGATGAATGTTGCACCATCAGATGGCCTGTCATAGGTCTGCGAGATGAATAAAAAATCCGTCCTGATAACCGGATGCTCATCCGGCATTGGCTATGATGCAGCCCACGGGTTGCACGCGCGTGGCTGGCGCGTTTTTGCCACCTGCCGGCGGGAAAAAGACTGCGTCCGCCTGCGCGAGGAGGGGCTTGAAAGCTTTCGTCTGGATTATACCGACGCGGCGTGCATGAAAGTGGCCGTAGATGAAGCGTTGACCCGCACCGGCGGCACCCTTGACGCCCTGTTCAATAATGGCGCCTATGGCCTGCCCGGTGCTTGCGAAGACCTGCCGACCGGCGCTTTACGTGCCATTTTTGAGACCAACTTTTTTGGTCTGCATGAGCTGACACGCCTGGTATTGCCTGTCATGCGCGTGCAGGGGCATGGGAGGATCGTAAACTGTTCTTCTGTGCTGGGTTTTTCAACCATCCGTTGGCGCGGGGCTTATGTTGCCACCAAATTCGCGCTGGAAGGGCTGACAGACACCCTGCGCATAGAAATGGCGGATACCGGAATCAGGATTATCCTGATCGAACCGGGGCCGGTTACCAGCGACATTCGCAAGAACTCGATCCCACATTTTGAGCGCTGGATCGACTGGAAGAACTCTCCGCGCCGCGCGCAATATGAAGACACCTTACTCAAACGCCTGTATGCACCCAAAACTGGCCCTGATAGGTTCGAGTTGCCAGCCAGCGCAGTGACTAAAAAACTTGTCCATGCGCTTGAGGCTGAACGCCCGAAACCGCGCTACTACGTCACAACACCGACCTATCTGGCGGGCTTGTACAAAAGGCTCCTGCCCACGCGGCTACAGGATTTGATAGTACGCAATTCGTAACCAGCCGCATTGCGACATCCCGGCATCGCCTGTAAACAAACGAGGCTACGACCCGAAAAGGACAGATACGATGCTGCAAGACCCTCTTTTCATCCTCGTCATCATAGCGGTTGCCATCACCGCGCTGATCCTTATCACCGGCATAGGCGGCTTCGCCCGTGGCGGTGAGTTTAACCGCAAACATGCCAACCGCATCATGCGCTACCGGATTGCCGCGCAGGCCGTGGCGATCGCGCTGATCCTGCTTTATGTTTGGCTAAGACGAGGCGGCTGATGGTTACCCTCAACAAAATATACACCCGCACAGGCGACGCGGGCGAAACTGCTTTAGGTAATGGTAAAAGGGTTGGCAAAGCCGATTTGCGGGTCGAGGCTTACGGTACAGTCGACGAAACCAACGCCACCATCGGCGTGGCGCGGTTG
This sequence comes from uncultured Aliiroseovarius sp., assembly GCA_964550345.1. Lineage (GTDB taxonomy): Bacteria > Pseudomonadota > Alphaproteobacteria > Rhodobacterales > Rhodobacteraceae > JAAEUB01. The sequence continues at coordinate 33,148 of CAZJYZ010000027.1, read as the reverse complement.
CATGCCTCAGACTGGATGGACACAGCACTGGCACGTATCCAGAATGATCTTTTTGATTTGGGCGCAGATTTGTGCCGGCCTGAAATGGAAAAAGACGCCGAGTCCGAATACCCGCCCCTGCGCGTCGTCCAGACACAGGTTAACCGGCTGGAAACCGAGATTGACGAGATGAACGCCAGGCTTGAGACGCTGAAAAGCTTCATCCTGCCGGGGGGAACAGCCCTAGCTGCACATTTGCATATTACTCGCACAGTGTCGCGCCGGGCCGAACGGATCGCAGTGGCATTAACCGGCTCAGAGAACGTGAACCCCGCCGCGATCAGGTATCTGAACCGCTTGTCTGACTGGTGTTTTGTTGCGGCGCGAATCGCTAATGCAAACGGGAAAGACGATGTTCTGTGGATTCCGGGTAAAAATCGTTCTTGAAGGCGCGCTCTCCTTAAGATTGCGCATAATACAACGCAACACACCCCTGAGGCGGTAATTTCGCAAATCGCAGGGCAGGTATTGGACAAATTGTCACACTTTTGTGATGTCACAGAAAAACACTGTGTTAGCATCCACCTACAAACAAAATAATATTGGGAGGGATAACATGCTAAAATTTGGCACAAAATTTGCCACGGCTACCGTGCTCGCCACATGCTTTATTGCGTCTGGTGCCACGGCTGCTTCTCTGGATGATCTGCACGAACGCAAACAACACCCGCTTGAGGACCACCAAAAGGAGTATGTCTATGGCACACCGGCCTTGCCGACTGCTTCGTGGACAATGTCCTTTGGCGGGCGGATGTATGACAACTGGATGAATACAACTGCCGGTGACGCACCGGAAGAGACCCATCCATCTTGGCCCACAGCGAATACCCAACATTCCGGGGAAGGAACCTGGCGTTGTAAGGCCTGTCACGGATGGGACTACAAAGGGGTCGACGGTATGTACGCAAACGGTTCCTATCAGACCGGGATAACAGGAATTGTCCACCTACAAGGCAGCAACCCCGATAACATGATCGGCATCCTGCGCAGCGATACCCATCAATATACGCCGGAAATGATCTCGGACGAACAAGCACGGCGTATCGGTTATTTTGTCAGCAGGGGGCTGCATGACACTGATGCCTATATCGACCGAACAACCGGGGACACGACCGGCTCTGCCGCCAGAGGCGCGGAATATTTCCAGAATATCTGTGCTGCATGCCACGGTTTCCAGGGCACACAGCTGGATTGGGGTGATGATTCCGGCCCCGCTTATGTGGGCACCGAATCGAACGCCAACCCATGGGAGGTTCTGCACAAGATCCGTAACGGCCATCCCGGCGCTGAAATGATCTCATCGCGGCCCTTTGGATTGGAAACAGCAGTTGATATTCTGACATATGTCCGGACCTTGCCTGAACAATAAACAACAAAAATTGACTAAACCAAGGGGCGCCGGGAAACCGGTGCCCCTCTTCAATGGGTGCCCTATTATTCATTTTTTGGGTCTCATAGACATAACGCGACGTCGCCGGGCATAATCACGTCGATTTTGCCCTGTTTTCTGCACCTGCAAAGCGTTAAACGGGTTCGCGAGAGTTTGATCCAATCAGGAGAGCCACGGCTATGAAGGTACTTGTGCCCGTTAAGCGCGTGATCGACTACAACGTGAAGGTGCGCGTGAAAGCGGACGGATCGGGTGTTGATCTTGCGAATGTGAAGATGTCGATGAACCCCTTTGACGAGATTGCAGTCGAAGAAGCCATACGCCTGCGCGAAGCAGGCAAGGCCGAGGAAATCATCGTGGTGTCAATCGGTGTCAAACAGGCACAGGAAACTCTGCGTACTGCTTTGGCAATGGGCGCTGACCGCGCCATTCTGGTGGTTGCAACGGATGACGTGCACACAGATATTGAACCTCTCGCCGTGGCAAAAATCCTGGCGAAGGTGGTTGAGGAAGAAGCACCTGGGCTGGTTCTTGCCGGCAAACAGGCCATCGACAACGATATGAACGCCACCGGGCAGATGCTTTCGGCTCTGCTTGGCTGGTCTCAGGCAACTTTCGCTTCCGAAGTGGATATTGACGGCGATAAGGCTATTGTCACCCGCGAGGTCGATGGCGGCTTGCAGACGATCAGCGTTAGCATGCCGACGATCATCACAGTCGATCTACGCCTGAACGAGCCGCGCTATGCCTCACTGCCCAACATCATGAAGGCCAAGAAAAAGCCGCTGGATGAGAAGACTGCCGAAGATTACGGCGTCGATGTCACCCCGCGCCTTGAGGTGGTCAAAACAACCGAGCCTGATACCCGCGCGGCGGGGATCATTGTTGGCTCGGTCGACGAACTGGTTGAAAAACTTAAAGAAGCGGGGGCTGTATAATGGCTGTTTTACTCCTTGCCGAAGTGAATGACGGCGAACTGGCGCTGGATGCCACTGCCAAGGCGGTGACTGCCTCGGCTAGTTTGGGCGATGTGACCGTGCTCTGCGCCGGGGCTTCGGCTGCCGCTGCGGGGGCTGCAGCGGCCAAAATCGAGGGTGTTGCCAGGGTTCTGGTGGTCGAAGACGCCTCGCTTGGCCATCGCCTGGCGGAACCGACAGCAGCACTGATCGTGTCGCTGGCTGGTGATTACACACATATCTGTGCGCCCGCTACGACGGACGCTAAAAACGTCATGCCACGGATTGCGGCCTTGCTTGACGTCATGTTGATCTCGGATGCCTCGGCCGTCGTAGACGCCGACACGTTCGAGCGCCCGATATATGCTGGCAATGCCGTTCAGACGGTGAAGTCATCAGATGCAACCAAAGTCATTACCTTCCGGACATCGACATTTGATGCAGCTGGCGAAGGTGGTGCCGCTTCGGTTGAAAACGGTTCAGCCGCCCAAGATCCCGGTTTGAGTTCCTGGGTCGAAGACAAGGTTGCCGAAAGCGACCGACCGGAACTGACTTCGGCTGGAATCGTTGTGTCCGGCGGACGCGGGGTTGGTTCGGAAAATGACTTTGCCTTGATCGAAGCACTGGCAGACAAGCTTGGCGCTGCCGTTGGCGCCTCGCGGGCGGCGGTTGACTCCGGCTTTGCGCCCAATGACTGGCAGGTTGGTCAAACCGGCAAAGTTGTGGCGCCAGACCTCTATGTCGCGGTCGGTATCTCCGGGGCAATCCAGCACCTTGCCGGGATGAAGGATTCAAAAGTCATTGTTGCCATCAACAAGGACGAAGAAGCACCGATCTTCCAGGTCGCGGATTTCGGGCTTGTTGCCGACCTGTTTGAAGCAGTCCCTGCGCTGACCGAAGCATTATAGACAGATTCTCGGGCAGAGGTCCGGTTTTTTCAAAAGGCCCGCCGATCTGGCGGGCCTTTTCGCATGGGTTTGACATATCCATTCACAACATCGGCGCTAATATTTTCTGTAGGGCATCAGCAACTTTTTCCTGTGCAATACTGCCCAGCACAGAAACCGTCGCAGGCGCCTCAATATCGGTAAATCGCATGCCCGCCTGTCCGGCAAGTATCTCGTCCTGGCTTACCACAACTTCCGCGTATCCAGCCACAAGAGGCAGTAATTCGTCGATCATTTCCTTCCCGATAAACAAGGGATCGGACCCTTCAAGGTCACAATCACCCCTAGTTTCGGGGCAATGGTCGGACATCCATAACAAAACCACTTTACCATCGATCTTTGATATCAGGCTTTTCATGCGCCCAACCCAGGCCTCTTTCAACTCTTCTTCGACCATTGCAAACTTTTCAGCGGACGCATCCCTTAATGCAAGAAGCAGGTGCCTGGTAAAGTTGAAATCAGTAAAATCAACTTCACGGTAGATAGTTCTAAGAAGATTGGAGGCGCGCAAAAACCGGTCATTACGGCGCGGATGCACAGCGTAAAACCGGTTTGAAATATTCTGTGTGCCGGCCAGTTGGATCACGGTAGCGCAAGCACCATGACAAATATCGGTAATAGTCTGATCGTAAAGGAACACGTCAACGCCGGCATTCACACAGCCCAAGTTTACAAACGTATGATTCATTCGTTCCTCAACCAATTCCGGAAAAGGTTGCACCAGGTATTTACCATAGGTCTCGGTTCCACCCAACACGGCTACATAGGGCTGATCGAACTTTCGCTTAGGCCCACGAAACAGCAGCTTCGATTTTCCATAGCGACACGGATAATAGTCAAGGGCGCCACCGCCCAGGTTTTCATAGGTCATTCCACCCACTCCACTAAATTTCACCCAAGTTCGAATTTTGCAGAGAAACTTTACCAAACAGCTAAAGAAAAAATGCGACAGGCTATGTTAAGTTTTGCAAAAGGATTTATGCTGCGGTGCAGGCATCTTGCGTCCTTGTGGTTCTGCGTGGATGTTTTTGGAAGGAATGGGCATGGAAATCAAAAAGATCGGCGTTGTGGGCGCAGGGCAGATGGGAAATGGTATTGCGCATGTTTTAGCGCAGGCCGGGTATGAGGTTCTGCTGAATGATTTAGGGCAGGAAAATCTCGACAATGCCATGGAATCCATAACGCAAAACCTGGATCGCCAGGTTTCCAAAAACAAAACGACCAAGGCTGAACGGGACGAAACGCTGAAACGCATCTCGACCACACTTACCTTGACTGACCTTGGGCCGACGGATTTGATTATTGAGGCTGCCACGGAACGTGAAACTATCAAAACTGCCATTTTTGAAGATTTACTACCGCATCTGGGCAAAGACACGATCCTGACGTCAAACACCTCTTCGATTTCTATTACACGACTTGCCAGTCGGACTGACCGGCCAGAACGATTTATGGGGTTCCACTTCATGAACCCGGTCCCGGTGATGCAATTGGTCGAACTCATCCGGGGCATCGCAACAGATGAAGCAACTTATCAAGTCTGCTTGGGCGTTGTCGAGAGATTGGGTAAACAGGCGGCACCAGCTGAAGACTTTCCAGCCTTCATTGTTAACCGAATATTGATGCCGATGATTAACGAAGCGGTGTATACGCTCTATGAAGGTGTCGGTTCCGTCGAAAGCATCGATACCTCTCTAAAGCTGGGGGCTAATCACCCAATGGGCCCGCTGGAGCTAGCGGATTTCATTGGTTTGGATACCTGCCTGGCTATAATGAATGTTTTGCATGATGGTCTGGCCGACACAAAATATAGACCCTGCCCACTACTAACAAAGTATGTCGAAGCTGGCTGGCTGGGTAGGAAAACCGGACGTGGTTTTTATGACTATCGCGGTGAAAAACCGGTACCAACCCGGTGACAATATGCTTCTAAGCTTTCCCGTATATCCCGCCCTTTTGCCACTTTGCATTCTGTTTTGATATTTTAAACAACTTGAAAAGTGCAAGGCAGATATGGGTTTCTATGCATGTATGGCGTTTACCTCTTCCGGGATATTTTCACCTTCCGCCCCATTTTCCGACTGATTAATACGAAACATAGCAATCACCTCAGCCAAATTATCTGTCTCTACATTCAAAGCCATGCTTGAAGCAGTCGTTTGCTCAAACATCGCCGCATTTTGCTGTGTTGCCTGATCCAATTCGTTTGTTGCCGTATTTATTTCAGCTATCGAATTTGATTGTTCTGTAGCTGAGCCCGCAATTTCTTCTATGCGGGTAGTGATTGCCGAAACTGCTGTTGTAATGGATTTTAAGGCTTCACCTGTTTCATCGACCAAAGCTACGCCATTGGTAACCCGTTCTTCACTGTCAGTTATGAGGGTGGCAATTTCGCGGGCGGCATCTGATGAACGTGCCGCCAGGTCTCGCACTTCTGAGGCTACCACTGCGAAACCACGGCCAGCCTCACCCGCCCGCGCCGCTTCAACACCCGCGTTCAAGGCCAATAGATTGGTTTGGAACGTGATGTCATCAATCAAACTAATCGTCTTTCCAATCATTGCCGAGCTTTCCTGAATGCCTCGGATCGCGGCGACCGTGGTATCCACAATCTCGGTACTTTTTTCTGCCTGACGCTGGATGTCTACCGCCTCCGAATTTGTTTCCCCCGCGAGTATTGCTGTGCGCTGAACTGCCGCCGACAGGGATTTTATTGAGGCGGCCGTTTCTTCAAGCGTCGCTGCGGAATGCTCGGTACGTTTTGCCAGGCTAGACGAGGCATCCGCAATTTCGCGGCTCGATGCGCCGATACCCTCTGAGCTCGAGTCAATCCGTTGAATACTGGCAGACAAGCTCTCGATAGTCTTGTTGACCGTCTCGCTTATTTCTTCGAACACACCATGGAATTCGCCTTGCATTCGGTAGGTCAAATCACAATCTGCCATAGCCTTGAGTGAAGCCTTGATCTCGCGCAAACTGTCATGTGTGACCTCGCCGATCTGGTTCATACCTTCACAAATTTCAGCGAAGACGCCTTCTTTGTCACCAGTCTTCAGGCGTTGTGAAAAATCTCCCCGAGCACAGGCGGCCACAACACCTGAAATTTCTGCCGCCGCCGCTTGCTCGCGTTCAAATATTTCCTGCTGAGCCTTCGACCTTTCTGCTTCCCGTTCTGCTTTTGCTTCAAACGCTTCTCGTTCATTTTTGGTGGCTTCTTCGTTTTGACGTGCTTCACTTTCTCGTCTTTCCCGCTCGGCTTCGCGCCCGTCTTGGATATTTTTACGAAACACCTCCAACGCACCCGTTATGCGACCCAACTCATTATTGGTAACATCCGGCAATTCCACCTCTAAATCGCCACCGGCTAAAATCTCGGCCGCTTCCATGACATCCGCGAAGCCACGCTTAATAGCGTGCATGAACAGATAGGACAGCATGCCGGAGACGACGAACGCCAGAATTGTGACTATGACGACAAGGGTTTCTTGCGCCAATGCACTACTTGACCGGTCTTCCATCAGTTTTGTGAGATCCGATGCCAGCTGAGTTTCAAACTCCTTCAAAAGGTTAATTTTCAAGGTTTGCGCCTCAAAAAAATCTGCGGTCGTGTAAGACCCCAACTCGCCCGCTAATCCACCCGAAAGCGCCACATCGCGCATGGCTTGAACCGTTAATGCTGATTCAGATGCCATGAGAGCATTGAATTGCGTTATCTGGGAAGCTGTCGCGTTTTCAAGAAAGGACTTATAGAAGTTGGATTGTTCACGCAGCAAGACTACGAATTTATCCATTTGTACCTCGCTGAATTTACCAGCGGCAAAGGCACCCGAACCAACGGCACGTTCTATACCAGCGCGTTCTTTCCCCATAAGGAAATACGCAAATCCGTTTACTACACTTGCCACTTCAGCATCTCGGCTAAAGGTAGCAACGTACCGGACCAAATTCAGAATATCTCCGTTTATACCCGTGTAAAAGTTCAGAGCATCTGACGAAGAAATTTCCTGGGCATCTACCAAATCTCGGATTTGACCGCGCCGTTCAAGCTCTTCCAAAACAGCGCTCATTCGTTGGGTCAATTTCCCGTCAATTTCCGCCAAGTCATTGTTTTCCAGGGAGTTCGAAACTTTCCGGTGCATTTCATCTGTCAACAATCGTTGCGCTGCAAGCTTCTCTGCAAATCTGCTGCCTTCACTTGCGAGGTAGACCGCGGTCATTCCGCGTTCTTTCTGCTGTTCGTGAACCAGTTCGCTGAACAACGTCAGTGGATCTATGATTTGTTTCAGGCGGGTCATCTCGTCTGTTGTATGCTTACGCTCAAGTATTAGGGTGCCAGCAAAAAACAGAGCTACAATCAGCGGGAAGGCCGCAACGATAATTAGTGCGATGGAAATTTTTATGCCTTTGAGGCGGCAGATAAGGTTGTTCAAAGCTACTCTCCGAAACTACGTCAGTGCAGGGGTAACAGCCTTTTCTCACTAAATAATAAATGTCCGAATTTTACCTTTTTACCCTTCAGGAGCGGCCAAACACCGTCTGGCTTTTTGAGCTTAAAACCAGCAACCCACGGGTTCGAGGCTAAACGCCAGACAGATGGACTTCGGGAAACTCCACTTTAGGTACTGGGCGAATCATTTTGAGAAAAGTGGTTCAGTCCTGCACTCGCACGTCCATGAGGAACGTGCTGTTTTGGGCAGAACTGTTGGACACCTTCGCCTTAGAAACCGGATTTTCCGCGAGTGAAATGCATTGAATATATGTATTAGGTGTGTTGCGAGACCAAAGTCCGGCTGAATTTAGCATCAAACCAAGGTGTCTAGTAAAGGCAGGCGACATGCCCCGTAGACTTACGCTTCTTCCCCGAATTTGTCAGCCACCAGTTCAAGTAGTGCAGACATCAACTCTATTGCCTGAGGTCCGGATGTCGCCACCAGAATAGAGGTACCCTTGGAAGCCGCGAGCATCAGCAAACCCATGATCGAATCCCCTTCAGTTTCGATCCCATCTTTTGAAACAAGCGCTTCGGCCTCATGCTCCTCAACCACCTCGACAAATCGTGCCGAAGCCCTGGCATGAAGCCCCTTTTCATTAATTATTTCAAGTGTCTGTGTGGTTTCCTTACTCAACTCTGAGCCTCCCGGCCACCGTCAATACAATCAATATATTTTCGACCCGCAGCCATGGCTGCGTTGGTTGCAACCTCAACGCTTTTGTGACGCGATTTTGCAAGTTTTACTAACATCGGCAGATTGGCACCGTAGAGGATTTTGCGGTCGCTCTTACAACATGCCGGGATAGACAGGTTCGAAGGTGAGCCACCGAACATGTCGGTGACCACTACAACCCCATCGCCCTGATCAACATCGTTGGCCGCGCGTAAAATCTCGTCTCGTTTTGCCGCGCGATCACAGTCGGCCGCGATCGGGATTGCCACAACCCCGGCCTGTTTTCCTACAACATGTTCCACCGCGGACAGGTACTCCTGTGCCAGCCCGCCATGGGCGACGATCACGATGCCGATCACTCTTTTCTACCCTGGTCATTCCCACGCACCCCTGTTTCGGCGCGCCGGGATAGTTCTCGGTGCCTAATTGACACCTGCCAACCGGTATCCGCAAGCGTCTTTGCCAGATTTTCTGCGACAAAAACAGAGCGGTGCTGGCCGCCGGTGCAGCCAATACCGATAACAAGGTGAGATTTGCCCTCTTTTGCAAAGCCTGGCAACAGGAAGGTAACGAGGTCGGACAATTTGTCCTCAAATGCCGCTAAGCGCTCGTCGGAACGAATATAATCCCCCACCTGCTTGTCGCGGCCATTCAAAGGACGCAATTGGGAATCCCAATGTGGGTTACGTAAAAAACGCACATCAAACACCATATCCAACCCGCGCGGCGTACCACGTTTGAAGGAAAATGATTGTACCGTCACGGCCAGTTCACCACCTGTCTGAAGGTACAGGCGGCTGCGCAATTCTTCACGCAACTCATGCGGAGAGGTAACGGATGTATCAATCAGAATGTCAGCGCGCGCCCGCAAAGGGACCAACAGGGCCAGTTCTTCCGAGATCCCTAGTTCCGGGCTGCCGGTCGGGGTCAGAGGATGGCGACGGCGTGTTTCCGAAAACCGTCTCAAAAGAACATCCGGCTGGCAATCAAGATACAGGCATTCGACGCTTACGTCATCGTGTTCAGAAAGACGGGCAATAAGATCCAGAACCGCCCCCGGAGAAAAATCCCTGTTGCGGGTATCAATTCCCAGTGCCAGTGGATGATCTAATGGTGGACCAGACAAAAGCCGTGGAATAAGGCTTAAGGGCATGTTGTCTATGACCTCATAGCCCATATCTTCCAAACCGGTAATTGCGGTCGAGCGCCCAGCGCCGGAAGGTCCCGTAACGATAACCACCTTTTGAATTTCTTTTGCCATATCGCCTATTGCTTCGCTATGCGCATTCATGCGTATCGCCCACCGGTGACCAGTGCCTTCACAGCAAAGGGAAAATACGACGCATTCACCCGGTATATAGTCTTAACATCCACCTCTAAAAGGCTGGTCACGTGTGCGTGAGGAAGACGCTCTTCCTCTTCCCGGTCCATATCCACCAAAAGGGTCAGCAATGCGCTATTTTGATAGGGTACTTTCAAAAGGCCCACACTGCGCGCTTCGATCACACCGGCCATACGCTCGGGTGCGTGGGCCACAAGAACACCGTCCTGCAGTTTGATGAGTGACAGGTCATCGCTGATCAGCGTTGCACCAAGGCCGATCAGCTCCAGCGCAAGCGCTGATTTGCCGGTACCGGACTTGCCCTGAATGACAACCGCACTGGTTCCAAAAGCCACGCTGGTAGCGTGCAGGCGAATCCCATCACTTGTGCTTATCTGCGCCGCGGCGCTCACACGGGCAGACCTACGACAAATCGAGCGCCCAGTGGTTCAGAGGTAATATCCGCATCCGTTGGCCGGATATTTTCCGCCCAGACCACACCACCATGCGCTTCGACAATCTGTTTCGAAATCGCCAGACCAAGGCCGGAATTGTTACCAAACTGGTTTTCCGGACGCTCGGAATAGAAACGATTGAATATTTTTGTCAGGGCTTCTTCGGGAATGCCCGGCCCGGTATCCTCGACCACAACCAAAACCCGGTTTTCGCGTTGACGCACCCAAACCCGGATGGCGTCACCCTCCTCACAAAAACTGGTGGCATTGGTAATGAGGTTCACGAACACCTGCGCCAGACGCGCCTCCAATCCCTGTATCATGATAGCTTCAGTGGGCAGGTCGGTAATAAAATCAATTTCCTTCTTACCTGCTTCCTCACCCAGATAATCCGTAAGGTTCTGCATCATCTTCAGTAGGTCGAAGGTTTGCTCGTCTTCTTTGACAAGTTCGCTGTCCAGACGTGAGGCGTTGGATATATCACTGACCAGCCGGTCCAGCCGGCGCACATCGTGGTCAATCACATCCAGAAGTTTGTCACGCTGGTCCTCACGTTTAGCAACCCTGAGCGTGCCGACAGCAGAGCGTAATGACGCCAGTGGGTTTTTGATTTCATGCGCAACATCAGCCGCAAATTGTTCGTTTGCGTCAATCCGGTCATATAGTGCACTGACCATGCCACGCAGAGCGGTCGACAGACGGCCAATTTCGTCCGGGCGTCCTGTTAGGTCCGGAATACGCACCCGGCCCGGATTGACATTTCGGGTGTCCTTTTCACGACCAATTTCAGCCGCCGCCGCAAGATCCGATATCGGATTGGCAATGGTTGAGGCCAGAACAAGACTCAGGCCGATAGAAACAAGAATTGCGATGACGAACATCTGCAACACCTGTTCGCGCTCGTTACGCACAAGTTCATCCAGCGCGCCAGCAGCTGATGAAATTGCCACAACACCGGCGGGTGATCCGCCGATCATAACGGGCGTCGCCACTGTGAACATGGTGCCGCCATCAGGTTTCTGGCCCGAGCTCACCCGGGTCACTCCTTGCATAGCTCTGGCCATCAAAGCGCGCGCATTTTCTTCCTGATCTATCGCCGCTCTGGGTGCATCCACAGGCGTAATTAGGCCCGAGATCGCTTCCCATACCCAGTTGAGCATATCGGTGATCATGGTTGAGCGGTCGTTACTATCCAACCCTTCGACCGGCAATGACGGTGCACGCGCCTGCCCTTCAGTCGTTGCCAGAAGCACCCCGTCCGGATTGAAAATAAACACTTCAATGCCATCGCGCAGGTCAAGCCTGGCCAGAGTGTTCGCAAACTGCCCCGATTGCCCGGGGGCACCAAAAGTACCGGCGGAGGCCGTGATTGCCGCACTCTCACTGCCGGTCAGAGCCGCCTGAGGCTCTGAAAATTGAATTTCGATCATGTCGGCAATCAGCTCGGCCTCGGCGACTAAACCAAGCTCATGTTGATATACCAGTGAGTCGCGAAATGGGTTCAGATACAGGACACCTGCAACCAAAACGATCAGACCAAGCAGGTTGAAAGTTATGATCTTACGCGCCAGCGGCGAGGAGTTGACCGCCATGACACCGCGACGCGCCTGACTATTGCGAAACTCACGATCAGCACTGGCCGGGCTGGAAACCCAGTCTTCACCAAGGACCACCTCGGCGCCATCATGTGATTTGACGTCCCGCAATTTAACCCCCTGGGCGAGATACACCGTTCGTTTCACACACCGCTAATGTCATTCCTCGTTATAGCGATACCCGATCCCGTACAGTGTCTCAATCGCAGAAAACTCATTATCAACACTGCGCATTTTCTTGCGCAGGCGTTTTATGTGGCTGTCAATGGTGCGATCATCAACATAAACCTGATCATCATACGCCACATCCATCAACTGATCGCGGCTTTTAACAAACCCCGGTCGTTGCGCCAGCGCCTGCAAAAGCAGGAATTCAGTCACCGTCAGCGACACATCCTTGCCCTTCCAGCTTACTGAATGGCGCAGCGGGTCCATGAGCAATTCACCGCGCTCCATCAGTTTGCTTTCTTCCGGGCTGTCTGTGCCATCCGATGCAATCGCTTCCTGACGGCGCAGCAAAGCGCGAATACGTTCGACCAGAAGCCGTTGGCTAAACGGTTTTTTTTGACGTAGTCATCCGCCCCCATACGCAGGCCGAGAACCTCATCAATTTCGTCATCTTTGGAAGTCAGGAAAATAACCGGCATGTTTGAGGTCTTTTTCCTCAGACGCTGCAACAGGTCCATGCCATCCATTCGAGGCATCTTGATATCCAGCACAGCCATATCCGGCAGACGGTGCCCGAAGGCGTCCAACGCCGTTTGTCCGTCATTATAAGTTTCAACCTCGAAGCCTTCCGCTTCGAGAGTCATCGAAACCGACGTCAGAATATTTCTGTCGTCGTCAACCAACGCTATCCTCGACATGAGAGGTCCCTTTACTGCTCGTTTTTATATTCTTTTCCCATATTCTTTCGTTTTTAGCCTTGAGAATCAACATTTAACTGCGAATCACCCTGCGTCGATGACCATTCTGGGGGCAAATTCCGTAAATAATGGCTAATATGTCTCACTCTGTTCACCCAATGGTTGCGCAAACAGGCAATTGGTAACGCTAACTGAACAAAGCACCCTGTTGAACCGCAAAATCACCATGTTATAGCAAAACCACCGGGCAAGCCCCGGGCGCGCGAAACTTTTCGCGTCATATGGAACCATCGTTAGCGCCGGAAAACCCGGTGTCAGGAGCTTTGAGATGACCACCGGACGCGTGAACCCTGCCCACAGGCTCGAAGATCAGGGGATCAAAGGGCTGGGCAATGTTTTTTATAACCTGATGGAACCAGCCCTGATGGAACAGGCCCTGAACCGGGGCGAGGGGCATCTTGGAGAAGGCGGTACTTTTCTGGTCTCAACAGGCAAACATACAGGCCGTTCCCCACAGGACAAATTCGTGGTTCGAACCAAGGGTGTTGCGGATCATATCTGGTGGGAAAACAATCCGCCGATGGAGCCTGCCGCCTTCAAAACTCTGCACAAGGATATGCTGGCCCATATGAAGGGTGGGGACTATTTTGTGCAGGACCTGTTTGGCGGGGCAGACCCGGCACACAGGCTGGATGTGCGCATGGTCACCGAACTTGCATGGCACGGGTTGTTCATACGTCACATGTTACGCCGTCCGGAGCGCGATGAACTGGACGAATTTGAACCAGAATACACAATCATAAACTGCCCGTCGTTTTTGGCTGACCCCAAACGACACGGCTGCCGTTCAGAAACTGTGATCGCACTAAACATCGAAGAAAAACTGATCCTGATCGCTGGCACGGAATATGCCGGGGAAAACAAAAAATCTGTTTTTTCACTTTTAAATTACCTGCTGCCGGAAAAAGGCATCATGCCAATGCATTGCTCGGCCAACCATGCGCCAGGGAACCCGGTCGACACCGCGATTTTCTTTGGCCTGTCGGGCACTGGGAAAACCACGCTCAGCGCGGATCCTGACCGGGTGCTGATTGGCGATGACGAACATGGCTGGTCAGAGCGGGGCACCTTCAATTTTGAAGGTGGCTGCTATGCCAAGACCATCAATTTGTCACCGGAAGCCGAACCTGAGATTTTCGCGACAACCTCTAAATTCGGCACGGTTATCGAGAATATGGTTTATGATGAGGAAACCAAGAAGCTCGATTTTGAAGATGATAGCCTGACCGCAAATATGCGCTGCGCTTACCCGTTGCACTATATTTCCAACGCTTCAGACAATTCACTTGGCGGCCATCCCAAAAACGTCATCATGCTGACCTGTGATAGTTTCGGTGTTCTACCACCCATTGCCCGGCTAACCCCGGCGCAGGCAATGTACCACTTCCTCTCTGGCTTCACTGCCAAGGTTGCCGGGACAGAACGCGGCGTGACCGAGCCACAGCCAACATTCTCAACCTGTTTTGGCGCGCCCTTCATGCCGCGCCGGCCAGAAGTTTATGGTGCCCTGCTTCGCGACAAGATCGCAAAACATGGCGCTACTTGCTGGCTGGTGAATACTGGCTGGACAGGCGGAGCTTACGGTACGGGTAGCCGCATGCCGATCCGCGCAACGCGCGCACTTTTGTCTGCAGCCCTTGACGGGTCGCTTTCAAGCGCCAAGTTCCGCAAGGATCCGAATTTTGGTTTTGATGTACCAATAGCGGTCGATGGCGTGGCGGATATATTACTCGACCCGCGTCGTACCTGGGAGGATGCCGAGGCATATGACGCCCAGGCTGCCAAACTTGTGGGAATGTTTGCGGATAACTTCGAACAATATGAAGCACATATTGACGAAGATGTGCGCGCTGCCGCTATCGGGTAATTCGCCGCGTGAAAATCCAATCAGGCAGTAACTCTGGCCTGCTCAGGCAATCCCAACTGGCTGACATCCGCTTTCGGCTTCACATGCGCATGAGAACACGGGTCTTGCCCGGCTAAAGTGGGTCGCGCCGTATGTCCGTAATCCCGTCTACTCATGGCGTGTCCCGGCATGAACGTGTGAAGACCTCGACTAGCCGCAGGCGAATTAATGGCTATTGCACCAATTGGGGGACTATACAAATGGCGCTATTGTGCTGCAGCGCAGAAATCAAGGTCATCCCATCAATCCACGTCGGATAAGGTTCAGCCCGGCCAGAGCAAGAACCACCAATGTTGCCCGGCGAAACGCTTGCTGCGGCAACCGGTCATGTAACATCAGCCCAAACACCATTCCGACAATGGCCGGAACCAACATGGCCATAGAAAGCGGAAAGGTCGCCGCAGACAAAACCCCTGATTTTATATGCCCTAACGCCAGCGCCACCGCACCCAGGCCAAAAACCAGGCCCTGCACCCGCATTTGTTCCTGCTTGGGCGTGTTTATGGCTGTCAGATATGCAACTAGAGGCGGGCCCCAGACGCCGGAAATGCCGCCTATTGTACCAGCACCGGATCCCACCAGCAATTCTACGAGCGTTCGGCGTCTTTCCGGGACCCGAAACCGAACGCTAAACAATTGTAATAGCGCGAATAAAACCACTGGCACGCCGATCAGCAAAAACAAGACCTCCTGTGACAGAATACGCACCATTTGTGCGCCAAGCGCTGTAAATAGGACGCTCATGCTTAAATAAACACGAAACTTCTTAACGCTTTCCAGCGCGAGTTTCAGACCCTGACGCGCAGCCTGCCAGAGATTTGTCACAAGTGTTGGCATTATTAGCGCTGCCAATGCTGTCTCCACCGGCAAAAACGAAGCCAGACCCGAGATCATGACCGTTGGCATAGCAAAGCCCACAGCACCTTTTACAAAGCCTGCCAGCAAGGTAACTGCTATGGCTCCAAAACCTAGAAAAAGCGTCAATTCATCCATTTCAACTACTTCATAACCTGACTGAACCAGCGTGGCACGAAAATTCCTTTGCGTCACATTCGTTCAATTTGGGGTGCCTTGGCGTATTTTAATTGCGCTGCACCTGCAAAATACGTAAACAGCTCGTGACTCGTAAAACAAGGCTCCATCATGCCCATTCTTCCCGATCTTCTGTCACTGACCAAATCCACTTTACCCGGTGTATCTGCCCTTCTGGAACAAGCAAAATCAAACATGCACGCGAAGGTGTTTGAGGGGGGAAAAGCATCTGCGGAACTTCTGGAAGACAATCAGACTGCGACCCATGCGCTGGCCTGGCTGGCGACCTACGCACAGGCACTGACGCAAATGCAAAACTGGGCAGAACGATTGCAACAGACAGGTTCCTTCGGAGAAATGGAAAGCCTGCTACTCCAGATTGCTTTCGGCGAATATCTGGCCCAGATCCGAGGCGGCATTCCGATGAGCCAGAATGAAATTGCCCGTCTTTCAGATATGGGAATTTCCGATCTTTCCCCCCTCGCAAATGATGCCGTGAATGTTTTGGTGCAAGACGGTAATTCCTCAATTGCCCGCGCCCGTTTAGCTGAACTGATGCAGGATAACGCCGGCCACGCGACTTTCGGCGCCACAGGGTTAGACGAAGAGCTGGAAATGATCCGTGATCAGTTTCACCGGTACGCAGATGAGCGTGTCGCGCCAAATGCTCATAACTGGCACTTAAACGATGAGCTTATCCCGTTGGAGATCATAGAAGAGCTGGCAGAGATGGGGGTATTCGGCCTGACCATTCCAGAAGAATTTGGCGGTTTTGGTCTGAGCAAAACCTCGATGGTCGTGGTCTCCGAAGAGCTGAGCCGTGGCTATATCGGCGTCGGGTCCTTAGGCACCCGATCAGAAATTGCAGCCGAACTGATCCTGGGCGGAGGCACGGACGCGCAGAAGGCGGACTGGCTGCCGCGCATCGCCTCTGCCGAGATTTTGCCTACGGCTGTATTTACCGAACCTAATACGGGCTCGGATTTGGGGTCGTTGCGCACCCGCGCCGTTAAGGACGGTGACGATTACACGGTAACAGGCAACAAGACCTGGATAACCCATGCCGCGCGCACCCATGTCATGACCCTCCTCGCCCGGACCGACCCCGAGACGACAGATTACCGGGGCCTCAGCATGTTTCTTGCCGAGAAAACCCCCGGAACGGATTCAGCTCCTTTCCCATCAGAGGGCATGACCGGAACCGAAATCGAGGTACTGGGGTACCGGGGTATGAAGGAGTATGAGCTGAGCTTTGATGGTTTCAAAGTTAAGGGCGAAAACCTTCTCGGAGGGGTCGAAGGTCAGGGCTTCAAGCAACTGATGCAGACCTTTGAAGCCGCACGTATTCAAACGGCTGCCCGCGCTATCGGGGTTGCGCAAAACGCGATGGAAGTCGGCCTGGAATACGCCCAGGACCGCAAACAATTTGGTAAGGCGCTGGTCAATTTCCCACGTGTTTACAGTAAATTAGCTATGATGGCGGTTGAAGTCATGGTGGCGCGGCAGCTAACCTACTTTTCCGCCTGGGAAAAAGACCACGGGCACCGCTGCGACCTTGAGGCAGGCATGGCCAAACTGCTGGGCGCAAGGGTCGCTTGGGCTGCGGCGGATAACGCCCTGCAAATCCACGGCGGTAATGGCTTCGCGCTGGAATACCAGATCAGCCGTATTCTTTGTGATGCTCGCATCCTTAACATTTTTGAGGGTGCAGCCGAAATCCAGGCACAGGTGATCGCGCGGCGATTGTTAAGCTAACAAGGGCAGTTGCCAGAAAAAGCACAGATGGTGATGTCGGTCGGGTCGTATCCGCCATCACCTCGTGCTTTGCTGCCAACTCCCCCAAACGGTCAGGGCTGGAATGGTCAGGAAAATGATCCATTGGGGTGTAAGCCACAATGTGCCCAAACGGGTAATTCCGTAAAAGATGAAAAGGCCCGCGAACCCGACTTGAACAGCGGATATTACCCAAGCCAAAGCCTGATTAGGTCTCCTCACCAGCCAGATTAGTGCAAGTGTGAACACAATTAACGTAACTGTTACCGCATGCCAAAGAACGGCAGACAGGGCACGCAAGTAATCTGAAAGATCGCTGTCCTGAATTGGCTCGTGAACATCAGGACCGCCAGCAAGGACATGCACCAAAGTCGTCAGGCCAGTCAGACCCACTGCCACCGCAATAGGGATATTCATTTCTCATCTCCTTTTGCCATACGCTTCCGTATGTTTTAATTCGAGGCTTTCCAAAGTCAGTACGCTAACGTATGGTAGAGCATGAATTCTAATCGCCTAACTTCTGAAGACTGGATAATTGCCGGGTTCCGCGCCCTTTCCAAACACGGAAAAGAAGGCTTGAAGGCTGAAAAGCTTGCCCGCGCTCTTGGTGTCACCAAGGGATCTTTTTATTGGCATTTCAAAGATGTAGGTGACTTTCGCACCCAGATGCTTAGCTATTGGGAGGAGAAGGCGTTCCATGGAGTTACCGAAATTCTGGAAAGTATTTCGGACCCTGTAGAGCGGCTTTATAGTTTAGGGGATCTTTCCGTTACACCGCCAACGCAGCATGGAGGCGACGCGGCAGAGCCCGCCATTCGCGCCTGGGCACAGTCTGATTCGCAAGTTAATGCCGCAGTACAGCGTGTCGACACCCAGAGGGTCGCCTATCTGCAGGACATTCTGAAACAGCTTAACCTGACCAATCCCGATCTTGCCCGGATAATTTATGCTTCCTATATCGGCTTAGGTACGCTTTCAGCTTCGGACGGGTCAAAAAATCACGCTGCAATGTCGACGCTGCTTGCTGCAATGCTGGCCCTGCGGGACGCCTAGACCAACGAGGATACACCGGGTAACCTGCCTGAATGCGATACGCCTTGCCCTTTTTCACCCTACTGGCGCTTACGGCATGCAGACAAGATGAAACCATTTCTGCCTTTGTCCCTGCAGGATCAATCTGGCATTTGACCGACCTAAACGGCCAAGCTTTCCCGGCTAACGGCACCCTTACCTTTCCCGAACCCGGTATTATTTCTGGAAATGGGCCCTGCAACACGTATTCTGCCAGCCAAAACGCACCCTATCCTTGGTTCGAAGCCGGGCCCATACGCGCCACAAAGAGGACCTGCCCGGAGCAACATTTCGAAGGTGCCTTCCTTCTTGCTCTTGCAAAGGCCACCCTGGCCGAAGTTTCCGGGGATATTCTAATCTTGTCAGATGAAGGTGGGGGCGAGCTGGTTTTCAGGCATAAATAGCCTGCGGCTCAGACAAGATAACACCGGGAAACAATGGCCAGGCCAGATATCCTCACGACCTCTGATTTGCCCGTTTCAGGCGGTCAACCAAACGTGCTCTTGCTTCCGGTAAAGGCCTGCTACCAAGAGAATGCGCCAACCAATGGGTCAGAAAATGCCCCGTTGTTCTTAATCCTTCCACAACATGTTCAGGCTCGCCGGTCCCCGCTCCCATCAATTCAGGGGGAAGGGGCAGGAGCCGGTCCGCCCACTCGCCAGCCCCTTCAGCACTAACGGCCCGCCCGGTTCGCGGGCTAACATAGGCAAGGTCATCAACGTCACCGGTCACGGCACAACTGGTCAGATCCAACCCAAACCCCATTTCCTCAAGCAATGCCAGCTCCCACTTCAGATAGGCGACCGGCCATGATGGGTTTGCGCCCAAAAGGTCCAGCATCGCCAGCGACCTGGCATAAAGCGCCGGGTGTGGTTCGCGCTCTGGAAGTGTAAAAACAAGCATGGCGGTAATAGCATTCAAGGCCGCCAGCGTGATGGCGTCCCCCATGACCAGAGCAGCACGACTTTTGACCGGTTCAACGTTGAAAGCGCCGATATGCTCTTCAAGCCGCGCGCGCCAGACAAGGTCAAGTTGGGCACCGGGCTGCAGGATAGGGGCAATTTTACGCGATGCACCACCACGCACTACACCCGCATGCCGACCATGCTCTTGGGTAAAAACATCTATGATAACAGAGGTTTCACCGTGTTTGCGAGCGCTCAGCAGAAATCCTTGCTCGCGCCACTCCATCAGTCTGACAATCCCTGTTCATCAAGCAAAGAGCGCCCCTCGCGGTCTTCAACTTCAATTACCCAAAGGTCCGGATCAAAGCTTTTCTGCTTTTCGATGGCGGCATCCACGTCGGCCTCGCCACCTTCTGTCAGGATTACCCAGACCCTTTCACCGGACATCAAATCAACACTACGCTGCCAGACCTTAGCCAGACCGTTCAATGTGTTGAGTTTGACCAATATTGCGCCTGCGGTTTCATCACCTTTAGCCGTGATAAAAACCGGAATATCTGCCAGTCGGAGCCGGGTGAGATAGGCCGAAACCCACATATCTGATGTTAGCCGGGTCATTCCCGCCCGTCTTTGAAATCCAGACCCATTTCGGAATAACGCTCGGCCTCGGTCAACCAACCCGGGCGTACTTTGACTTGTAGAAACAGGTGCACCTTGCGGCCAAGGAACTCCGCCAGTTCGGCGCGCGCCGCTTTTGACACAGCCTTGATCGTTTCGCCCTTGTTCCCGAGTACAATACCTTTGTGGCCATCTCGGGCAACATAGATCAACTGGTCGACCTTGACCGAGCCGTCTTTGCGTTCTTCCCAGTTCTCGGTCTCAACCGTCAGCTGGTAGGGCAATTCCTGATGCAGCCGCAAGGTCAGCTTTTCGCGTGTCATCTCTGCCGCTATCATACGTAAAGGCAAATCCGCTATCTGGTCTTCCGGGTATAGCCACGGGCCCTCAGGCAATTTGCCCGCCAGCCATTTTTTCAAATCCTCTACCCCGTGGCCCTTCTCGGCGGAGATCATGAAGGTTTCCGCAAATGGGTAGCGTTCATTCATATCCTGCGTCAGCGCCAACAGCACATCCGATTTCACCCGGTCAATCTTGTTAATAGCCAGCGCGACTACCCGGCCTTTGGCAATTTGCTCCAGCCCTTCCAGGATGCGTTCAACCCCCTTGGTGATGCCGCGATGCGCTTCGATCAGCAAGACGATGATATCGGCATCTGCAGCCCCGCCCCATGCCGCTGCAACCATAGCACGGTCAAGATGACGCCGGGGCTTGAACAAGCCGGGCGTATCTACAAACACAATCTGGGCATCCCCCTCGATGGCGACGCCGCGAATGCGGGCGCGGGTTGTTTGCACCTTGTGGGTGACTATCGAAACCTTTGCCCCGACCATGCGGTTGGTCAGGGTGGACTTACCCGCGTTGGGTTCTCCTATCAGAGCGACGAAACCCGCACTTTTGGTCATTTTCCACCTTCCAGTTTCTGTAACAGCTTTTGTGCCGCTGCCTGTTGTGCCGCGCGTTTAGAATTTGCCTGGGCCTCGGCGTCACCGTGCCCGTCAAGCTGCGCCTTTATCGTAAAAATCGGCGCATGGTCCGGCCCTTCCCGGGCGGTTTCAATATAGGCGGGTGGGGCCAGACCGCGTGCCTGCGCCCATTCCTGCAAGGCCGTTTTTGCGTCGCGCGCATCCTCATCGACATTTGCAATCCGGTCGCCCCAAAGCCTGAGGATCACCTCTTGTGCCGCCTCATACCCCGCATCCAGATAGATCGCGGCAATAACGGCCTCCATCGCGTCGCCCAGAAGCGCAAGCTTGCGCCGCCCACCCGAGAGCGTTTCTGATCGTCCCAGTTTCAGCACCTTACCAAGATCGACCTGCCGGGCCACATCGGCGCAGGTTTCCTTGCGGACAAGCGCGTTGTAACGCGGCGCCATCTGGCCTTCGCTGGCCATAGGATCGCCCACGAACAGAGCTTCGGCGATCACCATACCTAAAACCCGGTCGCCCAGAAACTCCAGCCGCTGATTGTCTGGCCGTGTTTCAGATGAAACCGAGCCATGGGTCAGCGCACGGATCAGCAGATCGGGCGTGCGAAAGTCATGCCCGATCCGGGTTGAGAATTCTTTGAGATCACCGGCGAGCTTCACGCAAGCCTACTCAATCGCTTCAAAATATCGGTCACTACGCCACGTCCAGAAATACAACAACCGTGTACCGGCTGCCGAGAACATGACCCTGTCCACGCGTCCAAGCAGATATTCCTCGGATACAAAGCCAACCCCGCCGCTACGCTGGCTAACCCGGCTGTCAGTGGAATTGTCACGGTTATCGCCCATGAAAAAGTACTGCCCCTCGGGCACGGTGAAGACATTGGTATTATCCAGGGCGCCGTTGTCCGAAATGTTCAGGATCGTATAGCTTTCCCCACTCGGCAGAGTTTCACGGAACCGTTCTTTTTCACAAATGGCACCCTGCCCTACAGCACCGTTGGAACAGCGGGGAAAGCCGCCCATGCGCCCCTGTTGTTCCATAATCTCTTCAAAGGTTCCTTCGCGCACCTGAACGGCTTCTTCCCCATTGATGTAAACAACGCCCGCCTTCACCTGAATTTTATCACCGGGCAGGCCGATCAGGCGTTTGACATAGTCGATGCCAAGGGTTGGGTGGCGAAACACCACAACGTCGCCGCGTTCAGGCTCGGACCCGAAAAGGCGACCGGATATGGGGCAAATGGAAAACGGGCAAGAATGGCGCGAATAGCCATAGGCCATCTTGTTAACGAACAGAAAGTCACCGATCAGCAGGGTTTCTTTCATCGACGAGGAAGGGATCCAAAACGGTTGAAAGAAAAGCGTGCGGAAAACTCCCGCGATCAGGAGCGCCCAAAATACTGTTTTGATGGTCTCGACGATGCCATCTTCCTTTTTTTCTGCCATGATCCTGCCTGTCACTTTCTTTTTCTCTTGTATCCCGGCGATATGGGCGGCGCAGAGGCCGGAGTCAAGCGATGGGGTTGGCTTCTATCGTGACAAAAGCCTGCGCCCAGGGGTGATCATCGGTCAGGCTGACATGAATTACCGCCTCGTGTCCGTCCGGGGTCATTTGCGCCAGCCTGTCAGCCGCCCAGCCGGTGACCTCCATAATCGGCTGCCCACTGGCAAGGTTACTGACCGCCATATCCTTCCAGGAAATCCCCATGCGCAATCCTGTGCCCAGTGCCTTTGAGCACGCTTCCTTCGCGGCCCATCTTTTGGCATAGGTGCCGGCGACATCCTTGCGCCGCTCGGCCTTAGTCTGTTCCGTGCTGGTGAAGACCCGGTTACGAAACCGGTCACCATGGCGATCCAAAACACCGGCTATGCGGTCGATATTTGCCAGATCTGTGCCGACGCCAAGGATCATTCGCCGATAGCCATGTCCGTTGTGATCAGGCCTGTTGCCTGATTAAGGATCAGGCCCAGAAACATGGGTGCAGTCAACCCATCGTCAGGATTGTAAACTTGGCCTGGCAGAATAAAGGTCAGGCCAGTCGAGGGGTCATAGCTGGCTTCAAGTTCGCTGAAGGTCAGACCAGCGAAACCGATCGTACCCTGTAAAGAGAGCACTTTGCATTGAGGGCTGCCAAGCTCGTCATAAGGAGGTGAAATGATCAGAAGGTGAAACGCACCTGCCGCCGGTTCAATTGTGTCCAGCAGTGCCAGCCGCGTTTTACCGTTCGAAAACGTGCGGGTGTTTTCGGACCACGGTTCCACAACATTACGAGCCGACGAACGCCAGTCACAATCACCAACCTCCTGAGCCTGTAACTGAAAGGCAAAAAGTGACAATACGAGCGACAAAATCCATTTCATGACCGTGCTTCCTCCATTAAACGCCGCATTTCTTCGATTGCAGGAACGAGGCCCCGGAAAATCGCCTCGCCAATCAGAAAATGCCCGATATTAAGTTCCATAACTTCAGGGAATGCAGCAATTGCTTTGACCGTATCATAAGTCAGCCCATGGCCCGCATGCACCTCGAGCCCCAGCGAATGCGCGTAGGCCGACATCTCGCGCAACTTTTCAAACTCAGCATCCCGAAAGGCAAAATCACCTTCATGGTGGGAATCACAATATGGCCCAACATGCAGCTCGATAATTGTGGCCCCTATTCGGGCGGCGGCTTCAATCTGAGCTTTGTCTGCTGCAATAAAGATCGACACCCGGCACCCGGCATCGCGCAAAGGCGCTATAAAATGCGCCAGCTTGTTTTCCTGACGGGCAACTTCCAGGCCACCTTCGGTGGTCAGCTCCTCGCGTTTTTCCGGAACAATGCAAACCGCATGCGGCTTGTGACGCAGGGCAATCGCCTGCATTTCTTCTGTCGCCGCCATTTCAAAGTTCAGCGGCACCGTCAGTTTTTCCATCAAGGTATCAATGTCACTGTCTGAAATATGGCGGCGATCCTCGCGAAGATGCGCGGTAATACCATCAGCGCCGGCTTTTTCAGCCAGCAATGCCGCTCGCGCCGGGTCAGGATAAGCCGAACCACGGGCATTTCGCACAGTGGCCACATGGTCGATATTGACCCCCAACCGCAGCTTTCCTAAAAAATTGCTCATGTTGATTCCCTTAAACTCAGCCTACATCTAGCGTTCTTTTGCTGCTGCGTCAGCCTTTGCCGCGCGCTCCGCCATGCGTTTTTCGTAGTGTAACTTCAACTTCTTGATCCGCCTTTTCTGATAGGCAGTAATGATCGGGCGCGACAGGGCATAGAAAAATGATGCCGTAATAATGCCGGGTATCAGCCCGCCAATCAGATAGGGCTTGAAAATCACCCGGTAAAAGTGGCCCATCCCGGCCCAATCCGCGGAATCAGGCGAGAAAAGCGACCGGAAATTAAGCCACAGCCCGGTCATGGCACGGCCAAAAGCGCTCATGACCTGAGGCAGATGCACGTCGACCGGCATGTCGAGCATGCGGGACCCCAACGTAATCGAAATCTCAGCGATGATCG
This sequence comes from uncultured Aliiroseovarius sp., assembly GCA_964550345.1. GTDB lineage: Bacteria > Pseudomonadota > Alphaproteobacteria > Rhodobacterales > Rhodobacteraceae > JAAEUB01. The sequence continues at coordinate 8,613 of CAZJYZ010000027.1, read as the reverse complement.
GAAAGGTCACCGGATTGCCGAAAAACGTGGCAAGGATGGCCGCCAGAATGTTTCCGCGCATGACATAGGCCAGAATGGCCGCACTTAGAAAGTGCAGGCCAAAGAGCGGGGTGAAACAGACGAAAACACCTGCGGCAATCCCCCGCGAAATCCTGTGCGGCGGATCCGGCAGGCGGCGCACCCGGTGGATGACATAGCCCGCAGCCCGGTACCAGCCACCACGGGGGTAGAAGAATTCAGCAAACATGCGCAGGTAAGTGCGTGGCTTTCTTTTGAACAAAGTGTCTGAGCCCCCGCTAGTCTGCCCTAGAGTTTACGCTTGATATCACGGTGACGCGTCAGCATGGCCACATCAGAATCCGCCTCCAACACCAGCATCACTGTGTGTAGATGTTCCACATCACGCAAATCAACGTCGACTATCAACCTGTAAAAATCTGGCTTTCGATCAAGAAAGTTCAAGTCCGAGATATTGGCTTTCTGCTCGCCAATCAATGAGCAAATTCGTCCCAATACCCCAGCGTCATTGGATATTGTCAGATCAAGGCTGACAGTATGCACCGGCGGATGCCGGCCCGGTTGCCAATGCAGATCAACCCAGCGCTCCATCTGATCGGCAAATTCCTCAAGCCCGGCGCAGTCAATCGCATGAATGACCACGCCCTTGCCACGATAGGTAATCCCGACAATGCGTTCACCCGGTACTGGCTGGCAGCAGGATGCGCGGTTAAAGGCCTCTCCCTGATCAAGCCCAACCACCGCACTCGTCACTTCTATCTCATCCCCGACCGACAGCGCCTCGGGGTAGAGCAAAGCCACCACTTCACTAGCAGCAAGCTCGGCCGAGCCAAGCCGCGCCAGTAATTGGGCAGAGCCCTCTAGTGAGAGCCGTTTGGCCGCGGTTGTAAGGGCTTTCTCAGTGGCCTTGCGCCCAACATGCTCAAACGCAACCCGCGCCAGTTCGCGCCCAAGTTTGATAAACCTTTCACGGTCTTCTTCGCGCAACCGGCGGCGAATGGCGCTTTTGGCGCGGCCCGTGGCAACGATATCAATCCATGTGGCTTGCGGGCTTTGCCCTTCGGCCGTGACAATCTCAACCGATTGGCCGTTTCTGATACGGGTCCAGAGTGGAACACGGATGCCATCAATGCGCGCGCCGACACAGCGGTCACCGATACGGGTGTGGATTGCATAGGCGAAATCAAGCGGCGTCGCTCCGCGTGGCAGTTTCACAACCTCACCCTTGGGCGTAAAACAAAATACCTGGTCAGCGTACATTTCGAGCTTCACATGTTCCAGAAACTCGTCATGATCACCCGCCGCATCCAACCGCTCGGTCAGGGTCGCAACCCATTTGGCGGGATCCACCGCAAAGGGGTTTTCGACCCTGATACCGTCGCGGTAAGACCAATGCGCCGCAACGCCGGTTTCCGCGACTTCGTGCATCTGACGGGTTCGGATCTGAACTTCGACCCGTTTGCCATCCCGGCCCGAAACCGTTGTGTGAATTGAGCGGTAGCCGTTTGTCTTCGGTTGGCTGATATAGTCCTTGAACCGTCCAGGCACAGCACGCCAGCGTTGGTGGATTGCACCGAGGACGCGGTAACAATCCCCTTCATTTTCTGTCACCACCCGAAACCCGTAGGTGTCAGACAGGCGCGAAAAGCTCTGATCTTTCTCCTGCATCTTGCGCCAGATTGAATAGGGTTTCTTGGCGCGACCAAACACTTCGGCGCTGATATCTGCCTTGTCCAACTCTCCGCGTATGTCGCCGGTGATCTTGTGGATCACATCACCGCTGTCTTTTTGCAGCCGTATGAAACGGCGAATGATCGAGTTTCTGCCTTCTGGATTCAGGACGTGAAACGCCAGATCCTCCAGCTCTTCGCGCATCCATTGCATTCCCATTCGTCCGGCAAGAGGCGCGTAAATATCCATGGTCTCGCGTGATTTCTGTACCTGCTTGTCGGGGCGCATGGCGCGGATCGTGCGCATATTGTGCAGGCGGTCTGCCAATTTGACCAGGATGACGCGCATATCCTTGGATATGGCGATGAAGAGCTTGCGGAAATTTTCCGACTGCTTGGCGGCAGTCGAGCTTAGCTGCAGATTGGTTAGCTTGGTGACGCCGTCTACCAACTCGGCAACCTCCCGGCCAAATTTGGCTTCGACTTCGCCAAAAGTGGATTTTGTGTCTTCGATCGTGTCATGAAGCAGGGCAGTTACGATGGTGGCGTCATCCAGTCGTTGCTTGGCAAGAATGCCAGCAACAGCTGCTGGATGGGTAAAATAGGGCTCACCTGAGTGGCGATATTGCCCCTCATGCATCTCGGCGCCGTAGGCAAAAGCCTGCCGGATAAGATCAGAATTTGATTTCGGGTTATAAGCCCGGACCAGAGCGACAAGTTCTTCTGCGTCGGCAACGCCCATCCGGTCCGCCTATACGGGGGTTAGTTTTCCCCGCCCTATCCTTGCCCTTGCGCAGCCATGAGTGCGCGGAGCAGGTTTTCCTCGCTCATGTCATCTTCGGCAGGCTTGTCAGCGGCCTCGGCCCCCATCAAAAGCGCCATTGAATCCTCTTCAGGCTCGTCGACTTCAATCTGGGTCTGGTGGCTTTCAATCATCCGCTCACGCAGCTCTTCAACGCTTTGAGTTTCTTCGGCAATCTCACGCAGGGAAACAACCGGGTTTTTGTCGTTGTCACGGTCAACGGTGATCGCATCACCGGCCGAAATCTCGCGCGCACGATGTGCCGCCAGCATAACCAGATCAAACCGGTTCGGTACTTTGTCAACGCAGTCTTCAACCGTCACGCGGGCCATATGTATGCTCCATTCCTACAATGGGAGGGTCAGGCCGCTTATTTAGGGCGCGATTCCCTTGTTGGCAAGGGCATTTGGCAGCCAGCCACCCTATTCGATGGGAGTTATTGCGGTTTTATCCACCTCTGGCAGTTCATTTACCATCTCTGTTACCGTTTTCCCCGTCACTGGATGCTCCCAGTCAGGCGCAATCTCGGACAAAGGAATCAGAACGAACGACCGATCCTGCAAGCGGGGGTGGGGCAAAATCAACTGGTCAGGCGCGCTCTGCAACTGACTTTCGATCGGCAACTCCATCCAATGTCGCAGCTTATCCTTATTCGGTAATATTTGCCCGCCAATCGCTAGCAAATCCAGATCAAGCGTTCGTGGCCCCCATCGTTTTTCACGGCCACGTCTGTATTCATCTTCAACTTCATGCAGGCGCTTCAGAATCTCCTGCGCCGGCAGGTCACTGCTTAATCCCACCGTTGCGTTTATGAAATCCGGGCCATATCCTGCCGGGAAGCAGGGCGTACGATAAAGTCGGCTGACACTACGAACCGGTAACCCGGCAAGCCCAAGCGCAATGATTGCAGCTTTAACAATGGCAACAGCGCCACCAAACTGGTATTCTTCATTACTTCCTATTGCAACCAAAGGTTGATTTTTAGGACTCATTCCATTTGCGTCTTGCGACATCGTTAATAATCCCTACATTGCGGGTGATTTCGCATATATTTCTTTTCCCACTCACTCACGGAAATATTAGGCGAAAAGCTAAAAAGGGAAACAATTATGTTTTACAAAGATGAGCGGCTCGCGCTTTTTATAGACGGGTCTAACCTCTACGCTGCTGCCAAATCGCTGGGATTTGACATTGACTACAAGCTTCTGCGGCAGGAGTTCATGCGCCGCGGAAAACTGCTCAGAGCTTTCTACTATACCGCTCTACTAGAGAATGACGACTACTCCCCTATTCGCCCCCTGGTTGATTGGCTGCACTATAACGGCTTCTCAATGGTCACCAAACCGGCGAAGGAATACACCGATTCTATGGGTCGCCGTAAGGTCAAGGGCAACATGGATATCGAACTTGCGGTTGATGCGCTGGAACTGGCGCGGCATCTCGATCATATCGTGCTTTTCTCTGGCGACGGAGATTTCCGCCCACTGGTGGCTGCCATCCAACGTAAAGGCGTGCGTGTTTCCGTGGTATCCACCATCCGTAGTCAGCCACCGATGATTGCCGACGATCTACGCCGTCAGGCCGACAACTTCATCGAGTTGGAGGAGCTCAAAGACGTGATTGGCCGTCCACCTCGTGAGTACGACACGGATTTTGAGGATGGAACCGAACCTGCAGACGCGCAGGATTAACCTCAATTATGCCTCAAGGGCCGGGCAAAATTATGCCCGGCCTTATTGTTCATGGACCATGGGCAGTCTCAACGTTACATCTGTACAGACAATATTTCAGGTGGCCCCGTGACCAAACCAAAAATAACACTCTACCTTGCCGCTCCCCGGGGCTTTTGCGCCGGTGTTGACCGCGCCATTCGCATTGTTGAACTGGCTTTGGAGAAGTGGGGCCCGCCGGTATATGTCCGACACGAAATAGTGCACAACCGTTTTGTCGTGGACGGCCTGCGCACCAAGGGTGCGGTTTTTGTGGAAGAACTGAACGAAGCCCCCAGCGACCGGCCCGTGGTATTTTCAGCCCATGGCGTGGCCAAGTCAGTCCCGGCAGAAGCCCGGCGCCGCGAAATGGTATATATCGACGCAACCTGCCCCTTGGTTTCAAAGGTCCATATGGAGGCTGAACGTAACAATGAAGCCGGCCTGCAAATGATCATGATCGGGCATAAGGGTCACCCGGAAACCATCGGTACAATGGGTCAATTGCCTGATGGTGAGGTTTTGTTAGTTGAAACAGCCGGGGACGTTGCAAACCTGGCCCCACGTGACCCCGAACGCCTTGCCTACATTACGCAAACCACTTTGTCGGTTGATGATACCGCCGAAATCGTTGCGGCCCTTCGTGCCCGGTTTCCCGCCATCATCGGGCCGCATAAGGAAGATATCTGCTACGCCACCACCAACCGCCAAATGGCGGTTAAAGCCATCGCGCCAAAGGTGGATGCCCTCCTGGTCATCGGAGCGCCGAATTCCTCGAATTCACGGCGCCTGGTCGAAGTGGCGCGAGCTGCAGGGTGTACCTATGCCCAGCTTGTTGAACGCGCGGATAACATTGACTGGACCACGTTTGAGGGTGTTACCACCCTTGGTCTGACGGCAGGGGCCTCGGCACCGCAGGTGTTGATCGACGAGGTTATTTCCACCTTCCGTGACCGCTTTGATGTGAATGTTGAACTCATGGAAACCGCGAAGGAAAATGTTGAATTCAAGGTGCCCCGGATTTTGAGAGACACAAAATGAGCGATGACAGCACCATTGCTGCCTATGATGCTAGGGCCGAGGAATACGGGCGAATGGCCCAAGCCTTGCATGAACTACATGACCTCGAAGCATTTGCTGATCTACTGCCAGCCGGCGGTCGCGTATTGGATCTGGGCTGCGGGCCTGGGTTTTATGCAGCATGGCTGGCAAAAGCCGGTTTTCAGGTGGACGCGGTTGACGCCTCCGCCAAAATGGTTGCGACGGCCAAAACCCAAATCGGTGTAACCGCTTGGCAGGCTCGTTTCGACGAGATCAATGCGGTGGCAGTCTATGATGGGATCTGGGCCAATTTCAGCCTGCTTCACGCCCCGCGTTCTGACCTCCCCGGCCATCTGGCCAGACTTAAACAAGCTGGCAAGAAAGGCGCCATTCTGCATTTGGGAATGAAGTTGGGTACGGGCGAAGGAACCGACAAATTGGGGCGTTTTTACAGCTATTATAGCAAGGCCGAACTTGCGGGCCTACTGAAAGAGGCAGGCTTTACAATTACTTCAAGCCATCAGGGCGAAGGCCCGGGCATGGCCGGAAATATAGAACCCTGGCTTGTGTTGCACGCCCATGGCTGAACTTTTTGCGTATACGGATGGCGCCTGTTCGGGCAATCCCGGCCCCGGCGGTTGGGGCGTATTGATGGTCGCGAAAGAAGGCGACACATTGCTTAAAGAGCGCGAGTTGAAAGGCGGTGCGCCTGACACCACAAATAACCGAATGGAATTGATGGCCGCAATTGAGGCGCTGGAGGCATTGTCACGCCCCAGCAAAATCACACTGGTCACTGACAGCGCCTATGTCAAAAATGGGGTCACCTCGTGGATCCACGGCTGGAAGAAAAACGGCTGGCGCACCGCATCGAAAAAACCGGTCAAAAACGTGGAATTATGGCAGCGACTGGAAGACGCGCAGGCAAGCCACCAGGTGGTTTGGGAGTGGGTCAAGGGCCATGCAGGGCATGAAGAAAATGAACGCGCAGACGAACTTGCTCGCGCAGGAATGGAACCGTACAAGCCTTAAGCCGACATCCTGTTGCCAGTCAGCGGGCAGCTGTTGAAAATATCCACATCAGCAGCACCGCGCCGACAAATGCGCCGAGAATACCAAAGATTAGCGCGGATAACGGAATGACAAACTGCGAAACCAAACCGCCAACCAACCCGCCCAGCGCACAAATACTAATTGCCACCGGCGAGCCTGTCTTTATCTCAATTGCCCAGGATATTATGCAGCCAACCGCTGCGCCGATTAGAATATAGAGGATAACTGTCATACCACATCCTAAATCGGCAGCTTAAAAAATCATAGTGATATTTCTATATGGCGCCGATTGCCGAAACTGGAAGCTAACTACTAAATTTTTGCCACAGCCAGATCAGAAATAGTGCACCTAAAACAGCTCCGATAAACCCACCAGCAACCGCCATTGTTGCCATCAAGAACCGCAATGTCACCCCGCCGATCAATGCCCCCAATACGCCAACAGCAATCGTGGTTGGAATACTGGCTTCAATGTCCATTATTCGCGTCGCAAGGAAGCCAGCCGCGGCACCAATGATTATAAGAAATACAGGACCCATGATGCCAATATGGGGATTCAGCCGCAAATATCAATATTTCTGACAGAGCCTCGTTTGTTGCCAGTCCCCTCGGTCATTCCCTGCTCTTAGATACAAGCTCCTCAAGGACCTGTGCCCGGCCAAAGGCTTTTCTTGTGACTGTCTTCGCGGATTCTCGTTCGGCTTCCGCTTTGGCGAGTTTGGCATTCAGACCTGCTCGTTTTGTCCTGCGCCAATCCTGCCACCCTTTGTCTTTACCCGACAACACCTGCGCATCCTGATGATTTTCGCTTGCCCGTTGCTGAGCGAAATCCCTCAAATCCTCGTCCAGTTGAGAAATTTGTCCGCGGACTATGTCACGATGCCGGGTCGTATTCGCCAATTTAGCGAGCTCGGTATCAAGCACGAGATCCGCCAGTTGGCTTAGCCTTTTCAAGTCTTTGCGTTTTGCGTTCATGACTCATGCCCGCCTTGCGATAGTCGGGCTCGCTTACGCATTGCCTCGGCAAAGCGGATGGCTGCAGCGACGGCTTCGTAATGTTCCGATTTAATCTCCTGACCAATTTCAACAAGCGCATGGAGCGCGCGCGCGGTTGGTGGATCACTATGAATGGGCACCCCTGCTTCCGAGGCTACCTCGCGTATTCGCGCGGCTGCGTTGTCTGCCCCCTTTGCGACACAAATCGGTGCAGCACCGGGCAAACGGCTCCATTGCAGGGCGACCGCAAAATGGGTCGGGTTAACGATTACAACGTCAGCCTTCGGTACATCGCTCAACATTTGGTTCATCGCGATATCATACCCTTTTTGACGTCGTTGCTGCTTCACATGTGGGTCCCCTTCGCTTTGTTTGATTTCATCAGTTAGCTCCTTATGTGACATGCGATTTTTGCGCATATGTTCGTGTCGCTGCCACAGAAAATCGACACCCCCTATAACCAAGCTAATGAGGAGCACTATCAGGAAGAATGAAATACACAGGCGAAACATTATTACCTGTATCAACGGGGGGTTCATGGAAATTGCCTCGATAATTACAGGCAGTTGCTTCCAGATGAACAAACCCATTACCAGTGAGTAAACACTGAGCTTCACGAAACTCTTTGAAAACTCGAACAAACCCGAACGGCCAAATTTGTTTTTAGCATTTGGCAGGGGTGAAATCCTGTTAAGTTTTGGCTTTACTTTTTCAGGTGCAACGACGAACCCACGTTGTGCTATGACTGCCAACAAGGCGGCCAGGCCCGGGATTAGAAACCAGGGTAATAGCCCAGAAACCATGGCGCGTATGACCGCCCCGACAAACGGTGCGGACGATCCTGAAAAAACCAAATTCGGGGCCTCTTCGGCTCGCGATATAAGTCCGGAGAACACAACCCCGGTTGTTTGCAGACCCGCACCCCCTACGGAAAATGCAACAATCAACAATCCGCCATACGCTGCCGCAGTCGTCAGATCAGTTGATCTTGGAACGTCACCTTTGCGGCGCGCATCCTCTAATTTTTTTTGCGTTGGTTCATGTTGCTTGTCGTCATTTTCATCCGAACCCGCCATCAATACCCTCCGAATGGGGCAGCCAGGAAGGTATTCAGGGCCGTTAACCAAATTGCCAGCAGGTACGGCGCCGTAAGCGCGAGCAGAATCAAGCCGCCAGCAGTGATCGCCGGCGCACCGACAAAAGCTACCATTAGCTGTGGCATAGCGCGATTTATTACGCCGAGTGCAACATTATAAATGAGTGATGCAATTGATCCTCCCCCTTTGAACCGGTCCGCCCTTATAGTTAGGAAACGGAGGATCAA